>NZ_CP189852.1:1268636-1902954 GCF_050235535.1 Aliinostoc sp. HNIBRCY26
TTAGTTAATTTAATAAATTTCATTGGTTTGTGGCTATAAAAAACCACACTCGGCTTTTTAAAGCCCACCATGATAATTTCTTCCTTTGGTTGCTGAAACTGGACAACAGCCGCAGATAAATTTCTCAAAGGTAATTGACGTTCTTGATCCATTAAGAATAAAGCAGGCATTAAGACAATAATTAAAAATGCTGCAAATCCTAACAACTGCATCCCAACTATGGATTGCCAATGGCGGCGTAATGTTAATACGGCAAAAATCACTGCAAATAATAGCCAAATCCAGCCACCCATTGCGGCTAAACCAGCATTTTGAATACTTTGCTGAAAATTCGGTGCTGCTGGATCTTGTCCTATTAAATGAGGTAGGTGAAATAATGCTACTGACAATACAGACAAAAAAACCACATTAATCCAACTACTCACCAGCAAAAACCACAGAGGATAAGCGTTAGCTTGCTGGTGAGAATTTAACTCTGGATTTGAGAAAAAATCACCCCACAAGAGGGACACCAAAATAGCGGCGGCTGGCATTAAAGGTAAGACATAACTGGGTAGTTTAGTAACCGCAATAGTAAAAAAGCTAAAAATAGTAATAAACCAAATAAAGGCAAATAAACCCAATTGTTGAGAACGGGCTTGAGTGCGCCAATGCGATCGCTGCCAAAACTTGAGTCGCACCATCGCCACCGGCAAGTACACTGAGTATGGTGCAAACAATAGCAGCACAATCAGAAAATAAAAATACCAAGGTGCTGAGTGACCATTAACTACTTCCGTGAAGCGTTCTAGATTGTGATAACCAAAGAAAGAGTTAATGTAATTCCAACCATTGCGCCAAATTACCAGCACATACCACGGGACAGATAAGACAAAAATCATCGCCAACCCGAAAAACAGGCGCATTTCCCGCACTACTGCCCAAAATTGCCCCACATACAACAAAAATGCCCCAATAATCAACCCTGGTAACACAATTCCTACAGGGCCTTTCGTCAAAATCCCACCAGCAATCAACACATAACAAGCCAAATACCATTGATTAGGCAATGAAAATCGAGAACGGGGCTTGATTCCTTCTGTTCCTCGATTCCCAGTTTCTGAGTCAGCGTATCCCCGAAAGAAGCACAACAAAGATGAAGCGATACAACCAGTTAACAGCATATCCGAAACGCCGGTTCTACCCCAGATAATCATTTCGGGATTAAGTCCTGTAACGGCTGCTGCAACGGCTGCGGTTAGATAGGGATAGGTGATGGAGGTACTGGAATCAGACTGATTTTGTGGCTGCAAAGCCCACTGTACGGTATAAAAAACCAAAGCCATTACACCGACTGCGGCTAAAGCAGAAGGGAGACGTACCGCCCATTCATTGACACCAACTACAGCATAGGCGATCGCCTGACACCAGTAAATTAAAGCAGGCTTATCAAACCGAGTTTCACCGTTGAAATAGGGAGTAATCCAATCTCCTGTGACTAGCATTTGACGGGAGGCTTCGGCAAATAGTGGCTCAGTTTCATCAATCAAGCCCACATTGCCTAAATTCCAACCATAACCCAACCAACCAATCACAACTAACCACAGAATAGCCATAGTCACAGCAAGGGCTGGACGTTTTACTATATTATTCAGCCACTGCTCAATGGCGTGGATTAAGCTCAATTTCAACTTCATTAGTCAATAGTCAATGGTCAGTAGTCAACAGTCAATAAGTTAGATAGTGCGTTCCTGTCGCCTTGCGTCGGAAAGCAACTATCGTTAGCGTAGCGGTAGCGACATTAGGAGCGTCACCCGCAAGGGTCAATAGTCAACAGTCAGTAGGGGTGGGTTTTGGTAGATATTTACCCTGGAAAATAGTTATCAGTTACTTGATAACTATTCACTGTTCACTGTTTACTGCTCACTGTTCACTGTTAAACCCGCCCGTACAATAACAGTTAACAGTTAACACTCATTTAGTCGTTGAATGACTCAATTTTGTTCTTGAGCATCTCGACTTTCTTGACTTTTCTAATTGCCAGTCAGCACTAATAGCCATTCTCGCTTTTGAGCATCCCAGGTAGGCAAGGATGTTTCCCCCACTACATATGGCCCCCAATAGCGGCGAGAACCGTCCTGAGCAAATGCCACTAAAATGTCTCCTTTTTCAACCTTGAGATTACCCTGGGGTAGAGACAGAATTAGTCCTTTTGCACTCCCTTCTTGGGGATCAAAATCCCAATGAGCAGGAACATCTGTTGTTTGTTTCACAGAACCCTTATTTTTTGACTGTCGAGCCAACAGAGCTAATCGCACAGGCTGATCTGTTTGATTACTCATACGTAAATCACCTAAAAGCTGAGTATTATTATTTTCTGATTGGCGCGAGGTCAACACGGAAATAGTTTTTTTGGTGTTTTGTTCTAACTTTTGATCAGAAGCACTGGGGTTAGAGTTAGCTTGAGAACTACTGTCTGTAGAAGCTACAGGAGATGCTAAATCTTGATTTGGTGGGATTACTTCAGTAGATACTGACGAAGGTGTATCGATATTGCCTGCATCAAAAGATACACTCATGTCTAGACACCCCAACAGTAGCCCTAGCAATCCCAAGCAGCAAGCTGTCAGCGCAGCGTTACGATACACGGAAGAATTCATATTGATATTGATTTAGAAATAATGATTTTGTCTAGGCTTGACCAAATACTAGCCTATTATCATTAGCTGCGTTCGAGGAAATTTTTCTACTTGCCTACTACAGACTCTCGTAGAATTCGGTTGATCACTGTATCATAAACATCATTTAGTAGAAGTATAATCCGTTTGAGGGATTACTTGAGTTAATTACGCCAAAAGTTGGTACAAGCGTGATGATACAGGAATTTATATCAAGCATCATCATAGCAAAATACAACAGATGATACATAACCTGTGTATTTCCTCGGATAAATAGCCACGGGAATCGATAGTAGTTTGGTAACTTGAGTCACAAGGTAACATTGTTCAAGCTACTGGAGATAGCTAGAAAATATTATTTACATCTTTTAATGTATCGTACAGCTTATCATTTGTGTGTGAGGGTGTGGGGGGAGAGGAAGAAGTGCTGAGTGCTGAGTAATGAGTAATGAGTAATGAGTAATGAGTAATGAGTGCTGAGTAATGACTAATGAGTGCTGAGTAATGACTAATGACTATTGACTATTGACTATTGACTAACCAATGCAAAACACTCGTCTTAATAACTTATTCGATAATATTGCTAGAAATTTGGGGCAATGGTTTGCTAATCCTTGGCGAAGGATGTCGCTGCTGTTGATTAGCTTTTTGTTTGGCTTTTTTTTGGGGACAGCAGTTTCTACTACCGCAGGACAAAAGGCAGAACTAGATATTGTGATCGCAGCAATATTAGTTGTCTTGACGGAGGTAACAAGCCGAATTTTCTATAGTCAGAGTTTTTTTGCTCGGCGCGCTTTGTGGGTAGAGGTGGTGAACCTCCTGAAAGTGGGTTTTACCTATAGTCTGTTTATTGAAGCCTTTAAACTGGGTTCATGATGAATGATTGGGTGCAAATAATTGGAACTGCGAGTGGACAAAAAGCTTTACAAGCCGCAGCTTTAAATGATACTGCTAAGGCAAAAGCCTTTGGGATTAACTCAGATAATGTAGAGCAAGTTATTGAAGAGCGATCGCAGCTTTTACAATCCGTATTACCAGTATTCAGTCAATTTTGCCAACATCGTCTCCATAGACCTTGGGAACCTATGCTCCCTGTATTGTGGGAATGGTGGCTACCTCTAGGGATGAAAATCGCATCGCAAAAGCAACAACTACAACGTCCCTTTATTCAAGGAATTCTAGGAAGTCAAGGAACTGGTAAAACGACGATGTGTCAAGTTCTGGATTTAATTTTCCAGGAAATGGGATATCGGAGTGCGAGTTTATCGCTAGATGATTTGTATAAAACTTATGATGATCGTCTAGCTTTAACGCAAGCAGATCCCCGCTTGATTTGGCGTGGGCCACCAGGAACACACGATGTAAACTTGGGTATCGATGTTTTAGAGCAAGTCCGGCAAGCAAAAACAACTGTAATTATACCCCGCTTTGATAAATCTGCTTACAATGGTGCAGGCGATCGCACTCAGCCAGAAATTTTCCCAGGGATTGATATTTTGTTATTTGAAGGATGGTTTGTGGGTGTGCGTCCCATAGATCCACAATTATTTGATTATGCGCCAGCACCGATTTTTACAGATGCAGATCAAGCATTTGCCCGTGAAATGAATCAGCGATTAAGTGAATATTTACCCTTATGGGAAAGACTAGATAGTCTCATTGTTTTGTACCCCACAGATTACCGCTATTCTGTAGAATGGCGCAAACAAGCTGAACGGCAAATGATTGCATCGGGTAAATCTGGTATGACAGATTCCGAGATTGAAGGATTCGTCAATTATTTTTGGCGATCGCTTCATCCCGAATTATTCATTAAGCCCTTAACAACATCTCCTTCTCTAGTTGATTTAGTCATTGAGATTAATCAAGATCATAGTTGGAAGTAGGGGATTGGGGATTGGGGATTGGGGATTGGGGACACTTCGACAAGCTCAGTGCTTCGCTGGGGATTGGGGAATAGGTAAAATTTTACTTTTGCCTTTTACTTTTTTACTTTTGCCTTAATTGCGAATTGCGAATTGCGAATTGCGAATGGGTTTTACTCACCATTCTTTCCATAAATCAACTGTAGAAGAGGGGATTTTGTCGTATTTTTGACAGCGATCGCGCCCGGCAATTTTGGCTTGATATAATGCTCGATCAGCTTCATCGATAATTTCTTGAAAATCAGAGTTGGGTTGAGGAATAGTTGTAGCTACACCTGCACTAATCGTGACACAAATATTGACCTGTGAACGGGAATGTGGTACCATCAAATTCCTTACTGACTGGCAAATTGACTCAGCTAAATGTAGCGCGCCGTCCGATTCAGTTCTAGGTAAAATCACCGCGAATTCTTCACCGCCGTAACGAGCCACTAAATCGGCTGGACGTTTGACAGTGTCTTGGATAGCTTTAGCAACCATTTGCAAACAGTGATCGCCTGCCCGATGACCGTAGGTATCATTGTATTCTTTGAAAAAATCAACATCACAGAGAATCAAGGAAAGAGGAAGTTGCTCTCTGGCCATACATTGCCATTCTTGCAAGCAATATTCTTCAAACCTGCGACGATTAGCAATTTGAGTCAATTCATCAATTGTGACTAAGCGTTGTAATTCGCGGTTAGCAGCTTCTAACTTTTGCTGGAGATAAGATTGTTGAATTAAGCGTTTAACCCGTTGGCGCAAAACAGGCCAGTGAATAGGTTTAGTCACATAATCAACGGCACCCACCTCAAAAGCCCGATCTACAGACTCTTTATCTTCTAGTCCAGTAATCATTAAGACTGGTGTATGTCTGGTACTGTCTAGTAATTGTAAACGGGTACAGCACTCAAAGCCGTCCATGTCCGGCATAATTGCATCTAGTAGCACTATATCAGGTTGCAACTGATGGAATACACTTAAAGCTTCTCTTCCATCTTGAGCCTCTACTGTCCGATAGCCTTCATATTGTAGAGACAGCCGTAACTGCGCTCGAATAAATGGCTCGTCATCAACAATGAGAATTAAAGACTGTTCTTGGCGGACAGTATTGTTCATGGTTTCTCCCGATTAATTTCTCTTTGCAAGGCAATTTTGACTCGTTCATACTCTTGACACAGTTTGTCAGCAATTTCTGGAATTTCTGTCCAATCGTTACTGCGTCCTTGACTTTCTAGTTGCTTGCAAAGTTGTGTTAATAACACTGCACCCACTGAACCACTGCTTGATTTAAGTTTGTGAGCTATATGCCATATAGCTTGACTATCTTTAGTTGCAATCGCTACATTAATATTTTGGATCAGTTTGGGAGCTTCTGTCAGGTAACAATTAATTAATTCAGTGAAAGACCCTAACTGACCTGATAACATTGCCCGTAGTTCTTGCAATATTTTAGTGTCAATAACATCTTTAATTGACACATCAGTCCTGACAAAGTGAGGGTGGGGATCAAGAACTTTCACAGGAACTTGATCATAAAATTTGAGGGGTTGACATTTACTGAGGGCTTTAGCTAAATCATCAATCTGAATTGGTTTACTGATATAGTCATCCATACCAGCAGCCAGACAGGCTTCGCGATCGCCTTGCATAGCGTTCGCAGTCATCGCAATAATATAAAGATGAGTATCGCCATGCCTGGTTTGACGAATTCTCCAGCTAGTTTCTAAACCATCCATTTCTGGCATATTTACATCCATCAACACTACATCATAAGTCTGATGCTGTAGTGCTTCTAGCACCTCCAATCCATTACCCACTACATCAGCCCGATAACCAATTTTTCTGAGCATGAGGAGAGCGACTTTCTGATTGATTACCATATCCTCAGCCAAGAGAATTCGCAGTGGTAATTGTTCAGCTAAGTTTTGCGTGATGGAACTCAGGTAAGGGTGAGCAACATTGCCTGGAATCGGTTGATGACCTAAATTACTAGTCAACACATCATAAAGTTGTGACTGTTTAATTGGTTTATGTAAATAGGCAATGTATTTCATATTCTCAAAATCATGGTGATGATCTGGCTTTCCCCAGGAAGTGAGAATGACTAAAGGTAAGTATTGATAGGTAGAACGCTTGCGGATTTCTCGTGCCAAGGTTAAGCCATCCATGTCTGGCATTTGCATATCTAAAATTGCTATGTCAATTTCAATTCCTCGGTCGATGAGAGCTAAAGCGGCCATACCAGAAGGAACTACATAAGTTTGCATTTGCCAAGACTGGGTTTGTAAACGCAAAATGTAACGATTTGTAGGATTATCATCCACAATTAATAAGCGTTTACCACTCAAAATCATTGGGGAAGTAATTAATTCCTCTGTGGGAGAATCAGTCAAGATCGAGGCAGTCATGGCAAAGTAAAAAGTCGATCCAGAGGGGGCAATAGCCGTGGATGTAGATGTTTTTTGTTGCCATTTCATAGGAGGATTACCGCCTACACATCCTTGACTTTCTACCCAAAGACGGCCTCCCATCATTTCCCCTAAACGTTGGCTAATGACTAAACCTAATCCTGTACCACCATATTTGCGCGTCATGGAGGCATCAGCTTGCACAAACGGTTGAAATAGGCGTTGCATTTTCTCAGGGGGAATGCCAATACCTGTGTCTTGGATGCTAAATAGTAGTTCGCAGTTATTCTTAGTTTTAGCAGTGGTGCTGACAGATAAAATCACCTCTCCTTTTTCGGTGAATTTGATAGCATTGTTGAGTAAATTGGTGATAATTTGTCGCAGACGAGTTAAATCCCCGATGATTTGAGCCGGGACTTGGGGATGAATCCAATAAGCCAGTTCAATCTCTTTTTGGGCAGCTTTGGGAGCTAACAAATCAATTACTTGCTCTATACAAGTTTTGACATCAACAGGCCTAGCTTCTAGTTCTAATTTGCCTGACTCAATTTTAGAGAAATCGAGAATATCATTAATAATGGTGAGCAACGCTTCCGAGCTGGTTAAGATAGTCTCTAAAAAATCTCTTTGTTGTAATGTCAATTCAGTATTGAGCAGTATGCCTGTCAAGCCGATGATCGCATTCATGGGAGTGCGAATTTCATGGCTCATCATTGCTAAAAATTCACTTTTGGCACGATTTGCGGCTTCGGCTGCCCGTTTTGCCTGCTCTAGCGCGAAGTTTTTGACTGTCAGTTCTTGACGTTGGCGGGTTTCTTGTTCTAGGAGGTGAGACTGAGCTAAGGCAATGCCTAACTGAGCCGCTACGGCTTGTAATAATTCAATTTCTTCATTTGTCCATTCGCGGAAGTGACTGCACTGATGCAAACCAATGGCACCATTAGGTTCTCCTTGATAGGAGGTGCGAATGGCTAGCATGGATTTTAAACCAATCTCCTGACAAATAGAAACTTCATCTACTAGGCGGGGATCTTGGTAGACATTAGGTAAGGCGATCGCGCGATCGTGGGACATCATCTCTAGACAATGGGGATTCCCTGATATCGGGACATCTATTTTGTGCATAGAGTAGGAGTGAGAAACTTGGTTGTACTCTGCAACTAGGGGAATCTTGGGCATGGGATCGCTCACATAAGCATGAATTAAACAACGATCCACTGCGAAAGCTTGACCTATTTGAGTAGCAGCTGTTTCAAAAATCTCCTGACTATCAAGGCTTTGGCGGATTTTCTGGGTGATTTGTTCGAGTAACAGTTTGTGATTTAATTGTTTTTCTAGTGCTGCTTGAGCTTGTACCCGTTCAGTAATGTCCTTGATGGAACCAACCATGCGGATGGGATTACCTTGCTCATCCCATTGGGCAGTAGCATGAACTAAGACCCATTTATAAGTACCGTTTTTGCAACGTAGGCGATACTCAATTACATATTTGGAAATTTTGCGTCGGAGATAATCTTGCGTGACACCCACCACCCGTTGATAATCTTCAGGGTGAATATAGTTACGACAATCCTCACTATTACCGATGGGTTGATAGTCAGGATCTCCGATTAACTCTGCCCAGCGTGCAGAACGAAAGGTTTCATTAGTGAGAATATTCCAATCCCAAATGGCATCTTGATTGCCTTCAACGACTAATTGCCAGCGTTCTTCACTGCGGCGCAGTGCTTCTTCGGCGCGTTTGCGTTCAGTGATATCAATGGCAATTCCTCCCACTAAACATTCCTCGGCTTGGCGAGAGATGGGAAATTTATATACTAAAAAATCTCGTTCTGTGCCGTCTTGACAAGGGGCAGATTCTACGGCTTCAATGACTTGATTGGTACGGGCTATTGTTTGAATGGCATCTAGATAATTTTGAGCAAAGTGGGGTTCATAAATATCAAAAATGTTCTTGCCAATCAATTTTTTGAGTGGTAATTTCAACGCCCGACGGTAATTTTCACTCAGATAGATAATTTTTCCTTGGGAATCTGTAATCCAGGCATGGGTAGGACTATGATTCATGAATGCCCGGAAGCGTTCTTCTGATTGCAGTAGTAAAGCCTCTGATTGCCTGCGCTCAGTGATATCACGGTTGACGCTAATCGTGGCGACATTTTCCCCTTGTTCATTTTGCAAAGGAACTATGGTAGTTTCACAAATACCCTCACTGCCATTTTTCCGTACAAAGTTAATTTCACCTACCCACCGACCATTTTGAGCCATATCTTCTAGAATGGCGGTGTTCAAGGCTGTATCTGTTCCAGGTTTATGTAAAATCCTGATGGATTGTTCACAAATTTCAGTTTTAGTGTAGCCAAATATACGCTCGGCAGCAGGATTCCAGTCGAGAATTTGACCTTTTAAATCGGTGATAATTACGCCATCGTACATATTGGCAAAGGTGAGGGCTTGGCGACGCAAGGCCATCTCTGCTTGTTGGCGATCGCTAATATCTGTTTGAATGCCTAGAAAGTGGGTTAATTTTCCTGTTTCGTCATAAATTGGCGAAATACTCAGTTCATTCCAAAATAATGTGCCATCTTGACGATAATTACGCAAAATCACTTGACAGCTCTTACACTCCTTCAGTGCTAGTCGTAGTTCTTGGAGTGCTGCTTGCTGGGTATCTGTACCTTGTAGAAAACGACAATTCTTGCCAATGACATCTGTGGCTCTGTAACCGGTAATTTGCTCAAAACCAGAGTTAACATAAATGATGGGATGATCCGCTAATCTAGCATCGACAATAACAATACCATTACTAGTAGCAGCTAATGCTCTCTCCCGCAATCGCAAGGTTTCTTCCACTAGTTTTGAGTCAGTAATATCAAACATAAATCCCCGTAACAGCACGGGATGACCATCGGTTTGTACTACACTCACAATGTCTCGCAACCATACAACCCTACCATCGGCGGCGATCATGCGATATTCCATCTCATGGTTTTCGCCTCTAGCCACTGCCGCTAGAATGCTATTCTGGGTTTCCTCCCTGTCATGGGGATGGACATGATTAATCCAAAAATTTTCCTCATACCACTGGGTTACAGGGTATTCTAATAGAGCTTGGGCTTGTGGCCCGACATAGGTAAAACGCCAAGTTTTTAAATCTAATTCCCAAGGAATGACTTTGACTGTTTCTAGTAGCTGTCGTAACCGGGTTTTACTAGCGCGCAAAGCAATCTCTGTTTGCTCTTGTTCACCAATTTTTCGCGCTAATTCTGCATTGATAGCGGCTATTTTGCCATTACTAATGTAGGTAATTTGCACAAAATAAGTTAGTAATGTCAATCCTGCGGCTGCAAATATGCCAGACAGTAAGACAAAATTAGGTAGGGGTGAGTGTAAATGCGCTAATAGTTCTTTTGTGGGGTAAATCTGTAGTTGCCACTTAGCTCCATAAAAGTCGATATATACTTGCTGCTGCCAAGGTGATGCTGTGGTTGTTAATCTCTCTTGGCTATAAATTAAATCTTTTCCTTGCCATAACCTGATTTTATAGCCTGCTGGTAAGTGTAAACCGGAGTCAAACAGAGATTGAATGTGTAGAACTCCTAAGAGCAATCCCTGAAATTGACTTTTGCCATATAAGGGTACACAGGCTAAAAGTATTTTCTTGCCTGTTGATGAATTTGTAGTATTGGTTAATGTCGTTTGACGATTGCTGATTGCATCTTCCAAAACTGGGTATCTTTGGTGAATTTTTTCTGGTTCAATATCTAAATCTAATAATGCTGGCTTTTCCTCCAGTGGTACAGTCCAACGCACCTGCTTTGACGAATCTAGCCTGGCAATTGCTTGGTAGCCACTATAGTCTTGAATGTATTCTCTGGCCTCTGCTTCCCACTGTGTTTGCGAAATCCCATTGTGCAGTTGCCAGTGCTTACCCATACGCTCTAAGGCAAGTATGCGATAATTCAGCTGGGTGACTAATTCTGTTTTGGTGGCGATCGCTTGCTGTTGAATCAGATTCTCTACATTGTTGTGTTCTGCAATAATTAATCTCTGCCAGAGAATAATTACCAGAAACATGATCACCACACCTACCAAAAAAGATAGCAAATGCTGGTTGCTCCAAAATTTCACAGACCGACATCGGTGATGCTTGTGCTGTCTGTACATTGATTCACCCCCCAGCACCTGAAAAATTGTCTAGCTAGTTCTTTCTTTGTCAGGAATGGAAATTTCACCAGAGCAATAGTGCAATTATGCAAAATTGTCTCAGTACAACAATTTATGCACAACTTCTTAATTTAAGCCATTAATTTTATATTTCTTTTTTAATCTTTCCAACGATTTAGATTTTTCTCTGTCTAAAATTTTATAAATTGCCATAAATCAATAGAAAAATTCATCTAGATGTAGGGTCAATCCCTCATTTTATCTGTGTTATCTTCTGCTATAACCCTGGAAAATAGATGCAGTTATTAACTTGATGATATAACTCCAAAAAATACAGAATAAAAAATGCGATCGCACAAAGCAGGCGATCGCACCTTACAATCTAAGTTCGATTTCTCTGATAATTTGAAAGCTCATGGCGGCCAATAGATTTGTGAAAGGCTGGCCAGTAGTGTATTTCAAAATACCAAATTGTATTAACCTCGCTCCTTGATTGTTTGTAATAGATTATTAAAAGGTTGCCAATTATCTTCCTGCACAATTGGTTCCCAAATCGATTCAATCACAGGTCTTAATAATGCGGTTTTGGGATTGTAATAATTCAAAGTTTTGGCAATATTTTCCATTTCATCAGGATGAAAATTATTTAAGATTTGATGATAAATGAAACACCAATTATCAAAGATAGCTGACTTATCTGCTGTAGGAAGAACATCAGATAAATTAAGTATCAATCCTGGCTCATCTCTCCATTTAGCAGAAAAAGTCCGCGCCATTTCTGCGAAAAAGTAATGATATCCGACTTGACTATCTTGCAAAAATTGCATTGTCAAACGTAAAAGTTCATCAGCTTCAGGTATAGTCAACTGCTCAAAACCTAATTTTTTCAGCATCAAAGACCGATAAGCAGCAAAATAATCATCACCAAATTTTGCTAGTCCAGCTTCTAAATCAGCTTTATTCACCACTGACCTTAATGGTTGTTGCAGTAATTCCAGATTTAACTGGCAAATTCCTGGTTGTTGACTATAACAATAGCGTTTGTAATAGTCGAAGTATGCAGCCGTAAAATAAGGGTCATAAGTAGGAATAAACGCATAAGGGCCATAATCAAAGCTTTCCCCAGTAATGGACATATTGTCAGTATTGAGGACTCCATGACAAAAACCAGCCGCCATCCACTGTGCAACTAGTTCTGCAACACGCCTGACTAATTCGCCATAAAACAAAGCATATTTATCTGGCTCATTCACTAAGTGAGAGTAGTAATGCTCAATTACATGATCTAATAACTTTTGAATCAAATCGTGACGCTGTATGTAATACAAACGCTCAAAAGTCCCAAAGCGAATATGTGAACTACTCATTCTCACCATCACCGATGAACGGGTAGGGGAAGGTTCGTCACCACGCCAGAGAGATAAGCCAGTTTCAATCATACTCAGACAGCGTGATGTCTTTACTCCTAGCTGATGTAATGCTTCTGCTGCTAGAACTTCCCTAACTCCACCTTTGAGAGTCAACATCCCGTCACCACCACGGGAATAAGGTGTTCTCCCAGAACCTTTAGTCCCAAAATCGTAGAGTTGACCATCCCTACCACGGACTTGACCATACAAAAAACCCCGTCCGTCACCTAATTGGGGGTTATATTCCCCAAATTGATAGCCATGATAACGCAGTGCTAAAAATGGTTTACGTCCTTGAAACAGACTAAACGCTGTAAGAAAGTCTTCATCCTCAACATCTTGGGGGTTGAGTCCCAATGCGGGTAATAGGTCATCGTTACGCCAGCGTAAAGTATGTTGGGGAAATTCTGCTGCGACTACTTCATCATAATAATCATCACCCAAGGATGCTAAAGCCGGTTCGTAATTCAGGGTGAGAAAAGGATTGAGAGTGTTTTTGGTATTGGGAGTTTTAGCCAAGGTCATTATGAGCCAAGCATGATTGATTCTTCTCTCAATAGTAACGCTGAGAACCACCTCAGCGTTAACAAAGGAAGCGGGAATGAGGAATGGGAAAAGCGTTGGACAAGGACTTTGACACCACCCAATGCTATGCTGACCATCCTCTCAATTATCAGTTTCACTAAATAGTTGTCATTATTTCAGTAGTGCTGTTAGCGGTAGCGCGGCGTTTAGCCGGTGCAATTCATCTGACTTTTTACTCAGCACTCTTTTGGTCAGTGTAAATAAGTTACTTATGAAGACGACAAATTACTTAGGTTCTCAGCATCTCATTTTATCTATAGAGATAAAATTATGATTACTATTACGGATTATATTTTATTACTCAATAAAACTTAAAATACAGGCATTTCCGAACATATCAGCTAAAATCAATAGCTATTATCAGTAAGTCTCGATACATTGAAACCCTCTTGGGGCTTGGGTTTGGGACGATAAATTTTTACTTATAGGTCTAATCTAATATTTATTTAAGAATTCACCTTACAGAGTCAACAAATTGGGCATAAATACCTGTAAACTGATTTCAATGAATGAACGGCTACCGTAAATCAATCCCAAAAGAAATCCAATCATAAACATTTAGTCCTCACGATTATTTCTCACAAGAAATAATCTGTTGGGGCTGGCTGATTATAGTGAAAATTTTCCTAAGTCTTGCAAGAGAAACAAAAGTTTACTTGCACAAATTGTTGTGCATAAAAAATCTCATGGTTCAGTGAAGGAGTTGTGATGTCAGATTTTTTCAATCAAATTTCTCGGCGTAAATTTATTGTCACAGCAGGAGCTTCGGCGGGTGCTGTGTTTTTGAAGGGTTGTCTAGGAAATCCCCCAGAAACCACCACTGGAGGAAACACCCCATCTGCGCCAACTGCTACAACAGTGGCAAATATTAGCCCAGAACAAGCTCCAGAAGTAACTACAGTCAAGTTAGGATATATTCCGATTGTAGAATCTGCACCTTTAATTATTGCCAAAGAAAAAGGCTTTTTTGCGAAGTATGGCATGACTGGTGTGGAGTTAGCCAAACAAGCTTCTTGGGGTGCAGCTAGAGATAACGTTGAAATTGGTTCTGCGGGTGGTGGTATTGATGGTGGTCAATGGCAAATGCCTATGCCCCATTTAATCACAGAAGGGCTAATTACCAAAGGCAATCAAAAAATCCCGATGTATGTGTTGTGTCAATTAATTACACATGGTAATGGGATTGCGATCGCCAATAAACACCAAGGTAGCGGCATCAGCTTAAAGTTAGCGGGTGCAAAATCTGTATTCTCTAAACTCAAATCTTCTCCCACTCCCTTCACCGCAGCTTTCACCTTTCCCCATGTTAACCAAGATTTGTGGATTCGCTATTGGTTAGCCGCAGGTGGTCTTGACCCTGACGCAGATGTAAAACTGCTGACTGTTCCCGCAGCGCAAACCGTCGCCAACATGAAAACTGGGACAATGGATGCTTTTAGCACCGGCGACCCCTGGCCTTACCGCATTGTTACTGACAAAATCGGTTACATGGCTGCGTTAACGGCTGAAATTTGGAAGAACCACCCCGAAGAATATTTAGCTATGCGCGCTGATTGGGTTGACCAAAATCCTAAAGCCACCAAAGCCATACTCAAAGGGATTATGGAAGCCCAACAGTGGCTAGATAACTTTGATAACCGCAAAGAAGCAGCCTCAATTCTATCTGGTAGAAATTACTTTAACCTCAATTCACCCGAAATTCTGGCTGAACCATTCCAAGGTAAGTACGACATGGGTGATGGTCGCAAGATTGATGATAAATCAATGGCTGCTTACTACTGGAAAGACGAAAAAGGTAGCGTTTCCTATCCTTACCAAAGCCATGATTTGTGGTTCATCACGGAAAACGTGCGTTGGGGATTCTTGCCCAAAGATTACATTACCAACGGTGCGGCTAAAGCCAAAGAATTAATCAAGAAAGTTAACCGGGAAGATATTTGGAAAGAAGCAGCAAAAGAAGCAGGAATTGCATCTGCTGATATCCCCACCAGCACATCCCGTGGCGTAGAAGAATTTTTTGATGGTGCTAAGTTCGACCCTGAAAACCCAGAAGCTTATCTCAAGAGTCTGGCTATCAAGAAAGTGAGTGTTTAGTCAATAGTCAATAGTCATTAGTCATTAGTCATTAGTTATTAGTGACTAGGCATAAAAAAGTCGAAAGGCAAAAACTTTTGAATTTTGTTAGCGCAGCGTTAGCGAGTCTGCGAGCGTCATTTTGAATTTTGAATTTTGAATTGATTGCGTCATCTGAGGAACATAAAGTCATGACCGTAGCACAGAGAAGACCTAGTAACCCTAAGTTGGATAATGGATTCTTATCCCAACTACAAAAGCAATTTCCAAATATTGTCCCACCTGCGATCGCCATTACTATTTTCTTGGTAGTCTGGCAGTTGTTCGCTTGGACTCCCGGCGCAACCCTACCAGGGCCAGTTCAAGTCATTCAAGATACTTGGATATTAATTTTGTACCCCTTTTATGATAAAGGTGGCACCGATAAAGGTCTATTTTGGCAAATCTTGGCTAGTTTGCAACGGGTTGCCATTAGCTACACCTTAGCTGCCGTAGTTGGTATTGGCTTAGGAATTTTGATTGGTATTAACCAAACCATGTCCAAAGCTTTAGACCCCATCTTCCAGTTACTACGGACTGTACCTCCCCTCGCTTGGGTTCCCATTTCCTTAGCTGCTTTACGTCAAAACGAACCCGCCGCATTATTCGTAATTTTTATCACCGCCATTTGGCCTATCTTAATTAACACAGCCGTTGGCGTTACCCAAATTCCCCAAGACTACAACAACGTCGCCAAAGTATTACAACTGAGCCGCAAAGAATACTTCACCAACATCTTAATTCCCGCCGCTTTACCCTACATTTTCACCGGCTTGAGAATTGCGATTGGTTTGGCTTGGTTAGCGATTATTGCGGCTGAGATTGTCATGTCCGGTATCGTCGGTATTGGTTTCTTCATCTGGGATGCTTACCAAAATAACAACGTCAGCGAAGTAATTTTGGCACTAGTTTACATCGGTGTTGTCGGTCTCATCCTCGACAAACTCATGGCTTGGGTGCAGAACCTGATTTTACCAGCAGAACAGAAGTAGGGACTGGGGACTGGGTACTAGGGACTGGGTACTAGGAAAAATCCTAATCCCTAATCCCTAATCCCCAATCCCTAATCCCCAATCCCTAATCCCTAATAACCAATACTCGATACCTCAAAACTATGTCTGTATTTGTTGCTGTTGACCAAATTGATAAAGTATTTAATCTGACTGGTGGTGGCCAGTATATTGCCCTCAAAGGAATTGACCTGCAAATTAAAAAAGGTGAATTTGTTTCTTTGATTGGCCACTCCGGTTGTGGTAAGTCCACACTATTAAATATGATTGCCGGTTTGGATTTGCCCAGTGAAGGTGTTGTCACCCTAGAAGGACAAAGAATCTCCAGACCAGGGCCAGACCGGATGGTGGTTTTCCAAAATTATTCCCTATTACCTTGGCGGACAGTGAGAGAAAATATCGCCTTGGCGGTTGACTCGGTAATGAAAGGTATGCCCGCAGCTGAACGTAAGGCGGTTGTGGAAAAACATATTGACATGGTGGGTTTGCGTCCCCATGCTGATAAACAACCAGGGATGCTTTCCGGTGGACAAAAACAACGGGTGGCGATCGCTCGCGCTCTGGCAATTCGTCCTAAACTACTACTATTAGATGAACCCTTCGGCGCACTTGATGCCCTGACACGCGGTAACTTACAAGAACAGTTAATGCAAATTTGCGAAGAAAATGAAGTTACCGCCGTCATGGTTACTCACGACGTAGACGAAGCTGTGCTGTTATCTGACAGAATTGTGATGCTCACCAATGGGCCAGAATCAAAAATTGGTGACATCCTTGAAGTAGATATCCCCCGTCCCCGCAAACGCATGGAAGTAGTAGAACACCCCAGCTACTACAGCTTGCGGAGTGAAATGATTTACTTCCTCAACCAACAAAAACGGGTGAAGAAAATCCGCGCCCGTAAAACCGCAGATGTATCTCGCCACGGCTTAGAAAAAGTTAACTTAGAAATTGGCTTTTTACCCCTCACCGCCTGCGCTCCTCTCGCTGTCGCTAAAGAAAAAGGTTTCTTCACTAAGCATGGTTTAGATGAAGTCAACCTCGTGCGGGAAACCAGCTGGCGTGGTATCGTCGATGGGATGGCTGGCGGCTACATCGATGCAGCACAAATGCCTTCTGGGATGCCCATGTGGCTAACATTAGGAGGACATAACAATAAACCCCTCCCCGTTGTCACCTCCCTCACCATGACTCGCAACGGTAACGCCATCACCTTAGCTAAACGCTTCTATGACCAAGGTGTGCGTACCTTATCTGACTTCAAAAACTACCTGTTGCGTACCCGTGAACAACGCCACATCATGGGAGTAGTGCATCCCGCATCTATGCACAACTTGTTGCTGCGTTACTGGTTAGCGGCTGGGGGAATTGACCCCGATTTAGATGTGGATATGAAAACTATCCCCCCTGCCCAAATGGTAGCTGACTTACAAGCCGCCACCATTGACGGGTTCTGCGTCGGTGAACCTTGGAACTACCGCGCCGCTATGGAAAATATAGGCTTTACCATCGCCACCGACTTAGAAGTCTGGTTAGGACACCCCGGTAAAGTTCTCGGTGTGCGGGAAGATTGGGCAGAAAGATATCCTAATACCTATATTGCCCTCACCAAAGCCTTACTCGAAGCCTGCCAATATTGTTCTAAGCCCGAAAATGTTGAAGAAATCAGGCTGATTTTAGCGGGTAGAGATTACGTCAGCACCGATGTAGACTACATCCAACTAGAAGACCCAGATACAAACAGCTGTAGCCTAGATCATCCCATGCGGCAGTATGCTCACCATCAGTTCTATGCAGATTCTGCCATTAACCGTCCCAGCCGCACCGAACAAATGTGGATTATGACGCAATTAGCGCGGTGGGGAGACACACCCTTCCCCAGAAACTGGGTAGAAGTAGTAGAAAGAGTTTGCCGTGTGCGCGTCTTCAGTACCGCCGCCAGAGAATTAGGCTTAGATATTAGCTACACTCGCCAACCCATTGAATTATTTGATGGTACTCCCTTCAATGCTGACGATCCTATCGCCTATCTCAACAGTTTAGAGATTAAACGCGATGTTTCCGTTGCCGAAGTCATTCTAGACTCTCCCACCAGAAGAGTAGCCTAAGTCTAGCAAGAGAAGAACCACACTAGGCGCGAGTATTTTTACTGCACCGATGAACCTCAGAAACTCATTCACCAGCAATCAAAAACTCGCGTCTAATACCAATTCACGAAAAATCTGATACAGATCCAAACATAAGAACCCTTGTCAAGTCAGGACTTATCAATTGCGAATTGCGAATTGCGAATTGTGAATTGGTATAACTCCCTTCCTCATTCTCCGCGTACCACCCTCTGCGTTAAAAATTTCATCTTTATCACCACCATGCAAAACCGCAGCACCACTCTCAGAGACAGACAAGCCTCCTCTTCCTTTGCTAACTCCAGACCATTTTTAGAAATCAAAGACGTTACCAAAGTCTACCCCACCAAAAAAGGCCCCTTCACAGTCCTCGATGGTGTTAACCTCAACGTCGAACAGGGTGAATTTATTTGCGTCATTGGTCACTCTGGTTGTGGTAAATCCACTTTATTAAATATGGTGTCCGGTTTTAACACCCCCACCACCGGACAAGTTTTACTAGAAGGTGAACCCATCACCAAACCCGGCCCCGACAGAATGGTGGTGTTTCAAAACTATGCTTTATTACCCTGGCGTACAGCTTTTGAAAACATCTACCTCGCCGTTAACGCCGTTTACCCCAACAAAATGGAAGCGGAAAAACGGGCGATTGTGCGGGAACATTTAGCAATGGTGGGACTGGGTGACGCAATGGAAAAGAAACCCCCCCAAATGTCCGGCGGTATGAGACAACGGGTATCCATTGCGCGTGCTTTGGCTATTCGTCCCAAAGTATTAATTTTAGACGAACCGTTTGGCGCACTAGACGCAATCACCAAAGAGGAATTACAGGAAGAACTGCTGAAAATTTGGAATGACAATCGCTGTACAGTGTTGATGATTACCCACGACATTGATGAAGCGTTGTTTTTGGCAGACAAATTAGTCATGATGACCAATGGCCCACACGCCAAGATTGGTGAAGTCATGGAAATTCCTTTTTCTCGCCCACGCGATCGCGCCCGCATCATGGAAGACCCACAATACTATAAGCTGCGTAACTACGCCTTAGATTTCCTCTTCAACCGTTTCGCCCATGATGATGTCGGTTAACAGTGTTCCCAGATGACAAAGGTGGGAACTTAGTTTCTACCATCTCTGAGGGTGCAAAATTTTGCGCCCTTTTTTTTCATAAGTAAAACCCCAGAACTGGGAATTTCTGGGGTTGTTAACCTGACCACCTCTACTTTTATAGTTGAAAAAACATAGTGAATTTCACATTACATCCGACTTAAATATGTATCTTATGTCTAGCATATAACTGTATTTTCTCATAATAATTATCCTCAAATGCTGATTATTTGTTAATAATTAAATTATTGACACTGATTTTTAAATCTATTGATATAATTGGGTTTTTCCTAGAATAAACAACACTAATAAAACAATTAATTCAAGATATAACTCTATGATTTATGTCTAACTTACTCAATGAAATAACTTGTTTTCCTACTTTTTTTCGTCAAAAATAAAAACATCATGATTAACACATGATTGTAGCCTATCAAAGTGACAGAAAACCTCACAAATGTCTGCATATGCAGGCATTTTTTATATATAGGAATCCGCTTTGATTCCTGAAATCATTTGCGTAGTAAGGGAACAGGGAACAGGGAACAGTAAATAAATTGGTGTGTACTTCATTAGACTGGGAAACGCTACATACGCAAATACTTACAGTAATCAAACCATACTTATGTATATAAAATCACCTATGAAATCCATCATGTTTGCCAATGTTCGTTCTAGCTACAAATCAACACCAAAATTTTCGATGCGATAACTCATCTGCTTTGAGCCGCAATAAGTGTTAAGATATGTTACAGTTTCCCAGAAAGCAGTGTTTAAGCTGCTTGCCGAACTATTAAACAATCCCATAAAACTCACACATGACTTTATCGATTAGTCCCGATCTCACCTCTGCCGATCAGGTATTGTTGTCTTTAGCGTCCAAAGAAAAGCGCACCGTCACAGAAGCAGAAATGATGCAGGCTGTGCGGACTTTGTTGATTGGATTAGGAGAAGATCCAGATCGTGAAGGTTTAAAAGACACACCCAAGAGGGTGATGAAAGCTTTACAGTTTCTCACTAAGGGATACCACGAATCTTTAGAAGAACTGTTAAATGGAGCAGTCTTTACAGAAGACGCTAATGAAATGGTGCTAGTTCGGGATATCGATATCTTTAGTTCCTGTGAGCATCATATCTTACCGATTATTGGTCGCGCCCATGTTGCCTATATCCCCAACGGTAAAGTTGTGGGATTATCGAAAATAGCTCGAATTTGTGAAATGTATGCACGACGCTTACAAGTGCAAGAACGTCTCACCGTACAGATTGCTGATGCTTTGCAAGATTTGCTCAAGCCGCAAGGGGTAGCAGTAGTCATCGAAGCCACTCATATGTGTATGGTGATGCGCGGTGTCCAAAAACCAGGCTCTTGGACTGTTACCAGCGCGATGCGTGGCGTTTTTGCAGAAGATGCGAGAACCCGCGAAGAATTCATGAATTTAGTTCGGCACAATGCCAATTTTCATTAACTAGGGGTTTGGGGGTGTGAGGGTGTAGGGGTGTAGGGGAAAAATCCATTCAAAATTCAATTCCCAGTCCCCAGTCCCCAGTACCCAATCCCCATACTCCTTTGTTACTATGTCCTGATAGACATTTACTTCCTCTGTAAGATTTAATCGAAGTATTCTGGACTATCAGGATTGTTTTCCAAGGAAACCCTATGAACAGATTTATACTTAGCTTACTTTCTAGCCCTATTTTGATTGCATCTGTTTTATCTATGACAGTTATGGTCAATCAATCACAAGCTATTGAGCCAGAAGTTAAAACTACAGATAAACTGACTTGTATTAGAAATAAGCATAAAGTGGGTTTAGTGTGTGCGCGAGTTTCGGTTTTAGCGCAAGTTCCCAGTTATCAGCCAGAAGTGGAATTTTCTGTTGAAGACGCGCCCATATTAGAGTTCAATGATCAAGAAAGTGACATGGCAATTAATTTATTTGGTTGTGATTGTCCTGCTTGTATTAATTCCTTGCGTCAGATGCGTGGTGCAACTCCCTTGGTTTACTAGCACAGAAAGGTAAAAGGTAAAAGGTAAAATTGGTAGAGTCATACTCAGTTGCTCTCAAACGTCATATTCCTATTTTTTTACCCCTACTCCCACTTTCCGCCCCAGTAGCAGTAGAGACGCTTTATGTAACGTCTCTACGATTTTGATGGCAATTTAGTGAACATCAATGATATCCAGCCCAAGTTATCCATCTGTGAGAGAAGCCGATACGCATGACAGTACCGTTAATTTCTCTTTCTGTAATGATGGCTTGAGTGATATCTGCACCATTGAGTTCAGCTTCAATGACATTGGTTCCCTGTAAATTGGCTGCTTGGAAATTCGCACCTGTAAAATTAGCTCCACTCATTTCCGCTTCATAGAGATTTGCGCCGGATAAATTAGCTCGTGTGATATTAGCACCACGCAAATCAGCATGAGTGAGGTTACTATTTTTGAGGTTAGCTCTAGCCAAATCTGCGCCAATGAGGTTAACTTCACTCAAGTTTGCACCGATTAAACTAGCTCCACTCAAGTCAGCATCAGTCAAGTTAGCTCTACTAAAATTACAGCCGTTTAAATTGGCATAACTCAGATTCGCTCCACTTAAATCTGCTTCAGTAAAATCTACGCCGCTTAAATCAGTAGCGTAAAGATTGACTTGATGCAGATTTACTTGGTCAAATTTTCTTTCTCCGGCTGTATATGAATCCAAAATTTGGTTAGCGTTCATATGTTCCTCCCGTGATAGGTTGGACTTTCTATTGATTAGCGATCGCTACCCCACCACACCACAAATAATACTGATAGTTCTGTAAATCTAATTTGTGATTAAAACTGGTAATTTGATTGTGATCTATTTTTTGCTGTGATCAACAATTACTTCATGGAAATATACGGAGTTGGGAATGAGGAATTGGTTTTAGCGTTTCTGCCCATCAATTATCATTCTCAATATTTACGTAACTTCATATAGTTTAGTGAGCAGAAAAGTTACTTTCTGACCGATTTCGGGAACTCTATCACTATGGTTCAGTTAAAGCTCATTTTTTAGTAAAACATTGTCGCAACTACCGAATTTCAACTATTGGCTGCTCTGAACTGTGTTGTTAATGTTAGTACCATTTTAGTTTTGAGGATTGCTTAATGGAAAAATCAATTGTGCAGTTGGTTGACGAATTGCCAGCTGATAATATCACCGTCAAAGTTCTAAAAGCGGTCGATTTTGTTGCACCCAGTCAATGGAATAATTTGGTAGGCTTCGATAATACTGTCCGTGCTATTACCGGAGAAACTGATCCGAGAGTTATCCAGAGAATCAGGGACAAGGCTACGGTTTTATATCAAGATCCTCAACAGAGTTATCAAAGTGTCATCAGAATTTATCAAACAATTGATAAAGCAGACACAGCTATGGCGGCGGCGGCTTTAGCGAATAAAGTTGGTGAAAAAATTGGTTTTCTCTCGTTTTTAGGTAATATTACACCCAAAGCAGATGTAACCCAGACGATTGATTTAGTATTAAAAATTGCGATTGAAATTATCGCTTTTTGTAAACTCAATGGGATTCCTCAACCAAACCCCCAAGAGTTTGTTAAGTCTTTGAGTAGCAACTATCAAGGCGCGGCTCTCATTCGGATGGCTGCTCTAGTTTGTATTGATGGTTTATTACCATTAGGCCCTGATTTTCTGAGTAAAATTCACGGGTTAATTAGTGGTAATGATGCTTCTAGTCAAATTACACAAAATCCAGTATTTTTAGCAGTAAATAGCTCCCTACCAGGTAATAATCCGGCGGAGAAACTGGGTTTTCTTACTCAAGGTTTTAACTCTGTACAAGGGTGGATTGGTGGCTTAGTATCCAAGACTGGGTTAACTCCTCAAACCATTTTTAATAGTTTGGGTAATTTTATTCAGATTGCTGATGATAATTTAGATTTTGTCGCAGCATTTCTTGACCAAACTACAAATTACTATGAGCATACAGGGATTCAAACTGTTGCCTATAGTGTAATTCAAAAAGCTCATGCTCTAGTGAAGCAAGAAATGCTGCAAGAGCAACAATCCCCATCCAGGCCTGCTGATACTACTTCTGCGGTAGGTAACAATAACAGTGAGTTAGGAGTAGGTAAAAATGTAGAAGTTTGGGACGAAGAGGAAGAAGATTGGTATTCGGCAACAATTGAGAAAGTTAAAGATAATGAATTCTTTATTCATTATGCTGGGTATGGTTCATCCTATGATGAATGGGTAGGCTCTGATGATATCCGTATCCGTTCCCACAACACATCTGATGATAATGGATTTGCTGTTGGTCTGAAGGTGAAAGTTTGGGACGATGACGAGGAAGACTGGTATTCTGCTGTGATTAACAAAATTCAGGGTCAGCAATACTATGTACATTATGTTGATTATGATTCTTCCTATGATGAATGGGTTGATCTAGAAGAGATTGCCTAAATACTCAGCAGTACAATTATTGTGATTTAAGAGTAGCGATCGCCTGTATGATGAAAGAGGCGATCGCTTTTTGTTGCATAAACACAAAGCAGGGATATCTGCAATAGCACACACTTATATACTCAGTGAATAAAAAAACTTATAATCAAACGCAATATCTTATCTTTCATAATTTAAAATTCCACAATTAATTAACTGTGATGACTAGCACTAATACAGATAATTTTGTAAGCATTTTAACTCAAGCAGCAATTGCTTATCGAGAAAAAAATCATCCACTTCCTGCTACAGAAACCATTGTCAATGCTTTGTTAGCCGCAGAAACAACTGCTAAACAACAAAGACTCAATTACGAATTTGATTCTTTAGTTGGTACGTGGCGTTTGTGTTTCGCTACTGGAACAAAAAAAGCCAGAGAACGCGGTGGAATTATTTTAGGTAAAGGTTGGTATGTCCCGAAACTGGCGAAAATTCAGATTTCTTTTAGTGCAGATTCAAAGATAGATAGCAATAGAGGCGAAATTGGGAATCAAGTACAATTGGGGTCGATTTTATTACAATTGACAGGGCCAGCTAAGTATTTAGGGAAGAAAAATATCCTGGCTTTTGATTTTACTCAAATGTTCTTACAGTTATTTGGCCGCACTATTTACCAACAAAAAATTCGTTCTGGTAAACATCAAGCTGAGGATTTTTACAATCAACCCATCGCTAAACAAGCTTTTTTCGCTTTCTTTCTTGTGAATGCAGATTTAATTGCAGCGCGTGGACGAGGGGGAGGTTTGGCTTTGTGGGTTCGAGAAAATAAGCTGTTAAGCATATAAGAAAGCACATTGAGAGGGGACACGGGAGAGTATTTATATCTGTATCAGATTTTTCGTTAAATGGTGTAAATTGATATTTTTTCTACAAATAAAGTATATATTTTACAAACATCGACAAAGTGAATTGAAAGCAGTTATTGTAGTTTTTCGACATTGATCAAACTTAGTTAGAGGTGGCTAGAGTGCTTTGTAGATTGATGGCTAACTAGCTCTGGGAAAGGATTTGAGGGACTATTATGTATTTTTCGGAAATGCTTTTGGCGTAATTCTACAATCTAATTTGCCGAATTTAGCAAGCAAGTTTGCAGAAATTTTACATGACTCAACCTAGTGTTTGCACTTAATGTCTTAATTAAGCGGGGAGTTGAAGGGAAACAAAAATCACTTCTAACTCCCAGCTAATAATAAATGCAAACATTCTCATTGTAGGTGAAAAACCATGCAAGGTACATTATTTACCGAAGTTTCTGCTCAAGAGTCTGCACTCGTTAACGGTGGCGTGAATGATTTTAGATTTAACCTAGATGCTTACCTGTTCATCTTAGGTGCTGGCGTTGTATTTGGTGTGCCTACACTCACCGCAGAAGAAACCAACTTTGCTTTCCAACGAGCAATCAGCTTGTAAAGCGATCGCACTTGGAACTACTGATTAGCAAATTCTTGCCAAAGCTAATTCTCACCATTATCACTGAGGAAAAAATCATGCAAGCTCTAGATAACAACTTATTTAGCGAAATTTCTGCTGAACAATCTGCCGTAGTTAGTGGCGGAGTCAATGATTTCAGATTTAACCTAGATGCTTACCTATTCATCTTAGGTGCTGGTGTTGTATTTGGTGTACCTACACTCACCGAACAAGAAACCAACTTTGCTTTCCAAAGAGCAATCAGCTTGTAATAGCTGCAACTAAAGTATTAGCCTGAAAATTGATTTAATATATCTGTTTTCAGGCTTACTTAATCATGGCTCAGTTCTAAGTGAGTGCGAATGATTACACCAAATACTGGAACATTTTCCAATGTTTCAGTATTTGAAATAACCTGAAGGTAAAAAATGAGCATTAATAACAGACTTGCTCTGTTTACGGAGCTAATTAACGAAGAATCTGCGGTTATTAATGGTGGTGTGTTGCCTATATTTATTTACGATGGGACAACAGCTAGGATTTTAAACGCAGATGGGCAAGGTCAGGAAATAATTCTCACTCCTACTTCTCCTACAACTAGCCCTTCACCTCAACCGAACAACGACTTGACTAACCAATTAGGTTTGTAGGTTAAGTTTGTAGGTTGAAATTTATAGGCGATCGCCAATTACAAGTTCAAATTGAGTAATAAACAGTTTACTCATTGTTTATTTCATGCTCTTGGGTTGTCAGATTGCTCATTGTTATACATAGTGGAATGCAAGCGAGCGATGGAAGAAAATAACACACTTTTTCAAGCAATTACCCCTGAAGAATCTGCTGTCGTCAGTGGAGGAAACTTACAAGTTAGTTTTAATCTGGATACTTACCTGTACATTTTGGGGGCTGGTGTTGTATTCGGCAACCCAGGACTTACTCCAGACGAAATTCAGTTTGCCTGGGAGTCAGCCTTTGTATTTGAATATGCACCAAACTCTCGTAGAGGAAGACGCGGTAACAGGCGTTGAAATAATTAAATTTGCAAGTATATCTGCTATATCTGCTATGAGGCAGGCTAAGTTAGCCTGTCTTATTCAAAATTGCTCTTTGTGCAATTTGCCTCATCACCTATATCTTCATGGGTACTTTTTGAAAAGTTTTTAGCTCACATGAAATACCATTACGTCCCACAACACAGCGAAGAAGATTGTGGTGCTGCTTGTATTACTGCAATTCTCAAACACTATGGCCGGACTGTTACTCTTTCTCGTGTGCGTGAGGCTGTAGGTACTGGACAATTTGGCACAACTTTATTAGGTCTAAAACGGGGAGCAGAAACACTTGGTTTTAATGCTCGTCCGGTGAAAACCTCGCCAGAATTGTTAAAGCGGATGAATGAAGCACCTCTACCGGCAATTATTCACTGGCAAGGGCATCATTGGGTAGTTTTATATGGTAAGAAAGGCAAAAAATATATAGTTGCTGATCCGGCTGTTGGTTTACGTTATATCTCTCCACAAGCTTTAACAGAAGGGTGGAGTGATTGGTTAATGCTGTTGCTTGAACCTGATCCAATCCGGTTTCATGGGCAAGAGAATGATAAAGTTGGCGGTTTTTGGCGGTTTTTTAAGCGTATTTGGATTTTTCGGGGCATTTTAGCCCAAGCTTTACCCCTAAATATATTGTTGGGGTTGCTCTCTTTAGCTTCTCCGTTCTTACTCCAAATTCTTACCGATGATGTCCTAGTTCGGGGTGACACTAAACTACTCACTACAATGGCGATCGCTGTCGTAGTGATGAATGTAATTTCTAGTAGTTTATCATGGGTACAATCTAACTTAATTGCTCACTTCGCCCAACGTTTACAACTAGGGTTAGTATTAGAATTTGGGTGGCAAATCTTACAATTACCACTTTCTTATTATGAGGCTCGGCGTAGTGGTGAAATTGTCAGTCGGTTGCGAGATATTGACCAAATTAATCAACTAGTCTCACAAGTTGTTGTTAGTCTACCCAGTAAATTTTTTGTTGCCATGATTTCCCTTGGGTTTATGGCTTTTTATAGCTGGAAACTCACGCTAGTTGCTTTGTTTATCTCGGCAGTGATGACATTATCTACAGTTATATTTCAGCCGACTTTGCAACAAAAAACTCGCGATGTTTTAGTCACAGAAGCCGAAGCACAAGGTGTTTTAGTCGAAACATTCAAAGGCGCGCTCACCCTCAAAACTACCACAGCATCCCCGCAATTTTGGGAAGAATTACAAGGTAGATTTGGCAAAATTTCTACCTTAACCCTCAACACTATTCAAATTAGCGTCATTAACGGCACATTTTCTAGCTTTGTCTCTGCGGTTGGGAGTATTGCTTTGTTGTGGTATGGGGGGAATTTAGTAATTAATCCCCAAGAAAATTTGAGTATTGGGCAGTTACTAGCTTTTAACTCTATGAATGGCAATTTCATCGGTTTAATTGCCACTGTAATTACCTTTGTAGATGAATTTACACGAGCAAGAACTGCTACGCAACGTCTCACAGAAGTCATAGATGCTATACCCGAAAATCAAGGAGATGGGAAAAAGGCATTTGCAAAAATTCCTGATAATGCTGACATTGTTTGTACCCATGTCAATTTTCATTATCCTGGTAGATTGGAATTATTAGAAGATTTTTCTCTAACTATTCCTGGTGGTAAAGTTGTGGCGATTATTGGCAAATCTGGCTGTGGTAAAAGCACCTTAGCTAAAATCATCGCTTCACTATATTCTCTGCAATCAGGTAATATCCGCATTGGTATTTATAATTTAGAAGACCTTTCTCTTGATTGTCTACGTCAACAGATAGTTTTAGTTCCTCAAGACGCTCATTTTTGGAGTCGTTCAATTGTTGAAAACTTTCGTTTAGGTGCGCCTCACGTTACATTTGAGCAGATTGTTAGGGCTTGTAAAATTGCGGAAGCTGATGATTTTATCAGTAAACTACCTGATAAATATCAGACTATCTTAGGAGAGTTCGGCGCAAATATTTCTGGTGGACAAAGGCAAAGATTAGCAATAGCAAGAGCGATTGTTACAGACCCACCAATATTAATTTTAGATGAATCAACTGCTGGACTTGATCCTGTCAGTGAAACCCAACTATTAGATAAATTATTTCAACATCGTCGGGGAAAGACGACTATTTTAATTAGCCACCGTCCCCAAGTAATTAATCGGGCTGACTGGGTGATGTTGTTAGATCAAGGTCAGTTAAAAGTAGCAGGTTCTTTAGAGAATTTACGCTCTATATCTGGAGAGCATTTAGATTTTTTAAATACTTGATTGGGGGTTGGGGATTGGGGATTGGGGACTGGGGATTGGGGACTGGGGATTGGGGACTGGGAAAAGGAGACAAGGGAGACAAGGGAGACAAGGGAGACAAGGTAGCAGAGGAAAAAACTAATGACTAATGACTAATGACTAATGACTAATGACTATTAACTATTATAAGTATGCTCTACACTCATAACCAAAAAGTTTTACCCCCTGTTCAAAGTGAAGATTATCTTCCTCCTGTTAGCCCTTGGATGTCTTTGGCAGGGATTTTTCTGATTGCTAGTGTTGCTACTGGAATTACTCTATCTTCATGGATAAAATATAATGTCACAGTGAAAGCGTCGGCGGCTGTACGTCCTACAGGAGAAATTCGACTGGTACAGCCAAAGGTTGAAGGTACAGTTAAAAATATTGTGGTGAAGGAAAATCAGGTTGTAAAACGGGGCGATGTGATTGCTTATTTGGATGATGAACAATTGCAAATTCAAAAAAGCCAACGCCAAAATAATATTGAGCAAGGTAAGTTGCAAGTGATTCAAATCGATGCTCAAATTAGTAACTTAGAACGTCAAATTCTGGCAGAAAATACAATAGCCGAGCGAGCAATTTTAGCGGCTAAAGCAGATTCAACACGTATTCAAAGAGAATATCAGGAGAAACAAGTTACTACTAATAGTGAACTACTAGCAGCACAAGCTAGTTTAGAAAAAGCTCAAGCTGATTTACAAAAAGCTCAAGCTGATTTAAGTTTTGCTGAAGTAGACCGCGATCGCTATGAACAACTAGCAAAAATTGGGGCGATTGGTGGGCGTGAATTTGAACAGAAAAAACTGGTGGTTGAACAGAGTAAGGCGATTTTAGAAGCCACAAAAAAAGCTGTTGATATCGCCAAAGCTAAAGTTGAATCAGCTAAAGTTAGTGTAAATCCTACAGATGCTACAGTTGCGATCGCTGAAGAACGTATTGCCCAAGAAACTGCTAGAGGTGAGGCTACGATTGCAACTTTAAAAAAGGAGAAACAAGCTTTAATTCAAAGGCGGATAGAAATTCAAAATCAAATCGGACAATCCCAAAAAGAGTTGCTACAGATAGTTAATCAACTGCAAGATACTGTTTTACGAGCTAGTAGTGATGGTATTATTCTCAAACTGAATTTACGCAACCCTGGGCAAGTTTTACGTGCTAGTGAAGCTGTAGCAGAAATCGCGCCTAATTATGCTCCTCTAATTGTTAAAGCAGTTATTCCCACCCAAGAAATTAAAAATGTCGCCCTTGGTCAAACAGCACAAATGCGAATTAATGCTTGTCCCTATCCCGATTACGGCACGCTCAAAGGAGTTGTGAAAGCTATTTCTCCAGATGCTATTAAACCTAATAATGATAATACATCTACATCTGGTTCAAGTACCCCCACTGCTAGCTATTTTGAAGTAACTATTCAACCAGATAGCATCACTTTTGGCAATGGTCGTCAGTGTAATCTCCAAGCTGGTATGGAGGCTCAAGCAGATATTATTTCTAAGCAGGAAACAGCACTGCAATTTATCTTGAGAAAAGCCAGATTAATTACAGATTTGTAAGGGATGATTTAGGTAATAAATCTGAACTTTGTATGGTGCGTTAAAGCAAAGTGTAACGCACCGATATCATACTTTTCATGACGGCTAGATATTACTTACACACACGCTCAAATCTTGATATAGCCGCAACACACCATAATTAATGTTTCCTAGTTTTGAATTGATACGGCCATGATTATGTTTGTTAAATCCTATCATAGAATTCAGCAATCATTGCAATGGTGGTCGTTGAGACAATCTCTAAAATTATTTATGGAGGCTGAGAAAATTAGAGAAGAACTATTACAAGAATTATTTACATTCCGCCGTAATTTAGAACTATCAGCACTAGATAACGAAGAATTATCTAGTGAAAAGACTCAAGCCTATGTACAACAAATTGATTATTTACATCGCTCTCTAGCAAAGTTAAGCGATCGCCTATTTCCATCCTATCTCCAAGATAATTTTCCTCTAGCTATTGAAGACTTATTAGAACAGTGGATTGTTTCCCATCCTCATCTAGAATTTCATCTCAGTATGCCATTTACTTGGCGATATGAATCGGCTGAACATAGTCTGATAGTTTTAAATGCTTTAGAAGAATTATTTACTATCACCTTACCGGATTTATTGACCCCAAGAGCCATTAATATTAGTTTGGAACAACGGCAAAATCTGGCGCAATTAATTGTTACTATGACTTACTCTGACATATCTATGTTAGTTCCCTATACTCACTGGAGAGAATTAGATTATCTGTGTGAAAGTTTTAGAGCATTGACAGCAGGAAAATTATTTTATCGGAGAAATAATTTAATGGTGGCTTACTACTTTTATTGGTAATAATGTAGGGATAGAATCATTTTTTTCCAGTTTTTAACGCTATAATTTGCTGGATTCACGCTACTATCTTCCTACTATCACCTGTCCTACTTGCTGCCAGTAACAATATTTAATTTTCTATGTTTGTGAGTAGTACCTAACAATTTAGTATAATAAGCTTAGAGATATAAAGTATGCAAAACCACTAATAATAGCACATTCAAGAGGTGGGAATTTGATTATGAGAGAAATTCTGACAGAGAAAACTTTGCTGAAAATTCTAGTAATTGATGACCACGAATCAGTGTTATCAGGAACGCTGAATGTGTTGCGAAAACATTTCGCCGAAGCTGAATTGATCACCGCTACAACTGCCAGAAATGCTCTCGAACAACTCACCTTATTAGACCCTAAACCGGATTTAGTAGTGATGGATCTCTCAATTCCTGAACATCCAGACACAACGGCGAAACCGGAAACTGGTGTACAACTCCTGCGAACTTTGATGAAAGGATATCCTCATCTCAATATCGTAGTACAGAGTGCTAATGTCAGAACTTTAGTGAGAATTCGACCAGATATTGATAGCCATAAAGGAGGCTTTACTGTTGCAGATAAAAGCCTATCTACTCAAGAAATGTTAACTAGAGTTGATTGGGCTTTACAAGGATTAACTCACACAAAAGACATTAAAGGTATTCATTCAGGTTTGGAAGTCAAACCCGAATGGTTGAGGATGTTAACTTTGGCTTTTGGAGAAGGGTTGCAAGATAGAACTATTGCTGAACGTATGTGCATATCTGAAAGGATGGTGCGCCACTACTGGAGTAAATTGCAAGACGCTTTAGATGTTTATCCTGAAGAGGGAAGAAATATCCGCATTCAAACTGAAATGCGTGCTAGAGAAGAGGGATTAATTGATTAATTCAACTATCATCGATGTGAATGTGTAATTAAGTCTGTAAGTGTCATAATATTTAAAGAATCAATTTCCAAAAATTTCCATATTTTGGGAATAAAAAGTATTATATTGCAACACTTATGCAGCCAGGAATTTGGAAAAGGTTTAAAGAAGAAATTACCATTTGGCGTGTAGGTGCATTACCAGGTATGGCATTAATGGGATTAGTAATTATTGCTCGTCTAACTGGTGCAATGCAGTCTTTAGAGTGGTTAGCTTTTGATCATTTCCTGCGTTTGAGACCTACTGAACCGATAGATGAGAGAATTATTTTAGTAGAAATTAATGAAGATGATCCTCGCATTCGGCAAAATTATGCGATTAATTCTGCTATTTCAGATCAGGATTTAGCCCAACTCCTATTAAAGTTAAATAAATATCAACCGCGCGTAATTGGTCTGGATATTTATAGGAATTTACCCGTCAATCCTGGTTATGATGAATTAGTAAAAGTATTATCAGAAACTAAAAATCTCGTTGCTATTGAAAAAGTCTTACCTGATTCAGTTCCTCCACCTCCCACATTATCACCAGAACAAATTGGTTTTGCTGATCAACTTCCTGATAGTGATGGTAAATTAAGGCGCAGTTTGTTATCCACACCATCACCATCATCTCCAGAATACAAATTTTCTTTGTCTTTACGTTTAGCAGAAATTTATTTAGCTAAAGCCGGAATTACTTTAGAGAACGGAATTCGCGATCGCCATGCGTTGCGCTTTGGGAAAACTGAACTACCGCGATTTTCTCCCAACGCTGGGGGTTATGTCCGCACCGATGCAGGTGGAGTGCAAGTATTACTCAATTTCCGCAGTGGTAAAAATCGATTTCAAACTGTGTCTTTATATGACATTCAAAACAATAAATTTAATCTGGAATTAATCCGCGATCGCATAGTGATTATTGGGATTACTTCCCCTAGTCGCAAAGATTTTATCACCACTTCCGCCATTGAATCAAATAAACCTGCGCCTGGTCGAGTTTATGGGGTAGAAATTCAAGCACACGCTGTGAGTCAAATTATCAGCGCAGTCTTAGACAACAGACCACTTTTAAATACATGGTCAGATATTTACGAATATCTTTGGATTATAGGTTGGGGAATTTTAGGAATTGCTAGTGCGAGACTGACAAAATCACCTTTAGGCAATTTTTTCATCGTTCTTTGTGCTAGCTGTAGCCTCATAACTATTAGTTACTTGTCACTGATTTGGGGTTGGTGGATTCCATTTGTCCCAGCATTTTTAGTATTAATTCTCAATGGGATAGAATTAACAGCTTTATATCAAAATGACCATGCTTTACGTTTAGGGATTAAAGCCAGACAAGCCATCATTGAGCGTTCCTTTGAAACTATTCACAATGGCCCTTTACAAAATTTGGCAAAAGTTTTAAAACTAGTCCGCGATCAAAAGAACTCATCGCCAGAATTGCTCACAGAAATAGAACATGAATTAGAAAAATTGAATCTAGAACTCAGAGGAATTTATGAATTTTTACAAAGAGAGCCACCCCATCAAGATAATAGTCTCTATTTAGGTAGCAGTTTAGTCCTGAATTTACAAGACCCACTGCATGAAATTCTCTATCAAGTTTACACCTACACTTTAGAAAGAGAATTTCCTTGTTTTACAACCATCGGGATTAGAATTCGCAATTTTGAACCTATAGATAAGCGACATTTAACTACTGAACAAAAACGAAGCCTTTGTCGATTTCTGGAAGAAGCTTTATGTAATGTTGGTAAACACGCTACAGGTGTCACTCGCTTGGAAGTAAATTGTTCTTCATCAGAAGGTTGGTATACCTTAAGCATTATAGATGATGGCTTGGGTGTCGCCTCATCAACAGAAGGTCGTGGTACTCAACAATTTAGAAATTTAGCAAGACAATTAAGAGGTAAATTTCGGCGAGTTCCTCTTTCTCCTAAAGGTACTCTCTGCGAATTATCTTGGCCTATGCGGAAGTTTTGGTTTTGGTAATGATGTAATTGGGAAAATAACTCATGTTTATCTACAACTTATGTTGATGTTTTTGTCAATGCTGATATGATTTTTCATGCTTGAATATTGGCAGTTATTTAAAATGATTAATGTCCTGTCAAATCTCTTTATTTGAAAAACTAAATATGGGAAAATCAGAAAATAACAATCTGCAATTTGTAGTTTATTTAGTATCTTTCAAAGTGAAGTATACCCTATGATGACTAACAACAAAAAATCCAGGTATGCAATTGGTTATACCAGGATTTTCACAGGTTGTATTTTGAGTGCAATTCTAGGTGTAACTCAGGCTGCAATGGCTGGGTATAAGCCACCCAAAGATCAAAAACCTCCCAGTGGTTATTCAGATTCATCAGGTGTTAGGGGAAGATGTGAGTCTAGCAGTGGGCGATCGCTCATGTTATTAGCACCCCAAACTCATGTAGGTTTAACTACTTCTACACATCCGACATTTGCTTGGTATGTCACGAATAATCAATCTTTACCAATCAAATTTAGCCTCTATGAATTCGATACAAATCTCCGTCCACAAAAGCTAGATACCTATACAAAAATCCTCCTCAGTTCACCAGGATTAATGAAACAAACATTACCGCAAGATTTGCCAGGTTTAAGCGTAGGTAAAAGATATCTTTGGCAGTTGCAAATTATTTGTAATCCTGAGCGTCCTTCCCATAATCCTATCGCTAGAGCTGAGGTAGAAGTTGTAGCCGCACCTCAAACTTTAATCAATGATTTAGCGATGACAAATAATCCTGATTTGAAAGCCAATCTATATGGTAAACATGGTATTTGGTATGATGCAATTAAAGAAGCTCTCCCTGCTAATTATCAGGATAAAGTTGCTCAAGTCTTCACTAATTTGTTAGCTAGTCTTACTGAATTAGAAGCAGCAGGAAAACATAGAAATTTCCACCAAATTGCATTGATTTATCAAGAGTAATATCAATTCGCAATTCGCAATTCGCAATTCGCAACGATGCTCCCGTCTCACTACGCTAAAGCAATTAAGAAATTCAGATACTATCTTGGTTTCAAGCATTGCATCTGTTACTTAATTTTGGAGAATTTGTATTAAGATAATTAAATTTGGATTTTAGATTATGGATTGGGGTTAAATCCAAAATCCAAAATCCGTCTTGAAAAGTTTCCTACGGCGGGAAACCCGCCTACAGAACTTTCCGCAAAATCCAAAATTCCTAGAGCCAATTACCTACAAGCACAAACGCCGCCCAATATGCAGGGTGAGATGATTGTCCGCCATTGGCGATGAGCGATCGCTGTGCTATTCTGAGGGCTTCAGCTTTAGTTACACCAGAGTGACACCAAGCCTCATAAAATCTAGTAACTAATTTGACAGTTGCATCGTCGTTAATTGACCACAAGGAAGCTAGGGCAGTTTTCACACCAGCCTGTACTGCTACCCCTGCAAGCCCTAAAGCTGCACGCTCACTACCAATTGCACTTTCACAGGCAGTCAACAATAGTAAATCTACTGACTCATGAATATAACTAATATTACGAAAAATATTATCTAACTCTGTAATTGTCAGCTTTTGATTATCACCTGTGACTAAAAAAGTCTCATCAGGATGCTGACCGAATTCGCCATGTGTAGCAATGTGGATAATGGGGTAAAAAGTTTCACGTAGTTCTGATTTGAGGCGATCGCGCGTAAAATTTTGATCTAACAACTGCTTGCTATTGGGAATTTGTCGTTTCACTTCCCGGATTTCTGTAGCGACGTTTTTTAACGCCTCATATCTGCGTCCATCAACTATTGCTGCTTGGGTTAAACCAACAGCTAAGGCGCGGACTTTGTTTTGCTTTGATGTTTGTAAATTGGTGAGACTGAGACTAGGAGTAGTGGCGATCGCATATTTCTCTACTAAAAATTTTTCCCCATCATGTAACGCCGCCATCGGTATGCTACGCAGGATACCATCTTGGATAAAAACTAAAGTGTTAATTTCTAAGGTTTCTAGATCATCAGCAAAGGGTCGAATCATCCAATCATATAGCTGCTGTGCTAGTTGGGGATTATAAATAATATCACCGTAATTTTCTAAACCTCTACGAAATTGATTGACTTTCTCCCGAAATGTTTGGCTATCTATGTTAATCCAATGTAATTTCAGTTTTTGATTGGCTCTAGGGAATCTAGCGATGATTGCAGTTTTCTCATTTAAGATGATGGAATTGAAAATCGCTGTATTTACTCTGGATACATTTAAATCCTTTACTTGGTTATTCACTAATGTTAATTGACAATCTTGATTATGGTAACTTTTAATCTCCATCATTTGTAATTCACTTAGGTCATTAATTATAAAATTTAGTTTGTGGTCAATATCTGGTGCTGTTTCCTCTATTAAATTGAGATTTCGAGCAATTACTGCTCGGTAAGCCTGTGATGTATTGCCTTGAGTTTCCAGTGGGGGATATTTTGTTGGTAGACAGTTACTCTGGTGAGAATTTAATAATAGTTGAGACTTAATATAATCATCATGATTGCTTTTTATTTCAAATAAAATACTTTTACCCTGAGCAATAGATATTTTTTCAGTTAATGACCATGAAGGTAGAGTGATAAAAATATGATTTGTTACCGAACATAAAATTAGGCTAATAATAAATAGCCATGTTAATAAGTGATGTCGCCTTGTCATCATAATCAATATTTGATTAATAATTCAATGAATGATGAATATTGAGGAACACACCAATTAAGACAATTTGCAATTCGCAATTCGCAATGGGCTAACGCCCCGCTTCGCTAACGCAATGGACTAACGTCCCGCTACGCTAACGCAATTTAGATACTATCTGGGTTTCAAGCTTTGCATCTGTTGCCTAATTTTGGAGAATTGGTATAACGTCCTGTGATGATATAAACACAGCTATGCCGTAGGCTTTCAGCAATTACTTGTGATGACGGGGAATTAAACCCCAAAATTTCGTTAAATAATCATTTACTAGGTTAGGAGAACAGCACTAATAGTATATTTTTATTCTATCAAATCTTAAAAAACACAGCCAACGACTTTGCAAATACCTTTTTCGAGAAAATATTACAATGCGGTGGTGTATCCGCATTGTAATTATGGTTTTTAGAGGATTCTAAACCCCATTGATTGGTAATTCATGGGGCTAGAGGTGTTAGGCTTGAGAGGGTTTGATACGAATAGCTATAATTAGCAAACATCTTCTCAAATGTGAGCGTGTTTGTCAGCATATCATAAAATAATTTGTCCAGACAAGCTGCATTTTTTATGCTCCGAATTAAATGAAGTAAATGAATAAGTTGAATTAAATGAATTATTCTTGATGAAGTCTTATCCTGTGAGGATATAATCACCAAGATTGACTGGAGGATGTAGTGCTGCATTCTCAAATGATTGAGCAAATTCTCATATATTGCCATCTGTTGTGATGGCGGAAACTATTAAAAAGGACTTAAGCAAAGGGTTATTCCACACAACACTAGTCACTGCTAACTGTTAAAATAACCTCTGATATATAGGAATCCGACTTGATTATTGAAATGATTTGCGTAGATAGGGAACAGGGAACAGGAAAAGAAGTAAAAGAGGTGTACTGAGCTTTTTTCAGAAATCAAATATGATTCCTATAGTATTTAGCTACACTCAATCAATAGCGTCGCTTTTGGGTAATGGATAACGGAACAATCCAGAGACCAAAGACATAATTTTATTTTTTGCTCACAGTAAAATCAGCAAACATTGCCGTAGTTAATCAATATTTATAGATTCGGAAATCAATATGCAAAACGACATTATAAATTTCGTAGAAGTTGAAAAAAATCAGCTAGATGGTGTATTTGGCTTAAGTTTTCCTAGCTTGGTGACTATTAGTGCTGACGGAAAATTTCTCTATGTAGCAGCAACAGATAACTCATTTACAACAGAATTGAATGAATCTGCGATCGCTATTTTTGAACGCGACCAAACCACGGGAAAATTGAGGTTTGTAGCAGCACAACAGGATATTGATGGGTTAACTGATGCTTATGCGATCGCCATTAGTCCAGATGATCATTACCTTTATGTAGCAGGACGGAATGAATCTGCGATTGCCTACTTTCAAAGGGATACTAATACAGGCGAGTTGATTTTTATCGCCACTCAACAAGATGATTTGCTCAGTGGTTTAACTGACATCGCCATTAGTGCTGACGGAAGATTTCTCTATGCGATCGCCTCGGCTGAAGGTACTGAGCAAGATGGGATAGCAATTTTTGAGCGAGATCCCATTACAGGTGGACTTACACCCTTTGACTTTCTCCCCCATGATCCCAATCAGGTAGATGGGTTAGCTGGTGCTTATTCCCTCATTCTCAGTGCGGATAATCGATTCCTGTATGTAAGCGGAATCGTTGATGAAACTACCGGCGTGTTGGGAGTCTTTGAGCGAGATTTAGACAACGGTGAACTGAGTTTTGTAGAAGCTCAAACAGGCTATACAGATAGTATTGACGTACCTTTTATCCCCTACTCTCTCGCCCTCAGCCCTGATCATCAATACCTCTATGGGTTGGGAACAAGTGGCGTAATTGGCGTATTTGCACGGGATACCACCACAGGTACATTGAGTTTAGTGGAACTTCAAGAAGATGCTGCGGCTGAAACCGACGGAATTGGCGGTGTGAAAGCCATCAGCATCAGTCCTGATGGTAAATTTCTCTATGCTGCTATCTTCCAAGACGATGGAGTCGCCGTCTTTCAAAGAGATATCACCACAGGTAAACTGACTTTTAGAGAATTTCAACAAGATGAAACTAATGGTGTAGATGGACTTGATGGGATTTTCTCCGTCGTCACCAGTCCAGATAGTAAATTTATCTATACGGCGGGCTTTGCTGACTCTGCTGTGACAGTATTTAGTCAAAATGTCGTTCCTACCTCCGCCGATACCAACATCTACACTCAGCCTAATAGCCTTTATAGCTTCAAGCCGAGTGACTTTCCCTTCATTGATGCAGACAGTGATGATAGTTTGCACGCAGTGACAATTATTACCCTCCCGCAATTAGGGGAATTTTTCTTAGATAGCAATAATGATCAACAGCTAACAGAAGGGGAACAGATTAACGTTGGACAAATTATTGCAGTCGAGCAATTAAACCTGCTGAAGTTTAAAACCGATAAAACGGCAATTGGTAATAATTATGCTCAATTTCAATTTAAAGTCAGTGATGGAGCGGAAGATAGTTTAGCCGCGAATCAGTTAACGATCAATGTCCAGGGAACAGTAATTATTAACAGTCAAAATGATATTTTTACCGTAAAAAATTCTGATAGCAGCAAATCCCAGCTAGAATTCCAACTCACAAAACTTAGTCCTAGTATCATCTACGAATTGGGAGTATTTAGGGTTGATGATGCACAAGGTAATCTTAACGGTATCGCACCAGGAACAACGGACTACACCCGCACAGCTTTAACAACAGCCCAAGTAATTTTATTCTCTCTAGCTAACTCGCCCAATGGTTTTAATCCTCTGGATTTGACAAGAACACTAGAATTTAATTCTGGTGAGAATCTGCGCTTTTATTTGATCCCCAATAGTACAACCAATGCGGTGTTATCAGGAAACACGAATTTATCGACGGTGATATTTCTCAACAATGAAAATATTCAAGTAGAAAATGAGGGTTTTTTGATTAACTATGCAGACTTTGGTGTAAGAATTCAAACTAGACAACAAGCATTACCCCTGGGTATAAATTCGCAAGCCAAACATCAAGGTGAAGTGATTGATTTGCGCGGGATCAATCAAGCTGTGAGAGCCGATTTTATTCTCAATAGAGAAGCCGTGTTTGATAACCTGATTGGTTTTTATCGGGTAGTTGATGAGAATGGCGGGATTGATACTAACGGTGATGGTACAGCAGATATCTTAGTGGGGCAAAGCGGTTATACACAAGCTGCTGTAAGGGGACGGATTAGCGGGATGGATTTCAGAGTTAGCAATCAAAGTACAGCCACCTACACTGGTATATTTGAACCTGGGGGAATTTATGCACCGTTGATCATTGTTAACGGCTTACCCGATGCGGTGATTGATCAAAATCGGAATAATGATCCAAGAGTCTACTTTCCCTTTTTAGGGGCGAACCCTGATCAGGCTGATCATATTCATCTATTGGGTAATAATACTTTTGGCTTTGAAGATTTATTTAATGGCGGCGATCGCGATTATAACGATGTGATTGTGCGCGTCAATCTCAGTTTAACCTAAAATCCCCAATCCAAAATTGTTTGAGTGACTAACTGATTACCTTGTAAGTTCAAGTGAATATGGTCTTGATATAAGCCTTGTGGATTAGTATTGGCGTTGAATATCGGTAAGAAATCAATATAAGCAATCTGCTGTGCTTGGGTAAAATCCTGGAGGCGTTGACGGGCTATAATTTCGTAGTCACGGGGGCCTGGTTTACCGAGTTCTCGCAGTAGGGGAGTCATTATCAACAGGAATTTACTCTGATTTTGCTGGGTTAAGGCTTGAATTTGGGCAATAGCCTCTAGATTAACACCCACGCGATCGCCTGCTTCTTTTTGTAATGCGGCTAGTTCAGGAATCGGCTGTGGCTTTTGTACATAACGCTGCCATACTTCTATTAACCCCAAAACTGGTTTTTGATTGGGATAATTGCGATCGCGTCCTACTGGTAATGATGTAGGTGCGGTAGCAAATAAGTCATCTGTATTAATCAATAATACTAAGGTCTGAGCTTGGAAAGTCCCATATTTCTTGAGATAAGCTAATTCATTTCTTGGCCCCCAAGAATTAGCGGAAGCATTTAATACTTCCGTTGGTTGCTGCTGAGATAAGCTAGCCATCAATAAACTAGAAATCGTATTAGCTTGGTCTGTCCACCACCCACCATTAACTATAGAGTCTCCCAACATGAGAACTCGCCGTGTTGGGGGTGTCTGAGCTACCGCCCCACTCCGCATAGAATATTCATTAATTTCAATCAGATTACCAAAGCGACGAGTGCGTTGATTGGGTGCTAATAAATAGCCAATTTGGTCATCAGCAATATAGGTGAGGGGATTACCAAAACCAAACAGCGATCGCAACCCAATCTCCAACAGCACTAAAGCTACTACCACCCCCCCCAAAATGAGCAAAAATAATTTCATCAGCAAACACCCTCCTAGTGATTCAGCCTCATAACTGAATTGAAATTCAGAGGGAACGGGCAACAGGGAAACCTACACTTTTAAGTGTAGGATTGAAATAATGATGCAATTTTTAGTGGGCTTTAAACCCACAACTAAAGTTTTTTTCTTTACCTGTTCCCTGTTCCCCGTTCCCCGTTCCCTTTTTTTGTAAATAATTATACTCTAGAAAGGAAAACCAGGAATTTTCACAGGAATCGGAATATTTATATGCGATCGCACTTCATCCAAGGCACGATTGACAGCCCGATCAACTACAGTATGAGTTAATACATTCACCATATTTTTAGCAAAGCCACTTTCCCCTGTAAACCCGACATCCAGAATACAGCCTTCGAGCATGAAATCATTGACTCCGGCTTGACGACAGACATTTTCGGCTTGGCTGATTTGGTTCGGCATTAGGGACGCTATATTATGGTAGCGTTTGGGAAAATTACGGTCTGTAAATGTCGCTGTTGATTGTCCCTTTTCATAGTCAAATAGTGAGTCCTCTTGCTTGATCCGCCAACTATCACCGAAATCACGGTAAAGTTTGTCAAAGTAGCTTTTTTGAAACTCATCTAGGGGAATAGGTGTCGGTAAAAAATTACTCAACGCCAGTTTGACATTGCTATAGCTAGATTCACTAGGTATGAGTTTCCCACCGCGTGTTTTCAAGTCATTATTGGCGTTCCGATCAAAATCTCCTAACAAACCCGTCATTTGGCCTTGATAGTTGTTGGGAACTGTCACAGTCACATTCACAAATGGTAATCCTGCAACCTTAATCGGGCGAATGATTACCTGTTCCCCGCGAGGGCTTTCAATGGTGTATTCGGTGCTTTGTTTTTGGAGAAAACCACCATCAGGTAATTTCACTGTCTCATCTTTGAGGGTGATGACTTCGCCATTGACGCGCAAAACCGCCTCAGATTTGCCGGCACTAGGAGCATAATAACCGATGCGATCGCTTCCTATTTTCACAGCCACAGCCGTATTTAAACTCAGTTCTTGTTTAGGTACTTTTTCTTGACGAGTTTGAACAATAAACTTGCCATCGGTAGATTGTTCTAGGAGAAATTCACCAACTGTCTGGAAACTATAACGAAAACCATCCAAGGTGATAATGTGGGGGTCGCCATAGCTGCTACCTGTACTTTTATCGCCGGTATTTCCTGGATTAGAGGCGTTACCTGATGAGTCGTTACCATCATTACCAGTGCCATTGCCGTTAGTACCGTTAGTACCGTTGTTAGTGCCGCTACCAGAACCTGGACTAGCAGGCTGGAAAAGGACATTAGGCAGCTTCACAGAACGATTTGCATTTTCAGGATCTTCTGGTTCACAAGCCTGTGCTGGCCCTACTAAATAATTTTGATAATCATTGGGATCTGGGGTATCAGGGTTACTGTCACGTACCAAACTTGGAAGTCTCAGTCCGGTGGCTTTGAATTTATCGGCTGGACTAGGCCCAACGTCTTTATATTTCGGGTTGGGTGGATGTGTGTGGTACATCCCGACTGTAAAAATATTACTAGTATCCGGTGGTGCAGAACCAATATCAACTTCCTTGTCACCCGTTGTGGGATCTCCAACTTTCACCGGAGAAACAGAAAATGCTCCTGTGTCCTTGTTCCACAGAATCCATCGTCCTCGTTCAAGTTGATCTTTCAGTCCAGCGTTCCAGTCTAAATCCATCGCCTCTTGTACGGCTTTGCTCGTAGCAATGTTGAGAATACCAGGGAATTCTGGATGAGCTTCCTTACAACGGGTACTCAATCCGGCTTTGGCAACAGTAGACAAGTTGACCAATAAGAGTACAGTAACTAGAAACAGAATTGAGGAGAATCTAACCCTGCCCAGAAATCGCCTGCACAGGATAAGGAGAGAGCGAATTGTTGACATGAAGCTGATCTCCGATTGGTAAAGATGGATATCTGTTATTAGGACTGGAACACTTCTTTTATGCCTGACGGAAGATTCTTAGTATAAAATTCAACACTCTCTTAAATAACAAACCGTAAAATTAATGTGGAAAACGTTGCAAAGCTTAAACAAATTCTTATGTAAAACATAACCCTATCTGCATAGAGAAAGACTAAGATGAAAACGGACAAATTAGCACTGTAATAAAGGGAGAACTACAAAGCTATGTCCGACCTAAATCGAGGAATTATGAAATTTGACGGGGCAGACACCCCCAAAGTAGTCACTATCTCTACTGTGATACTATTAGGGTCAATTGCTGTCCTCATTATTTGGGCGTTACAGTCTGCTTACGCTTTAAATTGAGCCAATAGCAGCCTTAAAGGACACTCAGCAAGTGCTAAGTGTCCTCACAGAGTTGACAGGCAAAAAACCTGCTTCTTTGTTATAAATGCCTTTTACCTTTTTACTTTTTCCTAATTGCGCCCTAAAATTTAGTAAAAATTGGCGGAAATAACTATAAAATTTTAGATTTGAGATTTTAGGTGCAAAATCAATCTAAAATCCAAAATCCATAATGAGAGAACTTTGGGGTGCTTTAGCTGTTTTAATCGTCTGTCCCTTCTTGGGTGCGTTACCTGTAATCGCTTGGATTACTTACGCACTCAAGAAAAAGAACATAGCGCAAATTGGGACAAAAAATATCAGTGTTTCTGCCGCTTTTTACCACGGTGGAACTATAGCAGGGGTTTTGGCGGTAGCGTCAGAAGCCATCAAGGGTATGACTGCGGTTTATCTCACCCGTGCTTTCTTTCCAGAGGGGTCATTCTGGGAAATACTGGCTTTAATAGCCCTAGTCTTTGGTAGATACTCAATGGGACGAGGCGCGGGGACGACTAACGTAGTTTGGGGACTGTTAGTACATGATCCCCTGTTAACCTTGTTTGTGAGTTTACTGGCAATTATTAGCTTCACCCTGTTACAGTCAAGAACTTTGGTAAAGTACGGGGTGTTACTCGTGTTTCCATTATTTGTAGCCATTCTCCATGCTGAGGATTTCCCGAAAATTCTGGCTGCTGTAGCCTTAGCGGCGTTACTAGGTTGGATTTATAAGAAAATACCCGATGATTTAAAGTTACCAGCCCAAGAAGTTGATGCCCAATCCCAAGCTGTCTTTGAATATTTACGGGGCGATCGCGTTATTCTCTCTTTAGATGATGAGTTAGATACTGGCCTTGTCGGACAAAAAGCCGCCACTCTCTCACAAATTAAGCGTTGGGGTTATTCTGTTCCTAAAGGTTGGGTACTAGTTCCTGGTGATGATCCCGAAAAATTATTAGCATTCCTCCAACCTTCTGATTTATCTCCCCTTGTAGTCCGTTCCTCCGCCATTGGGGAAGACTCCGAACAAGCCTCAGCTGCTGGACAATACGCCACAATTATCCATGTCACCAGTAAGGCACAATTACAGCAAGCCATTGCCGAAGTTAGGGAGTCTTACAATTATCCACCTGCTGTGCAGTATCGACGCGATCGCGGTTTACCCGACACAGCAATGGCGGTACTCATTCAACAGCAAGTGCAGAGTGCATATTCAGGGGTAGCTTTTAGCCGTGATCCCATCACCCAGCAAGGCGATGCTGTCATTATCGAAGCTTTACCTGGTAGCCCCACACAGGTCGTTTCCGGTAAAGTCACACCAGAACAATATCGCGCTTTTGTCGTCGAAACAGATAATCTCTCCTCCGTCCAGTTAGAAGGGACAGGACGAGTTCCCCAAGCAATTATCAAGCAAGTAGCATACTTAGCCCGCCGCATTGAAAAACGTTACCTGGGCGTACCCCAGGATATTGAATGGAGTTACGACGGTCAAACCCTGTGGTTACTCCAATCTAGACCAATTACGACCCTACTCCCCATCTGGACAAGGAAAATCGCCGCCGAGGTAATTCCTGGGGTAGTTCATCCCTTAACTTGGTCGATTAACCGTCCTTTAACTTGTGGTGTGTGGGGAGATATTTTTAGTTTAGTCTTAGGCGATCGCGCCACAGGACTAGACTTTGCCGCTACAGCCACACTGCACTACTCTAGAGCCTATTTTAACGCCTCCCTCTTAGGAGAGATTTTCCTACGGATGGGACTACCGCCCGAAAGTTTGGAATTTTTGACCAGAGGCGCGAAAATGACCAAACCCCCCTTGCAGTCCACTCTCAAAAATTTGCCAGGGTTATTAAAATTACTCCAACAAGAACTCAATTTAGAGAAAGAATTTAAACGAGACTATCAAAAAATCTTCATTCCTGGGTTGTCAAGATTAGCTAACGAAAACACAGAAGAGTTAGAACCAGCAGCAATTTTAGAAAGGATAGATTTTAACCTAGAATTACTCCGTATCGGCACATATTACAGTATTTTAGCCCCCTTAAGTGCCGCCATCCGCCAGGGGATTTTTCGCGTTAAAGATGAGCAAATTGACAACAGCATCACCCCAGAAATAGCCGCCATGCGTTCCTTGAGAACCCTAGCCGCCGATGCCAAACAGATACTAGCCGAGTGTGAGTCAGAGCAAGTATTGGATTTATTGACTCAAACCCCAGAAGGGCAGAAAATTCTCTATGAATTAGATGAATTATTAGAAGATTACGGTTATTTAAGTGATGTGGGGACAAATATCGCCATCCCTACTTGGAAAGAAGAACCCCAACCCATCAAACAATTATTCGTCCAGTTAATTCAGTTAAGTGAACCAGACAAAATTAACCTAGAACCAAGTAAACGCAAACGCGGCATAGTCCAGCGACGGATAGACATTAAAGGCAGAGTCACAGAAGTTTATTCGCGCTTACTTGCCCAATTAAGATGGAAATTCTTAGCTTTAGAACAAATTTGGTTACAATCAAACTGGCTCAAACAACCAGGGGATATCTTCTTTTTAGAACTAGAAGAAGTCCGTTTACTAGTAGCCGACGCTAACCCCCAATTATTACAAGAATTAAACCAACAGATTGCATTTAGGCGATCGCAATTCTCCCAAGATAGCCAAATAGAGCAAATTCCCCTCGTCGTCTACGGTGATATACCCCCCCATCCCACAACCACCATCGGTGCTTACTCAGACCAAATTTTACAAGGTATCCCCGCCAGCCACGGGCAAGCCGAGGGACGTATCAAAGTAGTCAGAAGTTTACAAAACCTACCAGAGATAGACAAAGACACAATCCTAGTAGTACCCTACACAGATTCCGGCTGGGCCCCTTTACTAGTCAGGGCTGGCGGCTTAATTGCCGAAGCTGGGGGCAGACTTTCCCACGGTGCGATCGTCGCCCGTGAATACGGAATTCCCGCAGTCATGGATGTTAAAGGAGCTACATGGATTTTACAAGACGACCAACGAGTGAGAATCGATGGCTCTAGGGGTATTGTAGAACTATCGAATGATTTGAGACCGGGTTGATTGGGGACTGGGGATTGGGGATTGGGGATTGGGGATTGGGGATTGGGGGGAAAAGGAAGACAAGGAAGACAAGGTAGATTTTTCCCAATGCCCTATGCCCCATGCCCCATTCCCAATGCCCAAAATTTCCACATTTGGATAAATTATGATCGCGACATCGTTAGGCGAAATACCAGAAGAACCAGTTTCTCACAACCCAGAGATTAAAAAGAAAGTCATGCTCAGGTTTGGTGATTTACCCCACCTTACCAATTTTTCCCAAGCCCGTTTCGCACCTGGACAAAAAGCCGCAGCCCACGCTCATCAAGATATGTGCGAGGTCTTTTTTGTAGAAGCAGGCGCAGGAATCATTTATATTAACGGTCAAGAATACCCCCTACTTCCAGGAAACTGCATCGCTGTAGAACCAGGAGAAATTCACGAAGTTGTAAATAACAGTACAAGCGAATTAGTATTAACTTACTTCGGCTTGAGAGTAAATCCAGTAATTAGTTGACTCATGACTAATGTACAGGCGGGTTTAACCAAAATATCTGTCTTCTAACGTGAATATCCCACAGAACCCGCCCCTACTGACCATTGACCATTGACCATTGACCATTGACTAATGACTAATGACTATTGACTAATGACTATTGACCAATACGGTTCAGATAAGAAAAATAAATTTCAACCAAGCCAGCAAATGTTCACTCAACAAAAAAACGAAAAAATGATTTTGGAGGGGGTTTGGGGGACGCAACCGTCCCCCAATCGGGGGCTTGGGGGAGAATCCCCCAAATCTTGCTCATTGTCTAATAGGCAGAGCAAAAATTGAGAAATTAACTCTCACCACCTTAACTGAACCGTATTGGACTATTAACTACTAACAAAATAATCCACCTTCCCCAACCAAGATACGCTAGGAACTTGATAAGGCTGAAAATGTAAGCTTTCTAAACCACCAAATTTTACTAAATGAGACAAAAAATGTAGAGAACCAGTTAATAAGTCACTAGCGTTAGGGATATTTTGATTTTCTGATGCTAACTGTGGTTGTAGTTTGACCAAGTTTTTCACAGACTTATAAACATTAGATGCTGTGCTAGATAAACCAATATAGGTGGATACAGTCAGACGCATCTTAGCTTCTACCGTATCTGGATTCTGAAGTATATTACCTGAAATATTTGCCCCAAAACGTTTGCTGAGGAATGTTTGGATATGCACTGCATAGCTAGTAGCGTCGTATTGCCTAATTGCCTGAGAGATGGTGAGTTTGCGATCGCGATTTAATAGATTACCGATAACATAAGCTGCTACATTAGCACTACAGTCAGTATCACTGGCTAATCTTCGCAAAGCTTCATCAAGACTAATTTTGTTAGTAGGATCAGATTGGCAACGATAAAACACAATGGCAGAACCAATATCTCCCGCCCATGACGTGTGGTCGCCAGTCCAACCCGTTAAATCAGACTTGCGTATTCCCTGTTGATTAATTTGGTCGGAAAGGGACGCAATAAAATGACCAAAATCGACTTTCTCACCGCTTAACACTGCTTCCAAACTCAGCTTTCCCTGAAATTCTCCTTGAATATAGTTCTGGTTATACCCTGTCGCTAAAGTCCATAACTTAGTTGTATACTGCGGTTTTGTATATCCCCGGAGCTGATTAGCTATTTCATAAACAGATTGACCAAGGTTGTCTTTTTCTATCTTTTCAATAAATTTTAACGCTTCTGTTAATTCAGCCATAAAGTTTATAGGTTATATGTTACAGGTTATAAAGCAATATGGTTCAGTTAAGAAATTTCTTCTGTGGAGGTCAGGGAACAGCACAAGGAAAAATAGTCTTATCTGAACTGTATTAGATTATGAGGAAGAAAGCAGATGAGGGTTACTGAAGAACCACATACATTAATCTACCCGATGCTAGAATATTTTTCCGAATTAGTATTTAGTTTTACAAAACATTTGATTTTTTGGTGATTATGGATAAATATTTATACTGAATCTAGAACGACTTGACTATTGAAATTACTGGCGTAGGTAGGGAAATTTTAACAGGGTATAGGGAACAGGAATAAAGGGAAGACCATAATCTTGAAACAATACTACCTATAACGATAGAGTATAACTTTAGAAATCAAAGCAGATTACTATAAAATGAATGTAGAGTTCGCAAAATAAAAATATGAAAATTTTGATTACTTAATATATGATTGCGAAAATAAAGCTATCATCTGAAATAAGTAAAAAGTTGACAACATAATCAGTGTTATTTCTTTTTACGCCCCTGTGGTTAGAAATTTTCGCATCTACAAATCTGAATCTTTGTATTATTGTGCGAGTCCCACTTTCCAGTAAAAATTAGCACTGAATTACCGGACAATTTGATTAGTGAGTTAGACAGGTAAAATAATGGAAGTAAAAGAAATCAAGAAACCCTACAAGCCCAGACATCATGACAACGAAATCAGAAATTTTCAACACGTTAAAATATTAGATTGTAATCAGCCAGTACATCGCATCATTTTTGAATGTTGGCACTGTAAACAAGGTCTATTGAGTGAGGTAGAAGGAGTATCATCACAAATGCTAGATGTTCCTTGCCCCAGTTGTGGTAGAACTGCAATCAAATTGATGGCGAATAAAGTTATTTCTACAACGCCAATTCCTTCTCCCTGGCAACCATAAAATTCTCCAGCCATTAATTATCTTATCTAAAGAGATTAACCCCACTTTCCTCGAAGAAGGCGGGGTTAATCTCAATTCAAAATTCAAAATTAAAAAATTTTGGGCATGGGGCATTGGGGGTAAATCTTTCTCCCTTGTCTGCCTTGTCTACCCAAATCCCCATTACCTAACTAAAAAAGTAGCTTAGTCATCAAATCCAATTACTATATTCTGTTGTCTGAGATTAATGGCCAGTTGTTTGAGGCGGTGGACTAGGACTGGAACTTGAGTATTTCAAGCGTGTAGCGTTAGCGTTACTCACCAACCCTTAGTCAACAACTGGCGATGGGCTTAGGAATACGGAGACTATGATTTATCCCTGCTTGATTCGTCTCGCAATACTCGCCATCCCTGTGAATATATCCATTAAATCTACTTGCTGATAACTTTGGCTGCCAAATTGCCAGAATATTCATTCTCCCCCTGCGTTCTTCCCTAACCAATTACCTATTTCCCCCATGACTGTAACAAGTTAAACTCAAGCACAAGCAAGATATAACTAGATTGGACAGGCAAAAACCTGTTTGACTAATTTGCAAACCACATCAATTCGTGATTGACGAATCCGAAATTCTTTGACCCCAGCATTTACAGATAAATTCAAATGACTTTTTCAGAACCAATCCTTCAGGCGATGAATTCTTTGACACCCCTAGTTTCTGCATTGCCATCTTTATTGTTGACAACAGCAGCTAATGCCGAAGATGCGCCCATTGTGTTGACTGGTGTACTACTGAGTTTAGTAGTCATTTATTTGGCTAGTAAAATCGGCGGTGAGTTGTCGAGGATGATTGACTTACCACCGGTTTTGGGTGAATTAGTTGGTGGCGTAATTGTGGGTGCTTCCGCACTGCATCTAGTTGTGTTTCCCCAAAGCGGTGCAGTAGCAGATGACTCCATGATTATGAAGGTGCTGCAATTGATTAATAATCTCACCCCTGATGCAGCTACAGCAATTTTTAGCTCTCAGAGTGAAGGTATTTCTATACTGGCTGAGTTGGGTGTAATTATTCTGTTGTTTGAAATTGGCTTAGAGTCAGATTTAAGAGAACTGCAAAAAGTTGGTTATCAAGCAACAATAGTTGCTTGCGTCGGGGTAGCAGTTCCTTTCGCTGCTGGTACAGCCGGGTTAATTTTATTATTTCATGCCCCAGTGATTCCCGCGATTTTTGCCGGTGCAGCCTTAACCGCGACAAGTATTGGTATTACCTCCAAAGTTCTCTCAGAACTCGGTCGTCTCAAATCCAGAGAAGGTCAAATTATTGTTGGTGCAGCAGTCATTGACGATATTTTAGGCATTATCGTCTTAGCAGTAGTTGCAAGTTTGGCAAAAACTGGCGAAGTTGATGTTTTCAACGTCATTTATTTAATTGTCAGCGCTACTGTTTTTCTAGTTGGCTCAATCTTACTGGGCAAATTTTTCAATCAAAGCTTCTGTGCAATTACTAGCATTTTAAAAACGCGGGGTAATTTAGTGATTCCAGCGTTTATTTTTGCCTTCTTCATGGCGTTTTTAGGTAACGCCATTCATTTAGAAGCTATCTTGGGTGCGTTTGCGGCTGGCTTAGTTTTAGACGAAACTGATAGACGCAACGAATTAGATGAGCAAGTCAAGCCTATTGCTGATATCCTCGTTCCCGTTTTCTTCGTAACTGTGGGTGCGAAAGTAGATTTGGGCGTGCTGAATCCCATAGTTCCAGAAAATAGAGAAGGATTAATTATTTCCACCTTCTTAATCGTGGTAGCAATTATAGGTAAAGTTGTTACCGGTTGGGCAGTTTTCGGTCAACCAGGAATCAACCGTGTAGCAGTGGGTGTAGGGATGATTCCCCGTGGTGAAGTGGGTTTAGTCTTTGCAGGCATTGGTGCCGCTAGTGGTACGTTAGATAAACCTTTGCAAGCTGCGATTGTGATTATGGTAATTCTGACGACATTTTTAGCACCCCCTTTATTAAGGTTTGCCTTTAAGAACTCCGAAGACGTACCAGAATCTTTAGAGAAAGCCGATGTAATTAGTTAATTGGAAATGGGGCATGGGGCATGGGGCATTGGGAAAAATCTACCTTATCCACCTTGTCTAGCAATTCCCCAGTCCCCAGTCCCCATCCCCTATTCCCACTCATTTGGCTGCCAGTGAGGATTAATTAAACTCGTGAGAATATGGTCTTGCCATTTACCGTTAATTAATAAATAGTCTCTAGCGTAACCTTCTACCACAAATCCCAGTCGCTTGAGGACATTGCCACTGCGTTGATTGTGAGGCATATAGTTAGCCATGATGCGATGAAAATTTAATTCTTGAAAGACATATTCGGTAGCTACCTGTAAGGCTTCTGTCATATAACCTTGGCCTTGGGCAGTTTCGGCTAAACCATAACCTAAATGACAAAAATGGGCAGCCCCACGAATAAAATTGTTGAAATTGACAGTACCAATAATTGTTTTTGGTTGTTTTTTAGGAAAAATTAATAATTTTAAAGATTGGTCATGAATAAATTCTAAAAAGTTGTTTTCAACTTGATTGTGCCAGTAGTCTTCTGTAAAGAAATGTTCTGACCAAGTAGGATAAAAAGGTGTGAGAAAATCTTTATTCTCTCGAAAATACTGCACAATTCTGGGGATATCTTCTTGAATACCTATGCGTAATAGTAGGCGATCGCTGGTAATGATGGGTAGTTCTGATTTCATATCACTCAGGATAAGGGGTGTAGGGGTGTAGGGGTGTAAAGGTGTAAGGGTGTAGGGGAAAGACATCTTTACAGCAGATTACCAGTTTCCTATTCTCTGTTCCCTGTTCCCTGTTCCCTGTTCCCTGTTCCCTGTTATATATTGTCACTAACTTTACAGAAATTTTTCGGCATTTCTGTCACTGGTTAATCATACCCTCTAGCATCTTGGTTGAGGATAATAGGTGCAGTTGCCTGCGCGAAAAGATGCACGTTAGGGGATATAACAAGAAGACAGCTGTTAATCAATCCAGTCTAGAAGAAGGATAGTAATGTCGGGAATACGCTACGATTGGCAAGAACTAGAAATTCGGGAAATATATAATACACCATTGCTAGAGCTAATTTATCAAGCTGCTAGCATTCATCGTCAATATCATGACCCCAAACAAATCCAAGTATGTAAACTAATATCGATAAAAACTGGCGGCTGTCCAGAAGATTGTAGTTACTGCGCCCAGTCTTCCCGTTACCAAACTGAAGTCAAGCCCCAAGCACTTTTAGATAAGGAAACAGTAATTAACATCGCCCAAACTGCAAAACAAAAAGGTGTCAGTCGTGTGTGCATGGGTGCGGCTTGGCGGGAAGTGCGGGATAATTCTCAATTTGAGAAAGTCTTGGATATGGTCAAAGATGTTACTGACATGGGTTTAGAGGTGTGTTGCACTTTGGGAATGCTGACAGCAGACCAAGCTAAACGTTTAGAAACTGCGGGACTGTATGCTTATAACCATAACTTAGATACCTCAGCAGAATATTACAGTACAATTATCACCACTAGGACTTATGGCGATCGCTTAAACACTATCGAAAATGTCCGACAAACCAATGTTACAGTCTGTTCCGGCGGTATTCTCGGCTTAGGTGAAAGTGTTGAGGATCGCATCTCCATGTTACACACCTTAGCCAATCTCAATCCTCACCCAGAATCAGTACCGATTAATATTCTCTCCCAAGTAGAAGGTACACCTTTAGAAAATCAGCCAGATGTCCCCATTTGGGATGTTGTCAGAATGATAGCCACAGCCCGCATAGTTATGCCTACTTCCGATGTGCGTTTAAGTGCGGGAAGGGCGAGACTTTCGCAAGTTGAACAAGCTTTTTGCTTCATGGCGGGGGCTAACTCCATCTTTTCCAGCGACGACAACAAGATGTTAACAGTCACTACCCCCTGTCCAGATTACGACGCAGACCAAGAAATGCTGAATCTACTCGGCTTAGAAATGCGTCCCCCCGCTTCAAGACCAAATCGGGTAGTTAGTCAAGTAGGGGTGTAAGGGTGTAAGGGTATGGGGGTATAGGTGTGTAGAATTCTGCCTCACTTCCACTCCAAAACCCCCATATCCTATATCCCTAAATTAGAGAATCTTAGCAGAACGCAGACCGAACAGCAGACCCACAGCTATACCGGTGAACAACGCCAAGAACAGGACGTAAGATACTACTCCTAACATTTATCTTTCTCCACAATACTTTACTAACTATATTGAACCATTAATTTTTGGTCATTGGTCAATAGTCAATAGTCAATAGTCAATAGTCAATAGTCAATAGTCAATAGTCAATAGTCAATAGTCAATAGTCAGCACTCATTACTTAATGCGGAAGATAAACTAGACTAAGAAATATATTTCCTTTTGCCTGTTGCTTGACAATGACGCAAATATCCCAAAGTCTTGCGGTCAATATTCCAGAGACTCTAACTCTGATGGTTTCTCATGAGCAGTTTGTGCAGTTAGCGTTGGTTAACAGAGATTTACAATTGGAACGAACTGCGGAAGGGGAATTGATTGTTATGCCACCAACGGGGAGTGATACTGGTAAGAGAAACCTAGATATTGCTGGACAATTGTGGTTGTGGAATCGTCAAGCTAAATTAGGTGTAGTATTTGACTCTTCAACTGGGTTTCATCTTCCCGACGGTAGCGATCGCTCTCCTGATGCTGCATGGATACGTCAAGATAGATGGGATGCTCTTAGTATAGAACAGCAGGAAACCTTCGCCGCAATTTGCCCTGATTTCGTGTTAGAGCTACGTTCTAAAAATGACTCTATAGAAAAGCTACGCACCAAGATGAGGGAATACCTAAATAATGGTGCGCGTTTAGGTTGGTTAATTGACTGCAAACATCAAATAGTAGAAATTTATCGTCCAGGTCAAGCAGTTGAGACCTTAAATCATCCCGTCAGTTTATCAGGCGAAGATGTGTTACCAGGATTTGTATTAGATTTGGCCGAAGTCTGGAGATGAGTGGCGAGTGCTGAGTGATGTTAGCGGTAGCGCGGCGTTTAGCCGGTGCTGAGTGCTGAGAGGTGAGTGCTTAGTGCTGAGTTAGAAAATCAATTCTACCTTTTCCCCAGCCCCCAGTCCCCAATCCCCAGCGAAGCACTGAGCTTGTCGAAGTGTCCCCAATCCCCAATCCCCAGTCCCCAATCCCCAGTCCCCAGTCCCCAATCCCCAGTCCCCAATCCCCAGTCCCCAGTCCCCAACCCCCAGTCCCCCAAAATACGGTAAAATACAGCCCACTGCGCTTTTTGGGGTTTGGGTAATGACTTCTGTAATTAATGTGAATCTACCACAGCAGTCTTATGAGATTGCGATCGCATCTGGAAGTTTAGAACAGCTTGGTCAACGGATGGCTGATTTGAAGCTGGGTAAAAAAGTATTATTGGTGTCGAATCCCACTATATTTAAGCATTATGGCGAAAAAAGTATAAAGTCTCTGGAAAATGCTGGCTTTCAAGTTGCTAGCTATTGTCTGCCAGCCGGCGAACGCTACAAAACCCTCAATTCCATTCAAAAACTCTACGATATTGCCTTAGAAAATCGCCTAGAACGTTCCTCCACAATGGTGGCTTTGGGGGGAGGGGTCATTGGTGATATGACTGGCTTTGCGGCGGCTAGTTGGCTACGAGGAATTAATGTTGTACAAGTGCCTACTAGTCTCCTAGCAATGGTAGATTCAGCCATAGGCGGTAAAACGGGGGTAAATCATCCCCAAGGTAAAAACCTCATTGGTGCATTCCATCAACCACGTTTGGTATTAATTGACCCAGATGTGCTAAAAACCCTTCCCACAAGAGAATTTCGCGCCGGTATGGCAGAGGTAATTAAGTATGGTGTGATTTGGGATGCGGAATTATTCCAGCAAATGGAAGCTAGTAAACACCTGAATCAACTACGCTATATCAAGCCAGAATTGATTAGTTCTATCCTCACTCGTTCTTGCCAAGCTAAAGCTGATGTTGTCAGCAAAGATGAAAAGGAAGGTGGACTGCGGGCTATTCTCAACTATGGACACACCATTGGTCATGCTGTGGAAAGCTTGACTGGTTATCGGTTAGTTAATCATGGTGAAGCTGTCGCTATTGGGATGGTAGCAGCCGGACAAATTGCTGTGAAATTGGGAATGTGGCAAAAAGAAGACACAGAACGTCAAAACGCTTTGATTCAAAAAGCAGGTTTACCTACAAAGTTACCAGAGGGTTTAGATATTGACGGTATTATTGATGCACTGCAACTAGATAAGAAAGTCAAAAATGGCAAAGTGCGGTTTATTTTACCGACTCAAATTGGTGTGGTGACAATTACTGATGAAGTATCAGCAGATGTTATTAAGGAAGTTTTACAGGGAATGTAATTACAATTAAAATTAGCCATCTTCTGGTTTTTGCTATGCTTCTCCAAGCTAATAATCATCTCACCTTACAAGAGTTCTTAAGTCTACCCCCAGGCGGGGGAGATACAACTTATGAACTCATCGATGGTCAAGCTATTCCTAAAATGTCACCAAAATTTTTTCACGCCAAGCTGACTCATGTTCTTCTCTCTTTGATAGAAGGAAGATGTGAACATAGGGGAATTGTTTGTCCAGAATGGGCTGTTCTATTAAAAAAACAGGAAATAGATTGGATTCCAGTACCAGATATTGTCTATATTTCCTATGAACGTTTACCCACAGAATGGAATGAAGATGAAGCTTGTCCTGTACCGCCTGATTTAGTAATTGAAATTATTTCGCCAGGACAAACCTTTGGACAAATGGCAGCTAAAGCACAGGATTATTTAAATGCAAATGTGTTGCGAGTGTGGATTTTAGATAGCAAAGCTAGAAGCATTACTGTGTTTTATCCCGACGCTGCACCAAAAACCTATATGGGAGATGAACTAATTACAGATTCTTTATTTCCAGGATGGGAATTGACAGCCGAACAAGTCTTTCAAAAAGCGAAAATTCCATATGTATTGTATATTTCTCATGAGCGTTTGCCATCAGATTGGGAAGAAGAGGGAGTTTGTTCTGTACCGCCTGATTTAGTAATTGAAATTATTTCGCCAGGACAAACCTTTGGGCAAATGGCAGCTAAAGCACAAGATTATTTAACTGCAAATGTGTTGCGAGTGTGGATTTTAGATAGCAAAGCTAGAAGCATTACTGTGTTTTATCCTGACGCTGCACCAAAAACCTATATGGGAGATGAACTAATTACAGATTCTTTATTTCCAGGATGGGAATTGACAGCCGAACAGGTATTTCAAAAAGCAAAAATTCCATTAAATTAAGTATTTGCGACTATTGTGGCAGCAAAACAAAAATAAAGTAAATATAAAGGATTATTGGTTTCTAACGATTTTTCCCGATGCGGCAAAATCCATAGTGGATATATCAGTAAGTAGATGCACCTTAATAAAAGCAAGCCCCTCAGTCTGTGGCTGAGGGCTTTTTATTATCGCCACAGAGATGGTAGCCAACTGGGAGCTAACCACAAGGCATAACCAATAAATCCAAATAAGATAGTAATTAAAGTCGTGATGCCGTAACTCACGCAAATCAGTAAGCCATCAGATTCAATGGTGGCGACTGTCAAGAGTAAAATTCCGACAGTGGGAATGGGATTAGTAAACGGTACTGGTGACATGAGTAAAATTGTCAGCCAAGAAATACACAAGCCATTAATTCGCCAAGTGAGGGGATTTTCTGCGATTTTAGCCAAGCGGGGACGGGCGATTTTTTCAAAGATTTTGGTAATACGGCGCAGATTTTGTAAGATTAACTGGGCAAAAGGGCGAGGAAATTTATAACGGGCGATTCTTTTGGGTAGCCAAGGCGATCGCCTACCAAGTATCATCTGTACAGATAATAATAGACATCCCGCACCAAAAGGCCCCGTTAAACCTGGTGGCATAGGAAACAAAAACGGTAAGACTAACAAAGCAATAACTAAGCTAAAGCCCCGTTCGGAAGTTTCCGCTAAAATTTCACCGAGACTTAAATCATGTTCGGCTAACTTTTGTAGCAGTAGCTTAATCTCTTGAGAAAATCTCAAGTCCATCTGGCGTGAATTGATGTGAGTGGCCACAGTACCCGATTTCAGTTAACTACAAGAGAATTGAGTTTAAATACAAATAAATCTGTTTTGATTCCAGAGAAGATAGTCAATAGTCAATAGTCAATAGTCAATAGTCCTTAAATACTTCTTCTTCCTTGTCCCAATCCCCAGTCCCCAATCCCCAGTCCCCAATCCCCAATCCCCAATCCCCAATCCCCAGTCCCCAATCCCTAAACCGGCGGGACAAAAACAGCTACGGCTTGGGGAATAACTTGGAATTTAGCGGGGGTGTATGTTGTGATTTCGCCGTCGGTGTTAATTGGCCGGGGTCTGCGTGTATAAATTTCCATCTCTTGTCCATTTAAAGCACGGACATTTTGCCGATGAATATGTCTCCCGTTACGGATAGCTGGTAGTAATGGAATTATTTGCCACCAATGTTTAATTTCTAAACTGTAGAGGTCTAGTCTTTGGTCATCGATTTTGGCATCATGAACTATAGCCATACCACCACCATAGTAACGGCCATTACCAACGGCAATTTGTACTGTTTTTACCTGATAGCGTTGATCTTGGATACGAATTTCAGCACTAAAAGGTCGAGATTCCCAGATTACCTGTAATGCTGTCGCCGCGTAAGCTAGAATTCCCCAGCGTCGTTTAAATTCTTTCGTCAGTTTTTGGGTAATTTTGACACTCATCCCTAAACTAGCAACATTAAAAAAGTGTTTACCATTGACACACCCTAAATCAATACGCCGTAATTCCCCACTGGTTATTGTTTTACAAGCTTCTGGTATAGAATTAGAAATTCCTAGCGTTTTTGCTAAGTCATTAGCAGTTCCTAAAGGTAATATTCCTAAAGGTAATTGCGTTTCTACTAAAGCATCTACTACTGCATTTAGTGTCCCATCACCACCACCAACTATGACTAAATCTACATGATTTTTATATTTGTGTATAATATGAGCTAAATTTTTGGGATGTTCTGTAGATTCTTCAATTAATTCCAAGCCGGATTTTTGCAAGCAATTAATTACTTCCAAGAGACGCTTTTGTCCTTGGCGGGCATGACGATTGACTAATAGCAATGCACGGGAACTCATGATCAAATATGAATCCTATAGCTTAATCTAGCTTAACTCGATTATTTATCAATGAGTTCATGCTCAAGTAAGGAATCAGAAATATCACTACTGAGAAAATCTGAGTTGATAAATTTTATTATACCTTTAAATCAGAATAATAGAGTATATTAATTTACGATTAATACTAGATTAAATCTCAATTTAGACTATGAATTTGGCAATAATTAGTATAGAAAAAAGCCATCATTTATATAATATTCACTTGACAATTAAATATCAATTTAGTTAGGCATCATATATAAGACTCATATTTGATTTCTGCGAAGCTAGGTACACTTTTGTTCCTTCTAACCTGTTCCCCGTTCCCTGTTCCCTGTTCCCCTACTAACTACGCAAATGATTTCAGGAATCAAAGCGGATTCCTATAATCATAGGTAAGTTAATCCAGCTAGAAAATAACTGGAGACTAAAGAAATCTTCTAGCTGAGATTAAACAAAAGTTTACAAAAAGATATTTGTTGATGCTTATCTTTATTTTCCTATATCAAAATATTCAATGTTCTCAGATGGACAATCTTGAAAGAAATCTTAACGAGAGCTTGTGGATTGGAGACGGATACTAACTTTTAGCCAAATCGGCTAAATCTTCTCTAATATTTGTAACATTATTGCCACTGGAGATTCTAGCTACCAAAATAGTATGCAAAAAGGGCTAGTTGCAATCAGGGGCAATCTATGAATACAGTTAAGCACAACTCTCCGCGCCGTCGCCGTTCTTGGGCAGAACCATACAAAATTAAAGTAGTTGAACCATTGAAAATGACTTCCTCTGAGGAACGTGAGCAAGCGATCGCAGAAGCTGGTTACAATACTTTCTTATTACGTTCGGAAGACGTGTATATAGATTTACTCACTGATAGTGGTACTTCTGCGATGAGTGACTATCAGTGGGCGGGAATGATGATGGGAGATGAAGCCTACGCAGGGAGTAAAAACTTTTATCATCTAGAAGCCAATATCCAAAAGTATTACGGCTATCGTTATATTGTTCCCACTCATCAAGGACGGGGTGCGGAAAATATTCTCTCTCAAATTCTCATCAGACCTGGTGACTACGTACCAGGAAATATGTATTTCACTACAACTAGGCTACATCAAGAGTTAGCAGGTGGCACATTTATCGATGTGATTATTGATGAAGCCCATGATGCTAAGTCATTACACCCTTTCAAGGGCAATATTGACATCGAAAAACTCACTGATTTAATTCGCCAAGTTGGTGCGGGGCGTATTCCTTATATTAGTGTGGCGGCTACTGTGAATATGGCTGGCGGACAGCCAATTTCTATGGCGAATATGCGGGAAGTATTCCACGTTGCTCAAAGTTACGGGATTCGGATTATTTTAGATGCTACCAGAGCAGTGGAAAATGCCTATTTTATCCAGCAGCGAGAAGAGGGTTATCGTGATCAAGCGATCGCTACCATTTTAAGAGAATTCTGCTCTTACACGGATGGTTGCACAATGAGTGGTAAAAAAGATGCTCTTGTCAATATTGGTGGTTGGCTAGCACTTAATGATCCCGACACCTATGAAGAAGCCCGGAATCGAGTAGTCATCTACGAAGGCTTACATACATACGGCGGTATGGCTGGAAGAGATATGGAAGCTATGGCTAGAGGGATAGAAGAGTCAGTGCAAGATGATCATATCCGCGCCCGTGTTGGACAAGTAGAATATCTCGGTCAGAAGCTCATAGATTGGAATATCCCCATTGTGATGCCAATTGGTGGTCATGCCATTTATTTAGATGCCAAACGCTTTTTACCCCATGTCCCCCAAGACCAATTTCCCGCCCAAAGATTAGCGGCAGAACTATATGTAGAAGCCGGAATTCGGGCGATGGAAAGGGGTATTGTTTCCGCCGGACGGAATAAAGATACAGGCGACCATTACTATCCTGATTTAGAACTAGTGCGCCTGACAATTCCCCGCCGTGTTTACACCCAAGCCCATATGGATTTAACAGCCGAAGCCGTAGACGAAGTATATTACAATCGCGATCGCATCGGCGGAATGCGGATGGTTTACGAACCGAAATATCTCCGCTTCTTCCAAGCCCGGTTTGAACTCTTGTAAGCATTGAAGAGGGGCAAGTTTAAGGGAATTCCATGTAAAAAAATATCCAAACTGTAGGGTGCGTCAGTATGAATAATCTCTTTGTATAGTTAGGTTTTCTCGCACTGACGCACCCTACTAAGCTGTTTATTTGGGATAATTTATTTTTTGGTGTTCCCTAAGCAAAAAGTCCTAAATCATTCGTGAGTAACAAGATACCTGATTTCTTCGAGAAGTCGGGTATCTGGACATTGTGAATTTTCACAACTCTGATTAAGACTGCTATATCTCACATTACCGCCTCTACCGACTAATCAATAATATAAATCAGTTAATTGCTCAACATAAATACATCAAAAAACACATTCATCAAGATTACGAAGTTCTATACTAAACCCCTTGCTTTATGACTTTTAAATTGTGATGATTAAGTAAATCGTTAAAATTAATTAAAGTTTTTATACTTGAGTTAAATATCAGTCATCAGTGCATGATCAATAATTGATACTAATTGCTTGCCACTGTCGATTAACTACAGAGAATATCTAAATTTTAAAATTAATTATAGAGTTTATACAAACGCCATCTCAGTATTTTCTTCTCACAAATAATCCCAGCAAGTATGAATATAACCCCTTACTGACTGTATCAAACCCCCATTATTAGCAATAATCTCACCTCAAGTAGCTATAAGTATAAATACTCGATTAAGGAACTTTTCAATGAATTACCAGTCTTGCAAGTGTGGCAGAAATGTTTAAGTAAAAATCCGCAATTGCCACCAGGACATTTGAATGTATATCATGGCATCTTTAACAAGAAAATCAGTATCTAGATGGATTTTGCCTCATTACTAACTATTGCTTAACGTCTTTCATACTATTTTGTTCCTCACTATGGATGATAAACACAACAAGATTAGATTTCCTCTATGGTCTTATCTTAACCAACCATTATTTAGCCGTGATCAAAAATTAGAACTCAATCCCCGTCGTTTTGCCTATATCTGGCGCGTTGGACTTTTAGAAAGGTGCTGGCACAAAGAATGTGATGCCAAAGGCCCACAACAGCATTAACTACCAAAGATTGGCTACACTAACTACATAACCTGCAAACCAAGCCTCGTTTAACGTGGCTTTTTGCGTTTTGGGAGTCTAGGGGTAGTAGGGGTGTAAGGGTGTAGGGGGAGAATAACTTCATACTCAGCACTCATCACGGGCTAAACGCCCCGCTTCCGCTAACATCACTCAGCACTCAGAGAGGAAAACCAATCACTAACGACTATTGACTTTTGACCATTGACTAATAACTATTGACTAATGACTATTGACTACTAACTATGTCCTTCGTACCTTTACACATACACAGTGATTACAGTCTGCTCGATGGTGCAAGTCAGTTACCGGATTTAATTGATCGGGCGATCGCGTTGGGAATCAATGCGATCGCTGTCACTGATCATGGTGTCATGTATGGTGCAGTGGAATTACTGAAAATCTGCCGTAGTAAAAACGTCAAGCCGATTATTGGCAATGAGATGTACATTATTAACGGCGACATTGAAAAACAAGAACGTCGTCCGAAGTATCATCAAGTTGTTCTCGCGAAAAATACTAAAGGTTACAAACATTTAGTTAAATTAACTACAATTTCTCACCTCCAAGGTGTCCAAGGTAAAGGTATATTTTCTCGCCCTTGTATCAATAAAGAATTGTTACAAAAATATCGTGAGGGCTTGATAGTTACGAGTGCTTGTTTAGGTGGCGAAATTCCTCAAGCTATCCTTAGCGGTAGACCAGATGCAGCTAGGAAAGTCGCACAATGGTATAAAGATGTCTTTGGGGATGATTTTTATTTAGAAATTCAAGACCACGGCTCACAAGAAGACAGGATTGTCAACGTAGAAATTATTAAAATTGCTAAAGAACTAAATATTAAATTTGTTGCGACTAACGACTCACATTTCATTTCTTGTTTTGACGTAGAAGCCCACGACGCTTTGCTGTGTATTCAAACAGGTAAGCTGATTGTGGAAGAAAACCGGATGCGTTATAGCGGGACAGAATATCTCAAATCGGCTGAAGAGATGCACCAGCTATTTCGGGATCATTTACCAGAGGATATTATTGCAGAAGCGATCGCTACAACCCTAGAGGTAGCCGATAAAGTCGAGCCTTACCAGATTATGGGTGAACCTCGGATTCCTAATTATCCTATTCCTGCTGGTCATACTGCTGACACCTACGTTGAAGAAGTCGCTTGGCAAGGATTATTAGATAAATTAAATCGCAAATCTCGCAGTGAAGTTGATCCAGTCTATCGGGAAAGATTGGAATATGAACTCAAAATGCTGCAACAAATGGGCTTTTCCACCTACTTTCTAGTAGTTTGGGACTACATCAAATTTGCTAGAGATAATAATATTCCTGTGGGGCCAGGTAGAGGTTCGGCAGCTGGTTCATTAGTCGCCTACACAATGGGAATTACTAATATTGACCCCGTACATCACGGGTTATTATTTGAGCGATTCTTAAACCCAGAACGTAAATCAATGCCTGATATTGATACAGATTTTTGTATTGAACAACGAGATAAAGTCATTGATTATGTTACAGAAAAATACGGTAAAGAAAGAGTCGCCCAAATTATCACCTTTAACCGTCTGACTTCCAAAGCAGTATTAAAAGATGTCGCCAGAGTGTTAAATATTCCTTACGGTGAAGCCGACAAAATGGCGAAATTAATTCCGGTTGTGCGGGGGAAACCTACTAAACTCAAGGTGATGATTTCTGATGATACTCCCGAACCAGAGTTTAAAGCCAAATATGATAATGACCCTAATGTACGCCGTTGGCTTGATATGGCTATGCGTATTGAAGGTACTAACAAAACCTTCGGAGTTCACGCCGCCGGTGTCGTCATTTCCGCCGAACCATTAGATGAAATTGTTCCCCTACAACGCAATAATGACGGGTCAGTCATTACTCAATATTTCATGGAAGACTTAGAATCAATGGGTCTATTAAAAATGGACTTTTTGGGTTTGAAGAATTTAACCATGATTCAAAAAACCATTGATTTAATTGCTGAAAATCATGGGTTTAAAATTGACCCCTATGAAATTACTAATCAAGAACGCAAAGCACAAAAAATCTTAGCTAAAGGTGAGCATACAACCTTACCTAAAGATGTGCAGAAAACCTATGAACTTTTAGAATCAGGAGAATTAGAAGGGATATTTCAATTAGAATCTTCTGGGATGAAGCAGATAGTCAGAGATTTGAAACCCTCTAATATTGAAGATATATCTTCAATTTTGGCACTATATCGACCAGGCCCTTTAGATGCGGGATTGATTCCCAAATTTATTAACCGTAAACATGGTAGAGAAAGCATTCAATATGATAGCCAAATTTTAGAACCGATTTTAAATGAAACCTATGGCATCATGGTTTATCAAGAGCAAATCATGAAAATTGCTCAAGATATGGCTGGCTATTCCCTGGGACAAGCCGACTTATTACGTCGCGCTATGGGTAAAAAGAAAGTTTCCGAAATGCAAAAGCAGCAAGAAAAGTTTATCGACGGTTCTACTAAAAATGGTGTGAAAAAGCAAGTCGCGGAACAACTATTTGATGATATGTTGAAATTCGCTGAATATTGTTTGAGTTACGACACAGAAATTTTGACAATTGAATATGGTTTTTTACCCATTGGTAAGATTGTAGAACAACAAATTGAATGTACAGTATACACAATTGATAATCATGGTCTTGTCTACACTCAGCCGATTGCACAATGGCATAATCGCGGACAACAAGAAATTTTTGAATATTGTTTAGAAGATGGTTCAACTATTCGAGCCACAAAAGATCATAAATTTATGACAACCGATGGTCAGATGTTACCAATAGATGAAATCTTTACAAGAGAACTAGATTTATTACAAATCAACATTTAGAGGTTGCCAATTCACAAAATATCTACCTCTGTAATTAGATATTAGTAACTTAAAAAGTTCGTAGTAAGGACTTTAGTCCTCAGATAATACCAATTAAGGACTAAATTCTTCTCTACAAAAAATAAACAATTTATAACTTTCGCTAGAGGAATAACTAGCTTTTTATAGCTAATTTTAAATAGTGCCAACGATGACTAAAGCGATGAGATCAGAAATATCCCGTCGCTAAATTTTACTTGCGATCGCAGAAGTGTAGATATATCCGAAAATGGGGCTACAACCTTATTGTATAAAGCTTTGTGGCGCACTCGCGGATATGTTTACTGAAGTAATCAAGAAATCTCCGCCAAATTGAAGATTACCCACATTTAATCAAGGGAGTGTAATAATGGTTAGTTTATTTACTAAAGCAATCAATTCCATCAAATCTATATTTCGGGACTTGGAAATTAAGCGTTTTTTTGCTGTTGTCTTAGTTGGTTTTTTAGTTTTAACAACCGGCTTAAATTCTAGTATCGAATCTGGACGCAACGCTGATGCTGTTAGCAGAAGACTCGATAAAGTTGTGCATCAAGACGATGCTGATAGACCCAAAACTACAGGAGAATGGAATAGAGAAGCTCGCCAAACAGAAGACGCTCCCATTGAAAGAGCCAAAAGAATCGCTAAAGAATCTGGCGAGGCTATAAAACAATGGGGTTCTGTGTATCCAGATACAGCTAAAAGAAGTGCTGACGAGCTCCAAGATAATAATAGATAAGCTGTTCCACCTTTAACCTGCATATTAATATTGCAGGGGGAAAGGGATTAAGGGAGAGGGTTTATAGTTTTTATCGACAACTGCAATGACGCAACTTACTAGGTATCTCTGAGGACTGAATCTTCACTGAATACTGATTATTCAGTCCTACTAAGGGCCAGAAAACACAGCTTGTTCAATATCTTCCCGACTTAAGGAATACTTAAAAGCACGTTGGATATCTTGACCATTTTCCCCAGCTTGGATATATCGCACCACTATTTGCTCAATATCCAGCGACAACTCCGCCTGCCAACTAGGTTTTTGTATACGCCAGCAATGTAGTTGTGTTTCATCTTGTTGACAACCTTGCTCTTTTAACCACTGCTCAATTTGTGGCAGTGGATGACTGTATAAAGGTGTATCAGGAGGCAGTGTAGACATAAGAGTTCAAAATATTGATGAGTGGTCAATAGTCAATAGTCAATGGTCAATAGTCAATAGTCAATAGTCAACAGTCATTACTCATTACTCATTACTCATTACTCAAACAATCTTTCCTTCTCCCCAGTCCCCAGTCCCCACATAGGAAATTGGTGTAACTACTGGTGCGGGTGTCTGGGTTTGTAAAGCTTGATCACCACGAATTACGCCAATAGTTACTGCTAGTAGTAAACAGCCTACAAAAGTCATGGCTAAAATGAATAAAGCAAAAATTTCACCAGAGGAGAGGGGGCGATCGCTCGCATCCAAGTAAGCTGATTTTGAGTAATCGTAGCTATAAGCAGCAGGATGACGCAAATCTGGCGGTGCTTGAATCACTCCAAATCGAGAATAACCTATCTTGATGTCATAATTTAAACGCCTTTCAGGATTACTTAAAGTGGCGTAGGCTTCGTTAATTTGCTGAAATTTTGGAGTGGCAACAGCAGCAGCTAGTTCTGTGGTATCAGGATGATAGCGTTTACTCAACTCCCGATAGGCACGACGAATATCAATTACCGATGCTGAAGGATGTAGTCCTAGCAATGAGTAATAATTGGGTTCACTGCTTTGCGGCATTGTCCCGTGTTGATTCACAGACCTTTGATTCACCTTGCTATCAAGTTTTTTTTAATATTGTAAACCTCTTACCCCTACTAGGTTACGATTAGTTTCATAGAATTTAGGCATAGGAAAGTATGGGGATTTAGGGGAAAAATCGAGTCAAAAGTTAAAGTCAACATCCTCTTACTGTTAGGGTATTTTGAATTCGGAGTGCAGCAAGGTGACTAAAGCCGCAGATGTCAGTACCAAAAAATTAATCAGCCTAGCACCGGACAACTGGGTAAGATGGGTCACTCAGATGCCTGATATTCTCGCTGGAGAAATTCTCAATTCGGAATTTCAATGGATTAGCCGAGAAAGTGATGTTTTAATCCGTGCTACTAGTCCTCAATACGGTGAATTTCTGGTTCTCAACGAATTGCAATTACGCTATAAACAACAAATGCCACGCCGAATGCGTGCCTATGCAGGACTAGCAGAAGAAAAATATAATTTACCTATCTATCCTGTCTTAATCAATATTCTCAAAACAACTAACGAAGAAATCCCTACCAGTTTTACGTCCAATTTCGCCGGACTCAGAGTTATCCAAGATTATCGAGTGATTAACCTTTGGGAAGTAGATGTCAACATTGCTTTGCAACAACCTCTACCCTCATTACTGCCATTTGTGCCGATTCTCAAAGGTGGTGAAGATGAGTTAGTCATTCGAGAAGCGTTGCAAATTCTGCGTGCAGACGAACAGTTAAACCAGTTAGAAACTGTCTTAGCTTTTTTTGCTACGTTTGTGTTAGAGAGTTCCTTAGTTCAAGAAATTATGAGGTGGGATATGACTGTGCTACGTGAATCACCTTGGTATCAAGAGATTTTGCGTGAGGGTGAAGCACGCGGTGAAGCACGCGGTGAGGCACGCGGTGAAGCACGCGGCCAGGCGCGCGGTGAAAGACAAGGACTAATTTCGAGTATCGAAATTAATTTAGAGATGAAATTTGGTAATGATGGTTTGCAGTTACTGTCACAAATTAATCAAATTAGTGACACAGCACAATTGAAGGAGATGTTACGCCAGATCATTACAGCTAACTCAGTTGCAGAATTGCGTCAACTGCTTTAGTTTAATTCTACGGGTAAGAATGTATCGACGAACTTTAACCCAATAAATCAGCGCGGGGTTTAAAGGTTTCAATTTGCCGCAATTTTTCGTAGAGTTCTCTTTCTTCTTGGCTAATGTTTTTCGGGGCAATTATTTGGATTTCCACTAATTGATCTCCTCGTTTCCCACCTTCGGTGGGATAACCTTTATTTGCCAAGCGAAATCTTTGACCAGACCTGACTCCAGGGGGAATGGTCATTTTCACAGGGCCATCTAGGGTGGGTGCTTCTACTTGTCCACCTAAAACAGCTTCTGTAGGTGTGACTGGTACTTGGCAGGAGATATTAGCACCTTCGAGTTTAAATAATGGATGTAGTTCGACTGTTATTTTTAAATAAAGGTCGCCGCCACCAATACCTTGATCTCGCAATCGGACACTTTGCCCTGTAACCATCCCAGGGGGCATATCGACTTCTAGCGATCGCCCATCTTCTAATCTAATTCTTTCTTTGCCACCTTGATAAGCTTTCTCTAGTGGTAGGGTTAATCTCGCTTCAATATCCCGCCGTGTGGGGCGTGGTGGATTTTTGGGAACTGTATATTGAACTTTACTTTTAGGGGTACGAAATGGGTCAGTTGTAGTGCTGCTACTTGCCCCATTTCTGGTGTCTTTGCGACCACCTACACCCACAACTTGATTAATAAAATCCTCAAAATTGGCAAACTGACTCGGATCTACATTTTGATTGCCATTCCGTTCTCCTTTCTGTTCCCAAGTTTTAGGTTTTGGTGCTTGTTTACTAAAGCCTTTTTGTTTCCAGTAGCGGCTAAATTGGTCATATTGGGCGCGTTTAGCTGTATCAGAAAGGACTTCGTAAGCTTCGCCAATATCTTTAAACTTTTCTTCTGCTGCTTTATTACCTGGGTTGAGGTCTGGGTGATATTGTCTAGCTAATCGCCGATAATTCTTTTTAATTTCCTCGTTTGTAGCGTCTTTAGCTACTCCTAAAATTTCGTAATAATCTCGAAAATTCTGCAAATTTTGCATATTCATTTATTTAACTTTTAAAGTTGAGATTTTAGTAATCTTTAATTTAGTAATGGATTAATATTCATACTCAATTACTAAATACTAATTACCAATTACTAAATCCAAATTCAGGAAACAGAAGTGTAGGGGTGTAGGGGTATAGGGGTGTAAGGGTTTAGAAAGGTAGATTATATTCCCAATGCCCCATGCCCCATGCCCCATGCCCTATGTAGTTACAACCAATCATCGTCATCATCCCAATTATCTTGATAGCTGGGACGGGGTTGGCGGCGGGGGGGAGGATTATCGTAGGAGGAACGACGATCGCGATCACGTCCATTATCTCTATTGTTGTAGTCTCGATTATAAGAATCCCGTTCTCGATAGTTGTCGCGGTAATTATCTCGGTAAAAGTCGCGATCGCGGTCTTTATCTTTATCGCCTACAAAGATATCGCGGATGGTGCCAAATAAATCGTCGTCTTCGTCTTCCGCATAATACTCGCGAACTTCGCGATTTAATTCGTACAAAGCATCCTGTAAATCTACGTAGGCTTGATCGATGCCGCGATCGTCGTCTTCTTTGAGACTTTCTTTCAATTCTCGGCAAATGTTATCGATGCGTTGGCGGCGGTTGCGGGCAAACTGCATGCCAAATTCTAAGGCGACTTCTCTAAGTTGTCTTTCTGCTTGCAGAATCAAAGCCTCGGAACGGGTGCGTTTTTCGACTCTTTCTTTACGTTCCCTGTCAATATCAGCGTATTTCTTCGCATCCTGAATCATGCGGTTTACTTCTGATTCACTCAAGGTAGAAGCCCCTTGAATGGTGATGCTTTGTTCTCTGCCAGTGGTTCTATCTAAGGCTGTCACCTGCAAAATTCCATTAGCATCTATATCTAATGATACCTGAATTTGCGGTATACCCCTGGGTGCGGGTGGGATGCCATAGAGTTTGAACCTACCCAAAGATTTATTATCCGATGCCATTTCCCTCTCACCTTGGACAACGTGGATTTCCACGCTGTTTTGGTTATTTTCAGAGGTGGAGAAAATATCAGAACGGCGAACGGGGATTGTAGTATTGCGGGGGATTAATTTCTTCATCACGCCGCCAATGGTTTCCAAGCCTAAAGATAAAGGCGTAACATCCAACAGCAGCACATCTTTAAATTCCCCAGCCAGGATACCTGCTTGAATGGCTGCACCCATCGCCACCACTTCATCAGGGTTGACATTTTCGCTGGGTTCAATGCCAATCATATTCCGCACGAGTTGTTTTACCATTGGCATTCGGGTAGAACCGCCGACTAGTACGACTTCTTCAATGTCATCTGGGCGCAAACCTGCATCTTTTAAAGCCCGTTTCACTGGGTTGCGGATACGTCCGAGTAAGTCATCGCATAAACCTTCAAACTGGGCGCGTGTCATGCGAGTTTCTAGATGTTTCGGCCCATCTTCCGTGGCAGTGATGAAAGGTAAGTTAATTTCGGTGATACTGACAGCAGAAAGTTCGATTTTGGCCTTTTCTGCGGCTTCCATTAAACGTTGCAAAGCTTGGCGATCGCGTCTTAAGTCTACACCTTCTGCTTCTAAAAATTGCTCTGCTAACCAATCAACTATTTTTCGATCAAAATCATTCCCACCTAGTTGGGTATCACCGCTAGTAGATTTAACCTCAAATACCCCGTCGCCTACTTCCAGAATTGATACGTCAAAAGTTCCCCCGCCCAAGTCAAATACTAAGATGGTTTCTGTATCACCTCTATCTAACCCATAAGCCAAAGATGCCGCCGTCGGTTCATTGAGAATCCGCAACACTTCCAAGCCGGCAATTCTGCCTGCGTCACGGGTTGCTTGTCGTTGGGAGTCATTAAAATAAGCGGGAACTGTAATTACTGCCCCTGTCACTGGTGCACCTAAATATGCACTAGCATCATCTGCCAATTTTTTCAGCACCATTGCCGAAACTTCTTCTGGGGCAAAGTCCTTACTTAAGCGGGGACAGGCAATTTTGATATTACCTACATCGTCTTTACGAATAGTGTAAGGAACACGCTTTGATTCCGGGTTCAGTTCGCCGTACTTGCGCCCAATAAAGCGTTTCACAGCAAAATAAGTGTTTTGTGGGTTGAGGACTGTTTGCCGTCTTGCCATTTGCCCAACCACCCGTTCGCCTTCTTTGCTGAAGCCTACCACGGAGGGGGTTGTTCGCATTCCTTCTGCATTGGCAATCACCACCGGCTTGCCACCCTCCATTACGGCGACTACTGAGTTGGTTGTACCCAAGTCGATGCCGACTACCTTGCCCATGCGTTACTCTTCTCCTAGTGCGTCTTATACATATATTATGATTGGGCGGGATGACCTCTTGCTTAATGCTACAAGGTAAGATTACCCCAATAGTATAATAGGGGTGATTGCAGCCAAAGTTGGAGGCGTAAAAGCTTGAGGAGTTAGTTGCAACACTAGAATAACATTCACATGATAGTCACTAGTCAACAGTCAACAGTCCAAGATATATAAACTTTATACGTGCAACAACTTCTTTGGGTTTTGCTTGCTCCCTGCATCATAAATTTGAGATTAAAACTGTTAAAAACACTTGAATTTACAAGCAAGATTACATAATTACCTCCAACAGATAGCGCGAGAACGCGATCCTTATCTAGCTACTGCGGGACATTTCTTTGTTCAAGAATACATCCGCCAAGAATTTTCTTGTTGGGGAAGTGTGGAAATCCACACCTTTACTGTGAACGAGAGAGATTTTCACAATCTCATCCTCAATTTACCTGCCCAATCCACACCCAAACGTCAGGATTTACCTCCTATTTTAATTGGGGCGCACTATGATGCTGTGCCGGGAACGTCAGGGGCTGATGATAATGCCACTGGTGTGGCTGTATTACTAGAATTAGCCAGAAAGTTTGCTGCCCAACCAGTTAAATACCCTTTGCGGCTGGTGGCTTTTGATATGGAAGAATATGGTTTGTTGGGTAGTGCCGACTATGCCAATCTCCTGCGACAACAACAGCAACCCCTGCGCTTGATGATATCTCTAGAAATGTTAGGTTATCGCGACTCTACGCCTGGGTGTCAAAATTATCCGCCGCCACTGGAAAAATTTTACCCTAATACTGGCGATTTTATCGCTTTAATAGGCAATTTACGAACAATCCCTGATTTAATCGCCATGAGTCGCAGTATCCGCAAAGTGGGAATCTCCAGTCAATGGCTACCAGTTCCCAAGAGAGGCTTGATAGTACCTCAAACCAGACTGAGTGATCATGCACCATTTTGGGATGCAGGTTATCCAGCAATGATGGTGACAGATACAGCCTTTTTGCGAAACCCTCATTATCATCAACCCAGCGATACAATTGCCACTTTAGATTTAGACTTTCTCGCAAATGTGTGCGAAGGGTTGGAACTGGCTATTAGGGGATTGTAGGGGTATGGGGGTGTGGTATATTTTTTAAGTTTGAAGTCCTTTGAGCTACGCAGAGTGTTAACCATTAACCTGTGATCCCTGTCTTCATCTTTACCAGATGAAAAAAAGGCAGAGATTCTCCATACTGAAGATTCAAGAGTGCTGAACGTAAACAGTATTGCGATGCTCAAGGTTAATTAATTTAGGTAAAAACTCCAAAAATTTCATTTGTAGTGTAAAATTACATGTGGCGTAGAATTTTTTATTAAAAATTCATAACTTGAACATAACTTTAGATAGAAATAAGGCAGAAAATTTCAGTTGGTAGTCGGAGTTACAGCATATAGGGATCAGCAAGTGTTAACTTTGCTGGTGTAATGTAAAATTGTGGCGTAAAGCTCCTCGGCAGTTATGGCTCAAATATTAGATCCTCTACCACCTGAGCAATTGGGGAAAGTTCTCTGCTGTTACATCAATGCCACGAGCAAAATTCAGGTAGCCCGCATCACCAACATTCCCAATTGGTATTTTGAAAGGGTGGTTTTTCCTGGACAACGCCTCGTGTTTGAAGCTCCTTTAGATGCTCACATGGAGATTCACACAGGTATGATGGCGAGTGCGATTTTATCGGATACAATACCGTGCGATCGCTTGGCCGTGATCGAACATAGCAACAGTGAATTAGATACAAACTCAATCGGTGCAGACCCTATTAGTACAAAGGCAATTGTGCAATCAAATAATACAAAATCTAGTGATACAACAAAACCTTTAACAGTTTCTGGTTAAGCATCAATTGATAAAAAAACAAATTTAAAACTTCAAAGGTTGCTGATTGCAGCAGCCTTTTTATTTTTAGTCAATAGTCAATAGTCATTAGTCATTAGTCATTAGTTATTGGGCATTGGGCATTGGGCATTGGGCATTGGGGTAAAATCTACCTTGTCTCCCTTGTCTACCCTGTCTCCCAGTCCCCAGTACCCAGTACCCATTCCCCTTTATGCACCTACCTTCTTTTCTCTGGTTGTGGAAAATAGCTGCTTGGTCGATGGGATTATCGATAGTGGCTTATCTATTTTTGGCTGTTACAGGTTTTTGGATGTGGCGGGTGCGAAATGGTGAGGATGTTCGGGATTTTTGGTTAGGTCATTGGGATAGATTGGGGATGTGGCGATCGCTCCACTATACAATAGGTATCAGCATGGTTAGTTTAGTGCTGTTACTGCTGGCTATTGGTATAGTCGGCACTTTAGGTCACTTCGGTTCACTAGGACACTCTTCCCACCTATGGGCAGGATTAGCAGTAGTGGGATTAGTGTTAATCTCAGCTTTGAGTGCCACACAAATTAATAGCCAAAGACCTTGGGCTAGAACTTTACATATTACTGTGAATATTATTTTATTTTTCGGTTTCAGCTGGGTATCACTTACAGGTTGGAGTGTAGTGCAGAAATATTTACCATAATCTTAATATTTCAAAGATTCTGGGGAGCGATCGCAGTAATTTCAGTGAATCGTTTGAAATCATCTGTATTGAAGGTAAGCAAATGACTGATTTGATGAACAATCATCGCAGCTACCAGTCGTGTATCGTGAACTTGCTTTCCTCTAACTTGGTACTTAATTACCAACTGCTCCCAAGTTGTATAGATTTCAGGAGTATCGGATTTTAAGATAAAAATACTCTTCAAAAGCGAACTTTCATGAGCTACTTCTTCTATTGTTAACCCTAATCCATTTGCACTTGTAGGTCTTGTTGCTACTGCCCAAAACTCAATCAAATTCTGTGACACAACATAAAGTGATTCATTTTTCCGCCGCAGCAATACGTAGGCCTTCTCAGCATCTTTGTGCATAGGATCAAATCGATGTACCAAACGCAGCAGAACATTTGAATCTACCAAATAACTCATAACTGCTGCTCTTCTCGTTCTTGGTAGATGCTTTCACGGCTGATGGCTTCATCTGATAGTGGCAGTGCTTTCGCTAGAGAAGGACTTCTGCCCAATTGATCAAGGATTAATTTCCATTCAGATTCTGCCGATGTTGCTAAATGGCGTTCAATCAGCAATTCGAGATAACGATCTACGGATATTCCCTGCATAGTAGCTTGGGCAATCAAATGTGCTTCTGTTTCTGGCTTCAAATTAACCTGAATGGTCATTCCTGCTACCTTTTAACTATCCAGCTAAATTATAAATCAACCCTGGGGGCGGACTCAAATCTAAGGGAAGGTAAAAAGTAAAAGCTAATACCAATTCTGTATGAAGATGTAGAGTTGTTCGCTGTTGGAATTGTGCCTTTTACCTTTCGCCACCATATTTGCCAATCTCCAGTTCAGTTAGACTAAAATCAACAGCCCATAATTGATGATTGATAGAACTGTGACAGCACATTCAGCTAATACTTCAGCGTCTATTTTCCGTTTATCTCCCTTAATTCGGATCACGCTGTTGAGTCTTTATCTTGCACTCACTTTACCTTTACCGTTTTTAGCCAAAGCTACCGCCGCGCCTACTCCCCCCGCTTTGTTGTGGGTGGGAATTTGTCTTGGCTTCGTTGGTTTATATGCGGTATTAACTGAAAGAGTTATTGTAGACGACCAAACCATACAAGTCACTTACCCCGCTTGGGTATCTCGCTTCTGGCGTAAAGGTTGGTCTTTAGCTTGGACAGATATTAAACAGCTTAAACCCCGTACTACAGGTCAAGGCGGGTTAGTTTATTATTTTCTTAGTCAAGATGGCAAAGCCTATCTACTCCCAATGCGCGTAGTCGGATTTGCCCGTTTAGTGAATATAGTCCAAGCTAAAACGGGGATAGACACCACAGATGTACGTCCTTTAGCACAACCTTGGATGTATATGATTTTATTCGCTTGTACAGTCCTGTTATTGTTAATTGATGGCTGGACTATTATCACAGCCTTAGCTATTTAGATAGGGATTGGGGATTGGGGACTGGGAAAAAGGGCGTTGCATAAATGCGGGATTAATTAAGCTTTTCTATCCAAGTAAACTACGGATTTTTTGCGGCTTTGCGCCTTTGCGCGAAACATAAATCATCCCATTAATCAGCAACGCTGGAAAAAGCTCTATCCTATCCCTCATACCCTTACACCCCTACACCCCTACACCCCTACACCCCCAATGCACCAACTCCGGCTAGAACAAGTTAATCTGTTTGCCAAGCTGAAAACGCAGCTTCAGGGATACCCCATTTTGCGGGATATTTCTTTTACTGTGTCCCCTGGAGAACGTTTAGCTATTATTGGTGCTTCTGGTGCTGGGAAAACTTCACTATTACGCTTAATTAACCGCTTGAGTGAACCTGCTAGCGGCAAAATTTATCTAGATAATCAAGATTATCGTCAAATTCCGATTATCAAACTGCGCCAGATGCTCACACTGGTATTACAAGAGCCGAGGCTTTTGGGGATGACAGTCCATCAAGCCTTGGCTTATCCTTTAGTTTTAAGAAAATTACCTAAACAAATAATTCAGGAGAGAGTGAATCATTGGGTAGAAGAACTACAAATTCCCAATGATTGGTTAGGACGCACTGAATTACAGCTTTCAGTTGGACAAAGACAGTTAGTAGCAGTTGCGCGTGCTTTAATCATTCAACCGCCAATTTTGCTGTTAGATGAGCCAACTTCAAGTCTAGATAGTGGCAAAGCTACCCATTTAATGGAAGTTTTAATTAAACTCAATCAAACTCATCAAACTACAATTTTGATGGTCAATAATCAATTAGATTTAACCCAGATATTTTGCACCCGGTTGTTAAATCTCCAGCAAGGAAGTTTGTTATCTGACCAAACAGCCTCTCATATCGACTGGGTTAATATACGAGAAAGGTTACTGCACACTGAAGCTCAAATCAGTGAAGAATGGAGCTAAATACCATTAGGTGAAACTCTGCAACCAACAGGTTTACATCTTCAGCATTTTGTTGATGGAAAATCGACCTATGATAGTTGTCCACTTAGTGTTGAGCGTTGATTGCTAAATCTCTCCTTTGGTAACTTTGGTTGTGTTTGAGGAAGATTAGCATTCAAAATTTCCATGTTAAATCTGTATCCCACATTCCGAATAGTTTGAATCAAACTTGGTTGACGGGGATCAAGTTCAACTTTTTTGCGTAGCGATAGCACATGAGTATCAATGGTACGCGGGTTGTCAATAGCATCAGGCCAAGCACGGCGCAACAACTCAGACCGACTCAATGGTACTCCGCCAGCTTGCGCTAGCACGTACAGTAAGCTAAATTCCTGGGGTGTGAGGTCGATAAACTCTCCTTGGAATCGCACACGACGCTGTACTAAGTCAATTTGCAAAGTACCATAGTCCAAGTAAGCAGGTGCTGTTGGTGTGCGCTTACGCCGAATTAGTGCTTCTACCCTCGCCAAAAACTCCTGCATTCCAAAGGGTTTACTCAAGTAGTCATCAGCTCCTGCTTTTAAGCCAGCAACTACATCAGCTTCATTGCTACGAGCCGACAGCATTAAGATTAACGGCTGTTGCTGACGATGCAACCACCGACAAAACTCGATACCGTCTCCATCTGGCAAATCTGCATCGAGAATCACCAAAGTTGGCTGATGGCTCAAGAAAGCTTCTCTAGCTTGATAAATGCTAGCAGCTTGATGAACTCTATATTCCAATTGTTGCAAGTGCCAACCAAGCAACGACCTAAGATGGGGATTCCCCTCAACGATTTCAATACAAACCGAACCCACGGCGGCTAGACCCCTTAGCGTCTGATGAATTTCAAAGTAACAAGCCCATGCTCAAGGTTTTGTAGTCTTTGTTACTCCCTTAATAATTCCCTTTATATTTCCTCAATACAAAAATTGGCCAAATGTTTATTTTCTGCCTGTTCCAGAGATAAATTAGGATTTTTATTAAATTTTTGTTATGATTATTAAAATTTTTCCTGCCAATTATCCTGTTAGCTATTTTCCAGTCAAGAATTAATCACAATAGCCAAAGTAGCCAAAATCAAATTGACACACCAGACTGACAATCATACCGTCGGTGTTTGATGTTCCTAACTGATTCAATGGTTGCAATTACCTATACTAGCTAACTAATAGCAGCACAACCCTCACCCAAAGATGAAGATTTCTCGTAAGACAACACAAGATTTAAGTCCAGGCGATGTGATGTTTCCCAACAAGCTACCATCCTAAAAAAGTATAAAAATAGCTGATGAGACTATCTAATCGATGTTTTCTGGAATAGGATGTAACTATGTTGTAGTTGCTGGAGGCATTGCTACCAGTCAATGTTAGAGCTTTTGAGAGCAGAGCCGGAAACAGACCCCCTTCACTTTTTAGTCGGAATCAATTAAAATTCTCATTCCAAAGAGATCAACATAGCAGTTATGCTCCAAGACACACAAACCATCCGCCATTACCAAAAAATTACTGACGCCTTCGTCGAGTTATGGAATCGCGGGTATCGCTCGGATGATATGCGGATGTATTTGGATGGCTATCTAGCCGCACTGCGAAATGGCAACGTTATTGAACCATTCCTGATCCATCGTTTGGAGGAAGAAGCTAGTCGTTACTTGTACGATGCGTCAAATTTTGTTATGCCACAACCACAGCCACAGCATGATTATTACTAATTCAAAAGCTATTCATAGTGGCTATAAAGCAACGCAGATAATCATAGCACATTATCTGGTAATGTCAACAACTGTATTCATGTTAACTTTGGGAATCTTGTAATTACAAAAATCACCCCTCAACCTTTGAGGGGTATTTAATTAAGGTTGGCTGGAAGTTAAACGCAAAGTATCGCGAAGGTTGACGCAGAGGGGCGCGGAGTTTTTAATGGTGGTGTCGTGTTTTGGATAAAAAAAATGGGATGCTTTGCTGCAACCCCAACTATGCTAGTTTAAATTTTATTTTTCACTGATGCAGAATTGATTAAGAAGCTAGTGCGATTTCTACCATTTGTTGCAATTTACCTTGTTGGTAAAGTTCGATCATAATATCAGAACCGCCAATAAACTCACCGTTAATATAAACTTGGGGAATTGTAGGCCAATTAGAGTAGTCTTTAATGCCTTGGCGAATTTCGTAATCGTCTAAAACGTTAACGGTTTCAAATGGAACACCGAAACTATTGAAAATTTGTACAACGTTATTAGAGAAGCCACATTGGGGCATTAACTTAGTTCCCTTCATGAAAACTAAGATTTTATTTTGTTTTACTAAGTTGTCGATTTTTTCTTGAATTTCTGGTGTCATGGTTTTTTCCCTAGCTTTGTTGATAGTTAATAGTTATTAATCATTAGTCGTTAGTCATTAGTTTTTCTGCTTTTGGTGTTCGCTCTGATACTTATTGGTCTTGAGACTGAACAAAAAGCAGAAATGGAATCATAAGTATGGACTATTGACTAATTTATTTAAGAAGCTGTTGTTTGCCAAGCTTCTGGGGTATATGTTTTCAATGCCAGGGCGTGGATAGCTTCAGTGGACATAGCTTGGCGCAAAGCACCATAAACTAACTGATGCTGTTGCACCAGTCCTTTATCTGCAAACTGCGATGAAACTACTGTCACCTGATAATGGTCGCCGCCACCGGTCAAGTCTTGTACTTGCACTTGAGCATCTGGCATTTCCGCTTTGATCATTGCTTCAACTTGCTGCGGAGTAATCATCGCAATTCCTGAAAAACCTACTTATATATTATTAACAGATATGGCCTGATTAACTCTGCCAAATTGCGGTTAGGTTGGGGATTGGGGATTAGGGATTAGGGACTGGGGATTGTATTTTCTTCTCCTGCCCCCTGCTCCCCTGCTTTCTCTGCTTCCTACTTCTGGGATGAAGAAGAACTACCTCCTTGTCGGGGGTAGGGAGCGTCAACGAAACCTAATTCAAACAGTTGTTGATAGGCTTTTTTGCCTAGTTCGCGTGTGGGGCTTTGACTTTTAATAATTTGCACTAATAGAGGTACGGCGAATTCTGGTTGATTTTGGGCGCGATGTACAAGTGCTAGTTGATATGTGGCTTCATCGCGTTTTTGGGCTGTGATGCGAGCTTTTTCACGCTGGGAATCAGAGACACGCAGGTCTATGCCAGAAAAGCTAGAGTTTAACTCTTGATAAAAATTGGATAGCTGGTTATATACCTGACGGGCTTCTTGGAGCTTTTTAGCAGCTTGGGTGTAGTTTTGGGCAGCTACAGCTTGCTCTGCCTCTTTCATCAAGCGATCGCCACCTTCTATGCTCAATAGGCTATTATTTTGGGCTGTAGGACGTAAATTATTGGGACTATTAGGATCAATCGGCTTTGGTTGATTTTGAGCTTGAGCAGGTGCAACCAGGGCTAGGGTTGCTAACACCGCTAGAGTAGTCAGACGAATTAAGGAAGCAGGAGCAGCAACTTTCATGGGGTCAATTTGTGCAACAACTATTAAGAAATCGAACAAGGTAGACAAACTTCGGGTATCTTAACTCTGTTTTCGTTTTTAACAAAACGCAGCTAAGTACGTAGTTTCTTTGATTTAGACTGAAAATCGGTTTTACAGAGTTCCCATTGCCCTTGCATCAACCACAATCGCCCCTATGAACAATCGCAATCTATCTTCTGATTCCACAAATAACGGTGAACCAGCCAGCAGTATGGGATTAGTTCTGCAACGGGGAGGTGAAGAATTAGTCTTGGCGAAAGCTTTAGACCGCTTCACCGTCCGTTTTGTCACCGACTTTCCTGTGCAACAATTATCTCAGGTTAGTTGGGCTATTTGGCAGCGTAGTATTATCCAAGCCAAATTAGAACTATTTCAAACTACGCCAGAACAGATAGAAACTGCGATCGCCCAAGCACGTAATGACAATAATGTAGTTTTTGCCAGTCATGTCTACACCGTCCAGAATAATCCTGAAACTTACGTTTATTTGGCTGACCAAATCACGATTCAGTTTGCTGATGGGGTAGATAGCGTTAAAATCAATCTCATCGCTGCTCAATTTCAGCTAGTTCTAGATAAACCCATACCTGGATTACCTAATGCTTTTGTATTTTTGGTGAGCAAACAAGCTACGGAAAATCCCCTCAAAATTGCTAACCAATTGCAAAAAATGCCGGAGGTATTGGCGGCTGAAGCTAATGTGTTAATCGAAAGCGAACCACACTATAAACCCAGCGACACCTTGTATAGTCAGCAGTGGTATCTCAACCATAATGGCGGTAGTGACCTATCCCTTGGTTCTCATATTGCGGTAGAACAGGCTTGGGATGTTACCCGTGGGGTGCGGTCTGTAGTTGTGGCAGTGGTTGATGATTCTTTTGATTTGAATCACCCAGACTTTCAAGGTAGTGGTAAGGTTGTTGCACCCAGAGATTTAAGGGAAAATGACTTTTTACCTTTACCGGATGGCAAAGGTAGTAGTCATGGTACAGCCTGCGCTGGGTTAGCGGTGGCGGAAGAAAACGGTGCGGGGATTGTGGGAGTCGCCCCTGGTTGTGCTTTAATGCCGATTCGTACCACTGGATTTTTAGATGATGAATCCATTGAACAGATATTTAACTGGGCAATAGAAAAGGGTGCTAGTGTAATTTCTTGTAGTTGGGGAGCTTCGGCGGTTTATTTTCCTTTATCTTTGCGCCAAAAAGCAGCTATTACTAGGGCTGTGACACAGGGACGCAATGGTAAAGGTTGCGTTGTTTTGTTTGCGGCTGGTAATGCTAACCGTCCTGTAAGTGGAACTGTCTATGAACAGGATTGGCCTAATAATGTTTTACAAGGTCTGACAGACTGGCTGGGCGGTTTTGCTGTTCATCCTGATGTAATTACTGTTTCTGCATCGAATAGCATGGGGAAAAAGGCTGCTTACAGTAATTGGGGGACGAATATTTCTGTGTGCGCCCCTAGTAACAATGCACCACCGGGAATGTCATTTCCAGGGAAGGGTTTTTTATATACACAACCCACAATTAAGACTTCTATTATTGGTAGGGGAATGTTGACCACTGACCAGATAGGGGCAGCAGGTTACGATGTAGGGAATTTTACTAGTAATTTCGGGGGAACTTCTAGTGCGACACCTGTAGTAGCTGGGGTGGCGGCTTTAGTGTTATCTGCTAATCCTAATTTGACAGCGCAGCAAGTGAAACGCATTTTAGAAACGACGGCAGATAAAATTGTAGACAATGAACCTGACCCGCAATTGGGGCTGTATGGTGGTACTTATGATACCAATGGCCATTCTCAATGGTTTGGTTATGGGAAGGTGAATGCAGCTAAGGCGGTGCAAGCTGCTTTACAAATGCGGGCTGATAATATCAATGCAAGTCAGCAAATTCAAGGGAGTAATTCTAATCCGGTAGAGATTCCTGATGGTAATCTTCAAGGGGTGAAGAGTGCGATCGCGATTTCTGAAGCGAGTACAGTAAAAGATATTCAAGTTACCGTCAATCTCACCCATAATTTTTTAGGTGACTTAGAAATTTACTTAATTGCACCTAATAATCAGCAAGTGCTACTACAAAATCGGACTTTAGGATGTCGCACTGAGTTAAAAACAACTTATACACTGCGATCGCAGCCTTTACTCAAACAGTTAATCTCTCAGTCTGCTAAAGGTAGTTGGCAGTTATGGCTCATAGATTATGCAACGCAAGATGTAGGTAAACTCATCAGTTGGGAGTTGAGGTTGGGGATTTAGTTGTTAGTCAATGGTCAATAGTCAATAGTCAATAGTCAATAGTTATTGGTCACGGGTATGTAGGTAATTTAATTCGAGTTCATTTTCTGTGTCTCTGGTTCTTTGGTAAACTATGGGGCAAAGTTTTGTGTTGGCACTCATACAATCCATGTGTGGTGTTTTGGCACACACTATGAGTAATCCACCTAAAATAAATAGCAAGCCACAAATTGCGGCTGTTTGTAACCACGAAATTTCTAAGATTCCGTGGACTACTACTTCTCTGAGGACGGAAACAATCGCTACTTCTACGGCTACACCTACAGCAATGCTATGTTCTTGGAGATAAACCATTAATAGACGAAATAACTCTACTAAAATTAAGACAAAGAGGATTTTCGCGGTAACGTGTTTATAGTTTAGGGGTTGGGCGATCGCAATAAATATTCCCCATAATTCTATAACCATGAAACTAAACAAAGCTAAACATAAAACTATGACTAATATGTCTTGAAATGCTTCCATATGACGCACGATTGCATGACGGTCTAACCAGCGATCGCAAAATAAAAATCTGCTTTTGATGCGCTTTTTCATGTAGATTTCCGGTTTTCAATGGTGACTTAACGTGAATTTGACGACCTCTCCCCAAACCCCTCTCCGACGCGGAGAGGGGCTTAAATTTTAAAATTTGTCGAACTCACTTTTACTTAATAGCTGTACTTCTAACTTATGCCATATTCCCATTCTTACCGAATATTAATGGTATTTGCATCAGCACAAATGATAATTTTAGAGTTATTATTTATGAACTATTACTTTGCAATTTTTTAATTAATAAACATCATAAATTCGTGTAAGTAGCTGTTCACTATTGACTATTTATCATTGAGCCTTTTGTGCTTGTTGCAACAATATTTCAGCATTTTTTGACCACTGTATATTACCCTGTGAATTATATAAATTTTTGGCATGGGTAAGCACTTTCACCGCTTCACCATATTGATTTAACTGCATAAATGCTAAACCCGCACCATAATAAGCGTTGGGATAGTTAGGGTTAGCTTCTGCTGATTTTCTAAAAGAGTTTAAAGATTCTTGTAATTTACCTTGATTAAACAAAATCACACCAAGATTATAATGCGCGTCGGGATATTGGGGGTTAATTTTAATGGCTTGCTCAAAGGCAGCTTGAGCTTGACTAATTTTACCTTGTTGCAGATAACATAAACCGACATGATAGTGAGGTTCTGGCGCATTTTTACTATAGGTCATCGCTTTTTGAAAAGATGCGATCGCTCCTTCCCAATCTTGCTGCTGTTGTTTGACTAATCCTAAGTTATAGTGGGCAAATCCTAGTTGTGGATCTAGTTCTAAAGCGCGTTGTAAATATTCAGTTGCTTGTGGTAAATTATTTCCTTCTAACAATGCTCCTCCTAAATTCGCAAAGGCCAGAGAAAAGTTAGGATCAGCTTGAGTTGCTCGATAAAAGGCGTTAGCTGCTGGTTGTAATTGTCCAGTTTGTCGCAATGCTAACCCTAAATTGTAATGGGCTGCGGCTAAACTGGGATCTAATTGTGACGCGCTTTGAAAAGCCGCGATCGCATCTTGCACCCTTCCTGCTTGAATTGCTTGTAAGCCTTGATTTAATAAGGCTGTGGCTGTGGGTAGGCTAGTCTGTGCAAATAGTTTCGGGGTGTGGGGGTTTTCTTGTAAGCTGAAATTGTGAGTATCTAAGTTAAAAGTTTGGGGAGTAGGGGATTTTGCTGAGACTGGCACAATTATTCCCCAGGATAATGTTAACCCCAGTATTGCAATTAGCGGATAGTTATAGATAGATAATTTCATTGATGTATTGACTCTTGCTAAATTCCGTCACTGTTATTCATAAAAAGTTTTTTAAACAATTAGGTTTTAACAAAACTTTTAGCTTTGGTATTAAAGTTAGTTTTGCTTAACCTTTCTTAAGGTAAATCTTACGACAGGCTACAATTTTTTTTGCCTTTAGTTAAACAAGAGATAATGACAAGTTAAAGGGGGGATAATTCTCCAGCAAGAGAACAATTATTCATCCCTGAAAACAACAGGGCTATGCGGTAAGAGAGAGTTACTGCAAGGGAGGTTTTATGAGCGAAAAAGTCATATCAGGTTCGCGGAACGTTGCTATTGTCGGCCCTTATTTGAGTGGAAAAACCACATTATTAGAAAGTTTGTTATTTGTGACCGGTGCGATTTCTCGCAAAGGTAGCGTTAAGGATGGTAACACAATCGGTGATAGTGCGGGAGAAGCACGCGATCGCCGGATGAGTGTAGAAGTGAGTGCAGCTAGCACAGAGTATAACAACACTCGTTTTACTTTTATTGACTGCCCCGGTAGTGTAGAATTCGCCCAAGAAACATATAACGCTTTAATTGGCGTTGATGCAGCAATTGTAGTCTGTGAACCTATACGCGATAGAGTTTTAACCCTAGCTCCTCTATTTAAATTCCTAGATGACTGGGAAATTCCCCATCTAGTCTTTGTGAATAAAATGGATCGAGCTAATATTCATGTTTTAGAAACATTACACGCCCTCAAAGCTGTTTCTAGTCGTCCATTAGTAGCGCATCAATACCCCATCATGCAAGGGGAAGAATTGACTGGTTTTATTGATATGGTGAGCGAACAAGCTTATCAATATCATCCAGGCGCGCCAGCTGATCCTATTCCTTTTCCTGAACATTTAAAAGCAGAAGAACATACAGCTAGAGCCGAAATGTTAGAAGCTTTAGCAAATTTTGATGATCACTTACTCGAAGAACTTTTAGAAGACATCGAACCTCCCCAAGAAGAAATTCTCTCAGATTTAAAAATGGAATTAGGGGCTGATTTAGTAGTTCCTGTATTCTTTGGTGTAGCCGAACAAGATTATGGTGTCAGACCCTTATTAGACGCATTGCTACGGGAAGCACCAGAACCAGAATTAACCGCGCAACGTCGCCTCAAAGATAGTAAAGCCAGCAATACACCCCTAGCCCAAGTCCTCAAAACCTATTACACTCCTCAAGGTGGTAAACTCTCTCTCGTGCGGGTTTGGCAAGGCAAATTAACCGATGGTATTGTTCTCAATGGTGTGCGTGCTGGTGGTCTTTATCGCCTCATGGGACAACAACAGCAGTCAGTCAACGAAGTTGGCGCAGGTGAAATTGTTGCCTTAAGTAGATTAGAAGGAATTAAAACTGGGGATATTCTTTCTACAGGACAAGCGATCGCACTATCAAAGGTTGAACAATTAGAACCAGTATATGCGCTAGCCATCACCCCAGAAAAGCGCAACGATGAAGTGAAACTCAGTGCTGCAATTACCAAGTTACTAGAAGAAGACCCCTCTTTAGCTTGGGAACAACATGGAGACACCCATGAGGTGATTCTGTGGGGACAAGGTGAAATACATTTGCAAGTCGCCTTAGATAGACTGCGGCGCAAATATAACCTACCCATGTCTACCCACTTACCCCAAGTACCCTATAAAGAAACCATCCGCAAACCTGTAAGTTCAGTACACGGACGCTACAAACACCAAAGCGGTGGTCATGGTCAATTTGGCGATGTTTTTCTAGATATTAAACCCTTACCACGAGGTGAAGGCTTTAACTTTAAGGAAACTATCGTTGGTGGTGTAGTTCCTAGACAATACATTCCCGGCGTAGAAATGGGAGTGAGAGAATTTCTGTCTCACGGGCCTTTGGGTTTCCCTGTGGTCGATGTGGCGGTAACGCTGACAAATGGTTCTTATCATAACGTTGATAGTTCCGAACAAGCCTTTAAGCAAGCGGCGCGGTTAGCAATGCAGACAGGTATACCCCAAGCACAACCTACGCTTCTAGAACCAATTTTGCGGATACAAGTCACCACACCCAGTGAATTTACCTCTAAAGTCCTGCAACTGTTGAGTGGACGCAGAGGTCAGATTTTAGGCTATGAAGGTAGAGACGATTGGCAAGGTTGGGATAATATCTCTGCTTACTTACCCCAAGCCGAGATGCAAGACTTTATTGTAGAGCTGCGATCGCTCACTTTGGGCGTTGGTTATTTCCACTGGGAATATGACCACCTGCAAGAAGTCCCAGAAAAGCTTGCTGAACGTGTTCTAGCTGGTAACGGTAACGGTTCCAACGGTAACAGCAAATAGTTTCGATTTACTCAATGTCTCCTCTATTTTGAATCATGGAGTGGCAGTAATTGTCACTCCATTTTCTTATCATTAGGATAATGCTAGATTATAACTTCCTGTCCATTCATAGAAGGATTAAGCACATTTAAGAAATCAATTTTTCCACAATTAGTTGCATAAACGACTCCGCTTCTTTTAACAAGGAGCGGTGTAACAGACGAAAATCTTGTTCTCTAATTGGCATATGATCTAGGCCAAGCCATAGGAATTTTTCTTGCAAATCTTGCCAAGATTTTTGGATATCTTTTTCTTTGCCATGATCTGGATCATGACGCAGCCACTTATTTCTTAAATGTTTGATGCACCAAATAAAGTTACAATCTGTCGTTTCTAGTACACCATCATACTTGGTTAAAAAGCGTAAGTTATCTTTTCCTGTTCCCTCATAGAAAGTAAAATATAAATAATCTATAAACTTGGCAAAACTATCTTTATCTTGGGGTATTATCCAGGGCAAATTTGTACAGGCTTCCAACAACTTAGTTGTTGATTTGAACATTTCTTTCTGTCCTTTAGTTTGCACTATCTCGTTACACTGAACGATTAATTGCCAAATTCGCCTTACCTGTTCAGATGCTTGAGCAGCAGGAGATAGTAGTATTATAGATTCTTCATTTTGCTCTTCGCAGGATTCTACAATTTCTATTAATTCATTTTGCTGAATTATTGGTAGTAATAAATCTTTATCATTTGAGACACATTCATCATCTTCTGTGACAGTGACAAAATTAGTTAAAGTATTAGTAGTAGATACCCATTGAACTTCTGCTAGATGTAAAGAAGTCTCTAAAGCCCAAGAAACCTTATCATTTTTAGTCTTCTTTAGAAGTTGATAAGTTTTATCTACAAATTCTGTATAAACCCTTGAAGGAGCTAACAAACTTTGTACTAAATTTGGATTTTTGGAGAAGAGATTTATCTCTTGAATTTGACTTGTAAGTTTGGTGATATTCTTGTCCCAAACTTTTGATGCAACTGCAAGTTCATTTAATCTCAGAGATGGTCTATAAATATCTAGACTGGAATCAACTATTTTTTTCCATATAGATATTTGTTTTTCTAAATCTAAATATAAATTTTCCCCTATTATATTGTGTCGTGGCAATAAATTTGATCTATTATCTTGATTATTTAATATTCCTTTATATCTAAATAATCTGGACTCAGTAGATAAGTTCTCTAATAATTCAGATTGTGTTGACAGTCTAGATTTAGATAGATTTTCTAGTAATTCAGAGTATGAGGATAGCATTGTTCTACTACTAACGCTCTGTCTTATTCTATCAATTTCATGAGATATATTTGGCAAAACAAATGTGTAAGACTTATTTAAATCTTCTAGCTCCTGTAAAATCTTTTTTAAATAATTATTATTTCCCCATTCAGACAACATAAGATTTGCCCTCATTCTGTGTAATATTAGCTATATCTAATTGATTGTAGCCCGAAAAAATATTATCCACAAAACAAAGTATAACTTTAGTGATAAGTTTGAGGTTAATCTTATTTAAGAAATGGGTAAAAAATTATTCACATGAATTTTGTATCCTCATGGTTTTAAAACAATTGGATTACATATCATCTTTTTTTGAGGTAAGGAATGTCTTATGTCTGAGAAAAAAATTTGATATTTTGCTAATTTTTCCAAAACTGCTACAGTTCAAAGTTCTTGTTGCAGATATTGCTGATATCCTAGCTGTTCTAGTTTAGCTTGCTTGTCCATTACCATATCACATAGACTTTGACGATAATTCTGTACCTTTTCTAATAACTCCGGTTGATGAGTCGCCAGAATTTGCACCGCTAAAAGTCCGGCATTTTTCGCATTACCTATAGCAACCGTCGCCACTGGAATCCCGGCTGGCATTTGGACGATAGAATACAAAGAGTCCACACCTTGTAAATTACGAGTAGCGACAGGAACACCAATTACAGGCAAAGGTGTTAAAGCAGCTACCATACCAGGAAGATGAGCCGCACCACCAGCCCCAGCAATAATGACTTTAATTCCGCGTTGGTGGGCAGATTTAGCGTACTCTACCATCCTTTCTGGGGTACGATGGGCAGAGACGATCGCGACTTCACTTTCCACACCAAATTGATCACAAACAGCGATCGCATCTTTCATAGTAGGCAAATCTGAATCACTGCCCATAATAATGCCAACAACAACAGACATAATATTTCAAAATTCAAACTTCAAAATTTAGCCACACCAGAAGGTGAAGTCCAAATATCATCTCATAATTTAGTCATTAGTCATTAGTCAATGGTCAATAGTCAATAGTCAACAGTTTTCCCACTGCCCCATGCCCTATGCCCCATTCCCAACCTATAGACATTATCAACGCTAGAATTCCCGGTTATCAGAGTTTGCAAATGCTTTTAGTGAATTCTCAGGGCGTAATTGAGCAAATTCTGCCAATGGAAACGGTATTTAAACGAGTTCCGCCACTGGATTTGCAAATATTAGACGTAGCCGGAGATTGGATTTCTTTAGGAGGGGTTGATTTACAAATTAACGGGGCTTTAGGTTTGGCGTTTCCCGATTTAGCACCGGAAAATTCGCATTTAATGGCGAAAATTTCCCAATTTCTCTGGAATGAGGGAGTTGATGCTTATTTACCGACACTAGTAACTACTTCTGTAGAGAATATACAGCGATCGCTGGCTGTGATTGCAGATTTACTTTCTACTCCCCAAACTACAGCACAAGTTCTCGGTGTCCACTTAGAAGGGCCATTTTTAAACTATCACAAGCGCGGCGCACACCCAGCCGAGTATCTATTGCCCCTCACTATCGATGAAGTCAAGCGGGTATTGGGTGATTATGCCCATGTTGTGAAAGTGATCACCTTAGCACCAGAGTTAGATCCTACAGGGGAAGTCATCCCCTATTTGCGTTCTTTGGGTATCACCGTCAGCTTAGGACATTCCCAAGCCACAGAAGCGCAGGCAAAACAAGCCTTTGAACTAGGCGCGACGATGGTAACTCACGCTTTCAACGCTATGCCACCCCTCCACCACCGCGAACCAGGGTTATTAGGTGCAGCGATGACTCACCCTGGTGTTATGTGTGGGTTTATTGCTGATGGGCAACATATTACACCCACAATGTTAAAAATTCTTCTCCGTGCTTGCCCAGGCTTATTTTTAGTTAGTGATGCACTGTCACCTCTGGGACTACCCGGCGGCATTTATCCCTGGGATAGTCGGGAGATAGAGGTAAAAAATGGCACTGCAAGACTACCAGACGGCACATTATCAGGGACGACTGTCCCCTTATTAGTGGGAGTGCAGAACTTAGTCAAATGGGGAATTTGTGACATAGAAACAGCGATCGCCCTCGCCACCGATGCACCCCGAAAGGCGATCGATTTACCCGGAATTTCCCCTAAGCAAGCCGCTAATTGCTTACGTTGGCATCACAATCAGACCACTAAAGAACTTCAAGTTATGCGAATATTGCATTAATTTTTACATTTCTTTAGCAATAGCTTTTAACTTTACATCTTAATTAGCGTTAGAATAAACGATACTTTCCCAGCAATTGATACCAATTCACAAAAAATTTGATCAAGATGCAAACGCCAAAAGTTTTGCAGAGTATCACTTTTTGAATTTTTAATTTTGCAGGCGCAAGCCTTCTCATAAGGGTATTGTGAATTGGTGTGACATCAGGGTTATACCAATTTTGGATTTTGGATACTTCGACAAGCTCAGTACAAGTTTTGGATTTTGGATTAAAAGCCTATATTCTTAGACTGTTTCAGAATCTCGAAACAATACTACCTATCCCAATTTGGTGTTATTAATCAACTTCTTTAGTAGAAAAAGTTAAGTAAAAATGGCACTCTACTTTTTGATTTTGTTGTGTGCTGGTTTAATGTCTGCTTGTTTTTTGTTAAAAAACAATCACAGAGAAATTGCATATTTAGTAGGTATATTTGCGATTCTCAGCTTAATTGCCATCTTAATCCTAGCTCCCTGGCAATTCCTACTTTTACTATTGATTCCTGTAGTTATCAGTACAAGTTACGAATACTACATTAACAGTCGTGTTTCTATAGAGACCGAAGAATCACAAACACCCATATTGCAGAATGAACCAGAAGATAAATTAATTTATCGTGGTGCGATATATCACGCTGACAACCATCATAAATCTGATGAAGTCAAAACATCACCAATTACTCATAAACTACACTACAGGGGGGGTATTTACTCAGTTTGCGCTGATGGCAATGACTCCCACACCACACCAGACACACCATCAACAGATTGTAAATTAAGCTTTCGGGGAAATACGTATTCCATCAAATTACAAACAGAACAATTAAAGGAAAAAGCCAGTCAGTAGTTTATGAATGAGGCGCACCCAATAGAACAATTGAGCAATTTAACTCATTAATAACTTGAGTTGTGACTTCACTGACAGCAAATCCACCTGTGGTTCGATAACGAACAGCACGTAAAATTGCCAAATCAAAAGTTGCTGCTTCTTTGATGATTGCTTGAGCAACATCATCATCTCGAACTATCTTAATTTCTGTTCGCGCCCGCACTTGACTATTAACAATAATCTCAGATAACTGAGTCGCAAATTTTTCTAATAGCGGTGCTGGTGTACTCAAACCACAAACGTGCAGTAATACCACCTCACCTTGATTACTGTCAGCCATAATTTGAGCCAGCCTCAAAGCACCCACAGTTTGCGGCCTTAAGTCACCGACAGGAACTAGAATTTTGCGGATGGTACGAGGGTTATTTAACAAGCGTGTTACCGCTACCGGACAATGAGAAGACCAGAAAACACTATCAATGACGCTACCAAATAATCTGGCGCGTAAACCCGTAGTTCTAGACCAACCCATCACCACTAAACTAGCATTTTGTTCTCGACTAGCGCGGCTGATTCCTAAAGCCACATCATCATCAATGCGAATAGCAGATTGTACTTCCACGCTAAATTCTTGACCGATATCTTTAGCTAATCTCAGTCTTTGTTGACTTTGTTCTAGTGCTATTCCCAACTGGGGGTCATCCATATGCACATGAGATTTAGCAATAGCTAATGGGACAATCCGCCCAGTTTCGTGATGAGCTAAAATTGCCGCCATTTCTATAAGATATCGCTGGGTTTGAGGATTATATATTGGTACTAAAACTGTAAAAGGATAATGATTTTCCTCTAATAGTTGTTCTTCAGCATTTCCCCACCACATAGCCAGACTATCTGTGTCTAATTCTGTTTGAGGCAATTGTAAGAAAGTTGCAGATTTAGCAGTAATAATTGGCCCGATAATTGATGTGACTAGCATCAAGACAATAACACTATTTAAAACACCTTCATCAACTAACCTTTGCCCTGCCGCATTTATACTTTGATAGGCTACTAATGTAGCTGCTAATGTAGCTGCTACCTGTGGTAATGATAAAGACCACATGGTAATCAGTTCTGCATTGTTGTAGCGGTAAATTAATTTAGCGAACAATGCAGCTAAAAATTTACTCCCAATTAAAGCTACGACAATTAACAAAGTTAACCAAAAGGAAGAAAGAGTTTTGATAAAGGCTGGGATATTAATCAATAATCCCATATCCACAAAAAAGCAGGGAATAAATAAGGCACTACCAATAAATTCAACCTTCTCTTTAACAGGGCTACGTCCCAAAACATCATTAACAGCCAAACCTGCGAGAAACGCGCCTACAATCTTCTCTACGCCAATAACTTGCGCGCCTACGGAAGCTAAAAATAATGCTAGTAAAATGAACAAAAATTGATTGCTTTGCTCGTCTCCAGAACGCCGAAAAAATTCCTTACCCAACCAATCAAAACCAAACAGCACCGTAATCGAGTAAATTGTCAATCCACCTAGTAAAGTTAAGAGACTTAACGTTGTAAAATCACCACTGTGAATCCCTACGCAAATAGCCAGAACTAGTAAAGCACCTGTATCAGTAAAAATTGTGGCACCAATTGTTACTGTGACAGCTTCATTCATTACTACTCCTAGACGGCTAACAATGGGATATGCCAAAAGAGTGTGAGAAGCCAGTAAAGAACCTATTAAAACAGAGCTATTCCAGCTAAAATTAAAGATGCGCCCAACTAGAATTCCGGCAAGCATTGGCACTATAAAAGTCAGGAAGCCAAATCCCATCGACCGATTTTTTGTCCTACGAAACTGCTCAATATCAACTTCCAAACCAGCGACAAACATTAAATAAATTTTGCCGATATCCGAGAGTAATTTCACAGTGTCAGAATCGGGATTTAAAAGCTTTAAACCACTTTGTCCTAAAATTACCCCTGCTAACAGAAGTCCGACTAATCCAGGTAATTTCAAGCGTTCAAATATCGGCGGAACAGTGAAAATTACTGCTAAAAGAATCGTAAAAGCAATAATAGGAGTGTCAACTAGTAAATTAGAACCCATATATTGTGATTATTATTTAAAGGTTAAAATATAACTAAGAAAGCATTCTTGGCGATACTTGATAAATTGGCTATCTATAGGAATCCGACTTGATTATTGAAATTATTTGCGTAGGTAGGAAACAGGGAACAGGAAAAGAAGTAACAGAGGTGTACCTAGCTTCGCAGAAATCAAATATAATTACTCTATAAACAATTTTGATGGGATAAACTATATTTTCTGGATATCAACTCCTATATGGTGTTTATGCCGTAGGCTATTATTGCACCTTTAGAATAATTTTATTCAAATATAGAAAAATCTATATTTATGCTAAGAAATTTAGTATTGATGAGATTTTACAGGGGCGATCGCCATTAAAAATTTCTCACATCTAAACCCAGAGAAAATACAGTCTCAATCACGATGTATCAACGCAATTCATCATGCCTACACCAGACATTTACCTCCCATAACCTCACAAAACTGTATTGACCCACACAATTGACCAAACAGCCGATTAGTAATCGTAGCCTTATTTCCGCCTCATCGTAATGCTGCACCAGACATAATTCCAGAAAAATCTGGAAGAGTGTTCTGAATGTTGGCTATCAATGATAATTTTAAGAATCGGGAAGCCTTAAAAATCGAAGTTTATGAACGCAGCCGACGATAAAACTATTGTTCGTGAGTATTTCAACTCCACAGGGTTTGACAGATGGAGACGGATTTATGGCGATGGTGAAGTTAACAAAGTCCAGCTAGATATCCGCAATGGCCACCAAAAAACCGTGGATACCGTCATCGGCTGGCTCAAAGATGATGGTAATTTAGCAGAATTGTCAATCTGCGATGCTGGATGCGGCGTGGGTAGTCTCAGCATTCCCCTAGCTACAGCAGGTGCGAAGGTTTACGCCAGCGATATTTCCGAGAAAATGGTAGAAGAAGGCAAACAAAGAGCCTTAGCAGCCTTGGGAACTGCTGAAAATCCCACATTTGCCGTTCAGGATCTAGAATCTTTGAGTGGTAGTTATCACACCGTCATCTGTTTAGATGTTTTGATTCACTACCCCCAAGATAAAGCCGATGAGATGATTTCTCACCTCTGTTCTTTATCTGAGTCAAGAATTATTCTCAGTTTTGCGCCAAAAACCTGTGCCTTAGCTTTACTCAAAAAAATCGGTAGTTTCTTTCCAGGCCCCAGTAAAACCACCCGCGCCTATCTCCACCGTGAAACTGATGTCATCAAAATTCTAGAAAGCAACGGCTTTACTATCCAAAGAAAAGCTTTTACCAAGACTCGTTTTTACTTCTCCCGTATCTTAGAAGCCACTAAGAGTGGGGAATAGGGGTTGGGGATTGGGGATTGGGGATTGGGGATTGGGGACTGGGGACTGGGGACTGGGGAGACAAGGTAGACAAGGAGAGGGAAACAAGAAAGGTGCAATTTACTTCAATGCCCAATACTCAAAATTCTTTAATTTTGAATTTTGAATTTTGAATTTTGAATTGATTAGCCCCATGCCCCATTCCCATGAATACGGAATCAAAATTTGTAAGTTAATACCTGAATTGCTGTACTATCAGACAAATCTCCAGATTTAATATTAGTGGTGTCGCTACTACTACGACGCACGGGTGTACCTTGCATCAAGGTTAAAAAGTCGTCTACTGGTGTGATGTTGCAGGTTTGAGGATCAGCAGCTTGTGTGCGGTAGTGGGTAGGAATGACCAATTTGGGATTTAAAACTGCGATCGCCTGTTTTGCTTCTTCAGCAGTATACGCCTTATCACTACCACCCACGGGAATTAACAATACATCCGGCCGTCCCATGAGAATTTTTTGTTCAATGGAAATTGGTGCGGCTGCTCCCCCTAGATGTAGAATGTTAACTCCGCCTTGCGTCCACTTCCAGGCTGTATTAATACCAAATTGTTTACCACCTTTGCGATCGTGGTCAATCGCAATTCCTTGTAACTTCATCCCCTGAAATTCATACGCGCCTGGTGTAAACACTAACTTGGGATTCCCAGGTAAACCATCGACTGCACCTTCATCTAGCAGTTGACTGCTGATTAACACCAAATCTGCTGTCACCCTTGGGGGACGGTATTTAGCAGTACAGCCGACAGTGCGGAAGGGATTAACGAGGATTTTTTTCCCGCCACCTGTAAATAAAAAGCAGGTGTGACCCAACCACTGTACAGAAACCCCACTAGATTGGGCATTAGCTTCAACATGGGAAACTAAAGTAGAAAATATAGCTGTGGATAATCCTGTCCCAGCATAGCCAATAAAATTTCGTCGTTTCATTAATGATTCTCTTGTAACTGTTGGAGAAAATTTCTGAGTAATTGTTTGCCTGAAGATGTCAGAACACTCTCTGGATGAAATTGGACACCTTGAATGTGAGGATAGTTCCGGTGTCTCACTCCCATGATTGTGCCATCTTCTACCCAGGCGGTGATTTCTAAAACTTCTGGACAAGTTTCCCGTTCAATCACCAGACTATGATACCTGGTGGCAATCATCGGATTTTCTAACCCCTGGAAAACACCTACTCCAGTATGAGTTACCTGAGAAGTTTTACCGTGCATTAATTCTGGAGCCGAGACAATATTACCACCAAAGACCTGACCAATACTTTGATGTCCTAAGCAAACACCCAGGATAGGTAAATTAGAGCCTAACTCTTTAATTAAATCTAAGGATATTCCCGCATCTTCTGGACGACCAGGCCCAGGAGAAATCACGATCGCATCGGGTTTGAACTGCTGAATTTCGTCTAAAGATATCTTATCATTACGGAAAACCTGAATATCTGAGGCCACGGGAAATTCAGCCGCCAGTTCTCCGAGATACTGTACTAAATTGTAAGTGAAACTGTCGTAATTATCGATGACTATAATCACAGTGTGTAATAGCTCCTGGGTTCTACTCTCACCATGTTAATTGTCACCAGATTTGCGCCATTGTAAACCCATCATCAGCAAAAAAGTGCTGTAAGCGTCACCACTCACCACTCATTACTCATTACTCATTACTCATTACTCAGCACTCAGCACTCTAAAAAGCCGAAATCACCAAAGTGAACAATGGCGGTAATAACAATACAGCCGCGACAAACACAGCCACTAAAGCCGACACCAACACCGCACCAGCCGCGCAATCCTTGGCGATTTTCGCTAATTCATGGTAAGTCTGCTTGACGGTTAAATCTACTAAAGACTCAATCGCCGTGTTTAACAACTCTAGTGCCAACACTAAGCCACTAGTAATGCCAATAATGGCAATTTCCACGGCAGATAAATGTAAAAATACACTTAAGGCGATCGCCAAAGTACAAGCCGCTATATGAATACGGAAATTGCGTTGAGTCTGAAAACTGTAACTAATTCCAGCCCACGCATACTTAAAACTCACTAGTAAACTAGAAGCCACTTGCCAAGAAAATTCCCGTTCTTTTTTGACTACGGTAAATAATGGATTTTGTGTTGGTGGCGGTGAGATTTGCTGAGACATAGGCTAAAATTTAGTACAGTACGGTATATTTACTGAGAACCTGCGATGATTTTACTATTGCTATAAACTTTAATGCAGCTTTTCACAGAAGTATTATAAAAGGATGGTCTAAATTTAAAATCCATAAACACATAAGTATTTAATATTCTATGCTTATATCAATACCAACAGACTCTAGTAAAGTTACCTGTTGTTTGAGCATTTGCATTAAACTTTCCTCATCAGGATGATCCCAGCCTAATAAGTGAAGTAAACCATGAGCCACCAACCAAGCCAACTCAGTAGATAAACTATGTTCCTGTTGTTGGGCTTGAAGTTGTGCCGTATTTACTGAAACAACTATATCTCCTAAATACAAAGGTGCAAGAGACATTTCCGCCACATATGGAAAATCCACCTCTAAGGCTGCAAAAGAGAGGACATCTGTAGCTTTATTTTGGTGACGATACTGGCTGTTGAGTTCTTTAACTTCAGTATCATCAGTTAATCGCAGGCTAATTTCATAACTAGACGCTGCTGGAAGATGAGGTTGCAAAATTTCTAACCAGCAATGAAACCACTTTTCCCAAGTGTCAGGTGTAATTTGGTTTTCTAGGTAACAAGATTTAAGAGCCGCTTCAGAGGAAGACTCACAAAAAATATCCTGTACATCTAGTTCAACTTCCACCAATTGCCCAATCTCCTTAGACCACTACGAAGAATTTCAAGTTTAACAGAGTCGAGTATCGTGGCAAATCGCAGAGAAAAATTTTAACGCGGAGGTTAGCAGAAAAGTCACTCCGAATTGAATGGGGACTGGGGACTGGGGACTGGGGACTGGGGATTGGGGATTGGGAAAGGAGACAAGGGGGACAAGGGAGTATTTATTTCTCTCTTAGCACTCACTCATTACTCATTACTCATTACTCCCCACTCACTCAGCACCGGCTAAACGCCGCGCTACCGCTAACAGCACCCAGCACTCAGCACTCAGTAGCTAAGTATTTAGCGAGTTAGGTAAGCCAAGCCTACAAAAACGGCTAACAATCCCACTGTAGTTAGAAGGAAATGCTTCAATGAAGTACCACCTTTTCGCACCATATTTCGCATAGCCAACTTGACGTAGCTGGGTTGAGGTTCTGTTGAAGGTGAGTTACTCATAATTAAATAACAAGTTCTTTTATATATAAATGTAACAGTTTCCTAGAATTTATATTGCCAAATTGATCAAGTGTCTTCTACTCAGGGTATGGGGAATGGGGCATAGGGCTAATCAATTCAAAATTCAAAATTCAAAATTCAAAATTAAAGAATTTTGAGTATTGGGCATTGGAGTAAATTGCACCTTTCTTGTTTCCCTCTCCTTGTCTACCTTGTCTCCCCAGTCCCCAGTCCCCAGTCCCCAATCCCCAATCCCCAATCCCCAGTCCCCAGTCCCCAATTAAACCGACTCCACCAGTTGATTCTCCTGACGCAGATAGGCTTGGATGAACATATCAAGGTCGCCGTTCATTATGTCAGCGATCGCAGTTGTTTCTGCATTGGTACGCAAATCCTTTACCATCTGGTAAGGATGAAAGACATAGTTACGGATTTGGTTTCCCCAAGAAGCTTCCACCATATCGCCCCGAATATCGGCAATTTCTTGGGCGCGTTGTTCTTGGGCAATTACTAGCAACTTGGCTTTCAGGCGCGCTAAGGCTTTCTCTTTGTTTTGCAACTGAGAACGTTCTTCTGTGCAACGCACAGCCAACCCCGTAGGTAAGTGAACTACCCTCACTGCTGTTTCCACTTTGTTGACGTTCTGCCCACCTTTACCGCCAGAACGGGATGTAGTGATTTCTAAATCCTTTTCAGGAATGTCCAACTTTACAGAATCATCTATTTGTGGCATTACTTCCACCCCAGCAAAACTGGTTTGGCGTTTCCCATTGGCGTTAAAAGGTGAAATTCGCACCAGGCGATGTGTACCTGTTTCCGAACGCAAATAACCGTAGGCGTAACGACCGGTGATTTCTAAGGTGGCTGATTTAATCCCTGCTTCGTCACCTTCTGACTCTTCCGCCAAAGTTACCTTATAACCATGCGCTTCCGCCCAACGGGTATACATTCTCAGCAGCATAAATGCCCAGTCTTGAGCATCAGTACCACCAGCTCCAGCATTTATAGTTAATACTGCCCCTTCGGCATCATAGGGGCCAGACAACAACTGCTGTAATTCCCATTGGTCAAGTTCACGATTTAGCTTGGTAATGGTAGAGTCAGCTTCTTGTAAAAGTCCTGCGTCGGTTTCCAATTCCAAAAGCTCAACTACGGCTTTCGTATCTTCCAAACTGGCGTGCCACTGATGATACTGTTCTAGATGGGCTTTCAGATCGTTGAGTTCTTGCAGTGTTTTTTGGGCAGTGTTTTGATCATCCCAAAATTCTGGCTGTGCCGCTATTTGTTCTAAATCTTGAATTTTTGCTGTCAGTGCAGGTACGTCAAAGATAGTCCTGGGTCTTACCCAGGCGACTAGACAACATTTCGATTTCGCGTTTGAGTTCTAATACGTCCATTTTGCTAGCTTGAAATAAATCGCTGCGAATAAATTTTGCGAGATTGCTATTTATTGTATTTGACTTTCTGATTTTAGCTGTAATTGGTGAAATTCTTGCACCACTCACGATGATTTTTCAGCAGTCATGTAACTTTGCTGTTGCAGATAGGCTTTGATCAAAAAATCAATATTGCCGTTTAATACGTCTTGAACATTTGTTGTTTCGACTTTAGTACGTAAATCTTTCACTTTGGTGTAGGGATGTAAGACATATTCACGAATGATCTGGCTGGATAGAGATTTGATTTGCCCAGGTTGAATATCGGCAATTGATTTGACACCTTGTGCTAGTGCGATCGCCACTAGTTTACTCTTAAGTATAGCTAGGGCTTGCTTTTTGTTTTCTATTTGACTGCGTTCATGGTCACAAAAGACCACAACACCAGTTGAAGTATGAACTACTTGCACCCACGTTTTTGGGCGGTTAATATTGCCATAGTTACAAGGCAGAAGAATTTCTAAATGATGTTCTGGGATTTCAAATTCAGTCTCTTTAGGCAAAATTGGACTTACTTCTATAATGTTTGAGCAAGTAAGTCGTTTACCTTGTCCATTTTTAGGAGATATCCGCACTATTCTTGTATGAATTCCTTGCTCTGACTTCAAGTATCCATAAACATAACGTCCTTGAATTTGTAAGATGTATTTAACTTTAGTAATATCACTTTTGGCAGTATCAAATAGAGATACTTTGTACAAATGAGTTGTTGCCCAAAGGTAGTAAATCCGAAGTAAAGCGTTAGCCCAAGCATCTGTTTCTGGGTCACTCACTCCAGCAGCAATAGTCAAATATGCTCCGTGTTGGTCACAAGGATCAGATAGTAAATTTACTATCATTTCTTGCTCAAGCTCTTGCTGGAGTTGGGCTAGGTTAGTTTGTGCCTCTAATAGCAGATGTTGATCTACGGATGATTTTAGTAATTCTAGAGCAGCTTGGATGTCTTCTAATTTAGAGTACCACTGCTGCTTCTGTTTCAGATTTTTAGATATTCTCCACTGAATTTCTTGAAATGTTTGAAAGGTAGTAGAAGTGTATTCCACGTTGGCTTGAGCAATCAGTGGGTATAGCCTGTAGTTGATAGAATTTAAATACCTGTAGTCAAAGACAGTCTTCAGCTTTGCCTAAAATCTTCGATAACCTTTCTACTTTGCTTTTAATATCTGCAAGTTCTAGCATAGCTTTGCCGAGTTGTGACTAGACACTAATACATATTGTATTACAAAAACTAGTTGCAACGTCTCACAGCTACAAAAAAACCGTAGTTGCTCATGCTGTTACTACGGTTAATCAGTATTTAAGTTGTTGTACTTAAGATATTTGCCTAACGACGGTTGAGGGCGATTAGCAAGCGCAAAATGAAGATAAACAAGTTGATGTAAGTTAAATACATCGACAAAGCCGCAGGTAGATATTGGTCATTGCGGTATGTACGGGGCAAGATGTAGAAATCTACAACTGATGCCCCAGCAAAGAGAAATACGCCAATACCAGAGATGCCAATTTCTAACCAAGTGGGTGTGTAAACACCAAACAAGGAAAAGACAAATTGAGTTAAGCAGACAACAATCAAGGCGATAATGCCAAGAGAGATGGTTTTATTTAAAGCTATGCCATCTTGTTCTGAGAGATTTGAACCAATAGGACGGGCAACTATAAAGGTGACACCACAACCAAGGGCAGCGAAACCAATACCTGGAATCCCCACACCTGGGGTTTTTAAGGCCACAAACACTAAACCACTCAAGGTATATCCCGATAAGAGACTATAGGTAGCTAAAAGTGGCAAAGCCAGACTTTTTTTACCTTTTTCGGCGACATTTTGGGCTACAAAAAACAGAATTAACTCTAGAATGACTGCACCGATAAAAGTGGGAAAGAATATTCCAGGGTTAGTACGGATAACACCCAAACCACCGTAAGTTCCCAAGGCTGTCAGTATCAGACCCGCACCAACATAGGGTAGGGCATTGGCAATGACATTAGGGCCGATTATGCCGTGAGACTGGGCATTACGAAAAGCTTCGCGAAAATTGCTAGTATTGCTCATACGACAAGAATAAGTATTTTGAGAAAACTTCCTCATTATTCTTATTTTTAGCAAGATTTCTTGTTATTAGCTAGATAGCAAATCATCAATAATAGATTTTGCTGTTTTGTTATAAAAGTTCAAGTAATTAACTAATTTAATTGGAATATTAATCAAATTTATCTTTTGAGACTCAGTTTCAGTCTAGAAAGTTTTGGATTCTAACTTGAGACTTGCAGCTAGAGATGAATTAAGCATATCTCAGGATAAATAGCTAGTTTTGTTGCGAAGAATAAACTTTATCTAAAGAGTATTTTCTATTAGAAAAACATAAGTAGCTGCCAGCAAACGGCAATAAAAATCATGCGTAGAAATACTGAATAAGAGAGATGTCCCGCCAATAAGTTCAGTGAAACGACGATGGCTTAATAAGTGTCAGCTGAGGAAAATAATTACAGATTTAAAGAGATACGCAACTCCATTTTGCCAAAAAAGGAGTTACAACAAAGGAACTTTTATATGGCTGCAAGTGAGTCCTCTATGCAAATTGATGGTATGGAGTTATTACACTTATACCACCAAAATCCTTCTATTAAACTTCGTAATCAACTGGTACAGTTACATACTGGATTAGTCAGAAAGATGGCTCATAAATTTAGTCATCAATGTAATGAACCTTATGAAGATTTAGAACAAATAGGTTATTTTGGTTTAATTAGGGCGATTGAGCGTTTTGATCCCAGCCAGGGATATGCTTTTAGTTCCTTTGCTGTTCCGTATATTCGCGGTGAAATGCTGCATTTCTTGCGCGATCGCAGTACCCTGTTAAAAATTCCCCGTCGTTGGCAAGAATTATACAATGAAGGGCAAAAAGTCCGCAAAGAATTAGCAATCTCTTTAGGTCGTCCGCCCAAAGATACAGAAATTGCTAAAGAACTCAAAGTATCTGTGCAAGAATGGCAAGAAACTAAGTTAGCAGCCCAAAATCGGATGCCATTGAGTTTAGATGCGACAGCAGTTCATTATGTTGATTGCCAAATCACCTTGGGTGAAGCACTTCCTTGTCCCCGTTCTACAGCTTTGCAACAACAAAACGAAGAAAGGCAACAATTGCAAGGGGCAATCAATATGTTAGACGACAAGCCCCGTCAAGCAGTGGAAATGGTATTCCTGAAAGAACTTTCTCGCAAGGATGCAGCTAAAAGTATTGGTACTAGCCCCATGACAGTTACCCGATACTTGCAAAAAGGCATTCAAGATTTAATTGTTTATTTGCAACCGCAAGCAGTCGCTACAGGTTCTTAAGAGTGCTGGCTTCGGAGTCCAGGAAGTAAAAAGAATAGCGTCTTTTGTGTGAGTACCTTTTTACCGTCTAAATCATCTGTTCTCCGCATCTCTTCATTAAGAATTACAAACTTGGTATTATTTCTAATTCTAGGGAATACTAGGGAAATGTTTATATCTCTAGTATTCTGCTATGCCTAAATTATTTGGTTATCTAAGCATTTACTTTGTAATTAGCTGGTTTTGTCTAGTTTTGGGCTGGTCATTTCCTGCACAAGCAGCCATTTATCCCAGCCCTCAACTAGAACAGCAAATTTTGGAAGTTCTCCGTAAACACCCAGAGGCAATCATTGAATCTGTCCAAGGATATCAACAACAGCAGCAGCAGCAGGTTGATCAATCACGACAGGTGTTTTTACAGGATTTAAAAGTAAATCCACAAGCGATAATTGCCAATTCTCCAAAAACGGGAACGATAGACACAAAAACCGTATTGATAGAATTTTCGGACTTTCAATGCCCTTATTGTGCTGAGGCGCATCAAAAATTGCGGGATTTGTTATCTAAGCATCAACAGGATGTCACTTTAGTTTACAAACATTTACCCTTGCCTTCTCATCCTGAAGCTATACCAGCAGCAAAAGCCGCTTGGGCAGCAAATCAACAAGGTATGTTTTGGCAGTATCATGATCAGCTGTTTACCAATCAAAAACAACTAGGTGAGAGTTTATATATAGATGTCGCCAAAAAACTGAATCTAGATATGGATAAGTTTAACCGCGATCGCCTACTTGCTGATGCTGATATCAAGCAGGATATACAACTAGCCAAAACATTAGGTATTCCTGGCACACCATTTTTTGTGATGAATGGTCAAAATTACTCTGGTGCAATCCAAGTATCAGAGATTGAGAGTCAATTGGCTGCTGCTAACTAGAGGGGAGGGGATTTTAGCTTGACGTTCAATCTAAAATCCCAGACCATTAATCTTCTAATTGCTGAGAAGGTATTTCCACGGCTGAGACATCAATTGTCCCTTCCGGCGCAAAGCGTTGAAAATGTCCTTTGTTGACTGTCAGTCCCTCTCCACAGTTAGGACACTGGGTTTGACTATTGTTTAAGCCAGCAAATTCATATCCACAGACAGGACATTGATCCGTTACTAGATTGCGTTCCAGCCACCAACGCAAGCCAAAAAACGCCACCACAGGTGCAAGCAATAGCAATCCAAAGAGAATAACTAAAGAATTTACTAACCAACCCAAACCCAAAGAAGCCAGCAACCAAGTAACTGCTAACACTGTTAGCAAGGGACGAAGATTCAAAAGATTTAGTTGAGAATTGTTAAGCCGCATTTTTAAATACTATCTATGCTCTTTATCTAGGATAACGAGTTTGGTGGGAGTCATTAGTCAATAGTCAATAGTCAATAGTCATTAGTCATTAGTCAATAGTCATTAGTCATTAGTTTTTCCCTGCTACCTTGTCTACCTTGTCTACCTTGTCTACCTTGTCTACCTTGTCTACCTTGTCCCCAGTCCCCAGTCCCCAGTCCCCAGTCCCCAATCCCCAATCCCCAACCACTCAAGATTCTAATAGAGATAAAAGTTGCCGTTGTAGGGCAGCTTGACCAAAATTAGCGATCGCTTGTTCTCTTAACCATTGTCCATGACAACGCTGATCTTCTCCTTGGAGAATTTCTATACAAGCTGCGGCTACGGCTTCGGGGTCGCGGTGAGGGACTTGCCAACCTACTTTTCCATCTTGGAGGGGGTCAGCAGACCCATCATTGTCACCAGATAATACTGGTATACCGCAAGCCATCGCCTCTAGATAAACTATGCCAAAACCTTCTTGTGAAGGCATGATATAAGCATCAGCAAGGTGATAGTGGGCAATTAATTGTTCTGTAGGGACGAAACCAGCGAAGACTACGCGATCGCTGACTCCTAAATCTTGTGCCAATTGTGCTAATCTCGGTTGGTCATCACCGCGACCAATAACTAAATATTTGACATCTGGGAAAGCTTGTAATATTTTCGGTAGGGCGCGAATTGTTACATCTACACCTTTGTAGATATCTCCTGACCACAATCGCGCTACGGTCATAATTACTTTGCTATCTGCTAAACCGTACTTAATTAATAATTCTGCTGACTTTGCACCAGGGGTAAATTGATCACCATCTATGGCACAGGGCAACATTTTCACTTTGTGAGGCTCTATCCTATTAGCCGCACAGGCTTGATCACGACTGTAGCGGCTAATCGTCCAAACGTCTTTTGCTACGGCTAAAGCCCGTTGTTCCCGTTTGGCGAGTGGGTGCCAGACTTCTTTACCATAGGTAAGGATGGTGTAAGGAATTCCTAGTGGTTGACAGAGAGTTTGAATGAGTACAGCTAATCTGATATGACCACAAAAAACTCTTTGGGGACGTTTTTGCAATAAATACTTGAATAATGCCCCAGCCATTGTGATTCTACCCATTTGAGGAGATTTATTCTGGAAGTAATTAAATCTGAGGCGATCGCACTCAAACGGATTCAAACTATCAGGATTATCTCTCAATAAAAATACTTCGGCTTGATAACCTGCGTCTAAACCTAAATAGGCACGGAAAATGTCTTTGACGTAGGATTGGATTCCACCTTCTCGTGCAAAAATTTCTAGGAACACGAAAACATGGTTTGCTTGTTGATTGGTACTGTCACCCAAATTCAAGTTCTTAGTCATTAGTTATTAGTCATTAGTCATTAGTCATTAATCACTAGTCATCAGTCTGCACTCTCTTTTCACTTGACTGAGAAGTTTGAATTCTCACTCAGGGAGTGATACCGACTTGGGATAGGTAGTGTTGTTTCGAGATTCTGGAATGGGCTAAGAATCTAAGCCTTTAATCCAAAATTGGTATGAGTGATGACTTGAAAATCAACTTCAAGTCATTATTGCTTGATTGTATAAAATAATACTTTTGACTTAAAAAGTAGCTGGAAGAAATTCTGTCTATCCTAAGACATCGAAACATTCATATGTCGGTTCACATATGAAGGATAATCAACCGCCAATTATAACAGACTCCTTGTAGGGTCAAATAAGTGAAATTTACTATAAACTAATATATTATTTAACACATAATTACGGACAAATTGACAGTATGAAACCACAGTCAATTTACCGTAAATTGCTGCTTGTTTCCAAAGGATCTTTGAGATATTTAAGTATCACTAGACAATTTCTGCCATCATCACTGCGTTCATAGACAACACTATCTGTCAGACGACGCAGCAAGAACCAACCATAACCTCCTACTTGTAAAGTACCTGGTGCTGGTTCTGCGATCGCGTCTGGATTAAAGGGTTTACCATAATCCCAAATTCTGATTTCTAATTTGTCAATCCATAGACTGACTGCAATCTCTATGGTTGTATCGGGCGGTAAAGTGTGATGGGCGTGACGAACTGCATTGGTAAAGCCCTCGGCTAAAGCCAAGTTGAGGCGATAAAGTTGAGTTTCTGACCAACCTAGTTGAAACAGATGTTTGAGACAAAAGTCCTCAAACCACTGTTGAACTTGGTTTAGGAGTTTGAGTTCGCTTTTTACTTTTAGATGGTCTTGCTGCATAGTGCCAAGCATTGACCGTGGCTCGAATTTAATATGTAGGAGAATATTCGTAGTCTAGAGTGCTTCAATCTATTTCAGGTTCTGAAATCATTCATTAAAATTGACGCTTGTGACTTGTTTTCAATAGTACATACACCAGAGAAATGAACGACTATTTTGTCGTAGTCACCTCAAGGGCGACTTGTCATCAGACATCATAACTTTAGTTATGCACTATTGAAAACTACAAGCGTCAAAGAGTTTTGTTGCCTGACAGTTTCAGCTTAGAACAGTCCCAAGGTGAGGGATTTGTCTAAGGGTAACGCAGCACCAATACCTAACCAGAGAGTAACCAAAGTTCCAAACAAGAAAACTGTGGTTGCGACTGGACGGCGGAAGGGGTTTTGGAATTTGTTGACGCTCTCAATGAAGGGGATGAGAATCAGTCCCAGGGGTACAGCAGCCATTGCTAGCACTCCTAACAATTTGTTAGGAAGCGATCGCAAAATTTGGAATACAGGGTACAAGTACCACTCTGGTAAAATTTCCAGTGGTGTCGCGAAGGGATTAGCTGGTTCGCCTGTCATAGCAGGGTCTAATACAGCTAGAGCTACAACACAAGCGAATGAACCCATGATTACTACTGGGAATACATACAGTAGGTCATTAGGCCAAGCAGGTTCACCATAATAGTTGTGACCCATGCCTTTGGCAAGTTTGGCTCTTAAATTAGGATCGCTCAGATCGGGTTTTTTTTGTATCGACATAGGAAGAATGCGCTCTCCTGCGAAAATTTCAGTTCAAGCTTTGAGGTTAAGCCATTTAGTCTCTAGACTAACTTTTAGTAAACTAGCCTGTCTGTTGTGTTGTTGGGTAGCCTACCTCAAGTGTGCATCACAAACACTCACCTTTAAGGAAACTTTAAATCACTAGTAAATGGATTATGTTGTTTTGCCAGTGGAGAGTGTTGTTGTCTATCGACTTTGTGGCTAGTAGCATTACAAGGGGCCGGAAATACCTTGTTTACGGATCATCAAGAAGTGGAACAGCATGAAGACCGCAATTAACCAGGGCAATACAAAGGTATGTGCGCTGTAGTAGCGTGTCAAGGTTGCTTGACCAACACTAGAACCACCACGCAGCAAGTCGGAGATGAGTACGCCGACTACAGGGATTGCTTCTGGTACACCACTAACAATTTTCACCGCCCAGTAACCAACTTGATCCCAAGGTAGGGAGTAGCCTGTAACGCCGAAGGAAACGGTGATCACAGCTAGAATGACACCGCTTACCCAGGTTAATTCGCGGGGCTTTTTGAAACCACCTGTCAGATACACCCGGAAGACGTGCAGAATCATCATCAGCACCATCATGCTGGCAGACCAGCGATGGATGGAACGGATGAGCCAACCGAAATTCACCTCATTCATGATGTACTGTACTGAGGAGTAAGCTTCGGCCACTGTTGGCTTGTAGTAGAACGTCATGGCAAAGCCTGTGGCGAACTGGATTAAGAAGCAAACCAGGGTAATGCCACCTAGACAGTAAAAGATATTGACGTGGGGAGGGACGTACTTGCTGGTGACATCATCAGCGAGGGCCTGAATTTCCAGGCGTTCCTCAAACCAGTCGTAAACGTTGGCCATACAATCTCAAGTTCCTAAAAATCGGTTGCGGTTGATTCAATCTCCCAATTAGCAGTTTTGGGATTTTCTTTTAAGAGGATTTTGTTCGTTTACTTCTGCACTGCGAGAGTGCTAAAAGTTGAGAAACTTAACACTCTGTAAATATGGAATATATTGCGTTCCCTTTGCAAGCCAACATCCATAATGATGGTTACAAAGTAGATTTTATCTTTTGTTGAGGTGGTTATTTGCATAGTTCCTGTAACAACTTGATGAGAACAATGCACCACTTCTATAAAAAAAGTAACATAATCGAGAGATAGATTTCATCAACGAAGAGTCAACTGGGTAATTCTACTAGGCATTTTGGGTTGAGGTGAAATTTGAAGATGGGGTTCATGCACAAACAGTTTTTTCGGTTGGGATTTGCTTTTTTGGTGGCTTGTGGTTTGGTGTTCAGCACACTCATCCAACCAGCCGACGCATTGACGGAGGAACAGAAATTAGTTTCAGAAGTTTGGCGCATTGTCAATCATGCTTATTTGGATGATACGTTTAATCATCAAAACTGGTCAGCTGTGCGGCAGAAGGCACTTGAGAAGCCTTTCAAAGACCAAAAAGCTGCTTATGTAGCCATTCAGAATATGCTCAAGTCTCTTGATGATCCTTTTACAAGGTTTTTAGATCCTGAGCAGTACCGGAGTTTGCAGGTCAATACTTCGGGAGAATTGACTGGAGTGGGCTTACAAATTGCCCTTAACCCCGAAACTGGCAGACTAGAGGTGGTATCTCCTATTGAGGGTTCACCAGCCGATAAGGCGGGAATTAGACCCCGCGATCGCATCCTCAAAATTGAAGGGACTTCCACAGACAATTTAACTCTAGACGAAGCCGCCGCCAGAATGCGCGGCCCAATTGGTAGTTTGGTCACACTGTTAATTGAGCGAGAAGGCGATGGCGAGAGGGAAGTTAGAATTGTGCGCGATCGCATAGCTCTTAATCCCGTTGTAGCTGAATTACGCTCATCCCCTCAAGGTAAGTCTATCGGCTATTTACGCCTGACACAGTTCAATGCCAACGCTTCTACAGAGTTAACGCACGCCATTACTAGTCTAGAAAAAAAAGGCGCAGATGCCTACATTTTAGATTTACGCAATAATCCCGGCGGTTTACTACAAGCAGGCATTGAAATTGCCCGATTGTGGTTAGATGCAGGCACTATCGTTTACACCGTCAACCGCCAAGGTATTCAGGGCAGTTTTGATGCCTTTGGCCCGGCCTTAACTAAAGATCCTTTAGTTATTTTAGTCAATCAGGGGACAGCCAGTGCCAGCGAAATTTTAGCCGGCGCACTGCAAGATAATCATCGTGCCACATTAGTGGGTGAAACTACATTTGGCAAAGGTTTAATTCAATCTTTATTTGAACTTTCCGATGGTTCTGGTCTGGCCGTTACTATTGCCAAATATGAAACTCCTAATCATCGAGACATTAATAAATTAGGCATTAAACCAGATCAAGTCATATCCCAACCGCCCATCAACCGCGATCAAATCGGCTCTCCAGTTGATTTGCAATATCAAGCAGCTGTGGAGATGTTGAGTAAAAGTGCTGTGGTAGCGGGTGTAGAGGCAAGAGGATAGGGAATGGGGAATGGGGGATAGGGAATGGGGAATGGGGAATAGGGAATAGGGAATAGGGAATAGGGAATGGGGAATGGGGAATGGGGAATAGGGAATGGGGAATAGGGAATAGGGAATAGGGAATAGGGAATGGGGAATGGAAGGTAGACAAGGTAGAATTGATTTTCTCACTCTCAGCACTGGCTAAACGCTGCGCTACCGCTAACAGCACTTTCAAGCTATGAGTAGAAAAACAAACTATGCCCAATGCCCAATGCCCCATGCCCCATGCCCCATGCCCAATGCCCAATGCCCCACGCCCTAAAACGCTGATAAATCAATTGCGGTTAAGCGTTGGTAAGCTTGGTCTATAATTCTTTGTCCCCGTAAGAATCCGGTGTTGCCTCCAGGACAGATGTACTGGAGTGTTTCTGGTGTAAAGATTTGTATAAGTTTTTGCAGGCTGTTAATTTGTCTTCGCCAATGAAAGGTTTTTGAGGTTCGCATTGGCACTGGTTCACCTTGCAGGTTAGGAACTAGGTGACGACCGGAAAACAGCACGCCTCCATAGTTGTTATAGTAGAGGCAAGATGAACCAGGGGAGTGTCCTGGTGTCCAAATTAATTGGGTTGTAGCATCTAAGGTTAGTTCTTGAGTAAAAGTAGTGACTGTTAATCCTGGTAGTAAATAAGCTTCTTGCTCTTGAATGATGACCTCACAACCAAAATGCTGCTGAATGTCTGAAGTTTTGCCGATAGCACCTCGATGGGTAATACATAACCATTTCACACCACCGTGCGATCGCAAAAAATCTTGACTTACTTCGTCTAATGATGGGCAATCTATGAGGATATTGCCTTCATTTCCTACAATTAAATAAGATGTTCCCCCTAGTGTGTCCCGATTTGGTGGAAAGGCAAAAATATTGTCTAGGACAAACCTTGGGGATTTAGTTGTAGGACTTGGTGGTTGAGGTACGGGGGACATGAGCAAATGTGGGGAGTAGGGACTAAGTTAAATTCAACAGGTAAAAAGCTGAGACAATAAAAGTTCTTTCTTTTTACTTTTGTACTTTTACTGTTGCCTTCTGTTAGCAGGCTGTTTTTTCTCAATTAATGAAAAGCAAATGACATTTTGGTTTCTCTTCCTACTGGGATTAGCTACTTATCTCATGGTGCAACGTAGTGTCGTCAATATCACCCGCACACCAATTTGGTTGTTATGGTTGGTATTAATGACACCTGCATTATTATTAAGTGGCTGGACTTTGGTGTATGGGGTCAAACAACCTCCACCACCATCACTGATTATCTGGCCGGCAATCATCTGCCTTTTGTTATACTGGCTGTTGTTTCAGTGGGGACGGCAACCACCAAGGGATCAACAAACCCAAACCACAACCCAAACCCCAGAATCACAATCGGCTATCCATCCTACCGCAGAACAAGCACCTGTGCGTCCCATTGAACCTACGGAAGAAACCCAACTCAGAAATTGCTTTCCCTGGTCTATTTACTACATTCAGAACATTGAGTATAGACCCCAAGCAATTATCTGTCGTGGTCAGTTGAGAACAACGCCTATTCAAGCCTATCAGCAGATTAGAGCCAATATCGAAGCACAATTTGGCGATCGCTTTTTGATTATCTTTCAAGAAGGTTTTAATGGTAAACCTTTCTTTGTGTTAGTTCCTAATACGCAAGCCGCAAGAGCCGGAAACACTAACAAGCAAGAACAATTAACCAGACCTGGATTAGCATTGTTGCTAGTTTTAGCTACTTTAGTCACTACCTCATGGGTGGGTCTGACCATTGCTGATGTTAGTCCTAAAACTCTATCATCAAACCCCCTGCTTTTTTTACAAGGATTACCCTATGCCTTAGCCCTGATGACTATTTTGGGTATCCACGAATTAGGACATTATCTAACTGCTAGATTCTACAAAATTCGCTCTACACTGCCTTACTTTATACCGATGCCTTTTTTCTTGGGAACTTTTGGGGCATTTATTCAAATGAAGAGTCCCATTCCCAACCGCAAGGCTTTATTTGATGTCAGTATTGCTGGGCCACTGGCGGGTTTTATTGCGACATTGCCTTTAGTGATTTGGGGTTTAGCACACTCAGATATTGTGCCTTTGGATGACAAAACCAGTATTTTGAACCCCGATGCCCTCAACCCAAAATACTCTATTCTTATAGCAATACTCGCTAAAATCGCTCTAGGCGGTGCATTAACGGCAAAATCGGCTATTGATTTACATCCTGTAGCAGTGGCGGGTTTTCTAGGGTTAATCGTTACAGCTTTGAATTTAATGCCCGTGGGACAGCTTGATGGCGGTCATATTGTCCATGCTATGTTCGGACAACGCACAGCCATGTTAATTGGTCAAATTGCCCGTTTGTTATTACTCATGCTGTCCTTAGTGCAACCAGAATTTTTTGTCTGGGCAATTATTCTTTTGTTTATCCCGTTAATTGATGAACCTGCTTTAAATGATGTCACCGAACTAGATAACAAACGTGACATTCTCGGTTTATTGGCAATGGCTTTATTGGTGGTAATTATACTACCCATGCCCCAGGCGATCGCCAATTTGTTAGGAATTTAGCAGCACAAAGGATGAAGTAGAATGGTGTCAATATTTGTAGTTGAAATGGGCAGAGGGCAGGGAGAAGGCGGGTTTTAACTGATTAACTGTTTAATTCGATATTTCTTCCCCTGCTTCCCCTGTCTCTTAACTTGCTGACTTAGCCACTTCCGAAGTTGTCTTCGCAGGCGCACCACCACCCATGCGAATCTCAGAAGTAAAGGCAGCCCTACTAAAGCCACTAGCATCCTTAAAGACACTAACTCGCATCCGTAAATTGGGACTAGCAAACCACAGACGTTCTTCTGACTGGATTTTTGCGGATTCTGTGGTTATAGTCAACGCCTCATCAGTGCCAATTTTATACCTACCAATAGTGAGTTCTTGTTGAGCGTTCCCCTTTGCTTGCAGTAGTCTGCCTTCATGGGGATTATCTTCATCTGGCACAGAAACTAATAAAGTAGAAGCTGGTTTTTCTCTCTCCGATTTTATCGGGTCTTTCCAGGTAATAGTTGCTGCACAGACAGCTGCACTAGGGGAAATTTCATATTGTTGACAAAGTTTGATCACTTCTGGGTGATCGGCTGCTATTGTCTCAATAATCAGGTTGGATTTACCGTCTTCCGATGGCTTAACGTCTAAACTGTGACTGCTGCGATGGGAAAACCATTTTCCAGCACTCAACTCAAAAAATTCTTCAATATTCATAATTAAAATTACCCTGCATCAAAATACGAAAATCCCACTTCTTATTATTAAAAAGCAGCTGGGGGTTTTAATATTAAACTTGATTACCACTTTGCTCAAGTCTGTTAAGACCGATTCTCGCCGCTTCCGCCACGTTGGGATGACTATCTTTGGTTAAATATTTCAAAGCTGAGATACTTTTAGCAGTGGGCAGATTGCCTAAAGATTCCGCTAACCTTTGTCTGATTAACCAATCATCAGATTGAGCAAAGCGCAGCAGATAATCTACTGAATCAACATCTTGGATTTCTCCCAAGGCTGAGATTGCTGCTTCTTGTAAAACCATTTCCGAACTATCTAAAGCTTGAATTAAGATGTCGCGCGCCCGTGGATCTTTGAGATTACCAAGGGAGACAGCCGCACTAAAGCGCACTAGCCAATCAGTATCTTCATAAAACGCTCTAGCTAGCGTCTCAAAAGCTCTGATATCACCCAAATAGCCCAAAGCCCCAGCCGCATCCGCACGCATCCCATAATCTGGGTCATTTTGCAGAATATCAATTAAGATTTCATAGCATTCAGTTGTTTGCTTGATACCCAGAGCAAAAATTGCCATCGATCGCAGCTGTAAAGATTCATCATCCAACACTTTTTTAATCAGAGGCACAGCATCTTCAGCAGGGACATCCCGCAAATTAGCTAAGGCTACCATGCGATCGCGCAAATTCGGACTTTCTAGCTGAGAAGAAATTTCCTGCAAGTGTGGAACAGTCATTGTAGTTATCAGCGAATTCTTAATCTATCTTTACTTTACTTTACTCAAGCTCTCATGTGGGGAATTGGGGATTGGGCATTGGGAATCGGAGACAAGGTAGACAAGGTAGCCGGAGAGAAAAAACCAATGACTAATGACTATGGACTAATCCTGTATCTGACTTAGCAAAGAGAATTAACAGTCGGTTGTTCCTCTAGGATGACGAGAACAAGGAGTTGATTGGCGAATGTAGGTGGAAGATACACACACCGAATACCTTGGTGTTTACATCCCAGGAGAAAACCTATGGTTCAACTAACAGAACGTCCTGTCTCCAGAATCACCAACTTACAAGAAAAATTCGTTTACGAAATTTGTGCTATGTACGACGCTGAACAACGCTTTTGGGAAGCACAACAGATGATGTTGCAGTGTTGTCAAAATAGCCAGTTAAAGTCTCTGATTGAGACTCACATTCGGGAAACAGAACAACAAATTCAAAATCTAGAACAGGTGTTCAACACTTTGGGACAACAACCTAAGCGGATCACCTGTGATGCGGCTGCGGGTTTAGTCAGTGATGGTCAAAAATTCATGCTGCTAGCTGCGGAAAGTCAGAAAATCCTCACTTTGGGACTAGCCGCAGCTCAAGCCAAGGTAGAACAACTAGAAATTGCTTGCTACCGTGGTTTGATTCAAGTAGCTGAAAAGATAGGAAAACAAGACGCTGTGAAATTACTACAGCAAAACTTGCAGCAGGAAGAACAAACCGCGAAAAAACTAGAACAGCATATGCCAGAGTTACTTAAGGAGTGTAAGTAGATAGTCTCAGTGTAAATTTTGAGAACCCATAGCTAAAAGAAAGCGAGGTTAAGACAACCTCGCTTGCGTTTTATTGTTAGTCTTGCTGTTAGATGAGGAATGAGTGCGATTTGCTTGAGCTTCTAGCCATCCATCTAGACAATACTCCGCCCAACAAAAGCAATATTCATTCCAGCAAAAATCACATAATCTCTCACCAGAGAAGGAATCGCCGCCATTTCTCTGTGTGGGACAGTAACGAGGGCATGGGAAGTAATCAGTCATTGCTTCCTCTATCAGAAACAGGACTTACGCAACTGGCACAAGCAATGGTGAGCTTCGCGCACCGAGCGCCCAAAAACTACAGAGAAGACATAGCAATATCTGGACGTTTTAGTTGCTCAATTAAATAATTAGAAAGCAAATTGTGCTTGAGCTTGTAAATAGTTTGACCTGTTTGATAAGCTAAACTTTTCAGTCTTAGCCAAACTAACATAGCGCAAGCAATATGATTTCTTTGAAGACGGGCTTTACGGCATTGACATGATTCAATACCAGTTAGTTGCTTTATTTCTCGATGAAACTCCTCTATTTTCCAACGAATTTTACACACCTGTTGTGTAACATCCGTAGAACTTTGAGATAAATCGTTTGTTGCGACATAATCCGTCCTATCGGTAGAGATAGTAACCCGGAAAAGTTTCACTTTTTTCTCAGCAGGGAATCCTTTAATTTTTATGATTTTACCACATTTTAAATCTTCCTGACTCCATTCTAGAGATTCAATATTCTTATATTTTTCTCTACCAAAACTATCATCTACTAAACGATTAGTCTTTAAAGGACAATAATAAACTTTATCTAGACTATCGATATAAAGCATTAAATTATTGACCGCATACCAAGTATCCATTAAAACTGTATTGAAAGGTAGAATCTTTTGATATACAAGCCCTTGGAGCATATTTTTCACATGGTCAATCTTGCTGAAACCATCATTTTCTGGATTGAAAATTCGATAATCTATTACCCAGAAATTGAGAGTTTTAGGATTAACATATATGCAACTTACTATTCCTATCCCTCTAACAACACCATGTTCATTACCACTATACTGCCTTCGTACTATTTCTATTTCTTCAGAAAATCTTTTATCTAAAACTGTATCATCAAATATAATATAAGCATCCTCGTCAGTGACAATTAAATCTTTGACATTATCCCAAAGTAAACGAGGAGTTAATTTTTCATTTCTTAAATAATAATTAATTTTGTCATGACTAATATTTGACAAATGTTCTGCTAGATTAGTGATTGTATAGTTAATTTGACTGCTAAGTAAATATTGACAATAATTAAGTTTAGTAAATTTCATCACTAACCAACTTTTTGATGTACTTCTATCAATTTTCTCATAAAATTTTTAACAACAAGATACATCACTATTTATTGTTACTAATTCGAGTCAAACCAATCAAACACATTCTCGCTAAATCAATACCTATGTACTACTGGCTAGCGATCGCACTGTGCCAGTTGCGTAAGTCCTGAGAAACTTACTACACTAGTCGTCAATTCTCTCAGATCCCTAGAAAATTACCAATCCCAGTTAAGTGAGTATATGGATTGATTACCTATTTTCTTGGTGTTAGCCTACTATCATCGGCAATTCAAACGGAAACCCGATGTATATAGTAAATTTTATTTTTGCTTGATTACCGAATTATTCCATTTACATAAATGTAATATTTTTAACCAAAACTTTAAATTTATGATAGTCACAGTATCAATACAAGGTGACTTTTTCAGTGTTTTTACATACAAACTCTTCTTAATAACTTCATCAATTGCAGTAAAGATAGTGAATTTAGATGAATATTTCACTATCTTCTTTTTCTGAATTCAGTAATGACAAATCTCTTTTAAGTAGTTAAACTTTACTTCATAAAGAGATTACCGAAAGGTAAAGAGCTGAAGTTGTAAGACACCAAATTTTTAAATAGGTTTAGAGTTCAGTATTCCACTTAAACTAACCGTAGAGTTCCCCTACGGTTTTTTATTGTCAATTTATCTAGGGTAAAACAGCAAATAGAAAGTTTGACACAATTAAATTTCAACCTGATCAATTTCATCTTCTTACTTACTGAGGTTGATAAGTTTTCAATTTAAGGAATCTTGCTGTCATCGATGAATATCAGTAAACTTTCGGAAAGCAGATTTACTTATTCTCTTCAATTTGAAAATTTTATCATCGATTTTTGAGAGTTTTTTGAGTAAATATCATTGCTTCTATGAGATTTCCACATTAATTATGTAAGCATCTTACGTGAGTAATTAAGTAAATTTCATAATTCTCAGTTAAAGCCTGTTTTTTTACTTGATAAAAATACTAATTATTTATGTTGAAGATTGTATCTTTATGTAAAGATTTTCCAGTGGTTTTACCACAGCTAAAACAACACTTTATGAATAAAAATAAAGTATGAGTTTACAAAATATTAATTATGAGATTAACAAAACTCGGTGGTCTTGTTGCTCTTATTTCACTAACATTTAGTAGTGTGGCATTAGCTGAAACTACCAAAAATAGTTTTTATCTTCAAGTAGGATCTAATAGGAATGGTGATCCTATTGTTTTGGATTTATCATCTGTGCAAGGAACTGAATATACTCTGTTAGAACAACAAGGTAATAGTATAGTCAGAAGAACATTAAGAGCAGCTTGTGGTCAAGGTAAGTTATTTTCTAAAAAATTGGCTATCTACGCTTCTAATGGTAATTTGACTAGAGTTGATAGAACAGAACAAGAAATCTTTCCCAAACCCAGGAGTGCTGATGCTAACTCTATGGAAATTGTTTGTCGAGTAGCAACAAATAGGACAAAATAGTTACTCTTGAGGCATCTGATTTTTTATTTACAAAAGAAATAGATGATGACGTTTTCAGAAACATTTGCAACGTTTTAACAGTCTGGAAATTGCAAATTCTGCAAAAATTCTGCAATGTATTCTGCTAACCAGGGAATTCCCGGACTACCTGATTTAACACATCCCACAGAACTAATTCAAATTGGTTCTCAATTACTGCCAGCTTTTTTATTTTTAGTATTTTTAATCATAGCCTTGGGAGTAGCGATCGCCCTCATCAGTTTTGCGTTACGCGCCCATCCTTTAGACCAAAAAATGGTCGTTGGAGAATGGACTATTCATTACTCAAAGCTGTTATGGGGTCTGCAACATTTAACTCTAGTTCTAATATTGTTAGTTGCAGGGTTTTTTCTGTGTTCCACTTTGAGCAATCGTTATCACCATTGGGAACAGGCTAAGGTTGCTCAAGTTGCTCAAAGTGTAGCTGGAGATAAACTAGAGCAAATAGTCCCCCAAGTGCGCTATGTGATACAAGAGCCATTTACCTATACAACTCAGGTAGATGGCAAAATAGTTAAAGTCAACGACAAAAGAGAAGTGAACCGTTTACTCTCCCTTGCTGGTTCACAAGTTCAAGTGAAGTTAGATCAAAGCACCGATGTTCAAAATCGCAGTGCAGTTTACCGCGTAGATTATAGTGCGGAATATAAGGTAGTTAACCGCCTCAATAATATTGAGAAGTTCTTTTTTGAAGCACAGCCGCCTATTGGCTATTCCCTGCTTTCTAACTATAAAGTAGAGCGCGATCGCAACCGACTAGAATCTGTTGAACCTGGAAACTATAGTTTTGCTTTCCAGTTACCACCAGGGGAAGAAACCAGCTTTCGTATTACTTATCAAGCACAAGGGGGGCCACGTTGGGTTTATAACGCCACCGGACAGTTACTTTCTAACTTCCGTTTGACAGCAACAGCTAACTTTGCTGGTGCTGATTTTGCTAGTGGGATTATCCCCAGTGAAACTAAAGCTGATGGTCGTAGCACTCAGTTTACTTGGATCTTTGACGATAATGTGTCTGTAAAAAATCCCTTTGGTGTGTTCACCAACACTGATCCCATTCGTCAAACCGGAATTCTTCCCAGGCTATTGTTACTAGCACCAGCTTTATTTTTATGGTGGATATTGCTGCTGTATTTGTCTATCCCCATGAGTTTGAGAAATGTGGCGATCGCTGCTAGTATTTTCTTTGCTTGTCTGTTGACTTTAACCTATCTCAGCCGCTTCATGAATCCTGTATTTGCTTGGACTATGCTTTCCGCAATATTACTGATGTTGTCCTGGGGCTTAGGTTACAGTCGCAGTGCTTCCCTCGCTGCCATTATCTGTACTATCACAGGTGCAATATTACCTGTATTGGCTTTATTAGTTCCCTTTAGTGGACTAACTTTAAGTATCGCAGGTTTATTATCCGTAATTTGGTTAGCAGTCCGCCATTGGTACGGTTGGTATAAATTGCAGCCCAGTGATCATTAACAATTCAAAATTCAAAATTCAAAATTCAAAATTCAAAATGAAAGACATTTTCAGCCGGGGATTTCAACCCCCACTGAAAATATGCCACGTGTAGACGTAGGGGTCTTAAACCCTTGAATTTACGATAATTTCCCCAATCCCCAATCCCCAATCCCTAATATATTCACCTCTGATTTTTAAGCGGTTTACGGATAGCACTTTGCCAAGTAATTGTTTGCTTGGCTGAACGTTCTCCCAGGGAACGAGTTGCGACAACTTCAATATCTACGTTGACACCAGGGCGTAAATTTTCCCGTTTGATGTTCAATTTACCCAAAGCTAGAGTAAAGCGGTTGTAATCACGGGTGACGAGGTTAGCAGGAATTTCACCGTCATACTGGGTTTGATAGTCGCCAAATCCAGCATTATTGTCTTTAATCCGAAATTTCACCCGAAATTGAGTGTTAATGACATCAGACTTAGCAGCCAAATCTACTATTTTTAAATTCAAGTTTTCCCCAGCATCAGCAAATTCTGCTACGGATAATCTGGTGACATCTTTTCTGGGGATGAGGTGGTTAACGGTAAATTTAGTAGAGTTAGCCTCATTACTGCTACTACCAGCAACCCACAAATCATCAGGAAAATCAACTTCTACTTGTTTGTTATCGTTGAGACTAACTTTAACTTTTTCATTGCCAAAGTTGCTGATGGGTTGTCTTTCTTGCCAAACTAATTGAAAAACAGTTTCTAAGCGTTCCTCAAATTCTCGATATTCATCAGCAATTATCGAACCAGGTGCTAAAAGAGATGCTGCACCTTGATGGAGTTTCCACTTGTGTTTGGAGAGGTTAATTTGTTTACTACCAAGTTCAGATATTGGTAAGGTAACGCTGGGGGTTTCTTCAGGTAAGGTTTGTTGACTCTTAACGATACTCAAAACGCCTAACTTGCCTTTTTTCCCATCAATACCATCACTACCACTGTAACCATCTCTACCACTCTGACATCTGTAGGTTTTCTTTGTACATTTATAATCAGGAGTTCCAGGTTTTCCTGTGCAGGTTTCTCTCTCCCAACTACTCTTATGACATCGACAACCAGCTACACCACGACCACCCCGACCCCCACGTCCAGGGTCTCCAGGGTTAGCACGCACGAGAATTTTTTGTAAATCTGCTAAATTTGTGTAGTAAACGGTGATATTTCCGCCATTTCCTCCGTCGCCTCCCTTCCCACCATTTCCACCATTCGCACCATCTGGTGCTTTAATATCATTGTTGGGGTTGCGTTCAGAGTGGCGACATTTAGGCCGAGAACCACTTCCCCCATCTTCCCCGTCTTCCCCATCTTGACCTGATAGGTCAAAACTGATAGATGAACCATCAGCTATAAAAGTTTTATTTTCACCGTCACGGCCATTTCTACCATGTCGCCCACTAGCACCGTTATAACTACCTTGGTTAGTGTAGAGATCATCATCGTATCGCTCATTAGCTGTGGCTGTACAGAAAACTGAGCTAGAAGCAGGTAACAAACCGCCAAATAAAAAGAAGATTAAAATTAGCGGTAGCTTACTCCTCAATAACTTGTTCATTACCGAAAATCTCAAGGTTTTAACTGAAAAGACACTTTTTACCTCTTCTAAAAACACAAAATAACCCCAGTTTTTCGGAAAAAACCAGGGTTATTGTTGTGGAGTTAAGATTTAGATTAATTAACGTGCTGCACCTTGAGCAGAAGCAGCGTCAATAGGCTTCATCAAGTACAGCTTGAGTAACTGCCAACCACTGGAGATGAGGATTGGTAGTTTTTGGAAGAATTGCAGGAATTTAGGAGTTTTAGAGTTAGCGATCGCACTCAGTTTTTCGTTATTCTTGACACAGATGTCCAAACGCTCGTAAAACTCTGGACTATCTACATCGAGAATTACAGGGAAAACTCTACCTGCTGTTTCGTTGGTTTGCTTAATGACATAGATGTCATATTCCCGCGCATCTAAACCAATAGAAGCGTAGAAATCTTGACGCTGAATGTCATTGAGATACATGGTGACAAATACTGACAACAGGAAGAAGCGACTCCACAGTTTAGCTTTCCAGTCGTTGAGCATTTGTGGCTGAGATTTCATGATGGCATCAAAGAAATCACCGTGACGGTTTTCATCCTGACACCAGTTTTCAAAAAACCGGAAAATAGGATAAATCCTGTCTTCTGGATGTGCTTCTAAATGGCGATAAATCGTGATGTAACGCCAGTAACCAATCTTCTCAGACAGATAGGTGGCGTAGAAAATAAATTTTGGTTTAAAGAAGGTGTAATTGCGACTCTTAGTTAAAAACCCTAAGTCCAAAGACAGGTTAAAGTCCGACATTGCCTTGTTCAAAAAGCCAGCATGACGAGCTTCATCCCGTGACATGAGGTTAAAGCATTCTGCTAAAACTGGGCTTTTATCTTTGAGACGGCGACCGAGTTCTTTGTAGAGCAAAAAGCCGGAGAATTCTGCTGTACAAGACCGTTCTAGAAATTCTACGAACAAGCGGCGAGTGTCCCCGTCAATGTGATCCCAGGATTGTTCAAACTCGGCATCCCGTACAAAGTGATGACGGTTATAGTCAGCACGGAATTCTTCGAGAATAGCTCTCAACTCGTCTTCGTTGACAGAGATGTCCATCCGCGCCATCTCATCAAAATCGGTGGTGTAAAACCGAGGTGTTAACAGAGTTTCCTTTGCCGGGACTTTAATCCCTGGCCGCATTTCTTCAAAGCCTGGCTTCTTTAGGGAATCTACCATGTCCTAATTGCAATGAGTGTTTTTATTATCTTGACTACAACCTGGAGAGCTAAAGCTGATGCTCTCACAAGGCACAACAGCCGACAATAATGAATTTGTATAAATCTCAGTCTACCAAGATGTAGAGGTAAACTGGTAGGCAAAACATTAAGAGTTGCAACAATAGTTCAAGATTTACCGAATTTAGTAACCAATATGGGGCATTGGGATATTGGAGATGAGAGAACAACTGTTGACTCATGGCTAATGTACGGACGGGTTTAGGCAAAATATCTGTTTTCAAACGTAAACATCCTTCAAAACCCGCCCGTACTGACTAACGACTATTGGTTAAAATTTTGAGATAAAGCTATAAAAGCGATATGGCAAGCTAATGAGTGATCATTTTAACAAGCTGCAATTGGGCTGGGAGCGATTACAAAAAGCTGATAGTGATTCAGAATTATTGGGTTACGCCCTAGTTAGTTTTCATGGCGCGCTAGAAGATTATTTTCGTGACTGGTTGGCAAATAACAATTCTCTTGATTTGGCACAACGGGACAGGGTAAAGAACCCCCAACAAGTGCAATGGAAAGAGTTGATTGACTTAATGCAACAGTACGGTGGCTTGAGTGCAGATGATTCTCACCGCATTCTCCAAGCTAACAAACTACGTCAAGATGTGGCGCACGGTAGTCGTTTTCAAGGTTCGCGCGCTGATGTAGAAGGCTACGGACAATTTGTACAACAAATGCTTAATCGCCCAGGTGTTGCAACACCTCCTGTATCTCATGGTTACGCACCATCAAATACACGTCAGGGGGATTCGGAAATATCGAAAGTAATTAATACATTAACCACTGAGATTAATAATATAGATCGTCAGATTAACCCTACCGGTAATAATCGGTTGCCGATTTCTTATATCTTGTGTGGTTTGGGGTTTATCTTCCCCGTAGGAGGTTTACACCGTATCTATAACGGTAAGTTTGGTACTGGCTTGCTGTGGTTGTGTACGTTTGGATTATTTTACGTCGGACAATTTGTAGATTTGCTCCTCATACCTGGAATGGTAGAGGAATACAAACGTAACCTGCGTAGTCAGTCTGGTGTTTCTGCCTTTGGTGTACCACTGAACCCACCAGTAGTTGCAACCCAAGTTCATGTTCCAAAGGGTAACGATTTGATGATTAGACTAATTGAGGTGGCAGAAAGTAGGGGTGGTAGCTTAACTGTAACGCAAGGTGTCAAAGCTACGGGTGCTAGCTTTGCGGAAGTGGAAACCGCTTTGAAAGAAATGTTTAAATCTGGTTACGTGAAGATAGATAACGACCCAGTTTCTGGAGCCGTTACCTACTATTTCCACGAACTTGATCAATAGTCAACGGTGGTCTATTTTAGACCAGAGAAAAAGTCAGCACTAATAGCCGAATTTAATTTCTACCTAGCCACTTTTGACCGTTTAAGCGATAAACTAACCGAGACACTAGCATATCTAGTGTGACTTTGCGCTCATCGATTAAAAATGACTCTAGGGTGCTGGGCTTTTTACCTTCGTTGCAGGAAAAGCCTTTTTTCCCTTGGATATCTTCGTCAGGGAAATATACATTAAACTGACGCTGGCCGTTTTGCCAACTACCAACTATTTGCCAGCATTCTTCAGCTGATTGCATACCAGCAACGGGGAGCTTTTGCTTTTTAAAAGCTAATTGTAAGTCTTTTACCCCTTCAGATGCGATCGCTTTTTGCAATGCTGGTAAGTATTCTTGCTCCATGAACTCGACAAAGGGTTTGTCTTCTACTGCTGGAGCTTTTTCTTTCTTGGCTGCGGCGGGTTTAGCGGCGGGTTTTTCCGTTGCTTCTCCCGCCTGATTTTGATTGGTTTCGTCTGCCATTGCTTAGATCAATCCTTTATCTAGCTTTTCGAGCGTCGCTCACCTTTGTTTAGTAAGTTATTCTCATTTTGACATAGGAGAGATCAGGTAAGAAGGAAAAATCTAAAAAGTGAGAGGTAAAAGCAACTGCTGAATTTATAGATAATTATCAATCCTTAAGCATCAAAAGTCTGATGTTGTGTCTATATCCTCCTACTATATTTTTAACATTTATCTATTATAAAAACATTAAATTAATCTATTAAAGTATTTTTATATCTTTGATATTCCTAAACATTGCTGGAGATTTAATTGCTTAAAAATCACTGATACTTGTTCTTGTATCATGCTTTTATTATCTGAGACAGAAATACTATTTAAAATGGATAAACTCCGGTCATAAAAAATCTTAGCCTGATCACAATCTTTAGAATATACATTAGCGATCGCTAGGCTTAATAAAGCCATGTATTCACTCATCTGGTCTTGGTTTTTTTGTGCTAATGGTAATGCCTGCTGCCCGTACTCGATAGCTAAATTAGGCTCTAATTTGGTAAAAGCGGCAAACGACATATAAGCTAAGGCTTGGGTTTCTGCACCTGATATTTTATGCTGACGAGCGACTTTTAAAAGTTGTTGAGCATAATTCATCGCTTGTTCATTCTTAATACCCAGCATAATATTATACATAGAAAGATGCCTTAAGGCTGTAATTTCGCCAGTCACATCTTGATTTTTACGCGCATTAGCTAACTGATTTTGAAAAAAGGCAATTCCATCATTTAAGTTATTAGGAAGTATAATAAACCCTACATTCTTCAGGAATAATTCTTCTAGATGATGCTGCTGTTGATGGCGATTTTTGTCTAAATTAATCTGGGTTGCTAGCGGCCAAACTCTTCTCACTGCTTGACCAATAATATTTTTTCTGGGAACCAAACCCCAACAGCGACTATCGTAACTATTTTGACGATTATCACCTAATACTAAATATGAGTTAGGTGGTAGAGTTTGAGGTTTAGACAAAAAAGGTGGTTGTTCACCTGATGCACAAACATCAATATTCGTTACTTGTTTAGAATCAATATAACTTTCTGGAAGCAACTTATTGTTAATATATACTTTACCTTTTCTCAGTTCTACTTTTTCTCCAGGTATAGCAATAACACGCTTGATAAATGGTTCTGTATAAGCTTCTTTTGTTAAGTTATCAGTAGGTTTAAAGATAATAATATCGCCTCGTTTGGGCAATTTATGATTATAGACGGTCTTATCAATTAAGATAAAATCTGCTTGCCATTGCTGTGGACTACCTTGCAAAGTGTTTGCCATTGAAGCTGCTGGAATCCATCTGATTTCAAACATTTCTCTTAATTTTTTAATGTTACTGCCATCAACAGATGCAATATTCTCTGTCGCTAGAGCTTCTGGATGAATTTGCTGCAATAATTTTTTTGATTGAACTGACAAGATTTCAGCTTTAGTCAGAGAAATGGCGGTAAGAATGCTCAGACAAATCAGCAGCGTCTTATTAATCCGCATAGGTTATGTTTAGATAAATTTTATGGATTATCGGCTGTTTTATAGTGTGACTTTCAGTGTCATTACATTTCTTAATATAATTATGTTAATTATTTCCTTATTCAGCACAGTTGATAATTAAATGGGTCAAGGCATCAATCAAGCGATCGCTCTCCATTGGCATAATATCTTTACCGTGCATAATCTCTTGCGTCATCACAAAATGCACCAATGAGCCAATCAAAATTCTGGCGGTGGCTTCTGGGTCTGGAATATTGAGTTCAGAACGGGAAGCAAGATATTTACTAATAGCGTCTATAGCTGGTTTGGCAATACTACCAATAAACACCTGTGCTAACTCTGGAAACCGCGCCGACTCTCCCATCAACAAACGCTCAAATGATTGGTACTCAAGGTCATTGACCATTTGATTTAAAGCAGTTTTAGCGAGTCGTCGCAGCACTATATAAGGTTCTCCCTGTAAAGGCTGTGTACCCAAAATAGAATGAAACCGTTTGATAGCCAATTTCTCAATTAAGGCTCTAAACAGTCCCTCTTTATCCTGAAAGTGACTGTAAACCGTGGCTTTAGAAACTCCCGCCGCCTCTGCAACTTTATCCATACTCGTAGCCGCATAGCCATGCGCTAAAAATTCCTGCATCGCTCCTTGCAGAATTTTTTCAATCTTTTCGGTAGAATTTGAGCGTTCTGTATCCCCAGTTTTTGGGCGTGCCATATCTGATTCAATCCTTTGGAGTGGCGTAGCGACTTTATAAAAAAGGCATCGCTTGACTAAACTAGTCAGTTTAGTATAATCATATTATAAGACTAAACCGTTTAGTTTTGTATATCTCAGTTCAGATATTAAACCAGCATTAAGCATATAAGAGTATCTGTATTAGTTATCAGGACGGGTGAGGGGTTGGGGATTGGGGACTGGGGACTGGGGATTGGGGATGGGGACTGGGTGGACAAGGTAGACAAGGTAGAATTGATTTCCTCACTTAGCACCAGTTAAACATTGCGCTACCGCTAACACCACTCATTACTCATTACTCATTACTCATTACTCATTACTGATTACTCATTACTCAGCACTCAGCACTCACCACTCACCACTCAGCACTTTCAATTCAGCACTCAAATTGCTACAAAGGTATGCGATTGTGCATAATTCAAAGCTAGACCGTTCATTTTCTCCTCAACCAATTTTACGTCGAGCCATTTTTTTAGCTATCTTTGTATCTTTTACATCCATAGGAATCAGTGTTTTTACAGCATTTAGAATCAGGGAAGCATCTATTCAGAAGGTACAAGCACCAACAACATTATTCACAGAGCTAAAAACAATAACCGCTTTAGGACGAATTGAACCCAAGGGGAATGTTATTCAACTTTCGGCGACTACATCCAGTGAAGGCAGTCGGGTAGAGCAATTATTGGTAAAAGAGGGAGACAGGATAAAAGCTGGACAAGTAGTTGCAATTTTAGACAGCCGGGACAAGTTAGAAGCTGCCTTAAAAGCAGCACAAGAAAAGGTGAAAGTTGTACAAGCTAATCTAGACCGCACTAAAGCCGGAGCGAAAAAAGGAGAAGTTACAGCCCAACAAGCTATCATAGCTCGTCTGCAAGTAGAAGCTAAAGGTGACATAGCTGCACAGACGGCTACGGTAGCAAGATTACAAGCAGACGTGCATAACGCTCAAATAGAAAATCAACGTTATCAAACACTGTATCAACAAGGAGCAATTTCAGCTTCTCAAAGTGATAGCCAACATTTGCGCCTAGAAACTGCCCAAAAGAACCTGCAAGAAGCTCAAGCACAGCTACAACGCCTGCAAATGAGTAGCCAGCAAAAAATACAAGAAGCTCAAGCTAACTTAGCGCAAATCACCGAAGTTCGGGGTGTAGACGTAGTAGCAGCAGTAGCCGAAGTTAATAGTGCCTTAGCAGCGATGAATCAAGCCCAGGTTAATCTTAACCAAGCTTACGTGCGATCGCCCCAAGATGGACAAGTCTTAGCAATTCACACCCAGCCTGGGGAAATAGTTTCCAGTAGTGGGATTGCTGAAATTGGACAGACCAGTCAAATGTACGTCATCGCTGAAGTTTACGAAAGCGACATCAGCAAAGTCAAAGTTGGTCAGTCAGTGCGAATCATCGGTGATTATCTACCCACAGAAATGCAAGGTACTGTTGAGCGCAAAGGCTTACAAATCAAGCGGCAAAACGTCGTCAACACAGACCCCACAAGCAACATTGACAACCGAGTTGTAGAAGTCCAAATCCGCCTCAATACCACCTCTAGTCAACAAGCTGCTGATTTAACCAATATGCAAGTTAAAGCAGTAATCGAGTTGTAAGAAGGCAAAAGGTAAAAGGTAAAAGGTGAAATGTCTTTCCTCTATCCCTACACTCACTCCCAATACCCAGTCCCCAATACCCAGTCCCCAGTCCCCAGTCCCCAGTCCCCAATACCCAATCCCAAAATTTATGTTTCAACAACTACGACGGCGGACACCTTTAGGTTGGCTGCAATTAAGTCATGAGAAAAGTCGGCTGTTAGTAGCATTATCTGGCATTGCTTTTGCGGACTTACTGATGTTTATGCAGCTGGGATTTCAAGCCGCTTTGTATGACAGTAACACTCAGCTACATCGCAACTTACAAGCAGATATTATTGTTATCGGTTCACAAACTCGCAACCTGCAACGCATTTCTACCTTTTCTCGACGGCGATTATATCAAGCCCTAGATGTTCCAGGGGTAAAGTCAGCAGAGGCTATGTATGTGAGTAACATGGTGTGGAAAAATCCCCAAACCCGCCGTGATACAGAGATTTTAGTGATTGGAATTAATCCAGATAAACCTGGTGTTGATTTTCCTGAAGTTAACCAAAAGCGTTCAGAAATCAAATTACCAGATACAGTTTTATTCGACCGTGCAGCCAGGGGAGATTATCAAGCAACCATCGCCCAATTAGAACAGGGTCAAACTGTTAAGACAGAATTAGAACGGCGGACAGTTACTATTAGTGGTTTATTTAAATTAGGTGCTTCTTTTGGGGCTGATGGCACGTTAATTACTAGTGATGATAATTTTCTGCGGTTTTTTCCTCGACAACAAGTTTCCAGCGTCAGTTTAGGTTTAATTAAATTACAATCAGGGTCAAATATTCAAGAAGTGCAAGCTGCATTAAAATCACGACTATCACAAGATGTTAAAGTATTAACCCATCAACAATTTATTGAATTTGAAAATAATTTTTGGCGTACTAATTCCCCCATCGGATTCATTTTTAGCATTGGGGTATCAATGGGTTTTGTAGTAGGAGTGATTATTGTTTATCAGGTTTTATCAACAGATGTGAATGCTCACCTGAAAGAATATGCCACCTTTAAAGCCATAGGATATCGTCACTACTATTTGCTAGGTGTGATTTTTGAAGAAGCTGTAATTTTAGCCCTATTAGGATTTTTCCCAGGTTTAGTAGTATCTTTAGGACTTTATCAATTAACCCGCAGTGCCACAAATTTACCCATTTACATGACCATCATGCGCGCATTGCAAGTATTGATACTAACCATTATTATGTGTGCCATTTCGGGTGCGATCGCCACACGCAAACTACAAGCCGCCGACCCCGCAGATATGTTTTAGACAATTAGTCAATAGTCAATAGTCAACAGTCAATAGTTATTAACACTTCTTCTTCCTTATCTACCTTGTCCACCTTCCAATGCCCAATGCCCCATGCCCCATTCCCAATTCCCAATTCCCTAATCATGTTTACTGCCATTTCTATTCGTAATCTCGACCATTGCTTTGGTAATGGTTCACTGCGTAAGCAAGTTTTATGTAATATCAACTTGGAAATTAATCAAGGTGAAATTGTGATTTTAACCGGGCCATCTGGTTCTGGTAAAACTACATTATTAACCTTAGTGGGTGGATTGCGTTCTGCACAGTGTGGAAGTTTACAAGTATTAGGACAAGAACTCTGTAGTGCAGATGCAGAAAAATTAGTCCAGGCGCGACGCAATAACGGCTATATATTTCAATCTCATAACCTCCACGGTAGTTTAACAGCACTGCAAAACGTCAAAATGGGTTTAGAGTTACACCAGCATATTGAACTTGAGGAGATAGAAACTCGTGCGGTGCAGATTTTAGAACAAGTGGGGTTAGGAAATCACCTCCATTATTATCCTAGCCAACTGTCTGGAGGTCAAAAACAGAGAGTAGCGATCGCTCGCGCTTTAGTTAGCCATCCCCAAATTGTTTTAGCTGATGAACCTACAGCCGCCTTAGATAGCCAGTCTGGCCGAGACGTAGTCAACCTGATGCAAAAACTTGCTCAAGAACAAGGTTGTACTATCTTGATGGTGACTCATGACAATCGCATCCTCGACATAGCCGATCGCATTGTACACATGGAAGATGGCAAATTAGTCATTAGTCGGAAGTCATTAGTCATTAGTCATTAGTCAACAGTCAACAGTCAACAGTCAACACTTTTACAGGGCGGTGATTAGCTCAAGAATCCTCGACCTCTAAGTGCGAGGAGTTTCAACCTTCCTCATTCTTCACATACTTGTCGTATGGTCGTAATATTGCTGCCATAACTCTCTGACATAGTAATAATGTATTTGGTTACAAAATGCTTTTTTTGGGTTACAAGGTAGGTCTTCCTGCCTTTTTTATTGCCAAATTTCCGAGATGACATTCTCTAAACGAGAGATATAGACTATTGAACTCCACAATCCCCCGCATTTAGCACAAGCTGATTCGGGGGATTCTGTCAATAAGACTCTAGAGCAATCAAGAAAAATAATACATATAATTATCTCTCTATTCCCCATTCCCTATTCCCTGCCAAGGCGATTAATTTTCAAGCAAGATAGAACAGAATCGCTACGGATGTACGGTTATTTTCAAAAAACAGGTAGGGTTACTGTATCTATAGATATTGTTTATTAATTTAAAATCATAATTATTTATGCTTGGGACTATACCTAGCAAAGACAAAATCTCTCATCTTAGAAAAAAACTTAAAGATAATTTTTACAGGAGGCTGGTAGATGGCTGCAACCGACTTCAAGGACTATTACGCGATTTTGGGAGTTAGTAAAACTGCCAGTCCTGAAGAAATTAAACAGGCGTTTCGCAAGCTAGCCCGCAAGTATCACCCTGATGTCAATCCTGGTAACAAGCAGGCTGAAGCAAGCTTCAAAGAAGTGAATGAAGCTTATGAAGTGTTATCAGACCCAGATAAACGCAAAAAATATGACCAATTTGGTCAATATTGGCGACAGGTAGGGGATAGTGGTTTCCCTGGTGGTGCTGGTGTTGATATGAATGGCTTTGACTTTAGTCAATACGGCACTTTTGATGAGTTTATCAACGAATTATTAGGACGTTTTGGCGGTGGTGCGCCTCGTGGTGGAGGCAGTCAAAATTATTCCTATCGCACCCCTGGTGGCCGACCTGGGGGTGGCTATGGCGGTTTTGGGGATTTTGGGTTTCAAGATGTCGGCACAGGTGGCGCGCAAGATGCAGAAGCGACGATTACTTTAACTTTTGCGGAAGCATTTGCAGGTACTCAAAAGCGTTTTAGCATCGGTAATGAAAACTTAGAAGTTCGTATCCCCCCTGGTGCAAAACCTGGTAATCGCTTAAGAGTCAAGGGTAAAGGTCAATTTAACCCCATGACTCAACAACGGGGTGATTTGTATTTAAAAGTAGAACTACAACCACACTCATTTTTCCAAATTGAAGGGGATAACTTAGTTTGTGAAGTCCCCATTACACCCGATGAAGCTGCTTTGGGTGCGTCAATTGATGTTCCTACTCCCGACGGTAGCGTAAATGTAAAGTTACCGGCTGGTGTCCGTTCTGGTCAATCCTTGCGTTTGCGGGGTAAAGGTTGGCCTGTAGCCAAAGGTGGTAGAGGCGACCAGTTAGTGAAAGTGGCGATCGCACCACCGAAAGATATGAGCCAACAAGAACGAGAATATTATGAGAAAATCCGGGCTATCCGTACTTACAATCCTCGGAGTCATTTACAGCAAGTCAAACTGTAAAATTTAGCTGGATATCATGAATAGGCGATCGCATCTGATGGAGATTAAAGTCTGGGTGCGATCGCCTTGTGATTTTGATAATAATTGCTAAATAAACTTCTGTGCTACAAATAATAAACTCTTTGTAATGCCTACTAGTCATGGATTCTAATTAAATGTCTTAACTGTCCACACAATTATTTAAGTAAAATCTTAACTGTCCTAAATGTTATTGCATTTCTCTAGTAAAGATGGGAATATGCTAAGGCAAAATTCTAAATTTATGTAAAAAAATACCATTATTTCCCAACATCAAATAAAACATAATAAATCAAATAATTTTGTAAATAGCAGTAATGTTTTACTCACACAGAGTAAATATGATTGGCTCAGGATGAGTTAAATCTCACCAAGTTAACAAATACAAGAAAATGAATTCTTTAAATAACCCGTCTTATCGTATTGTTGCCATTCATGGAGAAGGTATTGGAGCAGAGGTTGTAGAAGCCTCCCTCAAGGTTTTGCAATACGTTGCTAAATTGGAAAAATTTAACTTACAAGTAGACTACGGCTGGCTTGGTAAAACAGCCTTAGACAAATTTGGGAGTTACTTTCCTAAAATTACAGCTGACCTATGTGATGGCTCTGACGGGATTGTATTTGGTGCAGTTACTCAAGGCGGACTGCTAGAACTGCGAAAACATTACGACTTATTTTGTAATCTGCGTCCAATTCGGATTTTTGATAGTTTGCTGCACAAATCTAGCCTCCGTCCAGAAAAAGTCCGCAATCTAGATATACTCGTGATTCGAGAATTAGTCAGTGGCATTTATTTTGGCCCTGCGGGGAGGTCTGTAGATGAGCAGGGAGGCTATGGATATCACACCATGCTCTACTACGATGACGAAATTCGCCGGATTGCACGACAAGCCCTGCAAAAAGCCCAAAAACGTCGCGGACTATTAACTGTAGCCCACAAAGAAAACGCTTTACCTCATTTGCCCTGGACTCGTCTAGTACAAGAAGAAGCTCTTAACTTTCCTGGTGTGACTGTAGAACCGATGTTGGTAGACAACTTAGCCATGCAAATGGTTTTAAATCCCCAAAGATTTGATGTGATTTTAGCTAGTAATTTGTTTGGGGATATTCTCAGTGATATTGGCGGAGCGTTAATTGGGTCTGTGGGTTTATTAGGTTCAGCGAGTCTCAATGCCAATGGCTTTGGACTATACGAAGCCATCCACGGTACAGCTCCAGACATTGCAGGAAGAGGAATTGCTAATCCCTTGGGAACATTGGGAGCTTGTGTTTTAATGCTTCAACAATGGGGAGAAGCTGGTGCTGTGCAACGTATCCTCGCAGCCCAAAATAGAGTTTTAGCTAAAGGATATCGAACAGCTGATTTGTCTCCTCAAGGCTCAGAAATATTAGTTAATACTGAAGAACTAATTGACCTTTTATTAGAAGAACTTTCTCACGCACAAGATTCTGAATTCGGGGTGCTTTATGAGTCATACAGATAAAATCTTATATCTAGGAGATGATATCAATACTGATGATATTATTCCTGCCAATCGAGCTACTACATATGATCCTGAAAATCTCAAAAACTATGCTTTAGAACATTTGATTGGCATAGGAGAATTACAAAAATATAACGTGATTGTCGCTGGGAAAAATTTCGGCTGTGGTTCTAGTCGAGAAATTGCCCCCATAGCTTTGAAAGCCGCCGGCATTGAAAAGATTCAGGCGCAATCTTTTGCAGAAATTTTTTATCGCAATAGCATTAATATTGGACTGTCTTTAGAGATTCTCGGAGAAAAACAGGAAAATCCGGTAGTTGATGCGATCGCTCAAGCCGGTGGACTGATACCCTTTAATCAGATGCGTCGTCAGGGTAAAATTACCGTTCCTCAGAGCGTCACACCCACAAGACCGATGACTTTAGTTGAGAAACTCTTAGCTAAGGCCTCCGGTAATTCCTACGTCCGCCCAGGAGAAGTGGTATTTGCCCAAGTAGATTTAGCCCTCTCCCATGATGCCGTAGCTGCACCTGTCGCCAAGACATTCTATGAAAACTATGGAGAAGGCGCAAAATTGTGGGATGCCCAAAAGGTAGTTTTAGTTGCTGACCACTTCATCCAAGTCAATGACATCCGTGACGACCGCCGAGCTGATCTGATGTATCAGCAGATGATTCAGTTTGCCCAAGACCAAGGGTGTCATTTATTTGACATGGTTTCCCCTGGTGAAGCAGCAGGGATTTGTCACGTTTTACTCCCAGAAAAGGGATTTGTCCGCCCAGGAATGATCATCGCCGGTACAGATTCCCATACTTGCACCCACGGAGCATTAGGAGCTTTTGCCACAGGGGTCGGCACTACAGATATGGCCAATATCTATGCTACCGGGGATATGTGGATGCGTGTGCCATCCACATTAGTGTTTGAATTATCTGGAAATCTCCCACCCCATATCAGTGCTAAGGATATTATCTTGTTTATCCTGGGGCAACTTAGTTGTGCAGGGGCGACGGGTAAAGTGATGGAGTTTAGAGGCTCCATTCTCGCTCAACTACCTTTTGATGAGCGTCTGACTCTAGCTAATATGGCCGTGGAATGTGGGGCAATTTGTGGTTTGATTGTCCCTGATGAAATTACCCGCAATTACGTGAGTAGTCGGTCTCAGCAGGAATTTACAGAGATCATCGCCGATGCTGATGCGGAGTACGAAAAAGTTTATCAATTTGACCTCAGTCATCTAGAACCACAAGTGGCGCGTCCTCCCAAACCAGACCAAGTAGTACCTATTAGTCAGTTAGAAGATACTCCCATTACTAAAGCTTTTATCGGGTCTTGTACCGGCGGAAAACTCTACGATTTAGCTCAAGCGGCAGAAGTATTACAGGGTCGTCAACTAGCAGATGGCGTGAACTTGTATATAGTACCTGCTTCTATAGAAATTCGTGAACAGGCAAAAGCTTTGGGCTATTTAGATATTTTTGCCCAAGCAGGCGCGCAGATTCTCAAGTCAGGTTGTGGAGCTTGTATCAACTCTGGAATTGGGGTATTGGACAAAGAAGAAACGGGGATTTATGCCACCAATCGCAACTTTAAAGGCCGCAGTGGTGATCCCACAGGTAAAAACTATTTAGCTTCCCCAAGAACGGTAGCAATATCAGCTGTCAAAGGCAAAATTAGCACCCTTTTAGATTAAACAAGACATTAAAAGATGACGAACCAATCAGGAGGAAAATGTTAAAAATTTAGCTCTATCTGAGTAGAAGTGACTGTAATATCGCTTAGTCTAGATTCTGAGATTAGTTTTTTTATTTATATGAAAGACTCGAATCTCGTACCAGTGAAAAAGTTTGTACCAACAAAATCAGGAGTCAAGCTAATGAACACAGACGACATCATTAAAAAAGTTGCAGGATTAGGTGTTCCCGGCATAATTCTGTTAGTCTTAGCAATTTCATCAGCAGGTAGTAATGCAGCGATTGTTGCTGCTCTCACATCAGCAGGGGGGCCTTTTGGGATTATTGGCGGTATCGGCCTACTTGGTCTAACAGGACTTGTAGGAGATAGTCTTTCTGGAATTGGTCTAGAAGCTATTCTCAAGGGTGTCTATTCAGAACGGAAAAAAACCGATTCATTAAGGTTGTTACTGAAAGAAATTCAAGATTTACCAATTTCCGATGAGCTAAAAATCAAACTGAAAGATCATCTCAACGCAGACACCACTAATAGTGAATCTGTAGAAGAACCAAGAACAGTGGAAATTGTCGAAGAATAATTTCACTGTTAAATTTGGTGACATTTGAGCATAAATGCCACTAAATAGAGGTTTTTCAGAAGTTTGGAACAGGTTTTAATGCCGCAGTGCATACCGTAAGCGCGAAATCATACGTAGTCTTGCCAAACGCCAAAATGGCCTCTGAGTTTGATGTCATTAGATTAATCTCTCAAAGGCCATTTCTATAGTATTTATTTGGTGATCGCATTTTTTGCCAACGTTGTTCTCCAGGTTGAGAAAATTTTTTAACAATATAAACATATGAACGTAAATTATATGATATGTATCCACCAAAAGAATAATCCTTATCAATAAGCTCGTATATATTTAGTGATTGCTGTTATTTTTTATTTTTCTATACGAAAAACATGGAAGAAATGCTGACTGAATCTACTATGAATGTTGAGAATTTCGCTAATTTAACAACACAAGAACTACATCAAATCTTGGTGGAATGGAATAATACATCCGTAGATTATCATCAACATTTGTGTATACAAGAATTATTTGTTGCCCAAGTAGAAAAAACACCAGATAATATTGCGATCGCCTTTGAAGGTCAACAACTTACTTATCAAGAGTTGAATCACCGAGCTAACCAATTAGCTCATTATTTACAATCTTTGGGTGTAAAACCAGACGTATTAGTCGGGATTTGTCTTGAGCGTTCCCTAGAAATGATCATCGGACTCTTAGGAATCCTCAAGGCTGGTGGTGCATACTTACCGTTAGACCCGACATATCCCCAAAACCGTCTGTCTTTCATGTTGTCAGACTCACACGCGTCATTACTGTTAACTCAGCAAAAGTTTGTTGGTCAATTTGCTGCAAGTAATGTAAAGACCGTCTTTTTGGATGCGGATAGAGAATTAATTGACGTTCAAAGCCAAAATAATCCTCATAGTGATGTCACCTCAGAAAATCTGGCTTATGTAATTTATACATCCGGTTCCACAGGCACACCCAAAGGCGTTGCTGTCCCCCATCGGGCTGTAAATCGGCTCGTATGCAACACCAATTATGTGCAGTTTACCTCTGCTGAACGCACAGCCCAAGCCTCGAACACTTCCTTCGATGCAGCCACCTTTGAGATTTGGGGTTCACTGCTGCATGGAGCGACCTTAGTTGGTGTTCCTCAGAATGTTCTGCTCTCACCCCTAGATTTTGCCGCCTACATCCGGGAGCATAAAATTAATGTATTATTTTTAACTACTGCTTTATTTAATCAATTAGCTAATCTTGCACCCCAAACATTTCAAGACTTGCGCTACTTGCTATTTGGTGGCGAGGCTGTAGATCCCAAGTCTGTGAAAACGGTGCTAGACAATGGCGCACCACAGCATTTACTGCACGTTTATGGCCCAACTGAAAATACAACATTCTCTTGTTGGTATCAAGTTGAGGATGTTCCAGAGGGGGCTACAACTTTACCCATTGGTCGCCCCATATCCAATACACAAATATATATATTAGACTCCCAACTAAAACCTGTTCCTATTGGTACTCCTGGGGAAATTTACATTGGTGGTGATGGTTTAGCCAGAGGCTACCTCAACCGTCCAGAGTTAACTGAAGAACGATTTATTCTGCATCAGTTGGCAGAGGTAGGAGAAACTAGATTATATAAAACCGGAGATTTAGGGCGTTATTTACCAGACGGTAATATTGAGTTTGTGGGGCGAGTCGATAATCAAGTGAAGATTCGCGGCTTCCGCATTGAATTAGGAGAAGTCGAAGCAGTTTTATATCAACACCCAGATATACAACAAGCGGTGGTAATTGTCCGCGAAGATGTTCCTGGTGATAAGCGGCTGGTTGGTTATGTTGTTCCTCAGCCAGAATCAGAAGTCAACGCCACAACCATAAAACGCTTTCTAGAAGAAAAGTTGCCTACCTATATGGTGCCAGCAGCTTTGATGATGCTTGACTCCTTACCTTTGACACCGAATGGTAAGGTAGACCGCCGCAGTCTCCCAGCCCCAGCGCGGACACGCCCTGATTTAGAAGAAGCTTTTGTCGCACCTCGTAACCCAATTGAAGAGAAGTTAGCCGCTATCTGGGCGGAATTATTGGGACTCGATGTAGTAGGAATCAATGATAACTTTTTCTGTTTGGGTGGTCATTCCCTGATTGTGACCCAGATGCTGTCTCGTGTGCGGGAAGTTTTCGGGGTTCACATATCTTTTACTCAGATATTCGCCAATCCTACCATTGCTGCTGTAGCTCAACTCATAGCCCAAGGCGGGGAAGAATCACAATGGCAACGTCCTGTCATCCAACGCATTTCCCATGAAGGACTTGTACCAGTTTCCTTTTCGCAAGAGCGCATTTACTTCGTCCATAAATTAGCACCAGAAAATAGTGCTTACCAATTCCAAGCCACGATGGAAATTAAAGGTGTCTTGGATATTACAGCACTACAACGTTCCTTAGATGAGATTGTTAAGCGTCATGAAATCTTCCGTACAAATTATCAGGAAGTGAATGGTCGCCTCTATCAAGTAATTCACCCCCATCCAGGAGCCGCTTTTAGATTCGTTGACCTGCGGTCAATTCCTGAAGCTGAGAGGGAAATAGAAGCCCAAAAGTTAGTAGAAGTAGAAGTTCTCACACACCTAGACCTGACACAACTACCTATAGTTCAATGGGCTGTATTTCAGTTGAGCGACCAGGAATATATATTGACTCATGTTGAGCATCACATGGCGCATGACGGCTGGTCTTTTAACGTCTTTTTGGGTGAGTTGGTAGCACTGTATGAAGCTTTCTCGGCGGGTAAACCTTCTCCACTACCAGAATTAAGTTATCAGTTTGCGGATTTTGCCACTTGGCAAAGAGAATGGGCGAAAACTCCAGAAGCGCAAGCTCAATTAGCTTATTGGGAAGAAAAATTAGCAGGAATTCCGCCGTTGTTGGAATTACCTTACGATCGCCCACGCCCCAAAGAACAAACTTATAATGGCGATCACGTCAGGATGGAATTACCTGTCGATTTGTGTGAAGAACTGAGAGTTTTCAGTCATCAAGAAGGTGCAACCTTATTTATGACGATGCTGGAAGCTTTCATCATCCTGTTGCATCGATACATAGGACAAGACGATATTTTTATCGGCTCTGCGGTTGCGAATCGCCGGATACACCAAATCGAGCAGATTATGGGGATGATTGTCAATAACTTGGTGTTACGCACCGATGTATCAGGTAATCCCACAGTTCGGGAATTACTCGACCGTGTGCGCCAAGTGACAATGGAAGCTTACGCCAACGAAGACGTACCCTTCGATAAAGTTGTAGAAGCGATTAGACCAGTCCGTAACCTGAGCCATAATCCTCTGTTTCAGGTGATGTTCAGTTTCCATAACTCCGCCAAGCCGTATTTGAAGTTCCCTGGCTTTGACTTCTTCTTACATGAACCAGCGAGTAACAAATCTGCGAAGTTTGATATTGACTTCCTGGTTATTCCACGGTTTGAACAAAGCGTACAGCACGGCGCGAAAACTGGAGCTAAAGGAATTACCTTAGTTTTGGAATATAACAGCGATCTGTTTGATGCTGACACCATGCAAGAGATGTTAGAGCAGTATCAACAGGTACTTATGGAGATGCTGGCTAACCCAGAACAGCAAATTGGGCAAATACCTCTGGTCACACCATCTCAGAAGAAATTACTAGGGGAATGGACGCAAAAACACCGTGAATATACACAGAAAGAGTGTATCTATAAGTTATTTGAGCAGCAAGTAGAGTTAACACCCGATGCTGTAGCTGTAGAACAAGATGGGCAGAAATTAACTTACCGCGAATTGAGCGATCGCGCCAACCAAATCGCCCACTATCTGCAAAGTTTGGGAGTTAAGTCAGAAACCTTAGTAGGTCTGTGTGTTGAGCGTTCCTTGGATATGATTGCGGGCTTACTGGGAATTCTCAAAGCTGGTGGTGCTTACGTTCCCCTCGACCCTGCTTATCCCCAAGAACGCATCACTGAAATTGTCACAGATACCCAGCTTGGTATTGTACTCACACAAGCGCGATTCCAAGATAAATTAGCAGGTTATACAGGCAAAACAATTTGTTTAGACACAGATTGGCAATTAATAGCCACCCACAGCACAGCTAACCCAGTTAGTGATGTGCAACTAAATCACCTAGCCTACATTATTTATACCTCTGGCTCTACGGGTAAACCCAAGGGCGTAATGATTGAACATCGCTCATTGCAAAACTTTGTCCTCACTGCCATTGATGAGTATGGTATCAATGCTCAAGATAAAGTGTTGCAATTTGCCTCAGTTTGCTTTGATACATCCATTGAAGAAATTTTCCCTTGTCTGTGTGTCGGTGCAAACTTAGTTTTACGCACCGAGGCCATGCTCAACTCTAGTGATGACTTTTGGCGGTGTTGCCAAAAATCACAGTTGACCGTGTTGGATTTACCGACAGCGTATTGGCATCAATTAGTCGCAGAACTGCAACCCCAAGACTCGCGCATTTCCGCCAGTTTGCGGACTGTAATTATCGGTGGTGAAGCAGCCCAACTAGAAAAAGTGCAACGTTGGCACAGTAGCGTTACTCATCTTGAGCCATCACCCCAATTATTTAACACCTACGGCCCAACAGAAGCCACAGTCGTCACCACCCTGGAACGCCTCACCCCAGAATTAACCTCCGTCAGCATTGGTAAACCAATTAGCAATGCTCAACTTTATGTTTTAGACCAATATCTGCAACCCCTACCCATAGGAGTCCCCGGAGAACTGCATATTGGTGGCGCAGGACTAGCAAGAGGCTATTGGCAACGTCCTGAACTCACATCTGAGAAATTCATCAACATTTTGACAATTTCATCGGATCTGGAAAACCCCTCTCCAAACCTCTCCCCTGCAAGGAGAGAGGCTTCAGATGTTCCCCCTTCCCTCGCAGGGAAGGGGGCTAGGGGGTTAGGTCTTGCGAATAACGCGAAAAACCAGACAAATTCCACCCCCACACCTGTAAAACTCTACAAAACCGGCGATTTAGTCAGATTGCGGAAAGATGGCAATCTAGAATACCTGGGACGAGTTGACAACCAAGTGAAAATTCGTGGCTTCCGCATAGAGTTGGGCGAAATTGAGGCGGTATTAAGACAACATCCCCAAGTGTCGCAAGCTGTGGTAATTGCTCATGAAGAACTTCCCGGACAAAAGCGGCTTGTGGCTTATGTTGTACCGCAAGACCCCTCTCCAAACCTCTCCCCTACCAGGAGAGAGGCTTCAGATATTCACCCTTCCCTTATAGGGAAGGGGGCTAGGGGGTTAGGTTCCGTGGATGAAATGCGCGATTTCCTCAAGCAAAAACTGCCGAATTACATGATTCCGGCGGTGTTTATGTTGCTGGAAAGCATTCCGATGACTCCTAACCAAAAGGTAGATTATCGCGCTTTACCAACACCTGATTTTTCTCGCAGCGCGGAAGATAAATTTGCAGCACCCCGCACACTCATAGAAGAAAAATTAGTGGCGATTTGGTCAGAAGTTCTCAGAATAGAAAATGTTGGCATTCACGATAACTATTTTGAACTGGGTGGCGACTCAATTCTCAGTATTCAGCTAGTTTCCAAAGCTAATCAGGCGGGTATCCAAATTGCAGCTAAACAGCTATTTAAATATCAAACCATTGCTGAGTTAGCCACTGTAGCGGGTATCACTCGCCAAATCAATGCTGAACAGGGGTTAGTCACGGGTGATGTAGGATTAACACCGATTCAACAGTGGTTTTTCGAGCAGAAATTATCCCAACCCAATTACTTTAACCAGTCAGCATTACTAGAAGTACCAACAGATGTACAACCTGAGTTATTACAGCAGGTAATCGAACAACTGTTATTACATCACGATGCTTTACGTCTGCGGTTTGTGCAGCAAGGTGAAACTTGGGAGCAAACCCACACCTCCCAGGAAACTGTACCACTAAGCAACTTTGATTTATCACATCTTGCACCAGCAGAACAAGATGCTGCTATCAAAGCTCAAGACGCTGAACTCCAAGCTAGTTTAGATTTAACTACCGGAAAAATCGCACAATTCGCCTTATTCCAATTAGGAAGCACGCGCCCCAGTCGTTTACTCTGCATCATCCATCACTTAGCCGTTGACGGAGTTTCCTGGCGAATTTTACTGGAAGATTTAGCTATTGCTTACCAACAAATTAGCCGGGGTGAAGCGATTAAACTACCAGCTAAGACAACATCCTGGCAATATTGGAGCGATCGCTTAACAGCATACACCCAAACCGAAGCCGTCAAACAGTTGGATTACTGGCTGAATCAATCTAATATTCCCGTGAAATCCTTACCAGTGGACTATCCATCTAGTAACGAAAATAACACCGTCGCCGCAACTGCATCTGTGTCACTGGCTTTAAATGAGGAACAAACCCGCACCCTGTTACAAGATGTACCCTCTGCTTATAACACTCAAATTAATGATGTACTCCTAACAGCTTTAGTACAAAGTTTTGCCCAGTGGACAGGCGAAAGTTCTTTATTAATTGATTTAGAAGGACATGGACGAGAAGATTTATTTGAAGATGTAGATTTGTCCCGGACTGTTGGTTGGTTTACCACCTTATTTCCCGTCGGGTTACAACTCAAACACAATAAAGATTTAGGAGAGGCTTTAAAGTCAGTCAAAGAACAACTCCGACAAATTCCCCACAGAGGAATCGGTTATGGCGGATTGCGATATTTGCACGCAAACACCACCATCCGCGAAAAATTACAGTCTCTACCCGTAGCACAAGTTAGTTTTAACTACCTGGGACAATTTGACCAAGTATTGAAAGCATCTGAAAACTTGGGTGCAGCCCAAGAATTCAAATCAGAACAAAGCTTACTCAATACACGCTCTCACCTGTTAGGAATAAGTGGTTTTATTCGTGCAGGAAAACTGGAAATGACTTGGGCTTATAGCGAGAAAATTCACAAACGAGACACCATTGAACGATTAGCTTCAGGATTTATAGAATCCTTGAAGAATCTCATCGTTCACTGTCAATTAAAAGAATCTCAAAGCTATACCCCGTCAGACTTTTCTGCTGCCAAACTCAACCAAAAACAACTAGACAAATTCCTCACCAAAATTAGCAAAAAGAAATAAGGGAACAGAGAAGAAGTTACATTCTCACCCTTTCCCCTGCACCATGCTCCCCTAACTTCTTTCACTGTCACCTGTAACCTGTCACCTATCCAGAGGTAATAATGCAAAATATCGAAGACCTTTATGAACTTTCACCGATGCAACAAGGGATGTTATTTCATACCCTTTATGCACCAGAGTCAGAAGTTTATTTTGAGCAGTTAGTTTGTATACTCTCTGGGGAGTTGAATTTTCCGGCGTTTCAAACAGCTTGGGAACAGGTTGTGGCGAGACATTCAGTGTTACGCAGTTCCTTTTATTGGGAAGAGATAGAAAAACCCTTGCAAGTGGTGAGTAAGCAGGTGGATCTTCCTTGGGAGAAGTTGGATTGGCGGAATTTCGCACCTGATGAACAACAGCAGCAGTTAGAAGAGTGGTTAAAAAGCGATCGCCAAAAGGGATTTACTCTCAATCAAGCCCCCCTGATGCGCTTTACCATCATTCAATTAGGAGAACAAACCCACCAATTTATTTGGAGTCATCATCACATTCTTTTTGATGGCTGGTCAATGCAAATTGTCCTCAAAGAAGTCTTAGCTTTATATGAAGCTAGTCAGCGAGGTGAAGATTTACGCCTCCCTGGAGTTCGCCCCTATCGAGAATATATTGAGTGGTTACAGCAACAAGATATTGAGCAAGCAAAAAACTTTTGGCTCAAAACTCTTCAAGGTTTAGAAGTTCCTAGTTTATTGGGAAGGAACACAAAAAGCGGAATATATCAGGAGCAACATTTTCAATTATCCCCAACGGAAACTGAAAAATTGCAATCTGTGGCGCGACAGCACCATTTAACTTTGAATAATTTAGTACAGGGCGCATGGGGATTATTAATTTCTCGCTACAGTGGGGAAAATGATGTAGTTTTTGGTGCAACTGTATCCGGTCGTCCCGCAACTCTAGAAAAAGTAGATTCAATGGTAGGGCTATTAATTAATACCTTACCAATCCGATTAAAAATTACAGCCAAGACAGCATTATTAACCTGGATCAAGCAATTACAAACCCAAGCATTAGAACAAGAACAATATGCTTATTGTTCCCTAGCAGAAATTCAAAAAATGAGTGAGATTGCCCCAGGAATGTCACTTTTTGATAGTCTTTTAGTATTTGAAAATTATCCAATAGATTCTGAAGAATCAACCCAAAAAACTTTAGAAATTAAGCTGATTAGTTGTTTTGAACGCACTAATTATCCTCTGACTTTAGTAATTAATCCTGCTGCCCAATTAGCTGGCAGGTTTGTTTACGATACTAGCTGCTTTGATGGGCAAACAATTAACCGAATGATTGGGCATTTCCAAACATTACTCATAAACATAGCAGCTAATATACAACAAAAAATTGCTCAATTATCATTACTCAGTGTAGAAGAAGAAGCACAATTAATTCAGCTAGAGAATCATCAAACAGGAGATTCTCTTAATTACAGATGTCTTCATGTTTTATTTGAAGAACAAGTAGACAAAACACCTGATGTAGTAGCACTTACATATAAACAAAAAAATTTAACTTATCGAGAATTAAATCACCGCGCTAATCAATTAGCTCATTATTTAAAATCATTGGGGGTTAAACCAGAAGTCAGGGTGGGAATTTGTGTTGAGCGTTCCTTAGAAATGGTTATCGGGATACTCGCCATTCTCAAAGCTGGTGGAGTTTATGTACCAATAGATCCAGGTTATCCGACTGAAAGACTATCTTTAATAATCGGAGATACACAAACACCCATCTTATTAACTCAGACTCATTTAAAAAATAGACTCCCCATTAATCATCAAACTTTAGTGGATTTTGATACAGATGGGGAAAATATCGCTCAATATCCACAGGATAATTTAGTCAGTGAAGTCACTCCAGAAAATTTAGCATATATTATTTATACCTCCGGCTCAACAGGCACACCAAAAGGTACAGAAGTTGCTCATCGTAGCTTCATCGGTTTTATGTTTGGAGTTGATTATATTCACCTTGATGAAAACCTGGTTTGGCTACAACATTCATCCATTTCTTGGGATGGACTCACTTTAGAAATGTGGACACCACTGCTGTATGGTGGACGCTGTGTACTGTATCCCGAAAAGATTCCTACACCAGAAAGTTTAAGCCAAATTATTCAAGAACAAAAAGTTAACACCCTTTGGTTAACTTCCGCCTTGTTCAATCTAATCATTGACCAAATACCCCAAAGTTTATTAGGTGTTAAACAACTGCTGATAGGTGGAGAATCTTTGTCTGTAGATCATGTCCGTCGCGCCTTAAAACTACTACCAGAAACTCAAATAATTAATGGTTATGGGCCTTCGGAATGTACAGTATTTACCTGTTGTTATCCCATTCCTCAACAACTATCTGAAAATCTCAGTTCTATTCCTATTGGTAAACCCATTGGCGATCGCACAACTTACATCCTAGATGAAAATTTACATAGAGTTCCAGTTGGTGTAGTCGGTGAACTGTATGTGGGTGGAGCAAGTGTTGCTAGAGGTTACTTAAATCAACCAAAATTAACTAGTGAACGATTTATTCCCAATCCTTTCATTTTAGAAGATACACTTTACAAAACAGGTGATTTAGTCCGTCGTTTACCTGATGGAAATTTAGAATTCATTGGACGAATTGACACACAAGTCAAAATTCGTGGTTTTCGCATTGAATTAACAGAAATTGAGGCTGTTTTGATTCAGCATCTCGACATTCAGCAAGTTGTAGTGACGGTGCGGGAAGATGAACCAGGTAAGAAATTATTAGTAGCTTATTCAGTAGCGCAAATTAATACACCAACTCCTAAGAGTTTACGAAATTTCCTCAAGGGAAAGCTTCCAGATTATATGATTCCTACTGCTTTCGTATTTCTGGAAGCACTACCCCTAACTCCTAACGGTAAAGTTAACCGCCGTGCTTTACCTCTTCCTGATCAAACCCAAAGAAATCTAGAGATTGATTTTATTGCTCCTAGCACACCAATTGAAAAAGAATTAGCCACGATTTGGACTGAAGTTCTGCAATTACAACAGGTAGGAGTTCACGATAACTTTTTTGAGTTGGGGGGACATTCTTTACTAGCTACTCAAGTTATTTCTCGCTTAAGGGAAGTTTTTAATTTAGATTTCCCTTTGCGTTATTTGTTTGACAATCCTACTATTGCTGAACTTGCTCAAAAAGTCATGGAACAGCAAATTGAGCAAGCAGAAAATGACGATTTAGCAAGAATTTTGGCAGAGGTAGATCAGTTATCAGAAGAGGAGGTGACACAGCAGTTAATGTTTTGATAAATAGTTTTAGCGATTTAATATCACAAATGCAAAATTCCCAGGATGAAGAATATGTCACAGACTATTACCTTATCGAATGTTGCCGACAAAAAGGAATTGATAGTTACTTTATTTTCTGCCGTTGATTCCTCGGATTGGAATTTACTTAAAAATTGCTTTGACGACAATATTATTTACGAACGTCCTGGTTATCAGCCCTTTATTGGGCTTGATAAATTACTCAAATTTTATCAGTATGAGAGAATTATTGCCTCTGGAAAACATCACATTGAATATATTGCAGTTGATAATAATTATGGTGCTTGCTGGGGCAATTTTATTGGTATCCATAAAAATGGGTCAAAAATTAATGAGCGTTTCGCGGATGTCTATTCGTTTGAAAATGGTAAATTTAAAACTCGACGCAGCTATTTTTTTAGACCCGCAGTATAAGTTATATACAATATCTTCGACATTCTAACTTACTTATAATAATCTCTTTGTTCTCCATACTAGACCGTTTTTTTTAAAGTTAAATTTTCACAATAAATATTATGAGCGATTTGCTAAAGCGTCTTGAAAGCCTATCACCAGAAAAACGAGAATTAGTTTTACAAAAATTAAAACAGCAGCAGAAATCACCCGTCCTCACATCGGTATCAAGGGAACAAAATCTTCCTCTATCTTTTGCTCAACAAAGACTATGGTTTATTGACCAATTAGAGGGCGAAAATTGTGTCTATAATGTCCCGTTTTTCTGGCAAATTGAAGGTTTACTAGATATCAATGCTTTAGAAAAAGCTATTTTAGAAATTGTGCAGCGTCACGAGGTCTTACGCACTAGTTTTTCTCTGGTCGATGAGTCACCTATACAGGTAATTCATGCTCATCCGCAATTGAAAATACAGGTGCTAGATTGGCGACAAGTCCCAGAAGCAGAACAGTTAAGTAAGACGCAACATTTAGCAACAACAGAATTACAACAGCCTTTTGATTTATCAAATCCGCCTTTACTGCGGATGAAGTTATTACAACTAGCTGAAAAATCTCATCTGTTACTGTTGGTCATTCATCACATAGTTTGTGATGGTTGGTCAATGGATATTTTTCGTCAGGAATTGTTCAGTCTATACAAAGCTTTTTGTACTGGTGAATCTTCTCCTTTACCAGCGTTATCTCTACAATACGCCGATTTCGCCCACTGGCAAAGACAATACTTACAGGGAGATGTACTGCAAAATCAACTCAATTACTGGCAAAAACAATTAGCAGATGTCCCACCACTGTTAGAATTACCGACAGATAAACCGCGTCCCTCAGTTCAGAGTTTTCGGGGAAGCAGCGAGTTTTTAGCAATCAATCAAGAACTAACACAGAAATTAAAGCGGTTAAGTCAGGAGTCTGGAACTACTTTGTTTATGACTTTACTGACAGTATTCGCGCTGTTATTGTCGCGCTACAGTGGACAAAACGATATAGTTATTGGTTCTGCGATCGCCAATCGTAACCGTAGAGAAATAGAACCATTAATTGGCTTTTTTGTCAATACTCTGGCTTTGCGTACCAATCTTGAAGGGAATCCTAGTTTCTTGGAATTACTACAAAGAGTCAAGCAAGTAACCCTAGATGCTTACGACCATCAAGATTTACCCTTTGAGAAACTAGTTGATGAATTAGGATTAGAGCGATCGCTGGCTCATCATCCCCTATTTCAAGTTGCTTTTGGTGTGCAAAGTGGAACTCCAGAGAAACTGGAAATTCCTGGCTTAACTCTCAACCGGTTTGAATGGGAAAACACCACAACCCTGTTTGACTTATCGCTGATTTTCCGCGAGACTCCCCAAGGTTTAATCGGTGAATGGGAATATGCAACCGATTTGTTTGCGGCTGAAGCTATTCAAGGGATGGTGAGACATTTTGCAGTTCTACTCAAGCAAATTATTGGTCATCCCAATCAACCAATTAATACGTTATCCTTGGTGACTGAAGATGAACGTCAGCAACTACAAAACTGGAATCAAACTCAAACAGAATATCCCCAAGATAAAACTTTAGTTGATTTATTTGAACAACAAGTCACCAAAAATCCTGATAATTTAGCTGTAGTTTTTGAATCCCAAAGCCTAACTTATCAACAATTAAATGAAAAAGCCGAGCAATTAGCTGATTATTTAATTGAAAAGTACCAAATTCAACCAGATACCTTAGTTGGTATTTCTGTTGAACGTTCATTAGAAATGATCATTGGTGTCCTTGGTATCCTGAAAGCCGGCGGTGCTTATATACCAATTGACCCTAATTATCCCCCAGAAAGAATTCAGTTCATGTTAAAAGATTCGGGGATATCGATTTTATTAACTCAAAGTTTTTTAGTAGCTAAATTACCTTTAGATAGCTTAGAAAATTCAATTGAAGTTGTTTATTTAGATGATAGCTCACACAGAAATATAGAGACGCAAAGGAAAATAAGTAAAAATCAAGTTAAGCCTGATAATCTAGCTTATGTTATCTACACTTCTGGTTCTACGGGAAGACCAAAGGGTGTGATGATTGAGCATAAAGCTATTGTGAATTTAGCTTTGGGTTGGGTGGAAACATTTCAAGTTCAACGCCACAGTCGTTTGCTACAATTTGGTTCTTTTAGTTTCGATTTATCTATTGGTGAAATTGCTACTGCTTTATCCGCAGGTGCTTGTTTATATTTAGCTCATCAAGAAACTTTATTGCCAAGTCAAACCTTAGTTGACTTTTTAAATATTAAGGAAATTACTCATCTATTTTTGTCTCCATCCGCTTTAGCAACATTACCAAAATCAACACTGAATAATTTACAATCCATCGGTGTGGGTGGTGAGGCTTGTCCGGCGGAATTAGTGAGTGATTGGGGAACAGGACGACGTTTTTATAACTGCTACGGGCCGACAGAATGCACGGTTATTGCAGCAATATCACCTTGTCTACCTAATGGTAAAAAACCATCAATTGGTAAACCTTCACCCAATCTCCAGATTTATATTTTGGATGCAAATAATCAACCATTACCCCCAGGAATACCAGGGGAACTATGTGTGGCGGGAGTAGGTTTAGCAAGGGGTTATCTCAACCGTACTGAAACTACCGCCGAAAAATTTATTGAAATTGATTTATTCGGTAACACTGAGCGTATTTATAAAACTGGTGATTTAGCAAGATGGGGTACTGATGGGAATTTAGAATATTTGGGTCGAATCGATGAGCAGATAAAATTGCGTGGTTTTAGAATTGAACTTGGTGAGATAGAAGCACTATTATTACAGCATTCATTAGTTCAAGAAGCTGTTGTTACTGTATATGAAACTGATAGCAATCCCAGGTTAATAGCCTATATTACAGCAGATGAAAAATCAGCAAGTTTAGCAATTAAAATTAGGGATTATCTGAAAAATTACTTGCCAAATTATATGATTCCTAGCCAGATTATGGTTTTGGATCAAATTCCTCTAACTGCTAACGGTAAAATAGATCGCCGCGCATTACCAGCACCAAATACAGATATTTCTACTGATTTAGAAATACCAGTAACTCCCGCAGAAGAAATACTGGTTAGTTTATGGCAAGGTTTATTAAAAACTAAATCTGTTGGTCGTTCTGATAATTTCTTTGAATTAGGTGGACATTCCCTGTTAGCAACTCAATTAGTTGCCCGCATTCGTGACAGTTTTGGGGTAGAATTACCTGTCCGCAAGGTATTTGAGCAAAGCATTTTATCTGAGTTGGCGAGGGAAATTGATAAAGTATCTGCGAGTGTTACTTTACCTCCAATTGCACCCCAGTTAGAAAATGAACCAAAAACCTTATCTTTTGCTCAATTAAGACTCTGGTTTTTAGCCCAGTTGGAAGGTAAAGGAACCTCAGCTAGCTACAATATGCCGATCGCACTCCAACTAGACGGCAAATTAAATCTAGAAGCTCTGAGGCAAAGTTTAACTTATTTGTTAGAACGGCATACCAGTTTACGCTCTTATTTCCCTGCTTTAGAGGGAGAACCGCAAGTAGTAGTTAAAAATATTGAAGATATAGAAGTATTAGAAATTGCGGACTTACAAGCACTCGATCCTCAGATACAAGCTCAAACAGTACAACAGTTATCTGATCTTCACGCTCAAGCACCCTTTGACTTAAATACTGGCCCCCTGTTCAAAGCGAAACTACTGCAACTCAGCCAACAGAAAAATATCCTGCTGATTAATATGCACCACATTATCAGTGATGGCTGGTCTATAGGTGTATTTAAGCGGGAATTAGAACAAGCTTATGCTGCTTATGCAGTGGGTTCCACTCCCAACCTGTCACCATTACCGATTCAATATAGTGATTATGCAGCTTGGCAGCGCAGTTGGTTACAAGGTGAAATCTTAGCCAGCCAAGAAAATTATTGGCAACAACAACTAGCTGATGCGCCTCCTCTGTTGGAGTTACCGACTGATTATCCTCGTCCCGCACAACAAAGTTATCAAGGTAAACATGAGGAATATTGTTTAAGCAGGGAACTGACACAGCAACTGAAAACTCTCAGTCAACAGCAGGGAGTGAGTTTATTTATGACCCTGTTGGCTGCTTTTAATATTTTACTCTCGCGTTACAGCCGCCAAGAAGATTTATGTCTTGGTTCTGGCATTGCTAACCGCACCCATAGCCACACAGAAGGGTTAATTGGCTTTTTTGTCAATACCTTAGTATTGCGGAGCAAAATCAAGTCAGAGCAGAGCTTTAGTGAATTACTACAACAAACTCGCCAGACTTGCTTAGATGCTTACGCTCATCAAGATATTCCGTTTGAGTATTTAGTAGAAAAACTGCAACCGGAACGCAGTTTGAGCCATAACCCTCTGTGCCAAGTGATGATAGTCATGCAAAACATCGAAGGTACAGGGAAAAACGTTAGTTTAACTGGGCTGGAGATTCAACCAGTAGAACAAAATTATCCGTTTGCGAAGTTTGATTTAACACTGTATCTGTCGGAAAGGGAAGAGCAGATACATTGTATGTGGGAATATGCCACAGATTTATTTGCGGCGGACACAATTAAACGTATGGCGGCACATTTGGAAGTTTTGCTGACAGCAATTACCCAAAATCCTCAACAGCCAGTCAGTACACTGCCCTTGATGACAGCCAGAGAAATCCAGCAATTGCAAGCTTGGAATCAAACAGACGCAGATTATCCTGATCATCATACTTTAGTAACTCTGTTTGCAGAACAGGCAGCAAAAACTCCCGATAAAATTGCAGCAGTGTTGGCAAATCAAAGCATAAGCGAGGGAATAGGAAATACTCAGGAGTTGAAAACACTAAGTTATGAACAACTGAATCAAAAAGCTAATCAACTGGCTCATTATTTAATTCAAAATTATCAAATTCAGCCCAACACTCTCATTGGCATTTGTGTGGAGCGTTCCCTGGAAATGCTCATCGGGATATTTGCTATCCTCAAAGCTGGTGGTGCTTATGTACCAATTGATCCAAGTTATCCCCAAGAACGCATTCATTTAATGCTTGAAGATAGTAATGCGGCGGTATTACTAACAACTCAATCACTTAAGAAGCAACTTCCTTTAGAAAATCTCAAAAATACTGCTTCAGTCGTATTTCTGGATGAACAAACATGGAATGAGCAACCAACAGATAATCCCAAATTCAGCAGCAATTGCCATGATTTAGCTTATGTAATTTATACCTCTGGTTCCACAGGTAGACCAAAAGGAGTGGCGATCGCTCATTCTAGTTCTGTAGCTTTTGTTAAATGGGCGCATTCAGTCTTCAGTCCAGAACAGCTTGCAGGCGTTTTAGCCTCCACCTCCATTTGTTTCGACCTCTCCATTTTTGAAATTTTTGTTACCTTGACTCAAGGTGGTAGTGTGATTTTAGTAGAAAATGCACTCTACATTGAGCAAGCAAATCATAGTCCTGTACCAATCACTTTGATTAATACCGTACCGAGTGCTGTGGCGGAAATACTGAGTATGAATGCGATTCCGTCCAGTGTGCAGGTGATTAATTTAGCTGGCGAACCATTAAAAAATAGTTTAGTACAGGCTTTATATCAAACCACATCTGTCACAGAAATTTATAACCTCTACGGCCCTTCAGAGGATACAACCTACTCGACATTTACAAAAGTTGCCAAAAATGCCCAGAATGAACCAACGATAGGAAAGGCGATCGCCAATACTCGCATTTATATTTTAGATGCACAAAATCAACCAATACCTCCCGGTATTCCGGGAGAATTGTGCCTTGCTGGTGTTGGTTTAGCTAGAGGATATCTCAATCGCCCTGAATTAACCTCTGAAAAATTCATTGAGGTTGAATTATTCGGTCAACCTGAGCGTATTTATAAAACCGGCGATTTAGCCCGTTGGCTACCTGATGGCGATTTACAATACTTAAGTCGGATTGACCATCAAATTAAACTGCGTGGTTTCCGAATTGAATTAGGTGAAATTGAAGCGACATTAGCTAAACATCCGAAAATTCAGGAAGCAGTAGCCATTGTTCGGGCAGAAACTGACCTGGATAAACGGCTGGTAGCTTATATTGTGCCAACAGCAGCAGAAGAAGGTAGCAATCAAGCTCATGCAGATTTATTCGCAGAATGGCGGCGGTTTCTAGCCAAAACTCTCCCTGATTATATGATTCCCAGTCATTTTGTTGTGTTAGAAAAACTACCACTCACACCCAATGGCAAAATAGACCGTAAAGCCTTACCTGCACCAGAGACAGCTGTTACAGCCACAGATATTGAATTACCTGTTACAGAAACAGAAAAATACCTGGCGCAGATATGGGCAAGGTTACTCAAATATGAAGCGATCGCCCGACAAGATAATTTTTTCAACTTGGGGGGACATTCATTACTCGCTACCCAACTTTGTTATCGCATCCGCGACACGTTCAACATAGAACTGCCACTGCGTCAAGTATTTGAGACTCCCACCCTCATAGACTTGGCAAATTATATAGATAGCTGCCTGTGGGTTAATGCCGCTACCGCAGATATAGAACCTTTAAACTCAGACGAAGAGGAAATTGAACTATGACCATGACACAAAATCAGCAAGTAGTTTCTTTAATGCTTCGTTTGCAGAATATGGGCTGCAAAATTTGGGCTGAAGATGATAAGTTACGCATTCGTACTAGCAAAAATGCCCTGACTGCGGAACTCAAGCAGGAAATTCAAGATAACAAAGCCGAGATTCTCGCTTTCTTGCAAGCTGCTAAAACACAAGTTGTTTCCACAGCAGAAATTCCAGCTTTAAGTCCTAACTCTCCCAAACAGCTTTCCTTTGCTCAAAAACGTCTCTGGCTATTAGCACAACTCCAGGGGGCATCAGCCGCTTACAATATGCCGATCGCTCTCCAATTAAACGGCAAACTAAATATTGAGGCTCTGCGCTCTAGTTTGGCTTATCTGCTCAATCGCCACGAGAGTCTGAGAATGTATTTTCCTACAGTGAACGGAGAACCTCAAGTGGCTTTGGGGACTGGGGACTGGGGACTGGGGACTGGGGACTGGGAAGAAGCAGGGGAGAAATTTTTAACTCAATGTCCAAATATCCAAGATTTAATTGATGCTTATGCACAAGAACCCTTTGACTTAAATACTGGCCCTTTATTTAAAGCCAAGTTGCTGCAATTAGAACCGGAAAAATCCGTGCTGGTGATTAATATGCACCACATTATCAGTGATGGCTGGTCAATGGGTGTATTTGTGCGGGAGTTACGGCAAGCTTATAGTGCTTATTCTCAAGGTCAGACCCCAAATCTTGCTCCCTTACCCATTCAATACAGCGACTATGCTACTTGGCAACGCAATTGGTTACAAGGGGAAGTATTAGAAAAGCAGATTAATTACTGGAAACATCAACTAGGTGATGCTTCGCCATTGCTGGAATTACCTACTGATTATCCCCGTCCAGCACAGCAAAGTTACAGAGGCGATCGCTGCGTCTACTCTCTCTCTCCAGAATTAACGTGTGCTGTTAATGCTTTTAGTCAACAACAAGGCGTAAGCCTATATATGACTTTGTTGGCTGCGTTGAGTATCTTACTATCTCGTTACAGTCGGCAAGAAGACTTATGTATTGGTTCTCCCATTGCTAACCGCACCCATAGCCAAACTGAAGGGTTAATTGGCTTTTTTGTCAATACTTTGGTAATGCGTCAGCAAATCAAACCAGAGCAAAATTTTATTGAGTTATTGCAACAAACTCGCCAAATATGTTTAGATGCTTATGCTCATCAAGACGTTCCCTTTGAGGTGCTAGTAGAAAAGTTAAGACCAGAACGCAGTATGAGCCATAACCCATTATTTCAGGTAATGTTTGCCCTGGAGAATAATGCAAGTCCAGACTTGGATTTATCAGGGTTAGACATTGAATGGCTCGGAGTCAAGAGTGCGATCGCCAAGTTCGACTTAACACTATTAGTAACTGAATCTGAAAACCAGTTAAACTGCACTTGGGAATACGCCACAGACTTGTTTGCCAGGACTACTATCCAACGGATGGCGGAACAGTTTGTAGTGCTGCTCAAGGGCATTATTGATCATCCGCACCAATCAATTCATACTTCGCCTTTGATGACAGCAGCAGAATTGCTACAACTGCAACGCTGGAATCACACTCAAACTGATTATCCTCAAGATAAAACCTTAGTTGACTTATTTGAACAACAGGTTGAAAAAAATCCTGATCATACTGCTGTAGTTTTTGCAGCCCAAAGCCTGAGTTATCAACAACTAAATCAAAAAGCTAACCAACTAGCTCATTATTTAATTCAAAATTATCAAATTCAGCCAGATACATTAATTGGTATTAGTGTTGAACGCTCCTTAGAAATGATTATTGGGTTACTGGGTATCCTCAAAGCTGGCGCGGCTTATGTACCGATTGACCCTAATTATCCCCCAGAAAGAATTCAATTCATGTTAGAAGATTCTGGGATATCTATATTGTTAAGTCAAAGCTTCTTATTAAATCAATTACCTATAAATGAACTGGCAAACTCACTGCCAGTAATTGATTTAGATGCCGAAGATTTTGCTGAAGCATCAACAGCAAATCCCAGTCTTCAAAGTACACCTGAAAATTTAGCTTATGTTATCTACACCTCTGGTTCTACTGGCAAACCAAAGGGTGTAATGATTGAGCATCGCGGATTGCTAAATCTCACTTTAACAGTTGCTGAGGTGTTGCAAATTCAACCCCAAAGCCGTGTGCTGCAATTTGCCTCTTTCAGTTTTGATGCTTCTCTTTGGGAAATAGCACCTACCTTGAGTGTAGGTGCTTGTCTATACCTAGCGCAAAAGGAAACCTTGTTACCTAGCGCAGACTTAGTGAGCTTTTTAGAAGACTGTCAAATTTCTCATGTCACTATACCGCCTTCAGTCTTATCTCTTTTACCACCCGCAACCCTACCTAATTTACAAGTCTTAGTGACTGGTGGCGAAGCTTGTTCACCAGAATTAGTTACTCGATGGGCAACAGGAAGACCTTTTTTCAATGGTTACGGGCCAACGGAATCTACAGTTTGTACCAGCATAGCTGTATGTCAACCCGATGGCAAAAAACCACCCATTGGTAAGCCATTATCTAATCTCCGCATTTATATTTTAGACCCACACAATCAACCATTACCTCCAGGAATTCCTGGGGAATTGTGCATTGCGGGAGTTGGTTTAGCTAGAGGCTATTTAAACCGTCCAGAATTAACTGCCGAGAAATTTATTGACATTGATTTATTCGGTAAAACTGAACGTATTTATAAAACTGGCGATTTAGCCAGATGGGATGCTGATGGCAACCTAGAATACCTGGGACGTATAGACGAGCAAGTAAAATTACGTGGTTTTAGAATTGAACTTGGAGAAATTGAATCACTTTTATTACAACATCCCTCAGTTAAAGAAGCTGTTGTTACTTTATATAAAACTGAGAACAATCAGAGTTTAATTGCATACGTAACAGGAATCACCAATGATTTATCAACTGAATTAAAAAATCGCCTCAAATCGCGTCTACCCGATTACATGATTCCCTCTCAAATCATTGTCTTGGATAAGTTACCTTTAACTCCCAATGGCAAGATTGACCGTAAAGCTTTACCTGTGCCTAATATTCTGGTTACGGGTTTGTATACAGCACCAAGCAACGAAATTGAAAAACAACTAGAGCAGTTATGGTCTACTGTACTTGAGTGCCAAAACATTAGCATTCATGATAACTTTTTCGATTTGGGTGGACATTCTTTATTGGCAATCAAATTACTCAATCATATTCAACAAGTATTTAATCAAGAACTGGCTTTAAGCAGTTTATTTCAAAATCCCACAATTGCTCAATTAGCATTACAACTGTCTGATCATCAGGTACGAAAATCCCATCCCGATTTGCTTGTACTCCAACCCCAAGGCAATGCCACTCCTTTATTTTGTATACCTGGTGCTAACGGGCATGGTTTCTATTTTAAAGATTTGGCTATTAACTTAGAGAATTATCCGGTTTATAGTCTAGAAACTCCAGGAAGAAATGGCCTAAGCAAAGTTCCAGATTCAGTAGAGCTTCATGCTAGTCAACTAATTGAGTTACTACGTCAGCAACAATTCAAAAGTCCATACATACTGGCAGGATATTCATCAGGCTGTGCGGTAGCTTTTGAAATGGCTTGGCAACTGGAACAGCAAGGTGAAAAGGTAGAATTATTAGCTATCTTAGACTCTGGATTAGTTACTCATCCTGAATATTTAATTCAGAGAACAGAAATTGATTGGATTTGGCAATTACTCCAAAGAATTGAAGCCGTAAAAGGGATTTATCTGGGTTTAGAATACGCTGATTTAGCTGCTCAAAGCGATGACCAAGCCCGTTGGGATTTGGCAGCAGAGTGTTTATACAAAAACAATGTCCTACCGGAACACTCAAGCCTTGATTTACTCAAAACCAATATACAAGTCATGAAACATCTGACAAGTAATTACGCCAATTATCAGCCTCATTATCAAATTTCTGCCCCAATTGTTTTAGTCCGTGCTGAAGAAGTGCATGAAATTGTTTTACAAGAAATCAGAGCTATGTCTGATTACGATTTACCGGATTGGGGATGGCAGGCATACACCCAAAATCCCGTCAAGGTGATATCTGTACCTGGAAATCACGGGCGAATGCTTTATGAACCAAATGTCAAATTTTTAGCCTCACAATTACAGCTAATGATGACTTAACCTCTCAAACATCCGTAATTAATAGTCTGAATCACTTAATTTTGAATTTTTAATTGGTATAAGAAAATGCAAACTCTTCCAATCAAAATTTCCGATGAAACCCTAAGAGATGGTGAACAACAAGTAGGTATTTTCTTCCCTTACGCAACTAAACACAAACTTGCTCATCTCATCGCTCACACGGGAGTTGATGGACTTGCTATCATGCCAAGTGTTTGTGAACAAGAAGCAGAGCTAGCCAAATCCTTAGTATCAGAGGGATGGGACGATTTGATTACAGCTGATACGATGATGGGAAAAGAGTATATTGACCAGGCGAAAAGCTGCGGCGTAAAGCGCATTATTCTTTTCCATGCTGTTTCTGACCGACTGCTATTTTTACGCAATCCCCAAGTTCGCCTGATGAGTGAATATCAAGGGAAAACCATTGATGACGATATCCCATCTCAGATCATCAATAAAATTCGTCAAGATGCTCTTGATGTGATCGTAGAAAATCTGCACTATGCTACACAAGTCGCCGGACTCAGAGTGGATTTTGCGGCGGAGGATGCTTCTAGAGCCGATTTTGACTTTTTAGTGGAATGTATTCGCTCGTGCAGTCCCTATATTGAACACTTCTTACTGTGTGATACTGTGGGGGTTTTGAGTCCAGAAAAGAGTTATATCTGGGTCAATGACTTGCTGCAATCTACAACAGGGGTAGCATTGGGAGTTCATTATCACAACGATATGGGCTTGGCTCTAGAAAATACTCTCCAGTCTCTGATGGCAGGGGCAATTTTAGTATCGGGGACATTTTGTGGTTTAGGGGAGCGAGCTGGAAATGTTGCACTGGAACAAGTATTAAATGGTTTGCAAGTCCGTTTTGGCATTGAAGTTGAGGGTATCGATTACGATGCTGTAACCGCAGTGACTAATTACATCGAGCAGATGGGGATTCGTCCTGCACCCCCCTATTCTCAAACTGCACAACGTCACGAATCTGGTATTCATGTTAATTCTTTGTTTCGTGACTCCAAAAGCTATGCCATCTTTCCCCACAACAAGATAGATGTTGTATTTGGTAAATGGAGTGGAGTGAGTAATTTCCAATATCTATTTGAAAAGCATCTGCAAAATCCTCAACCCAGACAAAAGTATGAGAAGATGCGCTCTGTCATCAAATCTTTGGCGGCGGAACAGGAACGCTATTTTACAGCTAACGAAGTCTTAAAACTCTGGAAAGATGGTATCTTTGAATAGTCTATTGTGTGAATTGACAACTCAGAGTTCCGAATAGTTAGAGACTGAGAATAACAGCGACTCAATCCAGAATTGGTAGGCAATTTTGGTGTGTTAGTCCTGTGTATTAATGAAGGAATAATGTTTGATTTTGTTGGCGTAGCTTGGGCTTTGCGCCGACAAATCATTTATACATTGATGAGCCTTCTTTGAGTGTTCTCTGTTATCTGCCTCAAAAGACTTAAATAAATTTTCTCCAGATGCAAGCTACAACTTTTATTAATAACCCGACAAATACGAATTCTGCCCCATCTGCTAATCAATTTTGGAAAAATTTCCGAGTGATTATCAGTCCTTACTGGTATCCCACAGAGGCAAACGGAAGAGCCTTTCCAGATGTGATTCGGACTTGGGGAATGCTGGTTCTCCTGGTATTATTAATCATTGCTCTTGTGGGTGTCACTGTTTTTAATAGCTTCGTGAATCGATATTTACTTGATGCTATTACGGCAGACAAAGACTTAAAGAAATTTACTGATATACTGTTGCTCTATGGTGTAGCCCTGGTTTTAGTCACAATTTTAGTAGGGGTTTCTAAGTTTGTCAGAAAACAAATAGCCCTAGATTGGTATCAATGGCTAAATGGGACTATATTATCAAAATATTTCAATAATCGCTCGTATTACAAAATAAATTTTAAATCTGATGTTAATAATCCAGACCAACAAATTTCCCAAGAAATCGAACCTCTAACTAGATATTTTCTGAGCTTTTCGGCTACGTTTCTCGAAAAAATTCTAGAAATGGTAGCTTTTATAATTATTCTTTGGATGCTATCACCATTTGTAGCGATCGCATTGATTTGTTATACTATAGTGGGTAATATAATTGCTATTTATCTAGCCCAAGAACTAAATAAAATTAGGCAAGAAGAATTAGAATCTTCAGCAGACTATACTTACAGTTTAACTCATGTCCGTAATCACGCTGAATCAATAGCTTTTTTCCAGGGAGAAGAGAAAGAATTAAATATTATTCAGCGCAGATTTAATAAGCTGGTTCAAGGTGCTAAACGCAAGATTGACTGGGAAAGAAGCCAAGATATTTTTAATAGAGGATATCAGGCTATTATCCAAATATTTCCCTTTATAATATTTGGCCCTTTGCAGATTAAAGGGGAAATTGATTTCGGGGAAATTGCTCAAGCAAGTTTAGCGTGTAATCTCTTTGCCAATGCGATGGCAGAATTAATCAGAGAATTTGCAACATCAGGAAGATTTTCTAGTTACATTGATCGTTTAGCGGAACTAACAAATGCACTAGAAACGGCGACTAAACAGCCGGAAAATGTTAGCACAATTAAGACAGTAGAAGAGAAAAGACTAGCTTTTGAGGATGTGACTTTACAAACACCCAATTATGAACAGGTAATAGTTGAGGATTTGTCACTAGCTGTTCAACCTGGAGAGGGTTTATTGATTGTAGGGCCGAGTGGTCGAGGGAAGAGTTCTTTATTGAGAGCGATCGCAGGTTTGTGGAACTCAGGAAGCGGTAGTGTAGTTAGGCCTCCTTTAGAAGAAGTATTGTTTTTACCTCAACGTCCTTACATCATTTTAGGGACTTTGCGTGAACAGTTACTCTATCCCCATACGAAACGCAAAATCAGCGATCGCGAACTAGAAAACATTCTGCAACAAGTGAATCTAGAAAACTTATTAAGTCGCATCGATAGTTTTGATACAGAACTTCCTTGGGAAAATGTCCTCTCATTAGGAGAACAACAGCGTCTAGCATTTGCACGCCTATTAGTGACTCGTCCCAGCTTCACGATTTTAGACGAAGCTACAAGTGCTTTAGACTTGCATAATGAAGAAAACTTGTATCAACAATTACAACAGACAAACACCACATTTATTAGTGTTGGACATCGAGAAAGCCTCTTTAATTACCATCAGTGGGTATTGGAACTCTCACACGATTCTACTTGGCAACTTTTGACTGTAGAGGAATATCGCCAGCAAAAAGCACAAGAGATAGCTACTCAGATTTTAGAAACTGCAAGTATTACAATAGATTTGACATCTAATAGTCAATCTAAGAGTCAACCAGAAACACTAAATATATCCCCTGAAAATGTAGAAGTTAGCACAGATGCTGTCACTGATGAAGAGTCCCTAAATTCCCCAGAAATATCCGTAGGGGATTCAGCTACAAATGTAGGACTGTCCCATCAAGAAATGCAGCAGTTAACTAACTATTCACTGGGTACGGTGAGAAGTAAAGCCAGCAAAGGTCAAACTATTACTGCTAAAGATGGTTTTACCTACCGCTATAATAAAGAATCGAATATTATGAAATGGCTCAAGGTATTTGAGTGATCTGATAATCATCAAATTTTGTAATATCTTAAATGTCTTAAGTGTCCTTGCTTCATCAATGATTTGCTGTTATACCTTAAGTGACTAACAAAAATTCCTCAGAGGAAAACAGTAATGTCTACAAAAATCCCAAAAACAGGAAACAATGAAGCGATGCCATTTTTTACTCGTTTCTTGGTAGAAGAAGAGCCGCCACAAACACCAGAACCAGAGCCAACACCGATACCAATCTGGACTTTGAAGTGGCCTTCTGACTGGGAAGATAGCTAGATATATTAAATTTGCCCTTGAAAAAATAGCAGGTTCAAATAACTCAACACTGCTGATTTAGTTATTAACAATAGTTAGGCGATCGCTGCTACTTTAACAGTCAACTGTGTTGGGTAAAATCACATTTGTACAGCACCAAACCCATTATTCAAAGGTGTTGGTAGCTTTGACAAATCCCTCCCTATACGCTGTTAAAACTGATAATTGTCTTAATATCCCCGAATTCTCACATCTAGGCAACCTACTATGCCGATGTCTACAAGAAATCGGGGATTTGAAATGAAATAGTTTGCAGTGAATTGGTATAAATATGTGTTTTGAGAAATTAACCCTATAGGCGAGTAGGGAATGCTGAAGCAAGATTGAGACTTGCCTACGCGATCGCTGATACTCTGATTCTATAGTCACCAACAACAAACCGATTTAATAAAAATCATATATTTATGACAGTATTAATAATTACATATAGTAATGACAATGACAGCATTCCTCTAGTCATCAAAGCTATTGAATCTCAAGGAGAAAAAGCATTTCGCTTTGATACTGATAGATATCCTACGGAAGTGAAACTGGATATTTACCAAGGTGAAACAGAACGCATAATTATTACTGACGGTGAACAGCAACTGGATTTAAGTGAGGTGTCCTCGGTTTGGTATCGACGGATGCGCTACGGGGAAAGAATTCCCGACACGATGGACAAGCAATATAAAGAAGCATCAATTAAGGAATCTCGCGCCACGGTTCGCGGTATGATTGCCAGTCTTCCAGGCTTTCACCTTGATCAAATGTCAAATGTGGAACGAACTCACAACAAACAACTACAGTTGCAAGTAGCACGAAAATTAGGATTGCTAACTCCACGCACTCTGACTACTAATAATCCCGACGCAGTTAAGCAATTTGCTTTAGATTGTCATCAACAAGGTATCGTGACAAAAATGCTTTCCTCCTTTGCTATTTTTGGCGAACAGGGAGAGCAGTTTTTTGTATTCACAAGTCCAGTTACAGATGAAGATTTAGAAAATCTGGAAGGACTACGTTTTTGTCCGATGACGTTTCAAGAAAACATCCCCAAGGCTTTAGAATTACGAATAACTATTGTCGGACATCGTGTATTTACCGCCGCCGTAGATTCCCAAAGTTGTGACGGTGCCGATTATGACTGGCGTAAACAAGGAAGAGCATTAAAAGATGCTTGGAAATCCTATGATTTACCTGAAGATATTGAGAAAAAGCTACTACAAATGATGGCTGATTTTGGTTTAAACTATGGGGCAATTGATATGATTGTCACACCAGATGGTCAATATGTATTTTTGGAAATTAACCCTGTTGGGGAATTTTTCTGGCTAGAGATTTTTGCACCACACTTTCCCATTTCCCAGGCGATCGCAGAAATTCTCCTGACAGGTAAAAATTAGGATCTGAAGTTTGATCATCATTGAATTTCCTAACCATTTTGGCTACTGAAAATTGCAGCGATATACATTTGAAATATGCAAACTCGAATTGCTAATCAGCAAACACCAAGCAATCCTTTTTCTACTCTCTTACAACTTTGGCGGGATTTAAAATTAGTTGCTGGCCCCTATTGGTATCCCACAGAAGTAGGAACAAGGGCATTTTCTGAAGTGATTCACTCCTGGGGAATGTTTCTATTTCTGCTCATATTAATCATTTCTGTTGTAGGTGTCAATACTATTAGTAGCTTTTGGAATCGCTATGTTTTTGATATCGTCATTGAAGAGAGAAATTTAGAAAAGTATCTCAACACTATATGGATATCCATCCTCTTTATTGTCGTTACCGTCCTGCTCAGTGCATTTTCTAAATATATCAAAAAGAAAATTTCGATGGATTGGTACAGGTGGTTAAATAATCATATTTTAACTAAATATTTTAGCAATCAAGCCTACTATAAAATCAATTTTAAGTCTAATATTGCTAACCCAGACCAACGCATAGCACAGGAAATTGAACCCATTACGATTAATGCCATCAGATTTTCTACGACTTTTTTAGAAAAGTTCATGGATATGATTGCTGCTTTAATTATTCTCTGGACAATTTCTCAGCAGATTACCATATATCTAGTGATTTATACAATTGTAGGTAATTTTATTGCGGTCTTTTTAAGTCAAGAACTAGCAAAAATTAATCGAGAAGAATTATCATTTAAAGCAGACTTTAATTATTGCTTGACTCATGTCAGAAATCACGCCGAATCAATAGCTTTTTTTCAGGGAGAAACAGAAGAAATCAATATTATTCAGCGCAGGTTTGATAATGTCTTGAAAAATGCCGAACGCAGACTAAATTGGGAAAGAGGTCAAGATATTTTTAATAGTGCTTATCAGTCTGCTATCAGTATCTTTTCTATGTTTATTCTCACGCCATTATTTATTCAGGATAAAATTAATTATGGAGAAATTAGTCAAGCTACCTTTTGTAGCTTTATGTTTTCTAATGCTTTAGGGGTATTAATAGCAGAATTTGGCAATTCAGGCAGATTTTCTAGTTACGTCCAGCGTTTAGCCGAGTTTTCGGATGCGTTAGCTTTAGTAAGTAAAAAACCTGAGAATGTCAGCATTATTAGAGTTTTAGAAGAACCACGTTTAGCATTTGAAGATATCACCTTAAACACACCCAATTATGAACAAGTCATAGTTAAAGACTTGTCATTATCAGTTCCACCAGGGGAAGGGTTGTTAATTGTTGGTGCTAGTGGACGGGGTAAAAGTTCTCTGTTGAGAGCGATCGCCGGTTTGTGGAATGCGGGAACTGGTAGATTAGTTAGACCAGCCTTAAAAGAAATGTTATTTCTGCCCCAACGTCCTTATATAATCTTGGGGACTCTGCGCGAACAGCTACTCTATCCGCACACAGAAAGGAAAATGAGCGATCGCGAACTGGAAGCCATCCTCCACAAAGTTAATCTGCAAAACCTACTCACCCGTGTGAACAGTTTTGACACAGAAGTGAATTGGGAAAATATCCTCTCTTTGGGAGAACAGCAACGTTTAGCTTTTGCAAGATTATTAATAACACAACCTAGCTTCACGATCTTAGATGAAGCAACGAGTGCTTTAGATTTGAAAAATGAACAAAGTTTGTATGAGCAATTACAAGCCACAAACAAAACTTTCATTAGCGTGGGACACAGAGAAAGTTTGTTTAATTATCATCAATGGGTTTTAGAACTTACAGAAAATTATCATTGGCGACTCGTCCCTGTGGAGGAATATCGACAGCAAAAATCAGTTGCTCTAGCTATATCCTAAATTCCATCACTTTTGCAAATCATCATCATGCTGACTCAACACCAAAGAAGATTTATTACCTATAAAAAAGTTAAAATTTACGAAAGCACATACCAATTACCTGTTCTCAAAAATCACGCCGTCAAAATATTTCAAAAAAAAATTCGAGAACGCCAAAAATCTATCAAGGAAGGTGTGCGTTATTATCATTTTGTGGGGATAATTAAACGCAAAAAAGCCATTAATCAGGGAGAAATCTTAGCGGAAATTCAGCTATTTATTACAGATTATAACCATATCATCGATTTCCTCGAAAACTATCAAGATAGTTATCATGATTTCTTATTGAGACTGATGGATAATCTCAAGAAATTATTTCAAGAGAAATATTTAGAAATCAAAAGACTAGAAGATATTAGAAGTAAATTAGAACTTAAAAATCATCAAAATCCTAAAATATTACATGAACTTCAATGGGAAAAAAAAGAAAATTATAAAGCAGTCATTGTACTGAGTAATGCTTATTTATTAACATTAGAAAAAATTAAAGTAATTAGTAGTGGCATTAGTAAACTAGCAGAAGATACGAAAAATCAAAGAAAAGTTGTCCAGCAAATAGTTAAAGATTTAGCAGTCTATCAAGAAATTTACGAATATCAGCAGAAAGCCCATAAAATTCGGCAAGAAATCGCTAAAATTGCCTACAATGCTATTAATTTTGAAGATTCTATCCAAGGCTATTTTAGTCCCTTTCAATCCTTAATAGATGAAGTCGTCAAAGTAGATGAATATTTTTATGCAACTGTCGGGGACATTAAAAATCTCGGTGATAATATTTTAAAATACCAATCAAATTTATTAGAAATTGAGGAAAATAATTCAATTGCTGCCAATTTCATCGATTTGATGGTAAAAATTTATGAAAAAAATGCCAGATTAAAAGATGCTTTGGCTCAATCGCAATTATTAGACTGGCAAACCCATAATTTCGATATTAGCAAAGATGGAGTATTTTTAGAGCAAGGCATCGATTTAATTTCTAATTACGTATCTCAGGAACTCACCGACCAAATCCAAATCCTTGACCAAGCAGAAGTCAATTTTGTTTCTCCACCCTCTCTATCTACTACAGAAGCAACAGGATTAATAGAACTGACCAATAATCATACTCCTGGTAAGCAAGAATTTATTATTAATCAAGACGTTAATTATACTCTACTACGTGATTTGCTGGCAAAGCACAAATGGCAAGAAGCTGATATTGAAACAGCGAGATTAATGTTAAAAGTTATGAAAAAAAATTATTGGGACGAAGTTTATCAAGAAGATATTGAGAAATTTCCTTGTCAAGTCCTCCAGATTCTTGATCAACTGTGGGAACAATACAGTTATGGTTATTTTGGCTTTAGAATTCAGCAGACTATCTGGAGTGAAATGGGTGGTCAAGTAGATTATGAAACCGAAAAAAAACTTGGCGATCGCTTAGGATGGCGGAAAGATGGAAATTGGTTAGACTATGAACAACTCACCTTTCAAATATCCCCAATGACACCAATGGGACATCTACCAGCAAAATGGTTACACTATGAACCTCAAAGTCCGAAATTTGTAACACAATCATCTTCAGATACCCTTTCAATGGGAGCTTGGCGAGTCAAGTCTTGGTTAGTTTGGCAAATGCACTTATTTTTTTCTCGTGTTAAAAACTGCTATGAAAATCCTTTAGATATTAAATGAACCCTTTAATTGATTTTATGCTTTCTAAAATTAACTTTATTTGATTTTTTAAAATGGATAATAGTAAACATTCTGATGTTGAAATCGAGGTTTTACTCATCGGTAAGTGGCGTTTTAATACATCTTTAGAAAAAGTCACTATTGAATTTAAAGATGATATGACTTATGAGGAAATCAAGATTCAAACATCCTTGTTCTATAAAGCTCAGGAACTGATAACAGGTAACAAATTTACTGGAGTGTGGTACGTCACTAACAAGAAACTACACTTAAATATGAAAGCCATGCCAAAATCAGTGCTTAATTTTAAAATACCCCTGGCTTTTAAAATTTCCATTGCTGATGCAATAGCTTCAATTAACTCTGTTTTTACACCAGAAATTTATGATGTCATGCGAATTAATAATTCGCAATTTCTCATCCAATATCAAGATGAATCTGTCATTGGAACTAAAATCAATACTGCTAGGCGTTAAGTTATTACCCATAATTAAGTAGAACAGGGTAAATAATTAAAGGTTTGTAGTGAGAACTTTAGTTCTCTTTCTGAGATGCTCCGCGAACAAATCAGGACTAAAGTCCTTACTACGAACTAAACTTATAGGATTCTTACTTAATTTTTGAATAGATACGTAGACAGGTAGTGGACTAATTCCTATATTTGATTTATGCGAAGTTAAGTACATATATTTTCTGTTACCTTTCTACACAAATGATGCTAGACATGAAACCAGATTCCTATAAATGTCTTAACTGTCTGATATTCAGTTTAAATTGTTCCTCATCTATCTTTAAATAGCTTAACTGTCTTGTCACCTCGCAAAGCCTTTTTGATTAACTTATCTAACAGATAATCTTTAAGATAATCCTTGTAATTATATTGGATTTATTTTTAAATTAAGGTGTAAACTTTAACCAATTGACGAATATTTAATACTTCCCGTGCTTGCACTTAAATAATTGGAGATTAAAAAATCGTGACAAATCAAGGAGTTGAGCAATCAGTTCTGACATTTGATGGTCAAGATGATTATATAGATTTTGGTAGAAATGACCTTGGTGGTGTTTTTGCTGAGGGAAGTTCAGCCTTGACAATTTCAGGATGGATCAACCCACAAAAACTTACAAATAAAGCTACCACATACGGGGCGCGCAATGTATTTTTTGCCCGTTCTTCAGACAGATACAGTGATAATTTTGAATTTGGTATTAGTGAGGCAGGTAATTTAGACATCTATATTGATGAAAATGTGAGCAAATTTGTCAGAACAATTGGTAATAGAGAATTAACTATTAACCAATGGCATTTTTTCGCTATTGTTTTTCATCAAGGTCAGTTGACTGTATATCTTGATGATCATGAATATGTCGATTCGTTTCAAGGGACTGCTTTAAATAAAGCCACAAGTCCCATTACTTTGGGTGCCACTTTACATAATCGCATATATTTTACAGGGCAATTAGCTCATATTAGTGTCTGGAATTATGCCTGTAATCAAGCACAAATTCAAACCCATCGATCTGGTCTAATAGTGGGAGATGAAGCCGGATTAGTTGCTTATTGGAAGTTAGATGAAGGCGAAGGTAAAATTGTCAAAAATTATCTAGGAGACTCCTATCATGGCACTTTGCGCGGTAGTCCGATTTGGGGTTTAGCAAGAATTCCATTTGTAGTCCCATCATCCCCAGGAAGTGAACCTCAAACTGAAACAGCATTAAGTTCTCCCACAGATATTCCCACTGCAACAACGACTGTATTAACGCCAGCAGAAGCACAACAACCAACAGCAACAGACAACGCAGAAATTGAAACCAGTCAAACTCTCATCAATTTCACATCCGAGGAAACAGAAAGCCAACCAGCATCAACACCACTACAACAGGAGTCACCAACAACCATGAATACAACAACTCGTCCTAAATATAAAATTCTGGCTATCGATGGGGGTGGAATTCGCGGTATTATTCCTGCTATCCTGCTCGCAGAAATTGAAAAACGCACCCAAAAGCCAATATCTAGTTTATTTGATTTAATTTCTGGGACTTCCAGTGGCGGAATTTTAGCACTAGGACTAACTAAACCTCAAGTTAATGCCGATGAATCTGATCATTCACCGTTAGCTGAACATACGGCGGAGGATTTGTTAGAACTATTTGTAGAGTATGGTGTGGAAATATTTTATGAGCCATTATTTGAGAAAATACTTGGCCCCATTGAAGATATATTCCTACAACCAAAATATGCTTCTAGTAGTAGAGAAGAAATTTTAAAACAGTATTTCGGTGATGCGCTACTAGAACATAATCTCAAAGAAGTTTTCGTCACTAGTTACGATATTGAACAACGAATTCCCATATTTTTTACTAATAAACCGGAAAAACAACAGATAGAATCTAAGAAATTTCGCAATTTATCTAGAGGTTTTTCGCTTTTAGATGCAGCCTTAGCTACTAGTTCGACTCCGACTTATTTTCCTCCCCATCGGATTGTGACTTCTCACAATACTAACGGCTTTTATAATTTAGTTGATGGGGGTGTATTTGCCAATAATCCAGCCCATTTGGCTATTTTAGAAGCGCAAATGAGTAGTAAGCGATTAGAAAATAGAGTGCTTAATTTAGAAGATATTCTAGTAGTTTCTTTAGGTACCGGTTCATTAACAAGTGCCTATCCCTATAGTGAAGTTAAAAACTGGGGACTCTTACAATGGGGTAGACCTCTGTTAAATATAGTGTTTGATGGCGGTAGTGAAGTGGTAGCAGGACAACTAGAAAGATTGTTTGCACCTGGTGAGCCAGAAGCTAAAACTAGTTATTACCGATTTCAAACATTTTTAGATGCGGAATTAGAAGAAATAGATAACACCACACTACAAAATGTGCGTCAGCTACAAGCTACAGCTCATCAGATGATTGCTCAAAATAGTCAGATGATTGATGAGTTGTGTAGTTTGTTGTTGGAATAGGGATTGGGGATTGGGGATTGGGGACTGGGGATTGGGCATTGGGGACTGGGCATTGGGTAAGAAATTCTACCTTGTCTACCTTGTCTCCCCTGCTCCCTGCTCCCTGCCTCCTTGCCTATAAAACTACTGGCCGTTTTGACAAAGAGAGCGATCGCCTTCTTCCACTGTTATATTAGTTCTCAGATAATCCTCTACCAGAGCGCAACCATCAGCTAGGGCATTGAGTTTGAGAATAGCAGGCAAATTCCAAATAATTAAGGTGTTATCATCACCCCCAGAGGCGACAAAAGTACCATCACGGCTGACAGCAATTTTGCGAATGGCGGCGGTATGACCCCGAAGAGTGGTGATTTCTGTACCATCTAGTCGCCAAAGTTTGACGGTAGCATCCACACTCCCAGAGACAATCATTTTACCATCTGGACTAAACCCTACACCCCAAACGGCGGCGGTGTGACCGGTGAATGTTTGCAATAACTTTCCATCTACTGTCCATAACTTGACGGTGTTGTCACCACTCCCTGTGGCTACCATTTTACTGTCAGGACTAAAGGCAACTCTCCACACACTGGCGGAATGTCCCCTTAAGGTGGCGAGTAATTTACCTTCTGTTGTCCACACTTTGGCTGTACCATCAGCACTGGCTGAAGCTAGCATTTTCCCATCAGGACTAAAAACCACCTGCCAAACTTCGCCTTGATGTCCCTGGAGAATGCGGGATTTTGGTTGATTACGTTGCCATATCTGAGCGATTTTCTCCACATTAGCGATCGCGATCGCTTGACCATCGGGACTTAAGGCTGCACCTGTGATTTTACCATTGGTGTCTTTGTAACTAGCAACATAACTACCATCTCGCCGGCGGATTCTCACTGTAGCGTCATCTGCAAACATCGCCACTAACTGCCCATTTTCACTAAACGAAACATCGAAAACTACACTTTTTTCCGTCAAGGTTTGGAGTAATTTGCCTTGACGACTCCAAAATTTCGCAACGTTTTCGTGACTGGCTGTCGCAATGGTAGAACTATCGGCGGTAATATCAATTGACCACATTCCCCCACTATGGGCAATCACACTGGTTTGAAAGGGATTTTGACTTTGCCAGAGTCTGACGAGATTTTCTGCACCCGCCGAAGCAATGAGGCTACCATCACGGCTAAAACTGACTCCCCACACGGAAGCGTTATGTCCTCTGAGTGTCCTGAGTTCTGTACCGTCGATATTCCACAACTTCATCGTTTTATCGAGACTAGCAGAAATAATAGTTTGACCATCAGGACTAAATGCTACTCCCGTAATTCCCGCCGTATGACCTTGCAGAGTTTTATCTAGGCGATAGCTACCATCTTGGCGGTTACGTCGCCACAGTTTTACGGTTTTATCTTCACTGGCGGAAGCTAGGGTTTGACCATCGGGACTAAATGCTACTCCCTGAACCCAAGTTTGATGACCGGAGAGGACTTGCAGAAGTCTGGGGTTTTGCCAACCTGTGGAGTCTCGTTGCCAAAGTTTTACCGTCCCGTCTAGATTGGCAGCTGCAATAATTTGACCGTCAGGACTAAATGCTACTCCCCAAAATCCCCATTTGTAACCTGCAAATGTTTTCAGGAGTTTACCATCTTGCTGCCACAGTCTGACTGTTCGATCCCAACCAGTAGAGACTAAAAATTGACCATCGGGACTAAAGGCGACTCCCCAGACGGAAGCAGTATGACCTTTAAAGGTGCGAGTTACCAGCCACTGTGCGTCTGTATTTCCCCGCTTCCAGAGTTTCACAGTGCCATCTTCACTGGCTGAGGCGAGAAACTGGCCATCAGGACTAAATTTAACTGCTCTCACTGCACCTTGATGATCTTTGAGAGTCGCCACGACAGTACCATCACGTCGCCAAAGTCTGATAGTTTTATCAATACTGGCTGAAGCGATCAAACTACTATTAGGACTGATATCTACTGCCATCACAGCTGCTGTGTGACCGGAAAACCGATTGTATTCATCTGCACCATAAACTGCCTGTTGTAAGACATCTTTGACTTGACGTTCAATTTTGGCATTGGGTGCTTCTAGTTTTTCGAGTCTTTTTTGGGCTTTGATTGCGGCTACCAGGGAATCTAACCTGCGATTGGAGGCAAACATCCCTTCGGATGCAGAGATTAAGGCGCGAATTTCGCTAGTTTTTGCTTGAACTTCGCTTTTTTGGGATTGGCGATACAAAATGTAAATGCCAATAGCCAAAGCAATAGAAGTGACTAACTTAATCAACATTCCAATGAGCAGCCATCTTTGGAATTGAGCAGTTTTTTTTTCCTTCGCTAGTCTGACTGCTGCTTCTTTGGCCTGTGCTGCTTCCATTGCTGTTTGGTTTGTCAGTTGCTCATACTCTTGACTCGCACTGAGAAACCGGTAATCTAAATCACTGAGACTTTTTCCCAGTGACCAGTTTTGAGCATCTTTGAGAGCCTTTCCCCGCAATAACCGTGACTCATCTTTATAACCTGATGCTACCCAAGCATTAAAAATTTGTGAGTAAGGACGCAGATTATCTAATTGTCTAGTTACCCATAAAGCATCGAAAACATACCGATAAATGGGATTTTTAATTTTGAGATAGCCGTTGTGTTTTTCTACTAAACCAGATAGTAATAATTCTGTTTGTTCTCGACTGTCGTTGATGGCTACTGGTAGACTTCCCACTTCGGCTTGTAATATCTGCTGATAAATCCCCAATAACCTCCCGGCTCGTTGTTCATCAAAGAGCAGGCGATCGCGAATTGTCCGCAGGTGTTCTGGTTCGTCTTTGGCTTCCCAGTGCTGGATAATGGACTTCTGCACTAACTGCTCTACCCAATAGCCGGCTGTCGCTGGTGGTAAATCAATTTTTTTGTGGGGTGCTTGCCAAGCAGTTTGTACAACCAACTGACAGAGTTTTTGAGTTAAAAAAGGTTGTCCACCCGTCCAGGCAATAATTTTTTCTAATACTGCCTCCGGTTGACTGATGACGGGTTCTAAACCTTGCAGTAAAGGTGTAGCTTCATCTACTTTGAAACCATATAACTGAATTGCTGTACCAATATTAAAAGGTGTGCGCCGTTTATCAGTAATTAAATCAGATGGACTCACTACCCCAAAGATGGCAAAACTTAAGCGTTGAAATTTGGGATCATGCGCTCTTTGGTTATAACAGTGACGAATCCAAGCAAAAAAATCACTGGTAGAAAAACTCAAGCTCAATAAGCTATCAATCTCATCAATGAATATAAAAATACGCTGGCTTTGTTGCTGAGATAGGACAATTTCTTCTAAAAACTGATTGAGTTTTTGAATGGGAGAAAGACCTGTTTGCATTTCCCACCATTCCTTGAAATTGATTTTTTCCGCTAAATTAAACCCATAAAAAAGACTGATAATAATTCCCTTGTACCATTGTTCAGTAGTTGTATCTTCACTACCTAAGCGCGTCACATCTATGTAAACACAACTATATCCTTCTTGCGTCAAAAGCTCTCTGGTGCGATGTAATAGAGAAGATTTGCCCATTTGGCGCGAATTAAAGACGTAACAAAAATCACCAGCTTTGAGACTGGTATAGAGTTCTTTATCTGCCTGACGAATAACATAGCTAGGATCATCACTATGAAGACTGCCGCCAACTTGGTATTTCATGTTACTTGAGGCATTTTAAATAGGAGAGAAATTTCACCCTTGATAATTACTTCCTACACTTGAGAACAAGTAATATCTCCCCAGCATATCACCATCAAATATTTTTTTTACTGCGGCTTGGTCATTTTGGCAAAATTACTTAAATGTTCTAAATGTCTTTTTTAGTTATTATTTCAACCAAAGTTTTTTCTAATTGTCCTATCTGTCATTGTGTTTTTTATAAATTTTATATATGATTAGCTGCTAGAATTGTCCAGTTTTTTAGTCCACTAGCTTAATTGCCAAAAACTGCTATTGAGTCAACCAATTTTCCTCAATGTCATCATTTTTTTAAAACCAGGGTAAATTTGGTGTATTAGTTTTAATTAATATATAGCATTTAGAATTATTTACAAGTCAAATTACCCTCCTTCATCTTCCCATGTAAATGGGATAGCTCAGAAAATCTATTTCCCTCCGTCTTTTCATAGCTATGGTATACACACAGCTATTTGCTGCGTGCAAAATGTGGCTAGATTCCCCCTAGCTTGATAAAGGGAAAACTATAATCAAAGTCCTATCTTCTTGTGGGCAAAAAATTTGTATGCCTAGAACAGAAAAATTGATAACGTTGAGTGTATTTTTAAGACAAAAATTTTGCAGGAAAAAAGCTCAGGCTTGCAAACTCCTATGGCGTAATTTTATTGAGTAATGTAGAGTAGCCAAAAATCCATTATGAAACCAGGAATTTTGATGAATGATCGCAAATAACCGATACTGACAAATCACTGAATTTTTAGCTCAGGTTCACATAAGACAAACTTTGTAAACCCAATGTAGATATTTGTCTAGCAAAATAGGTGCGATATAGTTCACAACGGGGTAAGACGCGATCGCCTTCAAACGTAATTAGTCCTAAACTCTCTAGTTTATAAGTGTCCATAGGATCAAGAACAACACCTTGTTTCGTCGATACTAGTTCTGTGTATGTCCTGATCAAATGCGGATTAGCTTGTAGTTTGACCCAGTGGCGTTGTAAATGATGACGGTATATCCCACCGTTGGCGATCGCATCTTTAATTAACTCTGTTAAACTCATAGTCCCAGAACTTAGATGATACAAGGCTAGCTGTATCAGTGCTGGATGACCGCCAATCAGAGACATTAACTGCACAGATTCTTTGCCAACACCCCACTTTAACCCATATCTTCTAGCTAATTCTTCTACTTGTTGATGAGTAAATTCATTGAGTCGAATCGGCAATCCGATATTAAATGGAGAATGGTTAATATCTAAAGAAACATACTTTTCTGTTGAGTAAACCACAACAAAGCGCAAGTTTTGCCATAGCCGATTTTGTCGTGCTTCCTCACACCAGGAACGTAATAAAGCAAAAAACTCTTGAGCTATATGAGGGTATGCAAAAAAGTGATCAACTTCACTCAAAACCAAAACTATTGGATTGTTAATTTGTTTGAGAATATAGTTTTGCAAGTAAAAGCTACAAACTAGTTTATAGCCTACCTCTTCATCCCATTTATCATCAATATTTGGTTCAATTCCTAGTTTTGTCGCAATTTGATGACAAAGGCAACGCAACAATTTATTCAAGTTGGTTAAACATTGGTCATCAATTTGGGAACAACTTAAATTAACAGTGTGATATCCTTGTGTTTCTGCAAAATCTAAAAGCCGCAGTACCAAAGATGTTTTACCCATCTGTCTGGGGGAACGAATCCGAATGACGCATCCAGGTTGAGTTACTTCACGATAAATTAAGTCTTCTACTGGCGAACGTTCAATATATAAGGTGGAATTTAATGGGACTGGGCCATCTGGATATGACCATGTAGATAAACGTTCTGTCTCTAGATACGAACTATCTGACAGAAAATCCAGAGACTCGATTTCATTGTCTTCTTGGATAAAGATGTAGTCTTCTTTTTGTAAATCTAAGTTGAAAGCATTGAAACATAATTTCAGGGTTTTTTGGTCTACACCTTTATTTGCAGACCACAATCTGCTGAGAGTTTTAGCAGAAAGATTTGTCTGCTGTGATAGTTGATCAAGCGTGATGCGATCGCCATGATTTTCTAATATCTCCCAAGAGAGCATTGCATCTTTTAATCTTTGCAATCCTCTAGGAGATAAGATCACACCCCGTCTTCTCTTTGTCTTCATTTGCTTTAAAGTCATAGGTTTTGTCACAAGAGTTTGTTTGACAACAAAATCTACTTGGTGTAATATAGTATTACACCAGTAATCAAAGGAACACGAATTACTAAAACTGATGGATTAGATCAAAATTATTGGTATTTACTTTGATCTAAACTTTCGCCAATATTTGCAGAACAATATCTGCACAAAGTTGGCTATTACCCAGCAAATCAAAGTGCAGTGTTTCAGAGAACTTATCGCCAAATCAGTAAAATACCCAAATTTGGAATAAGCTTAAGATTTAAGCTTATTCAAGACTAAAACCTAGAAATAATCTACATTTGAGCCGCATTTAACCTTATTTAGCCACAAATTTTCCGCTTCATTGTAATTCACTTATTTTTAATTTACTTTAGTTACTTCATTAAGATTGTTAACTGTTTATGAAGTTATCTATGTAAACTATAGGTGTTCTCCATAAACCAAACTACTGCATATTAACATCATAGTAAACACTTAAGGCAAGTAAATTCCATTTCAATACTTGTGTCAAGTCAGTATCACTTATCATGTTGATGATGTTTTTTCTATGGAAATTCCGTGAATACAGAAGATTACAAGGACGCGATCGCTTATATGGAGATGTAGTATTTAAAACTAAGTTCACCAGTGTGGCGCGAAAGAAGCTTTCCGAATCAGCTCTAAGACCTCCTTTTCAGCTAAAAGGTAAACACAAGAGTTTAGTCTAGTTGAGTTGAGGTATGTAATAAATCTGTATTTATACTTGGTTTGTTAAATTAGTGGATACTGAAATCAATCCCAAAAACCGATAGTTCAGGATTTTTAGGGCGTGGAATGGCTGAAAAATCGACTCAGGGGATGGCGTAACCGCCTGATTGCTCTTACAAGATGATCTGTAGGGAGAAAGGGGTTTTCTCCTGAGAAATACGGGGATGTAGGGGTATAGGGGAGGAAACCGTGTTTCCCCTAAGTCTTAATCAAATTGTGAGAGTAAGGTTTCTACTGTGGCGTTATGGTCTAGGAAGGAAAATAAATGTTTGTAGCGGAGTTTGCCATTTTTATCTAAGACAAATTGAGCAGGTAAAGGTGCGCCTAAAGCTTGTCCTACTCGATAGGTGCGAAATACTCGACAACTAGAATCACTCAGTAATGGCATTTTTAAGCCTAAATCTCTGACAACTATTTGACTTTGTTTTTCATCGGTACTAGTAATTAATAAAATTTCTATATCACGCTGTTGAAATTGCTCATAGTTTTCGTTTAAGGCTTTGATGTGAGGAAAACAAAATGGGCAATATTGCTTTTCTGTAAAAATTCTGGTAAATGCCAATAAAACAGGTTGTTTACCTCGATAATCCGATAGTTTCACTAGCTTTCCATTCGTAATGTCTGGTAATTGAAAGTCTGGTGTTCCGATTTCCAGCCTCAATTCGTTACTAGCTGGAATGGGGAGGAAATTCCGCAAAAAGCGTTCATTAAATAAGCCACTAAAATCTGTTGATGTCAGCATAAGAAATTCAAAATTATAAAACCACAGATAAACTTTCCACCTAACACTGATTTTATATCTCGTGTATATGTGTGTTCATCTGTGGTATTGATGATTTTCTAGTTTTAGTTTCTACAACCGCTAAAGCCAGCGTCATCACTTTTAGTTCTTGATTTCAGATTGAGATGATTAACAGAATCCAAAATCTAAAATCTAAAATTATGATGCTGATTAAACGGCAGAGAAGTAAACTTTGGACTTGACAGGATCAGGGTTCATGGTTTTATCACCAGGTTGCCAACCCGCAGGGCAAACTTCATCTGGGTGAGACTGCACATACTGAATCGCTTGTAATGTCCGCAATGTTTCATCAACGCTACGACCAAAAGCGAGGTTGTTAATGGTAGCGTGTTGAATGATACCATCTTTGTCAATGATATATAGACCACGCAAAGCAATACCTGCTGCGGGGTCTAATACGTTGTAAGCGGCACTAATTTCTTTTTTAATGTCGGAAACTAGGGGATAGTTGAGGTCGCCAACACCGCCAGACTTGCGATCTGTTTGAATCCAAGCTAGGTGAGAGAATTCACTATCAACGGAAACACCCAGAACTTCAGTGTTAAGTTTACTAAATTCTTCGTAGCGATCGCTAAATGCTGTGATCTCAGTGGGGCAAACAAAGGTAAAGTCTAGGGGGTAGAAGAACAGAACAACATATTTCCCACGATAGTCGGAAAGTTTGATTGTTTTGAATTCCTGATCCGCTACGGCTGTTGCGGTAAAATCGGGAGCTTGTTGACCAACGCGGAGGCTTCCTTCTATTCCGTAAGTGATGGACATTTACTATTATCTCCTTCAACTTATATCCGTTTACTAGCGTTGGAGTTGGGGTCAGGTAAATCTTACCCATCCACGCTTGCTCACAGTTTGATTACGATCTGTTACGACTATATCATAGTCATAACGATTTTGAGTAGCAAATGGTTGATTTAGATACAAAAGAATGGTTATTAACCAATGGCTTAGGTAGCTTTGCCAGTGGTACTGTTGCAGATGTTCGCACCCGAACTTATCACGGTTGGCTATTTGCGGCGACAAATCCACCGACTGGGCGAACCCTATTGTTTTCCCACCTAGAAGCTAGCCTAGAAGTCTCAAAAAAAGTTGTGTCACTAGGGACAAATATTTGGGGTACAGGTAATATCGAGCCAACTGGCTACAAACTGCTGCACACCTTCGATATTAACCCCGTTCCTAAATGGATTTGGGGTGAACAAGATTGGCAACTGAGTAGACAATTAATTATGCCTTATGGGATAGAAGCTAGCCACAATAGCGGAAATCTGCAAGATTCCTCAGTTAGCCATCGCCTGTTAATTCAATATCGCTATGAAGGTAGAGAAACTGCGATTTTAAGGCTGAGATTGCTGATTGCCGATCGCAATTTTCATAGTCAACAGACCCATAGTTCCGACTTACAATTTTCACAATTACTCGGTTATCAGCAAATCTACTTACAAGCCATCAGTAATGATGGCTTTGGTACACCTTGGCGATTGCGCTGGACACAGGGGGAATATCGAGCAGCTCCCGTATGGTACTGGAATTACGAATTTCCCGAAGAGACACAACGGGGACTAGGCGATCGCGAAGACCTGTTTAGCCCAGGTTATCTAACAGTAATTCTCAAACCAGGAGATGCCGTCACCCTAGAAGCTCGTATAGGTTTCCCTGAACAATTAATAGATCCTCTGACTCCAGACACCTTTGCAGAAGCAGTAGAAGCAGAACAGGAGCGACTATCCCAGATTTGCAGTTGGGAATCCGGGATAAAGGGACAAGGTGGACGAGGTGGACAAGGTGGACAAGAAAAAAACTATACATTGTTTCCCCTCCCTCCCTTGTCTCCCTTATCTACCTCATCTCCCCCCCATGCCAAAATTTGGCAACAATTACTCAAAGCCAGCGATCAATTTATTGTTTATCGGGCTTCCATTGCAAACCCAACGGTGATGGCTGGTTATCACTGGTTTAATGATTGGGGAAGAGATACCTTAATTGCTTTACCTGGGTTAACCTTAGTAACTGGACGTTTTGAGTTAGCCAAAAATCTCCTGCAAACTTTTGGACGTTACTGTCGTCATGGTCTTATCCCCAATACTTTCCCAGACAAAGACACTGAGCCTGCATACAATTGTATTGATGCAGCTTTGTGGTGGATTGAAACTCTAGGACTTTACCTAGAAGCTACCCAAGACTGGCAATTTTTAGCGGCACAGTTTTCCGTAGTACAGCAAATTCATAAAGCATTTATCGGTGGTACACGTTATAACATCCAAGTAGATGCAACGGATGGGCTATTGGGTTGGGATGCACCAGGAGTAGCCTTGACTTGGATGGACGCTGTAGTCGAGGGACAACCTATTACACCCCGTTCCGGTAAACCCGTTGAAATTAATGCCTTATGGTATTCAGCTTTATGCTGGATGAGTCAATGGGCAGAACACTTAAGCCAGCTAGAAACAGGCGATAAAGTACGTTTAGCCAATCAAGGTAAGCGTTATGCCCAACAAGCACAACAAGTAAAAACTTCTCTACAAAAATTCTGGAATCCACAATTAGGTTACTTATACGACACCATCGACTTTGACGATCGCCGCAATGCCCAAATTCGTCCTAATGCAGTATTAGCAGTGTCTTTACATCATTGTGGGTTTTTACCATCCCAAGGCCGACAGATATTAGAATTAGCCACTGATCGCTTGTTAACACCTTATGGTCTTCGTAGCCTTGACCCAGCCGATCCAGAATATATTGGTAGATGTTTAGGTAATAATCAGAAACGCGATCGCGCTTACCATCAAGGTACTGTTTGGACTTGGTTAATTGGTGCTTTTATTCGTGGTTGGCAACGTTTTCTCCCAGAACAACCAATACCTTTTAGTTGGCAACCTTTGTTAGATCACCTATGGCATGATGCTTGTATCGGTTCTATTTCCGAGATGTTTGATGGCGAACCACCACATTATCCCAGAGGTGCAGTAGCACAAGCTTGGTCAATAGCCGAAGTCATGCGACATATTTAAAATGGAAAACAATTATAGGAAAGGGAACAGGGAACAGGGAAAAGGAAAAGAAATAACAGAGGTGTACCTAGCTTCGCAGAAATCAAATATGATTCCTATATCTCTTCTATCTTTAGTCATAGATAAATCATCTCTAGAATATTTCTCTAGTGACAAATCAAACTCTCTAGAAGTATGAAGTTTTTATTTTTATTCTCACAGAAAATTAATTGGGTATAGGAGATATATTTTGCCATGTTGAAGTGCTGTTATGTTCTCCATTGGAGATTACGTACTAAATCAAAAAACGGGGCATTTAGGTAAAGTAGTTGGTTACGGCAATTCACTAGCTAATAATGTTTATATAGCTACCTTAAGAGTTATTGTAACTGAAACTGCTAATTCACAAAAGCAAGTTTTCATAGTAGAAGACGAAGTATCAAGATGGGTTCGGTGGTCTGTAGTGTAGGCTTTTCAGTAGCAGAGATGTAGGTAGGGGAATAGGGTAGACAAGGTAGACAAGGTAGACAAGGTAGGAGATGAGAAAAACTGTTCCCTGTTCCCTGTTCCCTGTTCCCTAATGACTAATGACTATTGACTATTGACTATTAACTATTGACTAACCCCGCAGAATTAGCATCTAAAAATAAAGTTGCTTGTGATTGTTGACGCAAAATAGAAGCAGGACAGTCTGTGCTAATTGAACCAGACAACATTCTTTTTACTATTTGGGCTTTGCGTTGTTCTGGTGCAAGACAAAGGATTTTTTGAGCAGAACAAATCAAAGGTAAGGTGACAGTAAAAGCATACTGAGGCACATTATCTAGATGGGGAAATTGTCCTGTATTAACTTGTTGTTGGCGATTAGCCGCGTCTAATTTGACTATTTTTACACTGTAAGGATCTTGAAAGTTAGCTACAGAGGGATCATTAAAAGCTAAGTGTCCATTTTCACCTATGCCCAGACAACATAGGTTAATAGGTTGTGCTTGGAGTAGTTTGGTGTAGCGATCGCATTCTGTCAATGGCTCTAAAGCATCACCTGCTATATAGTGAAATTGGTGAGGAAATACCCGCTTTTCTACCCGTTCTCGCATATAGTAGCGAAAACTCGCAGGATGATCGGCATTAATGCCTAAATATTCATCTAGATGAAACAAAGTAATTCTTGACCAATCTACACCACCTAAACTAATCAAAGCCTCTAAAAATTTTAGTTGAGAATTACCTGTTGCTAATAAAACCGCAGCCTTTTCCTGATATTGGAGAACTGACTTTAAATGCTGCTGGGCAATCACGGCAACATCTTGAGCCATATCTGACTCCGATTGGTAAACCTGTACTGCCAGGCGATCGACATGAAAAACTTTTGTGGTGGCTATCATTAGCTGTCAGTAGAATGGTGGCAATAATTATCAACAGAAATCATCCGATTTTAAATTTTGGATTTTGAATTGTGTAATGCTTTAATGGTGGGCTTTTGAGCAATCTGTCACGAGCATTTTTCAAATTTGTATCAGTAAACTCAAAGTCTCTCTCCTCGCAGGAGAGAGATTTAGAGAGAGGTTTTCCAGATACCGTAAAAATTTAGACTCAGCACGCACTACACCTAAAACAATGTAAACTGTTGATGTTAACTTAACAATTATTTACATTGAACCCCAAATTATGCTTGCTGCAATTCTTTTTGATTTAGACGGCACTATTGTGAACACTGACCCCATACACTACCAAGTATGGCGAAAAATGCTGTTAAATTATGGCATGGAAATTGATGAAACATTTTACAAATCTAGGGTTAGTGGGCGATTAAATCCAGAAATTCTCCAGGATATTTTGCCAAATTTGTCACCAGCAGCAAGTCAAGAGTTTGCTGATGAAAAAGAAGCGATATTTCGTCAACTTGCTTCCCATCTTAAACCATTACCTGGCTTTACTGAATTAGTAGATTGGACAAAGACACATCAATTAAAACGAGCTTTAGTTACAAATGCTCCTAGAGCAAATGTAGAGTTTATGCTAGAGCTTTTAAACATCAAAAATATTTTTCATACAATTGTTATTGCAGAAGACTGTACAGCCGCAAAACCAGAACCAATACCCTATCAAGTGGCTTTAGAGCAGTTGGGAATTGCCGCAGAACAAGCGTATGCTTTAGAGGATTCCCCTTCAGGTATTCGTGCAGCAGTGGCGGCTGGTATTCGTACTATTGGTATTGCTTCTACCCATGAGCCTCAAGAATTGCAAAAATTTGGCGCATTTATGGCAATTCCAGACTTTACTGATTTGCAGCTATGGAAATTACTAAATTCATCATTAGAGACAGTCACTTTCTTGACAAAGGGTATAGGGGTATAAGGGTATAGGGGTGTAAGGGAAAGACTTTTTCATGTTTTCTTGTGTACGCAATTTATGATGGCTACTGAATTCTAAAAAAAGGTGACAGTGAGAGGGAAACTATTCCCCATTCCCCATTCCCCATTCCCCATTCCCTATTCCCTATTCCGTACTCCTCGACGGTTTGCCGCAGGTACATTTGAGTTCCTCCGGCAAGCTGCTGGCGTGTCTACGGGTGAAACGTCTGTGCTGATGTCTCTCTTTTTTTGTTTCCCACATCATGAGTTAATGCCATAATTCTCTCAAATTGAAAATTACTCGCTAAACAACTTAAACATTCTTGTAATAGCAAATTTTTAGTAGGCATTTGATGAATTAAATCTAAAATCAAATCATCACTACCTTGGGCAGCAGCTTGATATATGTCTGCTACCCATGTTTGGGGCATTTTCAATAGTGAATCTAAGACATCATCAGTATTGAGTAATTTTTCTGAAGACGACTGAATATTAAATTGTTGATGGATATCTTCTTGATAGAGATAGCGTACACCTAAATACTGATTAAGTTTTTCGAGAATTTGCGCTTTCTGGAAAGGTTTATTAATTAGATCATCACAACCAGCTTGCACTATTGCCTCTCGTTGTTCTTCAAAGGCGTTAGCAGTCAGGGCAATAATAATTGTTTGGGGATGGCATGAACTAGAAATTGGTTGATGATTGACACAGACTTCAGTCAAAGATTTCTTCAACTTTACGTCAGTTTTTTTTGTACTTGCTCCTACCGTAGTCATGGACATGATAGAGCATTGTTTTTGTTGTTTTAACTCCAAAGAGCGAATCAAATGAGTAGCTTGATACCCATCCATGACAGGCATTCGCATATCCATGAAAATCAGGTGGGGATGCCATGTTTCCCACAAGGTAACAGCTTCTTTGCCGTTGGCAGCTTCCTGCACAGTAAAACCAACAGATGAGAGAAGTTTCACTAATAGTAAACGACTATCTGGGATGTCATCTACAACTAAAATGCGATACTGTTCTTGCTGTGGTGCTAAACCTATCACCCAACGCGATACTGATGAGACAGGCATCTCAGAGGGTAGAACCACCCCGACTTGAATATCAAAGGTAAATTGACTTCCTCTTCCCAAATTACTATTGACGTTAATCTCTCCTCCCATCATCTGCACATATTTGCGACTAATTGCCAATCCTAGTCCTGTTCCCTGTTGTGATTGTCTGCCGCTTTCAGTTTGCCCAAAGGCTTCAAATAATAATTCTAGTTCTTGTGAAGCAATCCCTGCTCCGGTATCTTGGATTTCAAAAATCAGGTGGACATTGGGAATAGTGTTTTTTTCTTCCTGCTGTTGTGCTGTGAGTTCCCAGTCGTTAGTGCCTAAACTGACGCGGAGTTTAACACTACCATTCGATGTAAACTTAATGGCATTGCCGACAATATTGAGCAGAACTTGACGTAGTTTGCTTTCGTCAGTTTTGATGTATTTTGGCAAGTTAGGAGCATATTCAAATACCAGATTCAGATTTTTGCCTGTTGCCCGAATTTGTAGCATTTCTTGGACATTATTTAACATCCGAATTAAATCAAAACTGTTGAGATTTAAGGTAGTTCTGCCAGCTTCGATTTTCGACATTTCTAAAATGTCGTTGATGAGATTAAGTAGATGTTCTCCGGCGCGGTTAATGATCGCTAAATTCTGTTGATGATCATAGGAGAGGCTGTTGTCATGACTCATCAGTTGCGTAAATCCCAAAATCGCGTTTAAGGGTGTTCGCAATTCATGGCTCATGTTAGCTAAGAATTCACTCTTGGCTCGGTTGGCAGTGTCTGCTGCTGTCACAGCAGCTTGTAAGGCTTGTGATTGTTGTTGAGTTTGTGCTAGTAGTTGTGCCTGTTGTAAAGCTACTCCCAACTGGTTGCCAATCTGCACTACGATGTTGATTTCTCCCGTTTTCCACTGACGAGCAGTAGAATTTTGATAGCTGGCTAATAATCCCCAAAGCTGATTACCACATAAAATGGGGACGATAACGTAAGCTTTGGCTTGGAAATTTTCTAAAAGATTAATATAGTCAGGATGTAAACCTCCTTGGTAAATATTTGAGACACAACAAAAGCTGGTGCTGGTTGTGGCTGGTATGTAATGATCTTGCAAATTAATGTCTTGAGTATCCAGCATTTTCTGGAGACATTGACCATTTTTTAAGGCATCTTTGGTGAGATTGGGGCTTTGTTGATGTAATTCCATGAGTGAAGTCCAACCCATCCCGACAGATTCAGCGACAAATTCGCCACTCCAATCAGGATGGAAACGGTAGACAACAACGCGATCGCAATTCAATACTTGCCGTAATTCTGCGGTGGTAGCGGTAAAAATAGTTTCCAAATCTAAGGTTTGGCGCATCCTTTGAATTACTTGGGCGATCGCTCTTTCTCGTTCTATACTTTCCCTCAAAGCGGTCTCTGCACGTTTGAGTCCACTAATTTCTAACATGACAGTACCTACACCAGAGGGGCTGTTATCTTCACCAGGAATGGGAAAATAAGACACCAAAAAATGACGCAGACCATTAGGCACATCATGAGCAGTAATACTGAGTTCCCGATTTAAAATTGCTTCCCCAGTTGATAATACTTGCCGACAGAAGGGTGTTAATAGTGGGTCAATGTGAGGAGCGATTTCTCGGAGTGTTTTGCCGATGAGGTCTTTTGATGGTTTACCATAAATATCTGCCATCAAGTCGTTAATCTGCACTAAGCGCATTTTGTGGTCAAGGATGTTCATCCCTACGGGCGCACCACTAAAAAAGGCGTTGAGTCTGGCTTCCCGCAGTTTTAATTGTTTTTCTAGCGTTTTGCGCTCTGTAATGTCTTTATTAGTACCAGTCATCCGTAAAGGTACACCCTGTTCATCGCGCTCTACAATTTGGCCGCGAGATTGTATCCATTTCCATTCCCCAGAGGGAGAACGCATCCGAAATTCCATCTCGTATACAGATGTTATCCCTTCTAGATGGTCATGAATGGATGATTTGAGGGCGCGCCAGTCTTCGGGATGAATTAACTGTTTTCTCACGAGCTGATGTTGATCAATCTCGGATTCTGCGTACCCTAGTACATCTCGCCATTTCCAATCACAATAAATTTTACCTGTTTGGATATTCCAATCCCACAATCCCAATTCACTTGCTGATAAAGCTAGTTGTAATCTTTCTTCGCTTTTTCTGTGGGCGGCTTCGATCATTTGCTGCTGAATTAGACTACCTAGTTGGGTAGCTACAGTCCCCACTAACATCAGTAATCGCTTATCTACTGACATAGCAGTGCGTTTAAAAAATACTAAAACAGCTACGACTTCCCGACCTGCCAGAATCGGCACAGCAAAACCAGCTTTGAAACCAACTTTAGCAGCCTGAAAAGAGCGTAAAAATTTTGACTGGTTGACTTGGGAAACATCTTCAATCCACTCTGGTCTTTTAGTTTCCCAGACTCGTCCAGGTAGTCCCATCCCCATTGTAAAGGTGACAGTTTGATTGCGATCGCAAAATTCTTCGAGGCGGCTTTCTTCACAGTGGCAAACTAAACTATGCTCTAAAACACTACCGTCATCACTGGGTATCCATGCTTCGCCAAAGTCCCAACTGATGGTTTGACAAATCAACCGCAAAACCAATGTTAAAGCACTTTTGACATCTATGGCACGGGTAATGGCTTGGGTCGTCAACAACAATAAGCGGCTTTCGTTTTCCGCTTGCTTGCGTTCTGTAATATCTTTAGCAGTAGCCAAGACAATTTTTTGCCCGTCAATTTCGATCATTTCTGCACTTAGCAGCACCGTCTTGATTTCACCGCTACAAGTGCGAAAATCAACCTCATGGTTGCGTAAGGTTTTTGTTTGTTTGAGAATTTGGGAGAGAAAATGACATTCTTGGGTATTTACCCAAATATTCAACTCCGTATTGGTAGTACCGATTACCTGGGCGCGAGTATAACCAAAGAATCGACAGAAACTATCATTAACCTCAATGTAGCGTCCTTCGGGAAAAGTACACAAGGCAATCGGGTCTGGTGAGGCGCGAAAGGCTGAGGCCAACTTCTTTTCGGAAGTGCGATGTGCGGCTTCAGCCCGTTGGCGTTCTCTGGCTTCTAATGCTAGAGAAACTAAATTACTTAAAGCATGGGCAAAGTTTTGGTCTTCCTCTGTCCAATGATGAACTACACCTACTGATTCTAAACAAAATACCCCTACTGTTGTCTCCCCCAAGCGGATAGGAATATACAGAATGGAAGTGATATTGCAGGGAATCAAGTAAGTTGAGGATAGTTCCTGTATTCGTGGATCTGGGGAAACTAAATCAGCAACTGCGATCACTTCGTTTTGCTGTAAAGCTTGAAAATAGTTGGGGTATTTATCAGCTGATAAAGTTAAGTTTGAACTGTGTTTGTGAGTTGTTTTCTCAAATAAATCCAAGCAATGAATTTGATGGTATGTTGTTTCTGATACCCAAATACTAGCTCTTTCCACACCAATATTGATCGCTCCTGCTTCTGTGACTTCGCCAAAAGCCGCAGATATATTTCCTTGAGATAGAGACTGATGTTTTGTCAGTCTACTTAATACCGCGTTATAGCTACATAACTTGATAGCATCGACTGTTGGAGTCTTTAGAGTATCATGAGCTTTCTCGCTATTTTCTGCGGAATTAATATTACATATAAATTCTAGTTGTTGATTCTTTTTTTCTATCTCTGTACCTAATTTTTGGATTTTTTGTCTTTCGGTAAATAACTCTTGCTTTAGCTTTTTAATTCTGATTTGATTTTTAACTTTAATTAAAACTTCTTGGGGTCTGAGGGGTTTAATTAGGTAGTCAGCAAATTTTAGTTTCAGTTGATCAAAAGCTAGGTTAATTTCTTCTATAAGGACTAGGATGATAACTGGTACATCTAATTTTTTATCTTTGAATTTTAACTTTTTATTAACTAAATTATAATGTAATCGAGCTATGGAAATATCTATAAGAATTAAATCTGGAATAAAATCTAATACAGAACCAGCATCTAATTGCTGGAGGGATAATCTTTCAACTTGATAATTATGAGAAGCAAAAATATTTAATAAGGAATTCCAAGTGGCTACTTCATCGTCAATTAAGAGAATCTTAATTGTGTTATTAATCAGTTTCATATTATAATAATTTATGAACAAGTTTTCTAGTATCTTAGTTGAATTTCCATCATATTTAAAACTTAAATATCTATGCTTTTCAGTGACATTGCGTAATCGAGATGTCAGTGAATTACTTATATAATTAATCACTTACGCCTAAATATAACTCGCGCTTGCTACAAACACATCCCTAAAATCACTTATTCGTGATTAAAAGGAAATAAGCAACTCTTAAGAGAAAATAGTGAGCAGGAGACTTGTCACTAAAAATATCCCATTACTATTTAGGGAAGAGGGCAGGGAGCAGAGAGAACTCTGAGCGGAGGTTTCCTCCGATGGGCGTTCGCGTTGGCATAGCCTCATATAGAGAAGCCCCACCTTCGGTGATCAGAAGTTCGGAGGAGCAGGGAGAAAAGAAGAAAATTATAATCCTTGGGTTGGTTGACTCAAGAATTCCCCATTGTATAAACGGGGGGTGTCAATTCTTCACAAGTTCCTCATCTTCTCGCGATAGATTTTGGATGGTAAAAGTTAGACGATCGCCACTCCAGCGAGAGGACGAGTATGAACGCCATAGAGTCTGCACAAAATTCCCATCGTTCCTTTGTCTACGGCCCTGTGAAATCTTGGCGATTTGGTCAGTCGCTAGGTATTGACCCTATTGGGGAAGTATCAACTTGTTCATTTAATTGCATCTATTGTCAATTAGGACAGATGGAAGTCCAGACTCTACAACGCCAAATTTTTGTTCCTACAGGGAGGATAGCGGAGGAATTGCGATCGCTTGCATCCTATGAGCAAATTGACGTAGTGACAATTAGTGGTAGTGGCGAACCAACTTTAGCCTTAAATTTAGAGGAAATTTTAGCGATCGCCAAACAGTTAACCCGCTTACCCACGATAGTATTAACTAACAGTACACTTTTAGGCGATCGCATAGTGCGCCAAGCCTTGCAGTTTGCTGATATCGTCGCTGTTAAACTAGATGCAATTTCGTCACATCAATGGCAGCGTATTAATCGACCTGTAGAGACAATAAATCTATCTGATATTTTGGCAGGTATTGTCAAATTGCGGCGGGAATATTCAGGAACTCTCGCTATCCAAACAATGGTTTTGTCTCCCTGGACAACAGAAATGCTAGAAGATTACATCCAACTGTTACAGCGTCTTCGTCCTGATGAAATTCATCTCAATGTTCCATCTCGACCCCGCGCTTTAGTGCGTCAGTTGGATGCTAGGGGGAATAATGCAGTTAAATCCGGCTGTGGTGATTTTCACCAACTCCAATGTGTTAGTGCTGATGTCCTCAGTGCTTTAGCTGATGCCATCCAGACTACAACTAAAATTCCTGTGCGTTGTGTCCCGCTTTGTCATAGTTAACTGTTGAAAGGAATAAACATAGATGGAAACTAAACCAACCAACCCATCCATTCATTCAGAAATTCCCTCTGGCTATCTCAACATCATGGGCTACATTGATGAATCAGAAGTGAATGGCCCTGGTTGTCGTGCAGTTGTTTGGGTGCAAGGGTGTCCCCGTGAATGTCCCGGCTGTTTTAATCCCGATTCCTGGACATTTGAAATTAATCAACTAGTCAGTATTGATAGTTTAGTCGAGCAAATTTTAAGCAAACCCAAAAATACAGGCGTAACATTCTCTGGTGGAGAACCATTTTGGCAAGCATCCGCTTTAGCTGAGTTAGCACGTAAACTCAAAGCTGCGGGTCTTAATGTCATGTCCTTTACAGGTTTTACCCTCAAGGAACTACAATCACCCTCCGCGCCTCCAGGTTCTCAAGAACTTTTAGCACAACTAGATATTTTGATAGATGGGCCATTTGTCCAAAATTTAGCCATTAATTCGCCAGATTCCCCTGTTTCTTCACGAAATCAAAAAGTTCGCGTCCTCAACCCCGCCTTTGCTGACAAAATTACCTGGGCTAGCGACCAAATAGAAGTCCACATCCTCAAAGACGGGAATCGTATTGTCACAGGTTATCAAGGTTGGTTGGAATGGACTTGAAGATTTTGGATTTTAGATTTTAGATTTTGGATTGAGAAAGCCTATCTCAGATTTAAATTTTTGGATGGTAGAACACTAGGGAGTGGGAATTGATAGTTTCTCCTCCCTATTTTCTTGTATCGTAATTACGAATTACGAATTACGAATTATGCTGACGTTGACGCAACGTAAACCACCAAACCCAGAAATAAAGGTCACGTTGACCTTGCAACTCACAGCCGAAGAACGCACTCGCAGCCGTCACCGCTTTGAAACAGAAGATGGTCAGGTAGTATTTTTGCGCTTACCTAGAGGGACGGTGTTATGGGATGGAGATATTTTACTAGATGAAACTAATGGTAGTCTGATGAGAATAGCCGCTAAAGCAGAACCCGTGTTTACGGTTGTCGCTGCTACCCCACTTTTATTAATGCGGGCGGCTTATCATTTAGGGAATCGTCACGTACCTGTAGAAATTACCCCCAACTATTTACGCTTATCTCCAGACCCCGTTCTACGTACTCTGTTAGCACAGATGGGGCTAGAAATTACTGAAGAAATTGTCCCCTTTCAACCAGAATTAGGTGCTTATGGACACCATCACTCTCACTCATAGTCATTTGTTACACCTATTGCAAATAGCGAGTTCTGCTTTGCCAGTGGGAGCATACAGCTACTCGGAAGGATTGGAAACTCTAGTAGAAAATGGCACAATTACCACTCAGGAGAGTTTACAGCATTGGTTAGCAGCCGAACTGCGTTATGGGGCAATTCGCTTAGAAACAGCGATGATTTTGAGAGTGTATCAGGCTGTCAATCAAGGTGATTTAGAGAAATTACGCTATTGGAATTTATGGTTATCGGCGGCGCGAGAAACCCAGGAATTACGTAATTCTAGCTGGCAAATGGGGCGATCGCTCCTACAATTACTCGTGAAACTACAACCGCAAATATCGGATTTAGCTCATGCTGTAGGTCATCCTTGTAATTATGCGATCGCTTTTGCTCTGGCGGCTACCCATTGGCAAATTGATCCACAAGCGGCTTTATTAGCATATCTGCATAGCTGGGCAACTAATTTAATTACGGCTGGAATTAAAATCATTCCCCTCGGTCAAACAGCCGGACAAGAAATATTACTCAATTTACAACCATTAATCGGTGCTGCCACAATGGAAATAATGGATTTAGAAGATGATGACTTGAGTTGTTGTAGTTGGGGTTTATCTTTAGCTAGTATGCAGCATGAAACACAGTACACAAGGCTGTTTAGAAGTTGAATCGGCGTTTTTGAGCAATATTTTTTTTGTTTCGCGCAGAGGCGCAAAGGCGCAAATAAGGACGCTGGATCATGTTTTTTGTAAGATGTCTATTGAAATCATGGTTTAAAAATGTTCTTTTAACTTATAGCGTTTCCTAGTCTGCTGAGGTACAAATTTATCCGCGTTTATCTGTGTTCATCTGCGTTTAATTATTTTCGTTTGTACTTCACTAGGGCAAGAAAGGCTATATTATGATTGATTTTGCTTTAGATGTTTTGAGTGATTTGAGTCTGGCAATTACTAGCTATAAAAACAGCGACTTTAAGGGTCAGGATATTCGCGCCTTTATCGCTTTGTATGATGCTATTAGATTAGTAACAGTCACAGCTAAAAAGTTAACTTTAGGGTTTAGTAATTATACAAGTTCATGTGAAAGTAATTTTGATGTTTCAATATTAAGAAAATTAATTAGAAATTTTTCATTATCAATATACAAACTAGTGGATACCTTCAGAAAGTTTGGCTTGAGGAATGGCATACCCTTGGAGTGTTTCCAGCCGGAACTAGCTAGAAATTTTATCCCCGTCGGCACAATCAAATCTTTATTTTGTAGGAGTCTTATAGAAATTGCTATTCCTGATATTTGTCTAGACCACTCACTCCCTACTACAGAGAGAGATTATTTGCTGAGAATTATAGATTATCAAAAATATCAATATTCTGTCGCAGAGGTACAAAAACAATGGCATAATTTCTTTAGCTACTATGGCATATCTGATATTTTATTACAAACAGCTAGTGTCCCTGTGAAATTCACCAATTTACCTAAGAAATGGTTAAGTGAATCAGGCACATATAATAACTACAAACATCAAATTCCTTTCATCAAAAAGGAGGAAGTAGAAATTAATGAGGCTTTTATTCGCTCGATACTAGATTTTCGGATTCTGACCTTTACTGATATCGATGAATTACAAGACCAAATCCAGCAAGATGCAATTAGTTTGCAAAAATTAAGGAGAAATCTAGTTACTCTAGAGGAATTTTTAACAAATAGTTTTTCTATGTCAGATTTTTTCTAAAGATTGACAAAATCAGAGTGACCGGATATTTTACATCCCGAAAACGATGAATTTTGAATTGGGAGCAGAGTGGAGTGACTACATTTAGAGTAGGGGTAGCAGGGCCAGTTGGTTCAGGGAAAACAGCTTTAGTGGATGCTATGTGTAAAGCACTGCGCGATCGCTATCAAATTGCTGTAGTGACAAATGATATTTATACTCAAGAAGATGCCCAGTTTTTAGTCCGTTCTCAAGCCTTAGCTAGCGATCGCATTTTGGGAGTAGAAACCGGAGGTTGTCCCCACACAGCCATTCGGGAAGATGCTTCCATGAATTTAGCAGCCATTGAACAACTAGAACAGCGTTTTAGCCAATTAGATTTAGTCTTTTTAGAAAGCGGTGGCGATAATTTAGCCGCTACCTTTAGTCCCGAATTAGTAGACCTCACAATTTATGTGATTGATGTCGCCGCCGGTGATAAAATCCCCCGCAAAGGCGGCCCCGGTATTACAAAATCCGATTTACTAGTAATTAACAAAACCGACCTCGCACCCTACGTAGGCGCAGACTTAAGCGTCATGGAACGAGACGCAAAAAAAATGCGTGGCGATAAACCCTTTATTTTCACCAACCTAAAAACCCAACAAGGACTCAAAGAAGTTATCGAATTTGTCTGTGGTCATTGTTAATAGTCAATAGTCATTAGTCAATAGTCAATAGTCAATAGTTATTTCTTCTCCCCAGTCCCCAATCCCCAATCCCCAGTCCCTAGTCCCCAGTCCCTAGTCCCCAATCCCCCTAGTGATGAGTTAAAAAAGAAACATGAAAATGATTAAACTCATCACTAACTGGTTAGAAATTCACGCTAGTTCCCCGACATACGCCGGTTGGGTACTAGTAGGAATTGCTGTTTGTTTTTTCGGTGCGGCGATTAATACAATGGCTGGTTGGCTTTACGCTATTAGTGGCGTGAGTCTGGCTTTATTGGGGATAGCTGCATTTTTAGCATCGCGATCGCTTGTTGGTCTATCTGTCACCCGTCGTCAGATTGCACCTGTCTCGGCTGGGGATGAATTAACTTTAGAATTAGAAATCTATAACCCTACTAAGCAATCTGTCACTTTATTGCAGGTTGAAGATATATTACCGTTTGTGCTGGGGAAACCCATTAAACACAGCATTGAAACTATTGCTAGCCGAGAAACTTACCGTTGGGTATATTATCACCCTACCGAAAAGCGGGGCATTTATCGCTGGCATACCGTTGAATTGGCGACAGGCGCGCCTTTAGGTTTATTTTGGTCGCGTCGTCAGCACCACTGTGAAGCAATAGCCATTGTTTATCCTACGGTTTTACCCTTGAGTGCTTGTCCCCTAGTGGATGAAATCGGGGAAGAAGAAAGTCAAAGGAATGAGTATCACGGTAGACCTTTGCAAACAGCCACATCGGGATTAGTGCGATCGCTGCGTCCCTATCGTATTGGCGACCCCACCCGCTTAATTCACTGGCGGACTAGTGCGCGCTATGGTGAGTTACGTGTGCGCGAATTAGAAATGATTACCAGTGGACAGGAAGTAATTATTGCTTTAGATACTGCTGGTAATTGGGACGCAGAACATTTTGAGCAGGCTGTAATTGCCGCAGCATCAATGTATTTTTACGCACAACACCAGCAATTACAGGTGCAACTATTAACAGCCGCCACAGGATTAGTCAGAGGCGATCGCTCAGTTTTAGAAACTCTAGCCGCCACCCGATATCACGAAGACATCAGCGATTATGACGAACAGCATCCCGTGATTTGGCTGACTCAGAATCCTCTCAGTATATCTTCTTTACCTCAAGGTAGTCGTTGGTTATTGTGGCCAGATATACAATCAAACAATGAGCCAGTCTTAGTAAGTCGAGATTATCCAGGTATCGTTATTGATACAGCACAAGCACTGCGATCGCAACTCCAAAAACCTCTAGATAGATGAAACGTGATAACTGCCGGAGGCAGGAAAGAATGTCTTTTTCCCCCTGCTCCCTGCCCCCTTGCCTCTCATCAATTAACGCCATCCCAACAATCTTTTGATTTTCCTACACCATCTAGTAAGCCAAGATGCTCGCTGAGACTGATACTGGACTCTTCCATAAGCAGAGGCTTTAGGGATTTTTCCTTCAAGCTGTGCGGCTTTATTTAAATCAGATGCGGCGCGATGTTCATAGCCTAATTGGGAGCAAACTAAACCGCGATATTTGTAAGCTTCAACATAGCGGGGGTTGAGGCGAATGGCTTGGGTAAAATAGGCGATCGCTTCTTCATATTCGCCTTTACCTACGCTCTCTACACCATAATTATAGAAACTCTCTGCATCAAAGCGATTGACTGATGTCTTGGGGGATTTTTTGGATGTAGTTACGGTGGTAGAATTACTGATGGTGGGATTTTCTGACTTGAGTAGATTGTAAGCTGCATTGATTTGTTTGATTTTGACTTCCGCTTGCTCTTTTTGTTGGAGATTCACAAAGCGATCGGGATGGTGAGTTTTTACTAATTGACGATAAGCTCTTTTGATTTCTACCTGCGATGCTCCAGGTTTTAATCCTAAAATTTCATAAGCATGATTAATATCGAGATCAAGACGCTGACGCATACTAAAAAGTAGAAATCATAAATCTATGTTAACTATTCCCATAAATCTTCTGCAATCTACTCAAACGCCTCACAGTGGATACCATTGGGACGGGAGTAGTCGCCGCTTTTTTGAAGGCTGGTATTTTCGCGTTACTCTACCAGATTGTGGAGAGACTTTTGCTTTCATGTATTCCATAGAAGACCCCATTGGCAGTCAAACCCATAGTGGCGGTGCGGCGCAGGTTTTGGGAGCTAATGACGAATATGTATATCGAATTTTTCCTGATGTTACTCAATTTTGGGCTAGTCGGGATGTTTTAGCTTTGGGACATTGGGGTAAAACGCACTTACATACTCAACCCCGCTATCTCTCACCCACTGCGTTTACACAATCTATTCAGGAAGGTTATCAAGCCACTGCTAATTTAAATCAGGGTTTTATTCAAGACCCTGTTACTGGTTGTTATTGTCGTTGGGAATATGAAATTCAGCCTATATATGGCTGGGGTAATCAAAATAGTATTCAGCAATCAACTGCCGGCTGGCCGTCATTCTTACAGATTTTTGAACCAGGATGGCAAATTTTAATGGCTCATGGTCTAGCCACTGGTTGGATTGATTGGAATGGCAAAATTTATCAGTTCCAAAACGCACCAGCTTATGGCGAAAAAAATTGGGGTGGTGCGTTTCCTGAAAAATGGTTTTGGCTCAATTGTAATAGCTTCGATGGTGAACCTGATTTAGCCTTAACGGCTGGGGGTGGCAGGCGTGGTGTTTTGTGGTGGATGGAATCTGTAGCGATGATTGGGATACATTATCAGGGCAAATTTTATGAGTTTGTTCCCTGGAATGCCAAAGTTGAATGGTGTATTCAACCTTGGGGTAGATGGCAAATGAACGCAAAAAACCTAGATTATGAGGTTGAATTAAGCGGAACTACCCATCTACCCGGTACGCCTTTGCGTGCGCCGACAGCAAATGGTTTACAATTTTGCTGTCGGGATACGATGCAAGGAAAACTGAATTTAGAGTTGCGAGAAATTAGGGGTAAAAACCCCCTAGTCATTCTCAAAGCACACAGTTATCTTTGTGGCTTAGAAATTGGCGGCGGTTCCTGGCACAATTTTTGGCAGTCCACCTAAAACTACTGCTATCATTATATATGCTTCGTAGTTGGGGCTGTAGCTCAGTTGGATAGAGCGAGCGCCTCCTAAGCGCTAGGTCGCCGGTTCGAGCCTGGCCAGTCCCGTCGCCAACTACCCATCACCATAAAAGTGAGCAACAGCAATTTTTATTACGGGATTGCTTGCTAAGTATTAGTAAACTGTAGCTAATACTTGTGTAATTGCAAATTAACAAAGTTTGCGATTATGCTGTTTGAGTGCATTTGCCGAATTGACCTTGTGATTTTTCTGCTTGATTGAGAAAATTATTTCCGCAAAAGACTAAAGTTATAGAGCCTTGAAGAATAATCTATTGTTTAGAGGTAAGTCATTTCAGTTTGCAGTTCTGATTCTACCGCTATTGATGTGGTGGGGATATAAGGAGGCACAAAATAATAGTGAACCGCCAGAAGCCGTGATTGTTTTAGGTGGCTCAACCAAAAACTTAGAAAGAGAGAAGTTTACTGCTCAGTTCGCTCGTCAGTATCCCAATATACCAATCATGATTTCTGGTGGTAGTCCTCCTACATACACTAAAAATGTATTCACCAGAGCTGGTATCAATCCTAAACGATTACATTTAGACTATGAAGCTGTAGACACAGTCACAAATTTTACTACATTGGTAGATGATTTACAGGCGCGCAAAATTAAAAGTGTTTATTTAATTACCTCAGATTTTCATATGCGCCGTGCTTGTGTGATTGGTGAAATCATTTTGGGTAGTCGAGGAATCAACTTTAAACCGGTAGCAGTACCTTCTCAAACTCCCCCTGAACCAATTGAAAAATCCATCCGTGATGGAGCTAGAGCTTTATTTTGGGTAGCTACCGGTTACACAGGTGCGGAAGAGTTGAAAAATCGGCATTAAGAAGTCAGGAATTGGTTTCCTATTCTTTACTTCTTCACCTACGCCAATTGTTTCAAAATGCAACGTCTATAAAATACAAATGTTTTTAAGCAGCAATTTCCTGTACTAAAACATAAGGTTGAAGAATTAGAGTGTTAAATCGTTTAGTGCGATCGCTATTCCATTCTCCCACTTGAGTGTTAGAAGGTTTAGTCAGTAATTGACTATCAATCCATTGCTGCACTGATGATGTATTATCAGTAGCGATCGCCTCACCTACAGCTAATAAATCTAAATCTAGTGACACTAAGATTACAGCATCTCGCTGAACATGAGGGATCAACCATTCCCACTCGGCTTCATCTAAAGTTTCTGATAATTCCTTTCTCAAATCTGACATAATTTCCCATTGTTGCGTGTATAAATTGATTTTACAGATTAATCGGGCATCACAAACTTAAAAATTTCCAAATATCTTGAATCAACATAACTAAATTTCTGATTTCATCGCCTCAATTTCAAACAAAGATACAATTACACCTGTAATGGGAATCGAAAGGAAAATTCCCAATAATCCGGCAACTCTTGCACCTACTAATAAGGCGAAAAACACCACCACCGGATTAAGATTTAATGTCCCTTGCATAATTCTAGGGGCAAATAAGTTATCTTGTATTTGTTGCAAAACTATACAAGCGATTAATACTTTTATTGCTAACCAAACACTTTGAGATAACAAAATTAAAGTGACTATACTTACACCTAAAGTTGCCCCTATACCGGGAATAATATCTAATATTCCGACTATCAAAGCTAGCAATAAAGCAAATGGCGCGTTCAATAAGAGGAAGACAATAAAACTTGATGTTGAGAGAAATAACATCAAGAGCAATTGACCTCGAAAAAAGCCTAAAAAATTTCGGCGCAGAACATTTGTAAATCTTCTACGATGTTGATTTGGCAGAACCTTGAGCATTAAAGACCATAGCTTTTCCCCATCTAGCAAGATAAAGAAAGCCACAACAGCGATGATGATAAACGTCACAAAATTAGACAATACTTGTTGTAATATCGCCAAACTTGTCACTAAACTCGATATTGCTTGATTGCGTAATTGTTCTTGTACTAAACTTAAATCTATTTGTAAATTCCGACTACGCAGCAGCGATTCGATTTTTTCTAACAAAGGTAATAAAGAAGTTAAAAAATTAGAGATACTATCTATTAATTGCTGTCCTTGGGAAATGACTGTTAAACCAATAGTAACTAATAGTCCAGCCAAACATATAATACTAACTAAGAAAACTATCACAACTGCTATACCGTGGGGCAGAAAATGCCTCAACCACTTAACAGGATAGCTGAGTAAAAAAGCTAAAATTGCTGCAAATGTAAAAATTACAATGACTGTTTGAAAGTATGCCAAAAGCTGGACTAAAACCCAGCCAGCAGCAACTAATAGCAAAAAACGGACTATTAAGGAATTGTTCAGTCGATTCCACAAAGTTTTGGCTTCTAAGCCATTCATATAAATTTAAAATTCAAAGTGCGATGAGGTTCATAGGTCGCTGTCATATTGTTTTTCAATTTATATAAATAAACTAGCGATCGCTACTTTCCTAAAGCAGAGATTCTCTAGATGTTTTCACCTTCCTAAATCGTGCATTTGGTTAATGACGGCGGCGCATTTTTGTGTTATCTGTTCTAGTTCTTCCTTATGAGTAGAACTGGGAGCATCAATTAAATTACCGATTCTGACTGTGAGGGGAACTCGACGCGGTAATGATGAGCCTTTTTGTAAAATCTGGTCTGAACCCCATAAACATACGGGTAAGATAGGGGCTTTAGCTTTAGCGGCTAATAGTAAAGCCCCACGCTTAGGATCATGAATCTTGCCGTCGGGGGTACGAGTTCCTTCCAAGAACACACCCACAGCCCAACCTTGATCAAGATATTCTAAAGCGGCGCGGATAGCATTGCGATCGGCACTTCCCCGACTAACTGGATAAGCACCATACAATTTAATGGCCTGCGCCAACACAGGAACATCAAACAGTTCTTCCTTGGCCATGTATGCTACAGGGCGACGGACACAATTAGAAACAATGGGCGGATCGAAGTAGCTAGCATGATTACTCACAACTACCAAAGGGCCAGACTGAGGTACATTTTCCACACCATAAATCCGTCCCCGAAAGTAAGCATGAAGCATCGGACTAACTACCGACCACTTAAAAGCGTGGTAAAGAGCCAGACTAATCAAGGGTTCGCGTGTTCGAGACATAAGGGATTAGGGATTGGGGATTGGGGATTAGGGATTGGGGGTAGAAGAGGAATTGGTGCAGGGGGTGAGACAGCGCGCATGACAGGAGCGACTGCGAACCCGTTGGCGTAGTCTCTCGTAGAGAAGAACGAGGTAGAGAAAAATTTCCCCATTTCCCCCTGCTCCTCTGCCCCTCTGCTTCTTAACCCAGTCCCCAGTCCCCAGTCCCTAATCTCTAATTCGGTAATTCCGCAGCATTACGGACGTTTTCTAAGATTAAACCAGTTGTTGTGCGTTTAATCAAACCGGTTAGTACATTACCGGGGCCGATTTCTACTACTTTCTCAATTTGATTTTCTGGTAGTTGTAATGAAATTTCTTGCCAGCGTACTGAACCCGTCATTTGTTGGTTGAGGCGTTGCTTCAAGATTGCGGCATCAACGGCGGGAATCGGCTCGACGTTGGATAATACTGGGACTGTGGCAGTTTGAAATTCTATAGTGTTGAGAATTTTCTGAAATTCCTCTGCCACGCTAGCCATTAAAGGTGAGTGAAATGCACCGGAAACCTTCAAAGGTACAGCACGTCTAGCCTTAACCTGAGACATGACTGCCTGTACTGCTTCTGGAGTACCGGAAATCACTACCTGGCCTGGACTATTATCATTAGCTAAGACCACATCAGGAGTCTCGGCAATGACTTTGTCTAGTTGTTCACGGTCAAAGTTCATCAAAGCTGCCATCATCCCACCTGCGGCATTGTCCATTAGTTCCGCGCGTTGCTTGACTAACTCTAATCCTGTTGACCACTCAAACACACCCGCAACATATAAAGCAACATATTCTCCTAAGCTGTGACCAGCAACTAAATCTGGCTGGTGTCCTTTTTCCCGAATCAAGTCAGCGAGGATGCTTTCTACTACATAAAGACAAGGTTGTGTGTAGAGTGTCTTTGATAACTTTTCTTCTTCGTTTTGGCAAATGTCTGTTACCGACCAGCCTAATATGGCCTCGGCTGCGGCAAACTTGTCTTGAGCCGCAGGTATATCTAATAAGTCAGTTCCCATTCCTAGTGCTTGAGAACCTTGTCCGGGAAACACCCATGCAGTTTTAGTCATTGGTCAATAGTCAATAGTCAATAGTCAATAGTCAATAGTCCACAGCCCATACTTTTGACGATGGACGATGGACTATGAATGAAACGTTTATCTTCCCCAGTGGAAGATGGCTGCACCCCAGGTTAAACCTGCTCCAAAGCCGGATGCAGCGATGATGTCATTGGTTTTGATTTTGCCTTGCCGCACGGCTTCATCTAAGGCGATGGGGATGGAGGCGGCGGAGGTGTTGCCGTAGTTGGCTAGATTGCTGATTACTTTTTCGTTAGGAATATTGAGGCGTTGTGCTACTGCATCTAGAATGCGTTGATTAGCTTGATGTAGTAGTAGCCAGTCTATTTGATCAACGGTGAGATTGGCAGCAAATAATGCCTTATCAATGATTTCTGGAACTTTTTGGGCAGCAAAGCGGTAAACTTCTTTGCCGTTCATGGTGATGGGTTGATAATTACCTTGAGTGATGTTGACACCAGGGATAATTTCTTGGGAATTGCCTTGATAGGCGAGGTTGAGGTAGTGGTTTTGAGTGCCATCACTTTTGAGGGCAAATCCTAAGAGGCGATCGCCATCATTGGCTTGCAATACAACCGCACCAGCCCCATCACCAAACAGGACGCAGGTGCGCCTATCTTGCCAATCTACCCATCGAGAGAGGATGTCTGCCCCGATTAAAAGTACATTACGATATACCCCTGTTCTAATGTATTGGGCTGCTGTAACTAGCCCAAATACAAAGCCAGAACAAGCAGCTGTGAGGTCAAAGGCTACTGCTTGGGACGCGCCTAACTCAGCTTGAACTCTACACGCGCTACCGAATAAATCATCTGGTGTGGAAGTTGCCAGCAAAATTAAGTCTAAATCAGCTGGTGTAATTCCAGCTGCGGCGATCGCTTGCTGGCTGGCGGTCGTCGCTAGGGTCGTCAATGACTCGGTAGAGTTGGCTAACCTGCGCTGACGAATTCCTGTTCTGGTAGCAATCCATTCATCGGAAGTATCTACCAGTTGGGTTAGTTCTTGATTGTGCAGGGAAGTGACTGGTACTGCGGAACCACTTCCTGTAACTGCTATGCCTAAATTTTGCACTCCTAATCTCCCAAGCTATCAGCTGTTAGTCATTAGTTATCAGTCATAAGTCATTAGTCTCTAACTGCTAACCAATGACTTGTTAGTAGCTATTGCTAGTTTGATGGCTGATTGCTAACTACTCTCACTCTGTAGCATCTCATATTGAGATTGCAGTTGCTCCATGACTTTGTTATCAACAGCTTCTTTTGCCATGCGAATGGCGTTAAATACTGAAGGTGCTTGAGAACTGCCATGACCAATCAAACAAACTCCTGAAACACCCAACAGCAAAGCCCCGCCATGTTCGGCGTGATCCATACGCTGTTTGATGCGCTTGAGATTTGGCTTTAATAGTGCTGTACCAATTTGTCCGTGCAGTCCTTGGGGTAATTCTTCTCGTAAAATTTGCAGGATGACTCCACCTATAGCTTCGGCAAACTTGAGTAAGATGTTACCCACAAAGCCATCACAGACAATTACGTCAAACTCGCCAGACAGCACGTCTCTGCCTTCCGCATTGCCGATGAAGGTGATATAACGGTTTTCCCGCAACAGTTCATGAGTCCGCAAAGCTAACTCATTGCCTTTGGTATCTTCTTCACCAATATTGAGCAAACCCACTTTCGGTTCATCAGTACCGAGGACGTATTGGCTATAAATCGAACCAATCACGGCAAACTGTTCTAAAAATTTAGGACGACAATCGACATTCGCCCCTACATCCAAGATGAGAACCGGCTTACCTGCTTTAATGGTCGGAAATACTGTGCCAATGGCTGGACGGTCAACCCCAGGCAATCTTCCCAGACGGAGTAGGGCTGATGCCATAGCCGCACCAGAATGACCTGCTGAGAATACTGCATCGGCCTGTTGTTGCTTGACCAAATCCATCGCCACATTAATCGAAGCCTTGCGTTTGCGTCTCACCGCATTTAAAGGCTCTTCATCCATTGCGATCGCATCCTCAGCCGGAATGATTTCCACTCCTTCCAAATTGGTTTTTGGGGGCAAGGCAGCTTTAATTTTTTGGGGATCACCCACTAATAAAACTTTTACACCTAATTCTTCACTGGCTCGCACCGCGCCAGTAACGATTTCACCGGGAGCGTGATCCCCTCCCATTGCATCAATTGCTATCCGCACGCCAGTCGATCCCATTGCTTAGAGCTTCTAGAAACCTTACAAATTTTACCAGATGGCTTTGCTGAAAAACCTTAACTTTCTTACCGTCAAGTTAGTCTTGTTACTTTTGCAACAACTGATGACGGTAAGCCAACAATAGCACGAATTATTGGGGATTGGGGATCGGGGGTTGGGGATTGGGGATTGGGGATTAGGGATTGGGGATTGGGGATTAGGGATTGGGGATGAAATTTTTCCCCTCTGCCCCTCTGCCTTCCAGTCTCCAGCCTTTCAATTTTGGATTTTTAGATTGAATCCAAAATCCAAAATCCAAAATTCCTAGTCCCCAGTCCCCAGTCCCCAGTCCCTAGTCCCTAGTCCCCTAATTCTCCAGTACCCAATCAACCAACATTCTCACGCCAAAGCCGGTTGCGCCAGTGTTATTGTAGCCATTGTCTTTGTCTGCCCAGACTGGCCCGGCTATGTCTAAGTGCGCCCAAGCTGTGTCTTTGACGAACTGTTTGAGGAATAAGGCGGCGGTAATTGAACCACCAGGACGGGGGCCGGTGTTTTTCATGTCGGCAATGCCGGATTTTAAGCCTTCAAAATATTTGTCTTCCATTGGCATCCGCCAAATTTTTTCGCCTGAAGTGGCTGAAGCTTGCTCTAGCTGTTTGGCTAAGGCATCATCAGGAGAGTACAACCCGGCAATGTCGTCACCCAAGGCAATTACACAAGCCCCAGTCAGGGTGGCTAAATCGACAATGGCATCTAAGCCTAATTTGTCAGCAAAAACTAAAGCATCTGCTAAAGTTAAACGTCCTTCAGCGTCGGTGTTGTTAACTTCGATGGTTTTGCCGTTAGATGCGGTAAGGATGTCTCCTGGGTGCATAGCGTGACCGCTAATCATGTTTTCGGTGACGGCTGAAATAAAGTGAACTTCAGCATCGGGCTTGAGTTGGGCGATCGCTTTGGCTGCACCTAAAGTTGCGGCTGCACCACCCATATCAATTTTCATGGTTTCGATGCCGCTACCTGCACCTTTGATATTCAATCCACCGGAATCGAAGGTTAAACCTTTACCGATGATTCCGAGTTTGCGTTTGGGTGTGCCTTCTGGTTTATAGGTGAGGTGAATAAATTTCGGTGGTAAATCAGAAGCTTGCGCCACACCTAAAAAAGCACCCATCCCCAATTTTTCACAGTCGGCTTGTTCTAAAATTTCTATCTGCAAACCGTGGTCTTGGGCAATTTGTTGGGCTGTTTCTGCCATCGTAATCGGTGTTACGGTGTTGGCTGGTGCGGCTACTAGTTGTCTGGCTAAAATCACGCCGGACACAATTTGATTGGCTTTGGTAATGGCGGCTTCTTGTCCGGCAAAACCCAGAAATTCGATAGTTTCGACCTGTGAGGCTTTATCTTCTGGGTCTGATTTAAAGCGGATATCTTGGTATAAGGCTAGTTGTACGCCTTCAGCCAGTGCTTGCACGGTGGCAGATGGATCATTGTTCCATAAGGGAAAACTCAAGCCTAAAACTTTACTTTTTTGTTTTTTGGCGACTTTGCCAACAGCCGCAGCTGTCCGTCTAATGGTTTCTAATTTGAGGTTATCGGCTTTCCCTAAACCCACCAAAATGATTTTTTTAACTGGACTAGCACCACTGACGCGGGTAAAAACGGTGCTGTTGGCTTTCCCTGTAAATTCTTCTTCGGCAATGACTTCTTTTAAAATGCCAGCAAACTGCCCATCTAAAGTTGCGAGTTCCCCTGTTAACTCTACCGCTTCTTCAAATAATGCGATCGCTAGCGTATCTCCTGCCCAATCTAGTAAAGGCTTGTCACTTAGTTGAATTGCCATTTTTGCATTTTGCGTAAACTTACTTCTTGTACAAGTATTGCTTAAAATTTTCGGAGTGAGGGATTGGGAACTTATCAATTCAAAATTCAAAATTCAAAATTCAAAATTAAAGAAGGATTGGGGACTGGGGTTTGGGGATTGGGAAATTTACGATCGCTTGGTATGGATTCTGAGTAAATGGAATGACTTTTGAGTGCTATTCAAGGTCAAATTTATTGGCGATCGCAGTAATAATTTCTTGCTCTGCTGGTGTAGTCTGATTGTCTAGTTGGGCAATTTTTCGACATTGCGCTAGTAAAGGTATGGCAAAATCTCGGTCTAGTTGGTTGAGTAATTGATCTAGGGGTTGGGGTGATTTGATATTCTGCTCAATGGCTGCTAAGGAAGTGAGACTGAGGTTAGCTGCTTGTAGTTGGGGTAGGATTTCTTGCCAAGTTTTTTCAGGGTGACTAGCTAAAATCATCCGCACTAAGATTTTATCCATGACTGCTTGTTGAGCGATCGCAGTTTCTAGATATTTTTCGCTTTCTGCTTTTAAGTTAGCTATTGTTTCCGGTGATTCTAGGGATACGGATTCGTCTAGTTTGGCTTCATAAAATCGACAAGCCGCATATCCTAGAGAATAACTCATGGTGGCATTGGTACTAGCGGCGATCGCGGCTCCGGCAAAGGGAACATTTCGCAATAAAGCTAATCCGGCGGCTTTCAGGAGACGATTCCCACCCAAGCCTAAACCAAAAATTGTCAATAATTCCCCTTTCCGACTAGGGTCTTGTAAATCTAGTCCATAGGCGAAGGCAATTTGATACAGCATTTCTGTTTGTAATTGCATGGTTGCTGCTAAATCTACAGCTAGTAGGGCGGCGGCGAATCCTGGCAAAATACTACTAGCTAACCCAATTCCACCAGCTTTAGCAGCTTTTTCTGTCATGATGCGATGAGCAATTTGTCTTGGTGATTCTTGGGGATATTTTTGTTGGAGTTGTTTAACTACAACTGACATTTTGGCAAAATCAACATTGTCACTCGCACCAATTAGCCAATTCAGATTCAAAAAGCCAGATATTCTTCTAATTAGCCAATTTTCCCCAATATGATTGATGACTGTACCTGTGATTTGAGTGGATTTTTCCAGTAAGTTTTGTGTAGTTTTTGCTGTTGCTCTGCCTATGTCTACTGCTTTATCTAACAAGGTTTTACCTGTGTTCAGGGCAGTTTCAGCCAAATTCTTGCTTAAGGATGTTTGATTTGGGGATGGATCAACTGATTGATGATTATCTGACATTTTTGAGTATTTGCCTCATGACCAACTCTCTGTTTTGGTTGTAGCCAAGTCTGATGGGTGTTGACATCTTCCAAACAGCACAAAGTTTGATATGGGAATCATATTTGATTCCTGAAAAAAATCAGTAAATATTCATTCTTACTCTGTTCCCTGTTCCCTGTTCCCTACCTACGTAAGTAGTTTCAATAATCAAGTCGGATTCCTATAGATGAGTTTTTACCCCTTTGTTATTTCCACAGGGGATTTTTTACTATTGGAGTGATTTTTTTCTCTAAAAAGTTATGCGACTGGAGAATTTTATAGAGATTTACGCTTTCTTCTAATAAGCAGGCGTGTCCACTTTCGGGTAAGATTATTGTCTGATTATGGGGAATAATTTGGGCTAGGCGTTCTACTTCGCTGACGGATGGTAGGAGGCGATCGCTACCACCTGCTATTAATAAAACTGTTTGTTGCAGGGAACGCAATTTATCTTCATCAATACTAAATTCCCGCAGCATTGACACTCGCCAATTTACTGTCTCTGACGGTATCGAACGCATAGTTTTTAGCAGTTCTTGTCTAATACTCCGAGAAATTCGGGGTAAAGATGCCAAAAATGGTAATAAACCTAATGCACCTACATCATAAAAACATCCTGGAACTAAGTACATTAGTTGTGATGTCCAATCTAACCAAGGACGTAATTTAAACGCAGAAGCAGGATTAATTAAAATCATGCGTTTAAATAAATGTGGGGCTGCAATGGCTACTTTCATCGCCAAGCAACCACCAAAAGATTCACCGCACAAATAAATAGGTCTTTGAGAACTTCTTTCTAATTCTGTGTGGATTAAATCCAATACATTACTTGTCAGCACGTCCCAACTTGTCAAATCTTGCCGGGGTATTGCCAAACACCGGACATCGAAGCCTACTTCTAATCCCGCCGTTTGCGATCGCAATAGTCTTCCAGTTCCATCCATTCCCGGTAAATACACAAATAGTGGGAATTCTGGTTTCACTTGTCTAGGGGTAAGAAAACACGGTTTTAGTTCAACTTCTGGCATTATGGCTAATCTTTCTGGGTTTTATGCGTCTGGTTTAGCTTTACTCCATGAATACTCAACATGGTAAATCAAGAAAAAAATATCTAAAGCTCAAATTCTCATCAAATCATAACTATAAGTGTAACAAGTGCTTGAGAAATGTTACGATAAATTAATAATTATCTAGTTTGTCTGCCCATACTCAAGATAAATCTGCTAAGTGGAACAGGGTAAATCATTCGAGGGTTGTAGGGGACTTTCAGAAATTAAATTATTCCACGAGTGAAAACGAAGATCATCATCAAAATTCTTACTCCCCCTGCTTCCCCTGTTTGATGGCATTGCCGTTAACTTGTTTATACAAGTGTAAAAACAGATAAATTTATCCAAATTTTGTCTAAATTACTGATGATTATCCTAGAGATTTATCTAGGCATTCTGTTGAATACGTCGATAGAAAATACCATTTAGGAAACCGGGGAAGAATTATCTATACTGGTGAATTAAAAACAACTCCCATGTTGATAGTGTTAATAACAGCCTTGTAATAGTAAGTTAGCAATTTCATGGTGACAATATGTAGTTAGTTCAGCTACAACATTTTTAGCTTGTTTACCGTGATATTGGTGTTGATGTTGAGAGGTAATCCAATAAGGACGACCGATTAACACCGCAACCCGATGATAAATAACCAGGGGATGCCAACCTGATTGATGAAACAGAGGTTCAGAAGGGTCAAAAAGACTTAACAACCTCAAGGGAAAAGCGGCGGTGTTGACTTCTTCTAAAGAGGCGATCGCAATTGGTAAAACAGCTAAATCTGGCACATCGGCACGTAAAGCTAGGTGTGCGAAACCACGCCTAAATTCACCTACATGATTGGGTTGAGTGTATTTCACCATTGGGTTAGCACCTTCGGGAAATACTCCTACCATTTGTTGCTTTTTTAATAGCTGTTGGGACTGAGAAAAGAAGCTTTGCTGACGCTGTTGGTTTTCTTCTAAAGGAAAACAACCTAATTGTCCGGTAACAATCTCTCGCAAAATGGGTACTTCCCCCATGTAATGATGACAAGCAAAGCGAATCGGACTAGCTAATGCTGTCATTAATATTAGGGCATCCATAAAACTGCGATGATTGCTCACTATTAACAAACTAGCGTCTTTGGGGATGCGATCCTCATAATAGCGAAACATCTTTGTGGAAACAGTCGCTAAGAAAGATCGAGAAATGTCGAGAGGACTATGGAGACTCATAACTAATTTATGTCTTTTCGGGAAAATATCGCAGTTTATCTTGACTTAATTTTTACATTTCTTCACTAATACCATGACAGTCTTAAGGTAGAAATGTCCCATCCCCAAGAAGCAACAAAACTCAGCTATTTGCAGGTGTAAATTACATAGCAACACAGATGTAATAAAATTCATTCATCAAGATTGTTCTTAGTCAATTACCGTCTTTATCATCGAAATAAGTAATATTTCTATCAGTTAAAAAATCATGCCAAATGTAGGAAATTTGCTAATATTAAATTGAGGTTGGAAAAAAGGATAGTAATGTTATATAATTGCTTGGTTTTGCCTCGATAAGTAAAACATTAGACGATTTAATAATTTGATTTTTATTTTGCATGAATATAGTGGCTCAAACAGAAAAGACCTTTGCACTAACAACCCCGTTATATTATGTAAACGATGTACCCCACGTAGGTAGTGCTTACACAACTATGGCGGCGGATACGCTAGCGCGCTTTTATCGCTTGCTAGGGCGACAAGTGCTATTAATTACAGGTACAGATGAACACGGACAAAAAATTCAGCGTTCCGCAGAAACTCTAGGGAAAGCACCACAAGAGTTTTGCGATCAAATCTCTGCTAGCTTTTCTTCCCTATGGGACTTGCTCAACATTAGGTATGATCGCTTTATTCGCACCACCTCACCCCGCCATGAAGCAATTGTGCAGGAATTTTTTCAAAGAGTGTGGTCGTCTGGCGATATTTATCAAGGGCAACAAAAAGGCTGGTATTGTGTATCTTGTGAAGAATTTAAAGAAGAGAGGGATTTATTAGAAGGCAATCGCTGTCCGATTCATACCAACAAAGAAGTTGAGTGGCGAGACGAACAAAACTATTTTTTCCGCTTATCTAAATATCAAACCCAGTTAGAAGAATTTTATCAAGCTCATCCTGATTTTATTCAACCAGAAAGTCGCCGTAATGAAGTTTTCAACTTCGTAGGCCAAGGTTTACAAGACTTTTCCATTTCCCGGATCAACGTGAGTTGGGGTTTTCCCGTACCTGCTGACCCCAAGCATACCTTGTATGTCTGGTTCGATGCCCTACTCGGTTATGTTACAGCACTGTTAGATGCTGATGACACACCCACCTTAGAAAATGCCCTAGCTAAATGGTGGCCGATTAACCTGCATTTAATTGGCAAAGATATTCTCCGCTTTCACGCCGTTTATTGGCCTGCCATGTTGATGTCGGCAAATCTACCTTTACCAGAAAAAGTTTTTGGTCATGGGTTTTTAACCAAAGATGGACAAAAAATGGGTAAAAGTCTAGGTAACACCCTAGATCCTATAGCGTTATTGCAACGCTATGGTAGTGATGCCGTTCGTTATTACTTCCTTAAGGAAATCGAATTTGGCAAAGATGGCGACTTTAATGAAATTAGATTCATTAATGTTTTAAATGCAGATTTGGCAAATGATTTAGGTAATTTGCTCAATCGCACCTTAAACATGGTGAAGAAATACTGTGCGGAAAACGCACTTGCAGTTAACCACCAAGCTATTGCGGCGGATAATCCTTTGCAAAATATCGGTGTCAATCTAGGAGAAAAAGTCAAACAAGCCTACGAATCACTAGCTTTCAATCAAGCCTGTGAAGCTGTGCTGTCATTGGTACAAGCCAGTAACAAGTACATTGATGATCAAGCACCTTGGACACTCTATAAACAAGGCAAACAGCAGGAAGTCGAAATTGTCCTCTATGCAGTTTTAGAATCAGTCAGACTAGCAGCTTATTTGCTATCTCCAGTAATTCCCAATATTAGCAGTGAGATTTATCAGCAGTTAGGTTGGGAAGTTAACTTTAACGAACAAACACCTAGTTTTGCCACCCATGCCCAATGGGGGCTACTATCTAACCAACAAACTTTAGGAAAACCACAACCCATTTTTAAACGCATAGAACCACCAAAAAACGATTAGTTTTTTTAATTTTTGATTAATCACACACTAGTGCCATTTTTATTTTTTCGCAAAAATTAACGGGGCTAAACTTCATTTTTAGCCCTGGAACGTTATCATAAACCCCTAGTATTCTCCACTTGAAAACTTCTATCAAAAATATCAAAGATAAAAATTGAGGTATGACAACAATGTTGAATAATTTGGAAAATGACTCGATATTTACGCCAGAACAGGTTTTAGAAAATCGAGGGCGTGTGGCGATCTTTATTGATGGCTCAAACTTATTTTACGCTGCATTGCAACTAGGAATTGAAATTGATTACACGAAACTGCTTTGTCGCTTAACGGGTGGTTCTCGGTTATTGCGGGCTTTTTTCTACACTGGTGTAGACCGCACCAATGAAAAACAACAGGGTTTTTTATTGTGGATGCGGCGCAATGGCTATAGAGTCATTGCTAAAGACTTAGTACAGCTACCAGATGGCTCAAAAAAAGCTAATCTAGACGTAGAAATCGCCGTAGATATGATGGCTTTAGTAGATTCCTACGATACAGCCGTGTTAGTTAGCGGTGACGGGGATTTAGCTTATGCAGTTAATTCCGTCAGTTATCGTGGGGTGAGGGTGGAGGTTGTAAGTTTGCGTTCTATGACTAGCGATAGCTTAATTAATGTCAGCGATCGCTATATTGATTTAGAAGCTATCAAAGAAGACATCCAAAAAACTCCCCGCCAAAGCTATCCCTATCGACCCTTATCGGGTATGGGCTTTTTAGATGATCCCAGCGATGGACATTTAGAAATTCAAGATTAATGAAATATCAGCAAACACCGTTCCGAAAAAATGCAACTTTAAATCAACAGGGGGGAATTCAAAAAACTTTCCCCCTATTCTGTTTCCTATCCAAATATGGGTTTCACTTTGCTATCAATCTTGTTTTAGTCATGGGTTTAGTTGCCTGTACAAATAAAGTACCCAGGAATAACCAGCCAAATAATACTAGTTCACCTAATCAAGAGAGTAATTTAACATTCTTTGATGTCACCCTAGAACAAGCAGATGAAGACGGAAGACCAGTCTGGAGAGTGAAAGCCAAGCAAGCCCAATATACCAAAGAAAAACAAATTGGTGAAGCACAAAGCCCTTATGGCGAACTGTATCAAGATGGCAAGATAGTTTATCAAGTCACAGCTGAGAAGGCAGATATTGAACAAGATGGCAAACAACTGTTTTTGCGAGGAAAAATAGTCGCAACTGACCCCGTAAATGGGATTGTTTTACGAGGAAATGAATTAGAATGGCGACCCCAAGAAGATTTATTAATTATGCGTAACCAAATTAATGGTAATCATAAACAATTACAAGCGGTTGCCCAAGAAGCTAAAGTTAAAACCCGTGAACAACGCATGGAATTATCTGGCGGTGTAGTTGCCAAATCAGTTGATCCCCAGACGCAAATGCGAACCGAACATTTAATTTGGCAGATTAAAGAAGAAAAATTAATTGGCGATCGCCCAGTCCAGATTGACCGTTATAAAAATAATCAAATCAGCGATCGCGCCAGAGGTAACGCCGCCGAATTCAACCTGAAAACCCAAGTAGCATTCCTGCAAAAAAATGCCCAATTAGAGTTATCAGAACCGCCAATGCAGATTGCCAGTAACTCGATGATTTGGAATATGAAAGCAGAAAATGTGATTACAAATTCCCCTATACGCATCTTTCACAAAGCAGAAAACTTGACTGTCACCGCCAATCAAGGGGAAATGAAAATTCCTCAGAAAATAGCATTTTTAACAGGCAACGTCAATGCTATTGGACAGCGTCGTCAAACCCTGAATGCTCAAAAAATGACTTGGTATTTAGACAAAAAATTATTAGAAGCCCAAGGAAATGTAGCCTATCAACAAGCTAATCCCCCTGTTAATTTCAAGGGTGAAAAAGCCGTCGGTAATCTGCAAACTGAAAATATCGTAGTCAGTGGTGGTTCTGGAAATCGGGTAGTGACGGAAATTATTCCTAGAAGTAGGGAATAGGGGATTGGGGACTGGGGATTGGGGACTGGGGATTGGGGATTGGGGATTGGGTATTGGGGATTGGGTATGAGATTTTTTCTTCCCCTGTTTTCCCTTACACCCTTACACCCCTACACCCTTACACCCTTACACCCCTGAATTCTTACCCCCGAAACACAATCTCATTCCGCTTAGTATTGCCTAAGTCTGGTAGTGATTTAGCTGTATGGGGTGTTAAAGCATTAGGAACACTGGGGGAGATTTCTAGTTGTTTGACTAGATTTTGTAGGAGTTTGTCTTGTTCTTGGCGGAAAGCGGTGATTTGTGGGCCACGGTTAATGATGGCGAACCAAACTAAACCGCGATCGCGTGTGGGTACGACTCCAGCTAAAGCACTGACATCACGCAAAGTACCTGTTTTCATCACAGTCGCCATTGGTAAATGACGATGCTGCATTGTACCTCGCTTATCAAAGCCAGAGGTGGGAAATAAATCAGCTAAATTCAGTTGATGATTTGCGGCTTCCTGTTGAATAGCCATTAACATCGCACAAGCAGCCCTGGGGGAAATGCGGTTTTCTGGCCCTAATCCTGAACCATTAATTAACTGAATTTCTCCACTGGGGACATTAGCAAATTCTGCGGCTTTAGTCTGTACTACTGTATGACCACCTACTGATTCTGCCAGCATTTGTGCCATTTCATTGTTACTATACACGTTCATTTCCTTGATTAATTGCTTCAAGGGTAGAGAACGGTGACGCACTAAAAGAGTTTGCTGGGGGTTGGGTTGGGCGTTAAATTTGACTTGACCAGCGATCGCCACTTGGGGTTTTGGTGTACCCTTGGGCATGATGGAGTGAATATAAATCGCTGGACGAGTCCAGGTTTTAGAATTGAGTGATTGCTTGAGCATTTGTCCCGCCAATAGGGGATGACGCTGGAAATTCATGGCAAATTTGCCAGTAATCACCAAATTGCCCTTAACTTGTTTGATCCCCATTTTATTGAGCGTATTACCCAAGGCGATCGCTTCTTCCCAAACAAACATGGGATCGCCACCACCATTAACAACTAAATCACCTTGTACAACACCGTTGACTATCGGCCCTGTAGAACTAATCATGGTATCAAATTGGTGTTCAGAACCGAAGGTTTTCAAAGCCACCAATGAAGTAGCAATCTTAGTGAGAGAAGCCGCAGGTAAAGGTGTTGTACCTTGATGATCAGCCATCAATACAGGCCCCGACTGCATCCAAATTCCTTGGTTGGGGGTGAGATTTTGGGCGATCAGCTTAGATTTTAATAGTCCTTGCAAATATTGTTTAACAGTATTAGCCCCTGCTGGATTGGGATCGGGTGCAATTACTAAGCCGGGGCTACTTTGCCAAGTCAGCGCATCTAAGGCCTCTGAAGGCTTGACTTGAACCCCGGCCATCTCCAGCCAGAGTGACACCAAACCTGAACCCAACAATTCCAGCATGATTTAATCCTCTTAGGATGTAATAGAACACAACAATAAAGTTTCCTGTGCTAATATACGAGATTTTTGGTCTCAATCAGTATTGAGACATAATAACTCTTGTTTTTCCTATGTAGGATGTAGGTTAAAAATTAGATTTTCAGCACTGGACTTGCTGACGCGATCGCAGACATATTTGATTAAATTATAGAGAAGATTAGATAAATAGATTAAACCAATTCGCAATTCGCAATTCGCAATTCGCAATGGACTTCTCTCCGAGACGCTGCGCGTAGCTTGCTTCCCCGGAGGGGTACGTCCCGCTACGCTAACGCAATTTGCTTTTTCCGTGTTATGACAGGGATTTAAGGGAACACCAAAAAATAAATTATCCCAAATAAACAGCTTAGTAGGGTGCGTCAGTGCGATAAAACCTAACTATACCAAGAGATTATTCATACTGACGCACCCTACAGTTTGGATATTGTTTTATCTGGAATTCCCTAAACCCCGCCACAACACTTGCGGCTTGATAGAAGCCGGGGAATTAAACCCCCTAAATTTTACCGAGATTTTAAATCAGCGATCGCACCTTTGGTCATAGCGGCGATCGCTTTATCGGTGGCTTTGGGTAGGTGATAATATTTACCGCCTGCGGTTTGGGCTAACTCTTTAGCAAAGCCAGTGGAGACAAATTTACTCTCAGTATCTATGACTAATAGCTGCATTCCTAAACCGCGAATTCTCCCAGCAATTTCTAGTAATTCTCCTTTAATGTCTGGTTTTTCTCCTGGTTCTTGGGGTTCACCTAGAGAACGAGACAAAGGAATATTACCTCGTCCGTCAGTAATTGCCACAATCACGACTTGCCCAATATCGCCACTCATTTGAGCATTTAAACCGATGCGGACGGCTTGGGTAATACCATGTGCTAGGGGTGAACCACCGCCACAGGGTAATCTTTCCAAACGGTTACGGGCTAAAGCAATAGAACGGGTGGGGGGTAGTAAGACTTCGGCTTGTTCTCCCCGGAAGGGAATCAAGGCTACTTGGTCACGGTTTTGATAGGCTTCAGTTAATAGCTGCATCACCGCACCTTTAGCGGACTGCATCCGGTTCAAAGCCATCGACCCCGAAGCATCCACGACAAACACCACTAACGCCCCGGCTTTACGGATGAGGCGTTTAGAGCGAATATCCCCTTGTTCAACAATAACTTTCTTTTCTGGGTGTCTTTCTCGTCGGGCTTTTTGGTAGGGTGCAGCCGCCCTTAAGGTCGCGTCTACAGCGATGCGGCGGACTTTCCCTTTGGGTAACATCGGTTTGATGTAGCGTCCCCGGTCATCAGAGAAGATAATACTACGACTTCCAGATTTACCCTGACGTTGTGCCATTTGAGCAAAGTACAGCACACTGTCATCCATGATTACCCCTTCTGGGTCAAAGATAAATTCTTCTGGGATGCTGGGGGGTTCTTGTTCTTGGGGTTCGTCTGGTTGGTCTTCTTTGTCTTCTTCTTGGTCTTCCTCTTGTTGGTCTTGTTCTGACTCGTCTTGACTTTGTGGTGGTGGTGGCGGTGGTGGGGGTGGTTGGTCTGGTGGTGGTGTCTGCACCACAGTCGCCCGTGGGACAATAACTAATTCTACTGCCCGGCGTAAGTCGTCAGCGTTGACTGTGGCTCGACCATCCAAAGCCGCAGCCGCTTTCGCTACCCGCACCGCAAATAACTCCGCCCGATGTCCTTGGACACCACCACGAATGGCTTCATTAACTAGGTAAGCAATTTGTTCGCTGGTGATGGTGACTTCCTTCAACCATTCCCGCGCCAGGATAATTTGAGTTTTCAGCGCGTCGATATCTTCGTTGTACTGTTGGAGGAAGTCTTGGGGTGATTTAGAATAGGCGATCGCTTGCTCAACTGCTTGGACTCTTTGATCTAGACCGAGAACACCGTCAGCCGAGAGAGCGATCGCAATTCTATCTAATAAATGTTCTCGTAATGCTCCTTCTTCTGGGTTGTAGGTAGCGATAAACAGGGGTTTGCAAGGATGCTGAAAACTAATCCCTTCCCGTTCGATTTGGTTACGTCCTTCCGAGAGGACTGTTAATAACTGGTTAGATATTTGGTCATCTAAAAGATTGATTTCATCCACATACAGCACACCCCGGTTAGCTGTGGCGAGTAACCCAGGCTGAAATACTGTATCTCCTTGCTTCACTGATTTTTCCACATCCACAGAACCCAGGAGACGGTCTTCTGTGACACCCAGGGGAATCTGCACAAACGGCGCAGGAATAATTTGCGTTGGGACATCCTGAATATCTTTATCGGCGCATTCAGCCAATAGATCATCATCCCATTCTTCCGGGTGGTTGGGGTCGCAGTTGCTAACTGAACCGGTGACAACTTCAATCGGTGGTAACAAAGCGTGAATAGCACGCGCCATTACTGATTTTGCCGTACCGCGACGACCTGCGATCGCTACTCCTCCCAACCCAGGATCTACTGCTGCTAGTAATAAAGCAAGTTTAATGGCTTCTTGACCGACTACAGCCGTCAAGGGAAATGAAGTAATTGTCGGGTTGATAGTAGGCGCAGGCATGGTTTACAGATAAGGGACTGGGGACTGGGGATTGGGGACTAGGGATTGGGTATGGGGAATGGGGCATAGGGAATAGGGCATGGGATTTTCATTCTCTTGCTCTCTCCTCTCAACACTCACTACTCAGCACTCAGCACTCACAACTCAGCACTCTTAACCTAGTCTTGGTTTTTAGCATATCAATTTCTGGCTCATTTAGAATAAGGGTCATAGGAATAAGGGCTGTGTATTACTCTGGGGGCAAAATTTATGAGTGTCGCTCAAGCTAAACGCTTCACATTGGATGAGTACCACAAACTCATAGAATTGGGCTTTCTCCATGAGGATGATCATATCCAATTAATCAACGGGGAACTAATTCAAATGGTATCTAAGGGTACAGCCCATGAAACTTGCTTAAGAAAGTTATTAAAAGAACTGCCAAAAGTCATAGGAGATAGGGCGACTTTGCAATCCCAAGCCCCTATTACTTTACCGCCTAACAGCGAACCAGAACCGGATTTTGCTATTGTGCAGAACCGCCTTGATGATTATTTTTCTGCTCATCCTAGCCCTGCTGATGTGTTGTTAGTGATGGAAGTAGCTGATTCTTCTTTAAGTTATGACCAAGATGTGAAAATACCTCTCTATGCTCAAGCAGGTATTTCTGACTATTGGATATTTAATTTATTCGATAATTATTTGGAATGTTACAACGACCCCTATCAAGATCATCAAGGAAAATACGGTTATTCAACTAAGCGAATTTTTCTGCACAATCAAGTAATTTCTTTTCCTTGTTTTCCCGATTTATCTATCGATTTAAATAATATATTGCCTAAAAAAATAAATTTCCAATGAGCTATAGTGATTTCAAACTTAACGAAATTATTGACACTTTTGGCTTAATAGTTCAAGAGTCATCTGGATTATTTGCCAATTTACCAGACCAAGAATGTAGTGACTTGTTGTCTATAATTTTGAAAGAGAATGTTGATTTGGCAGTTGCTATCAGTTCTGAAAAGGCTCGCAGCGAAATGATTATTAGCCCAATATTGCTAGAAATTAGGCGCAAATTTAATTATCAAATCGGCTTGTTTTCTGGAGTTGAGTTTGCTGTTGATGCTCAACGAGGTTTAAATGGGTTTTGTGATTTTATTTTAAGTCTTTCTCCAGAACAATTGTTTGTTCGCAGTCCAGTGATTGTTTTAGTAGAAAGTAAAAATGAAAATCTGCGTTCTGGATTAGCACAATGTATTGCAGAAATGGTTGCGGCTCAAATCTTTAATGAAAGAAGCGGCAATGCTATTAAATCAATTTATGGTGCTGTTACCATCGGCACAATTTGGCAATTCTTGAAACTTGAAAGTGATGTGATCAGCATCGATTTACGTGAATATTATATTAAGGATATTAACAAAATATTAGGTATATTATATGGTGCGATCGCTCAAAACAAATATTTTTAAACATTCACTATTGTAGAATAGGTAACCATTCATAAAATTCGAGTTAAAATGATTGTCACGTAAAAGGTCATCTACAATAATTAATAATGGCGATTAGTAATCACGAACGAGTTAATAGAGCTTTAATTCTTTTAGGAGAAGGCCTATACCCCTATGTATCAAGAGAAATGCAGTCAGTATATGGTGAAAGTTGGTTAACAGAAGCTAAGTCATGTCTATCAGAGGAAAAAAACTTAAAGCGTAATATAGAAGATATATTGCGAGATGATATCTCTGCTATTCTCAGGGTAATGAATCGGTATTGGAAACAAGTATTCAGAAAACAACTGAGTAGAACTGAAGGAACAATAGTTAATGAACTGGTTGATGTGCGTAATAAATGGGCGCATCAATCGCGGTTTTCCACGGATGATACATATCGCGCTCTTGACAGTATTTTTCGTATTCTCAAAGCTATTTCAGCACCAGAAGCTAGTATTGTAGAAAGGCAAAAACAAGAAGTTTTAGAAATGTTATCTCCCGAAAAAGCGGAAGAGGCTCGTCTAAAAGAAAAGTTGATTGAAAAACATAAACTACTCATATTCAATAACATAGAACTTCTTCGTCAAGCACTCACCCATCGTTCCTATGTTCATGAAAACCCAGGCGAAGGCGAACATAATGAACGCCTAGAATTTCTCGGTGATGCGGTGCTGAATTTCTTAAGTGGTGAATATCTTTATAGCCGTCACCCCGAAAAAGGAGAAGATGAATTAACAAGGCGACGTTCCGCATTAGTCGATGAAAAACAATTAGCTAAATTTGCTTTGGAAGTCGGCTTAGATTTTAGGATGCGCTTAGGTAAAGGTGCAATTCGAGATGGTGGTTATCAAAATCCCAATTTACTTAGTAGTACATTTGAGGCGGTAATTGGTGCTTACTATTTAGATAATGACTCTAATATTGAAGCAGTGCGCGCCATTGTTGAACCATTATTTGATGCTGTTCCTGAACAAATTGTAGTATCTCGCTCAAATGTAGATTCCAAAAATCGCTTTCAAGAATGGGTACAGCGCAATATTGGCCAAACTCCTCCCAACTACGTAACAACACAAATAGGTGGTTCATCTCACGCACCAGAATTTCAAGCTGAGGTTTATGTGGGAGATAAAAAGTACGGTGAAGCAGTGGGACGAAATAAAAAAGAAGCGGAAAAAGCGGCGGCTGAAGATGCTTTAGCTAAATTGAAGAAACAAGGCTTGTTGACATAAATATACACCATTGGCGAGAAATGAATTTTCCTAAAAGTGGTTTAGTGTCTTTAGAAAAGCTCTAATTATTCTCTAGTTTTTTGCTGATATCCAATGGTAAAGTTACTGTGAAAGTAGAGCCAACACCTTCTTGAGAAACTAAATGAATTTCTCCCTGCAATAGTTTGACTAAACGTGCCACTATTGCTAAACCTAAGCCTGTACTATCAGGAAGGCGGGGACGTTCTTCAGAGTTAACACGAAAATAAGGCTCAAATATTTGGTATTGGTCTTTCGGTGCAATACCAATCCCAGTATCAGCAACAGCGATCGCCCACTTTTCACTATCTAGCACCTCACACTTTATACTAATAGTGCCGGAGTCTGTGTAACGGATGGCGTTACTCACAAGATTTGTGACAATCTGTTGTAATTGAAAACCATCTGTGATTATCTCTAGAGGTAGGGGATCGCTATCAACTATAATTTTTAAATTCTTCTCTTCTGCTAGTGGTTCTAGCATCTCACAGACATTACTAATTAATTCCTGCACATTAATAGGTGCTGTCTGGAGTTGGAGTTTACCAGCTTCAAATCTTGATAGTTCTAAGACATTGTTAATTAATCTTAACAAGTGTCTACCATTGCGGAGTACACGTTCAATATGGTCTAAATTGACGTAATTATCTTTTGTCGTACCCTGTCGTCTTTGTTGTCTTAAAAATAAATCTGAGTAACCAATAATTGCTGTTAGGGGATGTTTAAGCTCATGTGCTAATTCTGATAGATTGTCTTGATTAGCATTAATTAAACGTGTTAGTTCTTCATTATGCAGAGTCAAAGAAGCTTGTAAACTCTGTAATTCCCGTAAGCGTTCTCCTACATAACTATTAAAACACCGTGCGATCGCTTCATCAATCACCGCATCAATTAACCGCATATAACGAATAATTTCTACTGGTGTACCCTGCGATAACTCACCCTCTATCGTGTCAAATATGACTGTGCGTAGTAGACAATATTCACGAGCAATTTCGGACGGGTCAAAGCCTTGTTCAGCGCGTAATAGTCCATGCTGCCAACTAGCCGTGACGATGGATTTAATATCACCCTCCTGAGAAGGTGACAAAACGGTGATCATTGCCTGAAAGATGTCAGGAATATGATTTTTAATCGCTGTATAAGATAAATCATCAGCACTTTCTATGTGGCGATCATTACGAACTTTGAGAATCCATTTTTCGATGATCTTATGCGTATTTTCAGCCAGTAATTGACTAAAATCCATGCTTTTAAAATCGGCTAGGTGATAGAGGACTAAATTCTATATGTCATTAGTGTAACGAGTGTAGTGACAATTATAGAAATCAGCCAAAAATTTCATCTATCACTTGAAATATATTATTAGGCTCCTAATTCTAGCCCATCCTTTCACAATACAACCATTGATTCTAGATAATTCCTCACATAAATTGTAGAATTTCTAGTGAAATCCTCTAAAACTCTTATTTACATACTGATATTGACTAATCTCATAAAAACTCTGAGGATTTTAATAAACAACATTTATGATTCAAAAGTTGCTTATACTTAAAAAAGGTGATAAAATTTTGGCACTAATATCTATATGAGTAAGTCAGCCTAATCCAACTAAAAATTAGAATCTAGTTGGAGCGGAGGAACCAATTTTGGGGCGTATCTTGTAGAAAGTCATTACCTAAGAGTTACACAATTTGTGATAACTCCATACTCTCTCAAGAGGGGCAACTCTCAGCCCTAGCCCGTCAGCTAACTTCGTAGGCATTGAGAGGAGACTGAAGAGACAGCATTTTTTTAATGTTTAGCTCTCATCAGTGTCCGAGGCTGGTACTGCTCTGTTTTTTTTGTACCTGCACTTAACTCTGTTGAGGTTGCGTCTATGATACTGCAATTAAATTTGGCAGCTATTTTAGCTGTTGCCAGTCAAGCTGTCTGGAAAAAGACTAAACCTGTAATTATGAGGGATGTAGTATTACTACCCATTATAGGTTTTTTAGGGATTATATTACTGTGGTGGGTAATAGCATTAGCAAATCATGAGTTAATGCCCACACCACCAGAAGCCCTAGTCGCCAACTTAGACTACATCCTCAACCCTTTCTATCAAAGAGGCCCCGGTAACTTAGGTATTGGTTGGTTATTGATAGCTAGCTTACGTCGCGTACTGATAGGCTTTGCCCTGGGTGCAGTAGTGGCAATTCCTCTGGGATTTTTAATTGGGATGTCTAGACCTGCCATGCTAGCACTCAATCCCATCATTCAAATTTTCAAACCCGTATCACCACTAGCTTGGCTACCCGTAGCCCTAGCCATCTTTAACCTAGCTGATCCTTCGGCAATTTTCGTAATTTTCATCACCTCCCTATGGCCGACCATCATTAACACAGCCTTGGGAGTCGCCAGCGTTCCCAAAGATTATATAGATGTCGCCCAAGTTTTAGAAATGCCCCAATGGCGACGCATCACCAAAATTATCTGGCCTGCCAGTTTACCCTACATTTTCACAGGTCTGAGAATCAGCTTAGGAATTGCGTGGCTGGTCATCGTTGCAGTAGAAATGCTCACTGGTGGTGTGGGGATAGGCTTTTTCGTCTGGGATGAATGGAGTCGTTTAAACCTGAGTTCAGTATTTCTAGCAGTATTTGTTATCGGTTTAACTGGACTCATCCTAGACTTTGCCGTTGGCAAACTGCAAGAACTAGTCACCCATCGTCCCGTCGCCCCTAAATAAAAGGGAACAGACTAACCTTCCATAATACTCAATAGACGCAAATTTTCTGTGCGCCTCTGCACTGGTGCGTGAGCTAATTAAATTATTCAACGCCACATGAATAACTCTAACTGGACAAGACGAGACTTTATTAAAGGTATAGGCGCAACCACCGCAGGTATGACACTTTCCTCCTGTGCTGTATCAGCAGATAGATCAGCTAAAGGACTAACGGAGGAAGCCTTAGCCGTACAACCAGTAGTCAGACCCCAAGACCTAGAAAAACCAGACTTAATTGTCGGATACGTTCCTGTTAATGATTGTGCGCCATTTGCGATCGCCTGGAAAAAAGGCTTCTTTCGCAAATATGGTTTAAATGTCACACTCAACCGCGAAGCTAGTTGGGCTAACTCCCGTGATGGTTTAATCTTTGGTCGCCTAGACGCGTCCCCCGTCGTTTCCGGTGCAGTCACCAACGCCCGCATCGGTGCAGAAGGCGCACGCCACGCCCCCTTATGTGCAGCCATGACCATTCATCGCCACGGAAACGCTATGACCATGAACAAAGCCATGTGGGATTTTGGCTTACGTCCTTGGTATGAATATCAACAACAATATGGCGACGGTGCATTAGAAGCCTTCGGTAGAGATTTTCGTAACTACTTCGACAAACAAGCACCAGAAAATAAAGTCTGGGCTGTGGTTCTAAGTTCCGCCATTTACGAATATTTTTTGCGTTATATATCGGCGGCGGCTGGTATTGATCCTCTGAAAGAGTTTCGCATCATCATAGTTCCACCACCGCAGATGGTGACGAACGTCAGAATAGGGGCTATGCAAGCCTATATGGTAGCCGAACCTTGGAACACTAGAGCCATTACAGGCAATGAAAACATCGGTTTTACTTTTGCCCAAGGTAAAGAAATCTGGCTAGGACACCCAGATAGGTTATTGGGAGTGATGGAATCCTTCATTGAAAAATATCCCAAAACCTATCGTTCGTTAGTCAAAGCCATGATAGAAGCTTGTCAATATTGCAGCAAGCCAGAAAATCGCCAAGAAATCGCCGAATTATTAACAGACCGTTCCTTTACAGGTGCAAGACCCAAAAATAAGAATGCACCAATTACCAAGCTAACCGCACCTGGGATTCTGGGGAATTACAACTATGGTGGTTTTGATGGTAAAGACCGCACCATCAAAGCCACAGATACCACTATTTTCTTCGATATTCCTGACAATCTACCCAAAGTACCGGGTGAACACTCGACATTTTTATGGAGATCCAGAAGTCTCTGGTTAATGACTCAAGCCGCCCGTTGGGGACAAATCAAAGAATTTCCTAAAAATGCCGAAAAATTAGCCGAGCAAGGTTGGCGAGCTGATTTATATCGAGACATAGCTAGCGAAATGGGTATTGAATGTCCCCAAGACGACTATAAAGTCGAACCACCAGAAGTGTTTATCGATAAGAAGGGCTTTGATCCTAGTGACCCCGTTGGTTATTTAAACAGCTTTGACATTAGAGCTAATGCACCAACCCGATTTTTTATGTCTTGAAATTAGGTAACACTCAATAGTCAATGGTCAATAGTTAAAAATCAATAATTCACAATCAATAGGAATAATTGACATGAAATCTACACCTTTAACCGTCAAGGCTCATCAACCACCTATGTCCAGACCTAACTTTTTAGAAATTGAAAATTTAGTGAAGTCTTATCCGACACCAGATAAAGGTAACTTTATCGTACTTAATGATGTAAATTTGACCATTGGTGAAGATGAATTTATTTCTGTGATCGGGCATTCCGGTTGCGGTAAATCAACTTTGTTAAAAATTGTAGCGGGTTTAGAAAAACTCACGTCCGGCTCTGTACGCCTTGATGGTAAAGAGATTCGCAAGCCTGGGGCAGAAAGAATGATGATATTTCAAAACTATTCTTTGTTACCTTGGTTAACAGTTAGAGAGAATATTCGCCTAGCTGTCGATGAAGTGTTAAAAAATGCTAATCGGGCTGAAAAAATTAGCATTGTGAACGAACACTTGGCAATGGTAAACTTAACGGCGGCAGCAGACAAATATCCTGATGAAATTTCTGGAGGTATGAAACAAAGAGTGGGCATTGCCAGAGCCTTAGCAATTCGTCCGAAAATGTTACTCATGGATGAACCTTTCGGTGCATTAGATGCTCTAACTAGAGGTAAATTGCAAAGGCAAGTTTTAGATATTTGGGAAAGTAATCGGCAAGCAGTGATGATGATTACTCACGATGTTGATGAAGCTATTTATATGTCCGATCGCATCGTATTAATGACTAACGGGCCAGCCGCTACAATTGGGGAAATCTTAGAAGTACCCTTTCCCCATCCACGTGATCGCGCTGCTATCCGTAACTCTAAAGAATACTTTGAAATCCGCAATCACGCACTCAACTTTCTCGATCAATATTTTGCTCACGAAGAATAAAGTGATTTATGATTTCTGTAGTGGGTCGCCTAATTCAAATTAAGTTAACCGAAATTTGAAGCGGAGGAACCAAATCATGGGGCGCATCTTAAATATATAGAGTGAAGCATCTGCGAGTGTCATTAAGGGAGCAACTAACCACTCAACATCGGCTAAAGGCCACGCTACCACCAACACCGCGTCACACTCATAAGAAAGACACCTTCCAGTCTTAGCCCGTCAGCTAACTCCGTCGGCAATGGAAGGAACCCCCAAAACTTTGGCTTTATTACCAGTTGTTATTGGGGATTCCTAGCGGATAAATCTCGATTTATTCGTATTAACCCTACTTCTCATTCATTGTTAATTAAGTTTAGGAGAAGTCAAAGCTGTGAACATCAAGCCAATGTTAGCCCGGTTGCAAAGTGCGATGGGTCGGGACGATATCATCGAGCAAATCTTATTACTTCCCGAACCAAAGCCAGCTTTTCCTGAGCAGTCCTCGATCAATAGACCAATAAACTTAATTGTGGGTTATGATGCTTCTCCTAGTAGCCATACCGCACTAGACATAGCTTTTTGGATGGCACATCAAACCCGATTAGCCGCTAATCAAGAAGTGGTAGTCCAAGCTGTTTATGTCGTAGAAGATAGCTATGGTGAGGCCAAATATCATCCACTGAAGCTGAATAGGAAATTACCGAACTTCACATCTTCCGCCAGTGAAATATCCAAATCGCACACATCTATATTAATACACCCAACTGCGCGGGAAACTGTATCCAATGTACAACAAAAGACACTCAACACAATCCAAGAAGCCGATAGAATTCTGTGGCAAGCTAGAAGCCTAGCAGAAGAATGGCAAGGTTCTTTTAAATCACATCTGCGCTTCGGTAATCTCAGTCAAGAACTGAAGACAGTGGTAGAAATTGAATCAGCTGATATCTTATTTTTGGGGTGTAAATCTATTTATCACCCCCTCATTCGACAGATTAGCCCTAATTTCCCCTGTGCTGTCGTAGGTATTCCTAATAGTTTATAGGGAATGGGGCATAGGGCATTGGGCATTGGGAAAAACAATCTACCTGAGCAATAATTCATGTTTGTAACCCCTATACCCTTACACCCCTAAACCCCTACACCCTTTTTAATCTTGCTAAGTCAGGAAAAATTAACCAATATGACCTGCTTCAGTTCTACACTAGAAGCATGGGTCATCTTGTACAGGCAGGCTCATACACGATATTCGTGCTTTAGATACATCCTCAAGATATAATTTTCAGTCATAACTTGGTTGAAATTTTCAACTAAAATTGAAATATTAAATACAGAAATTTCGTATTAACTTAGCTATCCTCTGAGGTTTGATCGTGACTGTGAGCTTGCCTTCCCCGACTAGTCCCTCACAAACAGAGCAACATACCCAATCTGTCAGCTCTACATCATCAGATGTGTTCCCAAAACGGGTGACTGGTGGTTCTGCACTACTGGATAGTCTCCTACGCCACGGTGTCGAATATATCTTTGGCTACCCTGGTGGGGCAATTCTGCCGATTTATGATGACCTGTACAAAGTAGAAGCAACTGGCAGTATTAAGCATATTCTCGTGAGGCACGAACAGGGGGCGGCTCATGCTGCCGATGGTTATGCCCGCGCCACTGGTAAAGTCGGTGTGTGCTTCGGTACTTCCGGCCCTGGGGCAACTAACTTAGTTACAGGTATTGCGACAGCTTACATGGATTCGATTCCGATGGTGATTGTCACCGGACAAGTACCACGGAAAATGATTGGTACGGATGCTTTCCAAGAGACAGACATCTACGGTATCACTCTACCCATTGTGAAGCATTCCTATGTAGTGCGTGACCCAGCCGATATGGCGCGCATCGTAGCGGAAGCATTTCACATTGCTAGCACCGGTCGTCCTGGCCCGGTGTTAATTGATGTACCGAAAGACGTGGCTTTTGAGGAATTTGATTATGTACCTGTAGAACCAGGGACAGTCAAACTACCTGGATATCGTCCCACCGTGAAGGGAAATCCCCGTCAAATCAACGCTGCCATTCAGCTAATTCAAGAAAGCCGTCGTCCTTTATTGTATGTCGGTGGTGGTGCGATCGCATCTAATGCCCACACAGAAATTCAAGAATTAGCAGAATTATGCCAAATCCCCGTCACAACTACCTTGATGGGTATCGGTGCTTTTGACGAACATCACCCCTTATCCTTGGGGATGTTGGGAATGCACGGTACAGCTTACGCTAACTTTGCTGTCACTGATTGTGATTTGCTCATTTGCGTCGGTGCTAGATTTGATGACCGTGTTACCGGCAAATTAGACGAATTCGCCTCCCGTGCCAAAGTCATTCATATTGATATTGACCCCGCAGAAGTTGGTAAGAACCGCGTCCCAGAAGTCCCCATTGTGGGTGATGTGCGGAAAGTGTTAATTGACTTGTTACATCGCTGCAAACAAGGCAAAGTCAAACTTAATCCCAACCAAACCAGCGAATGGTTGAATTTAATTAACCGTTGGCGGGAAGAATATCCTTTAGTCGTACCCCAACATCCAGACAGCATCTCACCCCAAGAAGTGATTGTGGAAGTTGCTCACCAAGCTCCCCATGCCTTCTACACTACCGATGTTGGCCAGCATCAAATGTGGGCAGCACAATTCCTCAAGAATGGCCCCCGACGCTGGATTTCTAGTGCAGGCTTAGGAACAATGGGTTTTGGTCTACCCGCAGCCATTGGTGCTAAGGTGGCTTTCCCAGATGAACAAGTCGTCTGTATTAGTGGTGATGCTAGTTTCCAAATGTGTCTGCAAGAATTGGGAACGGCTGCACAATATGGTATTGGTGTCAAGACTATTATTGTGAATAATGGCTGGCAAGGAATGGTACGTCAGTGGCAACAAGCCTTCCACGGCGAACGCTACTCATGTTCCAACATGGAAGTCGGGATGCCAGACATTGAATTATTAGCCCAAGCCTACGGAATTAAGGGAATCATAGTCACAAAACGCGAGCAACTACAAGATGCGATCGCCCAAATGTTAGCCCATAACGGCCCTGTAATTCTAGATGTCCACGTCACCAAAGACGAAAACTGCTATCCAATGGTAGCTCCAGGTAAGAGCAACGCCCAAATGATTGGTCTGCCCAAACAGCCGCCAAAAGCTAACATCGAAGCAGTGTATTGCAGCCATTGCGGCACCAAAAACGCCTCCAATCATAACTTCTGTTCTGAGTGCGGAACCAAGTTGTAATCATGTTGATTGTTGACTGTTAACAGTCAACAATCAACACAGTTGAGTAAAATCACACTAGCAAAACACAATTTTTGTCTAAGAGGTTGTTTGAAAAGTTTTTGGCTGTGATATTAAGCAGGCAATAATCAATGATGGAGAGACTGAAAAAGTTGCCAACCGTCAACAAGATCATGTAATCGAGTCAAGCCACGCCAGAGAACTTTAGATAACGTTCAATCAACCAACGATAACTGTACCATTGCACATACGCACAAAGATGTGTGTACACCGTAAATCCCCAGTCCCCAATCCCTTTTATTGCGGAATCTTCTATAATTGAGGGAATAAATAATCAGGTAAAGATCAATTTAGTCAGGAAAGTGCTTTTATCTCCTGTCTCTTACCTGCTTGTCACAGCATTTACCAGATTTACCATATCAATCGCGAAAATAAGATCCCTGAATTCTTGAGGAAATCGGGGAGATACTCTATACCAATTCTCCAAAATTAAGCAACAGATGCAAAGCTTGAAATCAAGATTTTATCTGGCTTTCTTAATTGCGAATTGCGAATTGGTATTAGTCAAGTCCATTTGTCACGCAGCCGCACTTATCAGAACATGATCTGCTGCTTAAATCCAGACTGTCCAAACCCTCAGAACTCTGATGGTAAAAAGTCATGCCAAAGTTGTGGTACTCCCTTAGTACCATTGTTAAGAAATCGCTTTCGTGTGATCCGAATGTTGTCGGATGAAGGCGGTTTTGGTAGGACTTATCTATCAGAAGATACTGATAAATTGAATGAACATTGTGTCATCAAACAATTAGCACCAAAGTTTCAAGGAACTTGGTCACAAAAAAAGGCGGTAGAATTATTTGCCCAAGAAGCCAAACGTTTACAAGAATTAGGGGAACATCCCCAAATTCCGACGCTGTTGGCTTATTTTGAACAAGATAACTGTTTGTATTTAGTGCAGCAGTTTATCAATGGACAGAATTTGTTAAAGGAATTAAAGCAACGCAAAAGCTATAGACCAGGTGAAATTCAAGCGATTTTACTTGATATCATCCCTGTGTTGAAATTTATTCACGATCGCGGTGTAATTCACCGTGACATCAAACCAGAAAATATTATCCGTTGTCGCAGTGACGGACGATTAAATCTGATTGATTTTGGTTCTTCCAAACAGTTAACAGCGAAGGTGCAGAATTTCGGTACATCAATTGGTTCACATGGTTACTCACCCCTAGAACAAATTCGCGATGGGAAGGCTTATGCTGCTAGTGATTTGTTTGCTTTAGGGGCTACTTGTTTTCATTTGTTAACTGGAATTTCGCCGTTTCAATTGTGGATGGAACATGGCTATGGTTGGGTAACGCATTGGCGGCAATATTTGCACCGTCCCCTCAGTTCAGATTTAGATTTTGTGTTGGACAAGCTGTTGCAAAAAGACCTCAAAGACCGTTACCAAACAGCCGATGAAGTCCTCAAAGATATTACACCGAAAGAACCCCTTGCCCTGCCTGCTGCCGGACAATCTTCAGGCAAAATTCCCAGCACTCAAGTACATAAAAAACCAACACCGCGTTTATCAATTTTGTCTGGGTTAGTTCGCATTGGGGTTTTAATATCGGCTTTTATTTTGCTATTTGGGTTTAGTGAGTCTTGGTATTACCAATATCGCCGCATTTATAGCAGTTTATCTGCAAAACTCATGCCCCACCAGCAAAATTCTCCATCGGGAGAAGCGTTTTTAGTACAGCCACAAAAGCCGATTTTGCAACAAGTGGTGTTAGCTAATACCCTTCCAGCACATGAAAATTCGGTGTCTTCAGTCGCGGTCAGTCCCGATGGTAAAATCATTGCTAGTAGTGGAGGCGATCGCACGATTAAGCTGTGGAATTTGACAACAGGTGCAGAAATCGCCACCCTCAAAGGACATTCAGCTACAGTCAATGCAGTGGTGATCAGTCCTGATGGTAAAACTTTGGTCAGTGGTAGTGACGACAACACCATCAGAGTTTGGAATCTGAAAACCCATCAGATGATCAAAGCCATAGCAGCCCATAGCGATGCTATTCACGCCCTAGCTATTAGTCCCGATGGTAGAACTTTGGTGAGTGGGAGTGATGATAAAACGATCAAAATTTGGAATTTAAACAGTGGTAGATTAATCACTACACTCACAGGTCATAGATTTTGGGTGAGATCAGTAGCGATTAGTGCCGATGGTGAGACTATTGCTAGCGGTAGTTTTGATAAAACCATTAAAATCTGGAATTTAGCTGAAGAATCACTGATTCGCACCTTTGGCGGCAAAGGCGAAACAGTCACAGCGATCGCCTTTAGTCCTGATGGTAAAATTCTCGCTAGTGCTAGCCGCGATCGCACAATTAAATTGTGGAATTTACAAGCTGGGACAAGACTCCGCACCCTCAAAGGCAGTACAGAAACAGTCACAGCAGTTGCCTTTAGTCCTGATGGTAAAATTCTCGCTAGTGCTGGCCGTGACCAAACTATCAAACTCTGGAATTTAGAAACCGGCGATGAAATTAGTACGCTGGAGGGACATGAAAACACCGTAACATCGGTAGCTTTTACGCCAGATGGTCAAAGTTTAGTCAGTGGTAGTGAAGATAATACTATTAGGATTTGGCGTGTTAGTCAGTAGGGATTGGGGACTGGGGACTGGGGACTGGGGACTGGGTAAGATTTTGTGGCTAATTTGGGTTAATTGGTAAAGATTTATCTCAAGTTGATGGTTGGTGTGATTAACAGCTTTTAGTTAACTGTTATACTCTCTTGCAAGAGTACAGAACCATGACAATTTCATAAAAATGTTTCCCAATAGCAGCGATGAGTGTTTATTTTAACAACTTATACGCAAATTTTTAGCGGGGGTAGGGCGATCGTCACAACCTTGATTCTTGCGTTGACCCCAGCGAATCGCTTGCTAGGCAAAGGTTTGAGTAGGGTATATAGATGCTTTGTTGTCAATAATTTACGCTTATTGACAGGTAAATTAGACCCCCCGCTAAAATGACTATCTCAAACCCTGTCACAGTCACGGTTCTAAAAGGGTAGGATTTTCCATATATTCCCCTTCACGGGGACGGAAACATCAGCCTTTTAACGCGCTGCGGCAGATCAGTTAAGGATTTTCCATATATTCCCCTTCACGGGGACGGAAACTTGCAACATGAACCGGCGCGTACTTGTTCCTTTCGGATTTTCCATATATTCCCCTTCACGGGGACGGAAACCTTTGGATACCAAATTGTAGACCATCGACAATGATAGAATTTTCCATATATTCCCCTTCACGGGGACGGAAACCTGCTATCTCATTCTCTTGCTTTGCCTTAATAGCAATATTTTCCATATATTCCCCTTCACGGGGACGGAAACACTGCATTCAATTGTGCCGCCAAGGTTTCCAAACAAATATTTTCCATATATTCCCCTTCACGGGGATGGAAACTGGTGGATCTGCAAGATAATCAAGCAACAAACACTTATTTTCCATATATTCCCCTTCACGGGGACGGAAACAAGTTACTTGGTACCAGTATCGATTTTACGTCAATGATTTTCCATATATTCCCCTTCACGGGGACGGAAACATCACCCGATAAATTATGATAACGTCCTTCAAAATTTCTTGATTTTCCATATATTCCCCTTCACGGGGACGGAAACTTTACTAGCACTTCTTGTATCATAAGATTCTGGAAGGGTTTTCCATCTATTCCTCTTCACGGGGACGGAAACTTTTCTGCAAATAAATTATGCAGAAAATACATTTCAAGTTTTCCATTTATTCCCCTTTACGGGGACGAAAACTCATTCAATGGCTTGGTAAGCTGTTAAAGATTGAAATTGCATAACTAGGGCGGGCAAGATGCCCACCCTAAAAGACTTACAAGCAATTTTAAGTTAGTAAACTAAATTTTTTTCAGCAAGTCCCTATTCCCAATGCCCCATGCTCCATGCCCACTATCTATTCATCGGCCAAGATAATTGACAAATAGTACCATGCGGACAAAGGGGCGATCGCTCGAATTTTCCTTGTAGTTGTTTGGCTAGATTAATAAACTGTTGCGTTCCTCTTCCAGTTTTACTAGCAGTACATCCTAAACCATTATCAATGACACTCAGGGTGTAATAACCTTCAGATATCATGCAAGTAACTTGTAGGCGGGTTGCACCTGTGGCGTGTTTACCAACGTTGCATAAGGCTTCTTCTAAAAATCTACAAATTCCTCGCTTTTGTTCAATAGTTAAAAATCTTTCATCTATCGGTTCAAAAGTCCGAATTTTGATTCTAATATTCTTAAAACCAGGAAAATCCCTTTCTAAAGTATAGGTATACACTTGATAGAGTAGATCATGCAGGGGTTCTTGTAAGTTTAATACTAGGTCGTTGCCTAAATAAAGACTGGTATCTTGGTCTAAAGATTCTTGCTGTAAATATTCATATATTCCCCTTAATTCATAGTTTAATTTCTCTAGTTCTTCGGCTATGACTGGAATAATTTCTTGGTTAGATTCATTTTGACCACGTAGCAGTTGTAGAACTTTCGCTAAACTTTGCAAGGGGCCATTATGAATAGTTTCAAAGGTACTTTCTATAATCGCTTGACGGATTTTGATACCGGAACGTAAAGCTTGGTCATATTGGTATAAAGCTGTGAGTTCCATACCATTCACAATCAAGACTAAAATGGCGGGAATGAACGGAATCCACCAGCCAAAAATTAAACTGAAATAACAAATTAATCCTAAACTAACACTAGCTAAAACAACAATAATTAAGTTGTTTAATGGTGATTTAGTCAGTCTAGCAATGGCAATTCCGCACACACCCCAAGCGAAAATCCAGAAATATTCCCATTGGTCATTCCAGGTATTTAATAAAGGTCTTTCATTGAGGACAGCACTAATAATTTGACTGGTAGCATGGGCTTGAATTTCTACACCATAAATTCGCCCTTTACTGATTTGAGTGGATGGAATAGCAGTAGTAGTAAAAAAATCTTTGCGACTAGGTGCAGTGATACCGATGATAATGATGCGATCGCGTAACCATGTTGGGTTTACTTTACCACGTTTGATATCACTGCTAGAAACAGTCCGAAATCGGGCGTGACCACTGCGAAAATTTAGTAAAACCTGGACTCCGCCTGCATCGGTGTGGATATATCCCCCAGAGTCGGGAAGAAAGCGGGGTAGTTCAGTTTTGCCAAATCGCATAGCAGCGCGATCGCGTCTGCCATTTTCTAAGACAATACGGTTACGGGCTAAATAAGCGGCTGATAATCTAATTGATAAAGAGAACTTGTAACCTTGGGGTGTGGGTGTCCCTAATAAAATTCTTCTTAATTTACCATCAATATCTGTCATTTGGTCGGCAAATCCTACTTGTTGAGGATGAATTTTTGGTGGTGGTGGAATTGGTTCAGGTAAGACTTTTTCTATAGCGATAATGTTGGGTGATTTTTGTACAATTGTGGCTAGTTTATCGTGATTTGCATTGACTGGTGGATTTTGATAAATATCTAAACCGATAACTCTAGGTTTATATGTCTGTAATTTTAATAACAAAGTAGCTAAATCATGATTGGAAATTACAGAATCTGATTGATAGTAATTATGACGACGGATATCTTCTTCATCAATACCTACAATCACAATTCTCTCATCAATAGATTCTTCTGGACGTAACCGTAAAAAATTATCAAACGCTAACCACTCGACAGATTGCATTAAACCCATGTAGCGCGCTAATATTACTAGTCCAATGACTGCACATCCTGGTAATATACCCACACGCCACATAGCAATTTCTGCTTTAATAACATTCCAAAATCCAGGCGGCATAAATTAATTCTCCAACCTTTTATAAAAGAGGGAATTGGGAATTGGGCATCGGGCATTGGGCATTGGGCATGGGGAATAGGAGACAAAGTAGACAAGGTAGACAAGGTAGATTTTAATTTCATTCCCCAATCCCCAGTCCCCAGTCCCCAGTCCCCAACTAATCAATTAAACCCTCATCCCTCGCCTTCATTTCTGTCTGAATGCGGATGTTTTTGCCCTGATCTGGATATAGTTCTAAAGCGTCTTGTAATTTACTCCAGTAATGTCTAACCATCCTTTCAGAGATAGACATTTTTTGGGCGATCGCTTTATCTTGTAAGCCTTCATCAAATGCTAAACTAAGTACCTGTAACCACTCTGGTTTAATCTCTAATCCTGTATGAATTCCTTTGATGTCTTTTGTATGAGTTAATCCTTGTAATGCCCAGTCAACTCTAGTTAACATTTCTTGAGTAGTTAGGCTTTTATCCGCAACTGTAAAACCTCCTTTATGACTATCAATTTCAGGTTTAATTCTCACTAATGTTCTGATATGCGCGCTTTGGACAACAATATTTAGTTCAGGGTAATTTTTCATCAAAGTTCTGAGTAGTTGTACACCCGTCTCAGGTTTTGCTGTCATTCCTACATTTTTAGGAAGTGACAAGTCCATAATCACAACATCTGGTTGTAAAATACTGATTTGCTCTAGAGCTAAAAAAGCATTGACAACAGTGATAATTTCTGCATCAACATAATGTGTTTTTAAGACTGCTATTGTCCCACTTAAAACTGATTCATGGTCATCAATGACTAAAATTTTGAGGAGTGTTTTCTGAGTTAATAGTTGTTGCATAATTAACACTATCTTGAAGAATATTGATATTTACTTTGGGGGATAAATTTCCTGGAAAGCAAAGCTAGTAGTTAGTTGTGTTCGACTGATTTTATCTGCAATATAGTGAAATTATTCTATCGATAAAACCTTTAATTCAATAACCTAAAGATGGAAAAAGCCGAAGTTTTTAGGACAATAATTACCAAGATAAATGCCAAATTATTTGACAATGACTAACACGATAAAAACATCTACCGGAGGTTAAAAATTGGAATGTATCACAAATGTATTTTAATTCTGTTGAGTTAGTGTGACACATAAAACTAGTAATATCAGGATAGTTAATCTGTATTTTTAATTGTCCCTGATTTTTTTGCTGTTTCAGACTAATATAAATTGTAATGCTTGTAATAATATTAGACAGGTTTATTGTCAATAGTTCGTCTAAAATTGACAAAACTGTCAAACTATGAAATGCTTGTTCTTGTCGCCAGTAAACAGGCAAGTCTAGATGGAAATATAAATGGGGATTAACTACTAGCCACGGTTCTATTAAGCACTGAATAGCTAATGGAAAACTATCTGGAAGTGATTCAGGAAATAAGCGGTTGCTTAATTGTACTAAGGAATGGTGAAAATTATCAATTTGTCTCAAATAATCTTGGGTTTGGTGGTTGGATAAATTGAGATTATTTGATGTTAGGACATCTAAATGGCGACGGATTGTAAAAGTTTCTTGCAATAAATCATCCCGAATTTTCTCGGCTTCCACAAAAAGCTTTGTTGACTGTCTGGAAGACCACCATTGCAATGCTTGTTGAATTCTCTGATAAGATGGCAGAAATTTCACAATGGTCATAGTTTGTAGGGAACAGGGAATAGGGAATGGGGAACAGTTAACTGTTAACAGTCAATATTCAACAGTCAACAGTCAGTAGGGGCGGGTTCAGTGAGAGATTCACGTTGTCAAACAGATATGTTGGTTAAACCCGCCCTTACATTAGTAAATAGTCAACAGTCAACAGTTTCTCCTAATTACAAATCAGTAATTAACCTAGCTTTTCTGAGGATGAATTGTAATGCTGTTTCTTGTTGGGAAATAATATTAGCATCAGCGTTCATCCCTGATTGAATTTGACATTGCTGTTGTCCATGACCAAATTTCTGGCTTTCTGGTTGAATTGTCGCCTCAAAATAGCTCTCGCTGGGGGTGACAGTGTTATTATCGTTGCGTTGTGGTGTGATGCTATCGGGGGAAATCGCCTTCACTTGACCTTGAAGAGTGCCATAATCTGGGTAGGGACAAGCATTCACTCGCAGTTGTACCTTTTGTCCTACAGCAACTTTTTTAATGTCTGCGGTGGGAATCATGGCTTTCACAATTAACGGCGTATTTTGGGGTACAATCTCTGCGATCGCTTCACTAGTGCGTACTACTTGGCCTGGGTTACGTAAATTGAGCTTGAGAACTATACCATCACTAGTGGCGCGAATGATGCTGCTTTGTAATTGTCTGGCGATTTGTTGCAGTTCTTTGTCATATTGAGTTATTTGGGCTTGAAATTCTACCTGACGCTGTTGCAAAGATTGTTTTTCTTTATTTAGTGTCGCAATACTCGCCTCACCTCTAGCACGTTCTTGGGCGATACGTTCAGATGCGATCGCTACTGTGGCCATGCTAGGGTTAATTGCGGCTTTAGCTGATTTTAATTGAGTTTGAGCAATTTCCACAGCTTGTTTTTCGCCTGCGAGGACAAATTTACTCTGTTCCACGACGAGTTTTTTCTGTTCGTATTCCCGTCTACCGATAGCACCGATTTCTGTTAACTGTTGATAGCGATCGCGATCTACTTCAGCAAAGTTTAAATCAGCCTGGGCTTTTTGTAAATTGGCTTTTGCTTTTTGTAAGTTAGCTGTTGCTGCTAAATATTCACTTTCGGTAGTAATTTGCTTTTCTTGAAAATCTCTTTGATTTTTACTAAAATCAGCCTGTGCAGCCGCAATTGTGCGCTCAATTAATCTAGTTTCAGCGAGAATTTGCGTTTCTAAAGTGCTGATTTGAGCATCAATTTGAATAAGTTGTAATTTACCCTGTTGGATATTAGTTTGCAGGAGACTTTGTTTAATTTGTAGTTCTTGGGTATCCAAACGCGCGATTGCGTCACCCCGCTTTACAATTTGATTTTCTGTCACCAACACACTCTCTATTGTCCCCTCGATTTCCGGCTGTACTAAGCGCACATCACCTACAGGACGAATAGTAGCAGCAGTTCTAACGACGACATCATATTTAATCCAAGCCGAAAGTGCGATCGCACTTCCTACAGTCATCATTAACAATAATCCTAATAAAGAAGTCCATGTACTAACAGCAGGTAATAATTCTTCATTGGGATCTGCTGTCAGTATTTTTTGATTTTGAATGTACAGCATATTTCACCATAAAAGAAATAGAAAATGGTAAATAATTAAAGGTTTGTAGTGAAAACTTTAGTTTTCAAGAAAGGACTAAAGTCCTGACTACGAACTAAATTCTGGTATTTTAAAATTAATCAATCATGAAACCAGTGAATTAAATCTTTTTCCCAGTCCCCAGTCCCCAGTCCCCAATCCCTAATCCCCTCTAAAGAACCTTGTAACTTTAACCTTCCCTGTTCTAATAAAACAATCCAATCAGCACGGTTAATTACTCGCGGACGATGACTAATTAAAATTGTAGTTTTGCCTTGACGATGAGTTAATAATTGTTCTAAAACTTGCGCCTCACTTACAGGGTCAAGTCCACCAGTTGATTCATCTAAAATTAAAATTGGGGGGTCTGTAACTATAGCCCTAGCTATTGCTAAACGTTGACGTTGACCACCGGAAATATTCGCCCCAAATTCACCTAAAATTGTTTGATATTTATCAGGTAATTTACTAATAAATTCGTCAGCACCAGAAATTTGACAAGCATTGACAATTTGCTCAAAACTCACAAATGGAGTACCTAAACGAAAGTTTTCTACAATGGAACGACTCCAAAAATGAGCGTCTTGAGGAACTAAAACTACCTGTTGACGTAAACAATCTAAAGCTAGGTCTTCTAAGTTATATAAACCAATGCGAATGTTACCCGATTGCAGAGAATATAAACCAGCAATTAATTTTGCAAGAGTGCTTTTACCACAGCCAGATTTGCCAATTAAAGCAGTAACCTTACCACCAGGAATTGTTAAAGTAAAATCTTCTAATAAATCGACTCTTCCAGTATAGTGAAAGTTGACATTTGTACAAATAATGTCGGCATTTACTGGTAATTTTGCAAAAGGCTTTTTACCGTCGTCTACATTTTCTGGTGTAGTATCAATAACTTCTGTTAAACGTTGGACTGCTGTTTTAGCAGTAGTAAATTCATCAACGAAGCTAATGACAGTGGAAATTAATCCCAGAAAGTTACCATTCATGGAATTGAAAGCCAATAGCTGTCCAATACTCAGTTTTTCTGCTGGGTTAATGACTAAGTTACCGCCATACCAAAGTAAGATAATACTACCGATACTAGAAACAAAATTAGAAAATGTGCCATTGATAATGCCGATTTGAATGGTGCGTAGAGTTAAGTTAGTCAGGTGACTAAAGCGATTTTGTAACTCATCAAGAAATTGTGAACCAGAGGTAGTAGTTTTTAGTGTCAGCGCGCCTTTAAAGGTTTCTACTAAAACGCCTTGTGCTTCTGCATCTTTTACTAAAAGTTCACGAGTTTTCTGTTGTAATGTCGGCTGGAAGATAATTGTCGATATACTCATAATTCCTGACATCAACATCGCTAAACCAGTCAACTTCCAGCTATAGAAAATCATGAAGCATAAAGAAATAGCTGCTATAAAAACGCGACTAGGTAAACTAATCACAATTTGAGCAACCAATTGATTGATTTGGTTAATATCTCGTAAACGACTGACAATTTCTCCACTGCGTCGCGCTTCGTAGTAACTTAGAGGTAATCGGAGAATTTGACGACAAAAATCTAAAACTAAACCTAATTGTAATCTTTGGGCAAAGTGGGCAATTAAATTAGATTGTACCCACGATAAACCACTAGAAATAATATTCATCACTATGACTGCGATCGCCATCGTAGTGAGAAGCTTAGTATCACCACGCACTAAAATATCATCGGTGAGAATTTGTAATAAAAAAGGCGACGCTAAAGATAAAATTCCTAATAGTAAATTTAGGGGTAAAGCTTGTGCTAAAATCCCCCGAAAATGCCAGACACGCCGAAAGAAACGTCCGAAACCAGCAATTTTATCATCTTCGCCTTGAAAAAATAATTCTGGATTTGGCTCTAATAACAACATTAACCAATCTGTCCACCCTTCACTTAAATCTTTTGATGAAAGATAACGGATACCTACAGCCGGATCAGCAATGATATATTTTTTGCCTTTCTTTCCATATAAAACAACCCAATGATTACCTTTCCAATGAATAATTGCGGGTAAAGGTGCTTTGTCAATATGGTTTAATAACTCTGGAGAAGTTTTAACTGGACGAGCCTTAAGTCCTAGTGTTTCGGCTCCTCGTTTTAGTCCTAATAAAGTTGTACCAAATTGTCCTGTACCCACAGCTTCACGAATGCGACTGATAGTAAAATTGCGTCCGTAATACTTAGTAATTGTTGCTAGACAAGCAGCACCACAATCTTCTTGATTATGTTGTAAAACATGAGATAGTTTCATAGCCTTCAATGCTGATATTGATTGATTTAATATCTCATAATGATAATTGACGAATTTGTATATTGATTCTCCTTGTTTATACAGTGTTAATTTAATATTTACTTCTTATACTTACGTCTAAGGGTCTGTATTTTATATTTGGGATGAAAGAAATGATGACATATTGGTAGTTTGAGGATATCGAAATAAGATAATTTCCTCTCCTGGTACAGACATAAGGCTACCTGTTAAAAAATTTGTCATGAAGGAGTTATTTATGAGTAATAGAAGTGCAGTATTTTTTATTAAATCAGAAGAAATACCAAATGCCTTTGCAAGTGTGACGTATGTAGCAGCAGCAAGAAAATCACCACCGCTAATAGCAGCAGCTTCTTCATTTGATATTTCCGTGAATAGATTATTTTGGTTGATGAATTGCATGATATGTTGCTCCCTCAATTTCTCATGTTTTGATACTGTTGTAGATTGATTATTTTAGTATTGAGAGCATTTCTTTTTTACAGATATATATCGTATACTTTAAAATCCCGAACTCTACAGTTATGTCTCAAAAATAATATTACTAACTATGTATGAAAACATTATAATTAAATTGATAGATTTATCTCTATTGATGATTGGTTTATTTTTATAAGAAAATTATGAATGCGCTTAGTTCGTTCATAATAGGCTGTATATATTCAACTTATATGAAACAGAGAGCGCATTCTTTAGCTAAGTTGATGACAAGAAGATATTGATTTTAAAAGTTGGTGCTATAAAACTTTTCAACTTCATAAGTAAAAAGCTTTGATTTTCCTGATTACCCATCAAATTTACTGGGTTTTAAGACCAACTTTTTGTAATTCCTAAAACTGAGTAATGGGAAAGTTTAACTATCTCATTACACTTTGAAGGAGAATGCACCGCCAAGGGTCAAAAGGATAGCAGTTTGTCCTACACCAGTGGTAGCTAGATTAAAGGCATCTAAAACTGAAGCAACAGCACCAGCACTCACAAGTGATATGAAATCACCACCGTTAACGTGAGCAGATTCTTCAGCAGAGATTTCGGTGAAGAGGTTTTTTTCGATAGCTTGCATGGTCAGATACTCCATTAATAGGATAGATTTTGTTTGTTACAGCTAGTAGTTGTTTGCTTTTTTCTTCGGCGTTTCAACTGCTTGCTTGATAACTACAATAGCTGGGAGTAAATAGATGAGTCATTTACAATATCTGTAAACTTCATTGCTGATTTTTTGAGACGAAATTACTCAATTGTTTTGATATTTTTCCGAAAAATACAAGCTAGAATTATGATTTATAGAGTAGTAATACCGTTTCTTGATGTAGCTTGCCTGGCGTAGCCATAGATGCACTTTATTCCGTACTGTAGAGACGTTGCATGCAACGTCTCTACATCATTTATTTGGCGCAACTTCATAGAGAATTGGCATAAAATATAATTATCAAAATATGTTGCAAGCTAGCAAATCCAAGCAACTTGCCTTGATGGACAAAAAAATACTGTGCATTCTCTTGAAGAAAGCACGGTTAAATCAAGCAGATTGATCAATTAGTATCTAGCTGGAGAAAGATTTTCTAAAAGCCGATCGCAAATTGTTGTAAGTTGTTCTTTATCTGTAACCGGACACCGAGGATTAGGTAATTCTGTATTAGGCCAATTTGGTAAATTACTGCATGGACACAATAAAGCTGGCATACCGACGTTACGCATAGCTATCGGCATCAAACAGCGACTACAAGGTAACATTTCCCATGCAGGTGTGAGTAATTCGGCAATGGTTTCGTTAGTTCCCTCCAAATAACAATCACTTGCCGATGATGAAATTTTTTGCCAACATTCTTCAAACTCTTTGCTGTAGCGATCGCCTTGGAATATAGTTTGAGGTAGCAAATATATTCCCTCGTTACCAATCACTACTTTCTTACCTAACTGAAACCAGTGGGCAAGATATTTTTTTACTTCTGTTTGGTTTGCCATACCACAATTCTACAGTCGGTATGAGAACAATTTTGAGACTAACTGTTTAATTTTCTATTAAGAATTTCCCTGAAATCACTGAAATGAATTAATATTAAATGTCTCTTAAAATTTCTTAAATTATTCTTCATCATTTATCATAGTTGGTAGCGGTGTACCAAGTAGGCTGAGATTTAAAACATGACCAGCAGTAACCAAATAAACAGTTTCGCAAATATTACTTAACTGACGTACCAAACTCCCCAAGCGATCGCGGAATGTTCTCCCTAAAGGATATGCTGGTACAACTCCCCAACCCGTTTCTTCCGCCACAAACACCATATCCGCCGCAACTAACTGCACCGTCTCTAAAAAATCCTCCACAGTATCCGCCCAAGTCTCATCATCCACCTCTAAAAGATTAGCCACCCAAGTTCCCAAGGAATCGACTAAAACACAAGTGTGAGGCTTCATATCAGCCAGACTCGCAGATAACATCACAGGAACTTCCAAAGTTACCCAATCTTGAGGGCGGCGATATCTGTGTAATTGAATACGCTGTTCCCATTCCGCATCATCCACACTGACGGTAGCTGTCGCAATATAAACTACCTCTTTTCCCGACTCATTCGCCAAATATTCTGCCCATTCACTCTTCCCAGAGCGAGACGGGCCTGTGATTAATATGACTTTACCCAAAGCTGTTTCCTTTGTATATAGGGGTGTAAGGGTATAGGGGGAACACGAAGATATTATCAATGCCCAATGCCCAATGCCCCATACCCCATTCCCTACCCTAACAGTTTTCGGTAATTATCTAGTTGTCTAGTAATCTCCTTAATTAATTGCCCAAAATCAATATCCATACCGTCATTAATATCGGTTGGACTGTTAGCCAAACTATTCATTAAACCATCCCCGTAATACTGAAATCTAGATTCAGTCTTGGGAGAGGCGGTTGTTTGGTTGTTGCTCATGACAGAAGCGGTGTTAACTTCCGATAGAGATGGGAAACTAAAATCAGGAGTTTGATTGAATGGGCTATTGCTGGGGAAGTTTTTGAAAAATTCATCCAACATCGGACTTAAGTCAAAGCCAGAGTTGGGTGTTGAGGAATTGTTATTGTTACTGTTATTGCTATTGCCTGCGGTACCGGTAATAATTTGACGGACTTGGCTTTCGGTCAAGTTGGGGTTAGCACTCAGCATCAAAGCGACTACACCAGCAACATAGGGTGAAGCCATTGACGTACCGCTATAACTGGCGTATTCATTCCCTGGAAGAGTGGAGTAAACGCTTTGTCCTGGGGCTGTGACATAAGCCAGTTCATTGCTACCCGCACGGTTAGAGAAGTCTGTTAAATCACCTGCTTGATTCACAGCCCCAACCGCAATTCCTGAGTTATTCGCATAGCGCGCCGGGTAGCCTGGTACTGAACCACCGTCATTACCTGCGGCCATGACGACAATTACCCCTTTACTGCTGGCGTATTCAATAGCTGATTTGAGTGTCTGACTAGAAAAATCACCACCCAAGCTGAGGTTAATCACATCTGCGCCATTATCTACAGCGTAGTAGATGCCGTTAGCGATCGCACTATAAGAACCAGAACCAGAACTATTTAAAACCTTGATTGGCATAATTTTGGCATTGTAAGCCACGCCAGTCACGCCATAACCATTATTTTCACCTGCAATAATTCCAGAAACATGAGTTCCGTGTCCGTTATCATCATAGGTTTCGTTATTGTTGCCGTTAAAATTCCACCCCCGCACATCATCTACATAACCGTTACCGTCATCATCAATGCCATTACCGGCAATTTCTTTAGTATTAGTCCAAATATTATTTTTTAAATCTTCGTGGTTGTAGTCCACACCAGTATCTATGACTGCCACTACAGTCCCACTACCTGTGTGTCCATTTTGCCAAACTTCTGGGGCTTTAATCATATCTAAACCCCAATTATTCCCACCTGTATCAGCTACTTCACTGTAGGGATTTTCTCCAGCCGCTTGAGAAACTGATTTAGAGGCATCAATTAAGCCATAACCATTCTTAGAACTGTATTTACTAGTAGCACTAGCTTCTGTTGTGGAAACAGAACTACTGCGAGCATTAAATTGTGAACTAGAGTAATTTTCAGTGTTAAGAGTATTGGAAGAGGAGATGTAAGTGGAATCTTGCCCGTCAAAACAATTTGATTTAATACTGATATCATTATTGGGCATTGGTAGTGTCTCCTCAAATAATCTAACTGTTTTTTGGCAGCATTAAAACAATTCGCAATTCGCAATTCGCAATTCGCAATTCGCAGTTACGTGTTGTAATGGGGATTTAAACGCCGCCACAACACTTGCGTCTTGATAGAAGCAGGGGACTTAAACCCCATAATTTTTTGTAATTGTTAAAACTGACAGTGCAGTTTTTCAGGGACAAATTCGCCCTCTAGCCCATAATTACTATGAAATAAGTAAGTAAAATGACGTTGGTTTTACCAAATCTTGTACAATTATTTTTAATAATTTATTTAGGTTGGTGTTTAGCAATCTCATCAGTCAGATGACAACTATATTTCTAGCCAATATTTGATAGTTCGTGATTGATAAAAATCATCAGTAAAAGTCAAAGTTTCCCCACAAAATAATTTCTCAATTTTGATTTGTGTAGGGAATTACAAAGATGATAGGATGTTAGCGATCGCTGAAAAATAGATATGATTAAATTGAGAGCGATATCTAGCCAATCGCTTGAAAAAAAACATGATTTCACATCAGAACAAGAACATTCTGCTTTGGAACACGAAACTTCGAGATCAGAACACGAAATTTTGAGTTCAGAGCATGAAACTTCGAGTTCGGAACACGAAATTTTGAGTTCAAAGCATAAAACTTGGTGTTCAGAGCATGAAACTTCGAGTTCGGAACACAAAACTTGGTGTTCAGAGCATGACTGATGAGGTTAGGAACTTGAATTTTATTGTTCTGATGTGAGAGAGTCGCGCAAATATGCTAAATTTTTACGTACAGTCACAGTATTAGGATGATTTGCCCCTAATTGTCGCTCTAAAATATCTAAAGCTTGGATGTACAAAGGTTCCGCTTGCTTGTATTTCCCTTGGGAGTAGTGGAGTGCAGCTAGGTTGTTGAGACTAGTGGCGACATCTGGATGTTCTTCACCCAGGAGTTTGCGTCTCAGTGCTAAAGCTTGGATGTACAAGGGTTCGGCTTCGCTGTATCTCCCTTGGGAGTTGTAGAGTGCAGCTAGGTTGTTGAGACTAGTGGCGACAGATGGATGTTCTTCACCCAGGAGTTTGCGCCTGAGTGCCAAAGCTTGGATGTATAAGGGTTCGGCTTCGCTGTATTTCCCTTGGGAGTCGTAGAGATAAGCTAGGTTGTTGAGATTAATGGCGACAGATGGATGTTCTTCACCCAGGAGTTTGCGCCACAGTGCTAAAGCTTGGATGTACAAGGGTTCGGCTTCGCTGTATTTCCCTTGGGAGTGGTAGAGTGTTGCTAGGTTGTGGAGGCTAGCGGCGACAGATGGATGTTCTTCACCCAGCAGTTTGCGTCTCAGTGCCAAAGCTTGGATGTACAAAGGTTCGGCTTCGCTGTATTTCCCTTGGGAACGGTAGAGTGCAGCTAGGTTGTTGAGACTAGTGGCGACATCTGGATGTTCTTCACCCAGCAGTTTGCGCCACAGTGCCAAAGCTTGGATGTACAAGGGTTCGGCTTCGCTGTATTTCCCTTGGGAGGAGTAGAGTAGAGCTAGGTTATTGAGGCTAAGAGCTAAGTCTTTTTTTAAACCTAACTCTTTTTGCAGTTCTACAGTCTTACTTAAATACTTAATTGCTAGTTCCTGCTCTTCTTGGTAGTCTTGAAATTCACCTCTTTCAAGTCTTTTGCTATAAATATCGCCTAAGTTAAAATACAAAGTCGCTAAAGTTGCATCTTTTTCACCCCGTTGTTCCTGCTCCTGAATGAATCTTTGCAAATCTTCTATAGGTAGCAAGTAAGGATTGTCATCATCAAAGTTCAAGACTTCATTGCCAATAAAAGCAGAACGAATTGGCTCTAACTCTCTACTAGAAACAGTGTTCTTCTTTTTTGATGTAAAGTGAAAAACACCATTGCGCCAACTCCAAAAATCAGGAGCTTTTTTAATCAAATTCACTAAAAGCTGATTTGTCACCCACAAGACAATAGCAAAGGGAAATTCCCTTAAAGCTTCTCTAGTCCACTGCAAATAACCGAAAAATATTTCTTGTTCAGAACGCGCCTCTCCCAGTTTAAGAAAATAAAGCTGTTCTGCACCAGTCACTGTAATTACTGCTGGTTGATGTTGCTGCAAATATGCTTCATTCTCCACTAAATGAGCAATAGCAGCTCTCAAACTTGGCTCACCTCTGGGTAATGTCACACGATAAGGACGGATTTCTGGTTGTAATTCTGTTTCATACTGCTCGATAATTTGCTCTCGAAAATTCAAATCATCGCAAACAGCTATCAGCAAACTCAAACCCTGTTCTTTGGCTTGAATGCTGACAATTAAATCATCATAAGCATCTAGATTGTCATCATCATCAAATAGTTCATTAATTGTCATTGATGAAACCCTGCTCTCTCAAGAGTTCTACAACGATGGGGTGAACATCATACCAGTTCTTACGGTTGCGATATTCCAAAACATAAAGCCCGTGAAGTAAGTCTAAAAACTCAGGTTCTTTGGGATCATCAGGCATAAAGTTTTGATATGTAGTTTGCAAGATGGTATAGTCAATTTTACCCAAAGGTACAGCAAAGTCATTGCGAATATTATTAATTGCTTCGTCTAAAATTTGCTGATTAATGACTACCGCCTGTCCTGGTTTACGCCGAATTAACCGCAGACAAATACGACAGCATTCATTAGCAATTCTCACCAACTCTCGTAACACACCACCACTATTAACAACAATATCTTCTACTGCTTGTAATTCTATAAGTGCAGCAGGAATCCGCTTTTGTAATATTTCACATAAAATATTTTTTGCTTGTGGGCGAGGCTGGGCATGAGGTTGACGATTTTGCCCCTGTTCAAATAATTTTAATACAGGCATGACCACAACTTGGTCATTAGTTTCTGTCTCAATTAGTGGTCTGAGAAACTTGTCTCTTAAAACAGCAATGGGTATGGTATAAATAATTCTAAAATTTGGTTGACATAGAGCTTTGATATTATCTCTATAAATATCATTGACTCTTTCTAATTCCAACTTATCTAAATCATCAATAATCACTAAAACATCTTTTTTTGTGGCGACATGAATGATAGCCGCAATTTCATTAATTCGCGCAATTAAATCAGAAATCTTTCTCTCAAACTCCTGCTTAATTTCATAGCGGACAGCCGCATCAGCTTTTAATTTATTACTAATTAATTTCAGTAAATCGAAACCCAGGGAAGTTTCCGCCTCAAGATTAAATTCTTCTGTCTTAGTTCGAGTGGCAAACCATTTATACAAAGCATCTTTTGTAGACTTAGGAATCTCCACTTTCAGAGCTTCCGCTTCATACATTAAATTTACAGCAATAGAAAACAAAATATTGATATGATTGACATCGGACATTTCAATTGTGTCAGAAATAGAGAACAAAACCACAAAGTAACGGTCTTGCGATCGCCTGCTAAACTCCGCTAACAAAGTAGACTTGCCACAACCACGATGTCCTGTAAAAATAATCTTGCCATCACCATTAGGGCTATCTTCAACCAACTGCTCTAATTCAGCAATCACATCATCACCATAATCCACCCTAAATCTCTCTAAATCTCTTGTCTGAATTAGTGGCAATAACTCTAAATTTCTGTATGCTTGTTGAAAAGACTTTAACAAATCGTCAGACATATACAATCACTGTATAACCTCGCTATCCATATCATCACCCATCTTTGCCAAAGTCAAGCTGAAATCTTTATCCACACTAATTAACGTAAGTTCAACGAACAGAAAAACCCCTCTCCAAACCTCTCCCCTGCAAGGAGAGAGGCTTTAAAACCTACATTTTTTGTTGATATTTTAGCTCTTTACTCCCCTCTCCGCGTCGGAGAGGGGCTGGGGGAGAGGTCAAAAAAGGCTTATCAAACTCACGCTAAATTAAAGGTTTGTAGACAACTTTAGTTCTCCAATAAGCATTAAATGTAGGTTGGGTTGAGCAAGGCGAAACCCAACATAGATATAGGTGTTGGGTTTCCTTACGTCAACCCAACCTACATCCCCACACCCTTACACCCCCATACCCCTTAATTACACATTTGCTTGCTGACGCTGATACAAAGACCAATACAAACCCTTTTGCTGTAATAATTCTGTATGAGTTCCGCGTTCAGCAATCACACCTTTTTCCAACACAAAAATCTGATCAGCGCGCTTCAAAGGCGCAAAACGGTGAGCAATCAAAAATACAGTCCGGTTAGTAGAAATTGCTTGTAGATTTTGCAATACTTGCTGCTCAGTTTCACTATCTAAAGCACTAGTCGCCTCATCTAAGACTAAAATCGGCGCATCGGAAAGAAACAATCTTGCTAAAGCAATGCGTTGTCTTTGTCCTCCCGATAAAGCTGTTCCCCTTTCTCCCACATTAGTCTCATAACCATAGGGTAATTGACTAATGAAATCGTGGGCTACCGCCATTCTCGCAGCTTGAACTACTTGTTCGGCGGTAATATCAGGATTACCAAGGGTGATATTTTCCAAGATTGAACCATTAAATAAAAAGTCTTCTTGGAGAACTACGCCAATTTGTTGTCTCAGTGAAGATAAATCAGCACTCTTGATATCAAAACCATCAATTAAAATCCGTCCTGATTCTATTTGATAGAGTCGCTGCAAAAGTTTTGATAGGGTACTTTTCCCCGAACCACTGCGCCCGACAATCCCGACAAATTGTCCTGGTTCAACATTAAAAGAAATTCCTCGTACCACAGGTTCAGTATTAGCTTTATACCGGAAAAATACTTGTTCAAAAGTTATTTGTCCTTTCAATGGTGGTAAAACTAAACCCGTCCCCATTTCGGCTTCTGGGGCGACGTTGAGAATATCACCGATTCTATCTACTGAGAGTAAGACTTGTTGCAGATTTTGCCATAACTGCACTAACCTTAAAAGTGGCCCTGTCACCCTGCCAGATAACATCTGAAAAGCTACAAGTTGCCCGACAGTCATGTGTCTATCAATGACTAATTTCGCACCAAACCAGAGAATTAACAGGGAAGAAAAATTAGTGAGGAAGTCACCAATATTACTGCTAATGTTAGAAGTAGTGGAAGCTTTAAAGCCAGTACGCACGAAACGAGCAAATAAGCCTTCCCAGCGATCGCGCGCTACAGATTCGGCAGCATGGGCTTTGACAGAGTGGATACCCGTGACTGTTTCTACTAAAAATGACTGACTATCAGCACTGCGGTTAAAGGTTTCGTTTAACCAGTTCCGCAAAATTGGTGTTGCTACTAAGGTTAAAGCCGCAAACAACGGTAACACTGCCAACGCCACAAAGGTAAGGGGAATATTGTAGTAAAACATCAATACCAAGTAGACGACGGCAAAGATGCTATCTAAAATCACCGTTAGGGCTGTACCCGTGAGAAATTGGCGGATTTGTTCCAATTCTTGCACTCTGGCGACGGTATCACCGACGCGCCTCGACTCAAAATAAGCCAAGGGCAAGCGCATGAGATGACGAAATAACTGTGCTGATAAACTTAAGTCTAAGCGTCTGGCTGTGTGGGTAAAGATAAATAGCCTAAGAATACCGAGTATAGACTCAAATAACGCAATAAATAACAGCGCGATCGCCATGACATCGAGAGTGGGTAAACTCTCTTGCACCATGACTTTATCAATCACCACCTGGGTAATTAGTGGTGTCCCCAAACCCAATAATTGCAAAGTAAAGGAAGCCAGTAAAACTTCCCCTAATAATCCTTTGTATTTCCAAACGGCTGGCGTAAACCAACTGAGATTGAATTTTTCTTGTCGGGATATGAGTTCAACTTGCCATAACTGCCCATCCCAGGATTCTTCTACCACAGATTGGGGCAGATTCTCACAAATACTATCAGGATGCTGGGGATTAGCGACAATCAAGCGATCGCCTTTCATCCCATAAACTACTACCCATGACTGCGACTCCCAGTGTAATAAAGCCGGGAACGACAACTGGCGTAACTCACTCCAACTCACGTTTAACCGACGCAAAACTAAGCCCAGTTTCTCACCAGCTTCCATCACTTGTTTAGGATTTTGTCCCCGCAGTTGGCGTTGTACCCATTCCAATTTCACGGGATTATTCAACTGTTGGGCAGCCATAGTTAAACAAGCCGCAGCCGTATTCCAACTAGCCACAAAGGGGTAACTTTGGGCTGTTGGGGTTGGGGTAGGTTCTGGTGTCGCAGGCTGGAATACCTGCGTTTCAGTGACAACTGTGGGGATTTCTGGCTGCACAACACCTAACCAAAAATCTTCCACATCCGAGTTAGATATTTCCGCCCAGAGTTTTGTATCCCAACAAGCCACAACTACTTCTTTCGTCGCTGCTACAGCTTTATAGTCTCCTGGGATTTTTTGCAAATCGCCAAACCAGTCTCCCACCTCCAAAGCCGCCAGAGGCGTACCCGTATCTTCTTCCCGCAGACGGACTTTACCAGCAATAATTAAAAACTGATATCCGCCTGCTTCACTCGACCAAATTTTTTCTCCCAGTCGATAGCGACGGGTTTCTAGGCGTTGTTCTAATTGGGATTTTTGTTCAGGATTGAGCAAACCCAGAGGTGGTTGATTCCAAGGTATAGCAGCTAGCACGTATTGTCTTAGAGATTCATTATCCTGAAGTTTTAACTCACCTGTAATTTGACTGTCAGCTTTTGAATTTTCTCCGCTAGCCATTTTTCAAATAATTCGTTTTGTAGTGCTTGTGTTAATTGCGTATCTTCCAAAGACGCTGGTAAAAATTGTTCGACGCGAAACAATCCGTAACGTCCATCCAGTTCGATAGGGCCGATGACTTGTCCGAGTTGAGCCATATCTACCGCCGCCCTTAAGACATCCGGCATTGTGCCTCGGCTAATTGGCCCCATCATGCCGTTGACAATGCGATCGTCAGCTTGGGAATATTCCTTAGCTAATTGCTCAAAACTTCCTCCTTCAGCAATTTGCAGTTGTAACTCCTCCGCCAGTTCTCGACTATCAACCACAATTCGTGAGATTACCACCCGATCTAGAAAAATCTTGCGTTCAATAAAATATTCAGAGATTTTTGCTTCTGTCACTACAGCTTTTAATTTTTCTAGTTTGAAATTCGATGTAATTGCCGTGTGGAATGTGTTGTAGTCTGTGCCATTTCTCTTCAACCACTCCTGAAAAGCCTGCGGATCAGCTAGTTGATTTTTCAGCCGGAAATCAATAATCGTTTGTTCAGTGAGGGCTGGGTTAATTTCCATATCCTCACGGTTATTGAATTCCTGCTCAATTACATACTGACGCAGCACATCACTAATAAATTGACCTAATTTCCCTGAAACTTGCAGATATTTTACTGTTTGCTCTAGAGAGATTGCTTGGTCGTCAACGCTTAAAAAAGTTAAATTTTCCATGAGTTCACCTGGTAATGGGGGTTGGGGACTGGGGACTGGGGACTGGGGATTGGGGACTTGTACTGAGCTTGTCGAAGTATTGGGGACTAGGGATTGGGGATTGGGGAAAGAAGAAATATAGAAAAGGGAATTAACTTCCGACTTAATTTATATGGCTTTTTCTGGAAATTTTGTAACTCATTTACCAGTAATGCAATGTTAAAGAAAAAATTAAAAGTGAAATAAATTTTCTAGTTCTGAAAATCAGGTTTTTTAGCATACACAAAACAGTCAAATTTAGCTATGTAGCCAAAAGTGACTTTCACTGAAATTTATTCAGCTTCAAAATAACGAATCTTTGGGAATGGGGCATTGGGAATGGGGCATTGGGCATTGATGGAATAAATTATTTGTTAATTTCTATTCCTATTCCCCAGTCCCCAGTCCCCAGTCCCCAGTCCCCAATCCCTAAACTAAACTCGCCCAAGTAAAGGCGAACGCCATAGCAGCGATCGCACCAATTAAAGTGTTAAAAATATTAACGACTTCATTTGTTAACCAAGTGTATTTAGCTTGCAAGGTTGCGCCAATTACACTTTCTAGGTTTGTGGCAATAAATGCTGCTAGGACACACCACAGTATACCCATCGGTGTAACTAAACTCACACCCCAGCCTAAAATAGCGATCGCAACTGAAGCGACTACACCCGCTAAAGTCCCCTCTAAACTGACTGCGCCTTCTGTACCTCTGGCTACTGGTTGTAGTGTCGTAATTAAAAAAGTTCGTTTACCGTAGGCTTTACCAACTTCACTAGCACAGGTGTCAGACAATTTGGTGCTAAAACTCGCCACATAACCCAACATTAAAAGGGATTGGGGACTGGGGATTAGGGATTGGGGACTGGGTACAATTCCGGCATCAATTAGCCCCAAGCCTACAGCACATAAAGCCGCAGTCAAAGCCGAACCCCAAACGTTTTCCGGGCCTCTTGCACCTGAACGCTTTTCTGCTATCCCTTCGGCTTCTTTTTGTGCCAAACCAATGCGTGTCACACCAGAACCTACTAAAAAATAAAACGCTACCACTAAATATCCCTGCCAGCCGAGAGTCCCCCAAACCAATACACCCAATATCCAAGCGTGGAGTATTCCTGCTGGAGTCAGCAGTTTTTTAGGAGCAAACCAAACGAAACTTAATAAAATGGCGTTCAGTGCTATTCCTACTAACCAAGGATTGGCAGAGCTAATTAATGAGATCATCAGCAATAAACTATGGTAGTGTTGCCCAGATATCAACCAGAATAGCGAATTTTAACGTGAATTCGATGAGTATTTGTGACCTCACCCCCAACCCCTCTCCTACAAGGAGAGGGGAGTAAAACCCACATTTTCATTGCTCAACAGCAGAATCTAGCCCACAGCCAGCAATTTAAAGGATTCAGGCATTTTCTTCACTTTATATCAATTCACTAAAACTTTTGAAACATATCCATGCCCAGAAACCTTTGTAAAGTAAAGATTTCTTAATTTTGAATTTTGAATTTTGAATTTTGAATTGGTTTTACCTCCCCATCCCAAAGTGCATAGTTTATATTTTCTTTACAGGTTAGAGCAGAACCAACAGGCAAAATTGCTAAAAATTATGTGTAGGGCAAAAGTAGAGAACAAAAAACTACCCTAATACTCCCATGCCCAATGCCCCATGCCCAATGCCCAAATTTATGAACCAAACCATATTTCATCTAGCTTTCCCCGTGACTGATATCCCTCAAGCCAAGGCCTATTACGTTGATGGTTTAGGCTGCACAGCCGGGCGAGAAAACCCCCAAGCCCTCATTCTCAATCTTTATGGACATCAACTAGTAGCTCACCTCACCAAAGAACCATTAACCCCTCAACGCACTATTTACCCCAGACACTTTGGCTTAATTTTTGCTGAAGAAACCGACTGGGAAGAACTACTAGAAAGGGCGCAACAAAGACATCTGGCATTTCGTGAAGAACCGAAAAACCGCTTTGTGGGAACTACCTTAGAACATCGCACCTTTTTCTTGGAAGATCCGTTTAATAATTTAATGGAGTTTAAATATTATCGTCATGTAGAAGCAATTTTTGGCAGTCAAGAATATGCTCAAATCGGGGATAGAAAGTAATACAATTTTCCAGATTGATTCGTTTGTAGTAAGGGCTTAAGCCCTGGCTTTATGCAAATTAAATACTGATTAGCTTATCAGCTTATTGAATTGCAAATCATCATCGCATAGACTTAACCAGCCTCTAGTCCCCATTCTCTACTTTCTAATTCCAACCCATGCAAATTAGTTGAATTCTCTACATTCAGCTTGACTGGTTCTGCTAAAGCCTTTGCTACTTCGGCTATACAACGAGAATCTGTCAGCATCCATGAATGTAAGGCTACTGGAATAATTATTTCTTTACCCAGAGGCATTTTAGAACTATGTGCCGGAATGATCATTAAATCGTAATTTGTCCAAATAGAGGTGAAATTTAATTGCTGTAACATCATTACATCAGCATTTAAATCACTCAGCAATTCGCTATTAGGACGCATTTGCATACAACCAGGAAGCTGAGACGCATAGGCGACAACAGTGCCATGATGAGGCGAAGAAATTGTAATAAACCGTTGTACTCGCTTAATACCTTCTAAACGCTGTATATAGTAACGGCTGACAATTCCACCCATACTAAAGCCCACTATATCCAAGGCTTGTTCTGGTGGAAAAGTTTTGTTAATATAACCAGCTAGTTGCTGCGCCAATACATCTAGACCAGCTGCACCATTATTTGGTACTAAATCCAGTGAATGTACAGGCCAGCCTTGTTTGCCTAGAAAAACAGCCATTTCATCAAAGACGGCTTCTGTATCAGTAATGCCATGCACCAACACAACTGGGTTACGTTGTTGGTTTTGTGTGTTCATAATTTGGTTTGTTCTGTATCCTTGTTGTAGAAAATCTAACTCAGTCAGATTTGTCCTGAAAGCCAAATTATGACACTCTCCTGACTGGATGAGGAATTAGTCAATAGTCAACAGTCAACAATCAACGGTGAACCGATTCATTACTGATGGTTTTTGATAACCATCAGAGAAAATAATGTTAATTTTTATTAAGCAAGCTTTCAGAATCTTGCTTTAGATTGGGATAAAATTTAATAATTAGTCTTCAGTATTGACAAGTTGCACAGTGCTGGGCAGCAAGATTTGAGACTATTCTCCGTCTAATAGGCTTGATGAAGACCAAACCGTTGTGGTTTGATAAAAAGTAGAGAATCATCATAAAACGTAGTATTGTGACGTAATTTTTAACATTACGGTCGGTTTTACAGATAAGGAATTCAGGAGTAATTATCATGGGGTTTATCAAAAAACTCATCGCTGGCATCATCAGCTTTATCACCGGATTTTTACCTGGTAAGAAAAATGGTGGCTACTATCTACAACTAGAAGAAACTGGTACTGGTTCAGCACCAGTAGCTGCACCTAAACCTGCTGTTGAAGCATCCAATGGCAATGGTAAGACAGCAAAAGCAGCAGAAACTCCTAAGTCAGAGTCTGCTTCTACTCCCGTGAAAGCAGCAAAGAAAGAAGCTTCTCAGAATGGCAAAACTGCTCCATCTGCACCAGCACCCGCACCTGCGCCAGTTGCTACTAAACCTGCTACACCCACTGAAACCACATTCGCACCCAAGTACCTCATTCCTACTGCTAGCGGCTCAAATGGCCGTCGTCGTCCTGGTGCTAATATGAGCAGCTATTTAGATATGGCGCGTCAAGTAAAAACCCCTGGCTAGGGAATTTTGGATTTTGGATACTTCGACAAGAGTTCGGCGAGGCTCACTCGACCCCCTCAGTACAAGTTTTGGATTTTAGATTTTGGATTTAAAGTTTGGTTTAAATAAGACTAGTACAGCACGGCGGAAATAAATATACCATTTTAAATGGTGTAAAAGCTTACAAAATCAGCATTTTTACTTTTGCCTTTTGCCTTTTTACTTTTGCCTTTTTGTACTAGTAATCCAAACTTGGTATTATCAGGACGCTAGACAAGAATTAATGGTTTTGTGCCATGTCTTTGTTAAATATCAGTCCACTATATAAATGAAATGCTGGGTCCCAATAGGTCTTTTCTCTGCGAAACAGGTGAATGTGAGACTGAATGTTACCCAGCATTTCCATTTGTTCTAGAACTGTTTGGGCAAAAGGTGTAAAGTCTGACCAAATTGTGGCTTGTGGTAAATAGTTAGTCAGCCAGTTGACTAGGTTGTTCCAGTTGATTCTGATAGTATTTTGACTGACTGAGGGAGTCCAGTTACTTCTGGTGAGATTTTGATTAGCTGCGGGAGTGATTTCTAAACTTTGGTGAAAATCATAACTGCGATCGCACATTCGCAAAATACAGTGTCTCTGTGGTAAGTGTAAATCACAGAATTGGGCATAGTCTTGGGTTTTGGTTTTGCGTTCAAATTGACGATTTGCATTCACGTCAACAACTTCTTCAAAAATTGGTAATAGTCCTAAAACCTGTGCTGCAACTTCCGCCCAATCAAAGGTGAGAGAACCTACTATATTTCTCTGGTCAGAGCAAATTACAGTAGGTTGTGGCTGGGATTGGGAAAAATATTGTACTTGATAAACTTGAATTTGAGCTATCGCTTTGATTGTAATCCAAAAGCAAGGTATACCTGCTTGCTGTAACTGCATTCCATAAAACTTAAGTTCACCGATGCGTCCAGCGCGGTAATATTTCCAAGAACGGGTAGGAAGCAACAACCTAGCAGTATAAGCATCTAGCTGCATAATTTGGGCAAAATTAGCGGCTACAAGGTTTTTCTGCTCATTTTCGAGAGGTTCTAAGATTAATACCCCTAATTCAGTGTTACTGGCTTCGGCTGTAGCTTGAGCAATCGCCCTTTGTTTTTCTTCTTTCCTGATATCTTCTAGCCTTTGTAAACCTTGGCGTGTTTGCGTAACAATCTTGTTATTAGTTGTGATTAACAATAATCGCCGATAAACCTTTTCCGCTTCTGCATATTTTCCTGAAACTTCATGCAGCCTAGCCAGATAAAACACCACCCAAGGATTGTCCGGCGAATCTTGTAGCAGTGGTTTGAGTAATTTCGCTGCTGTTTTATAGTCTTTATTTTCAAAAGCGATCGCAATTTGTTCAATCATTTTAGTCAATAGTCAATAGTCATTAGTCAATAGTCAATAGTCATTAGTCATTAGTCATTAGTTATTAATACTTCTCCCCTCTTGTCTACCTTGTCCCCTTGTCTACCTTGTCCCCCTGCCCCCTTGCCCCCTTGTCTACCTTGTCATTTACATTTATACTTCACAGGCTGCGGAAATTAGGGATAATGCTACTACTGGTGCTGTGACGGCTCTGAGGATGCGACTACCTAGAGATACTGGTTGAAATCCCGATGCGATCGCTTCTGCAATTTCTTTATCTGTCCAGCCGCCTTCGGGTCCAGTAGCAATCACGACATCACCAGTAATTGGCTTAATTAAGTTTTGCAGATGACTATATTCACCGCGTGCTTCACAAATATAGCGGTGGTTTGCTGTGCTATTAGTTACAGCTTCTTTAAATGTTACAGGCTCTAAAATTGTTGGAACAAAAGCGCGTTCTGATTGTTCGGCGGCTTCTGCGGCGATGCGTCGCCAACGTTCTAGCTTTTGGGGACTCGGATTTAAGAGAGTGCGATCGCTCAACACTGGTGCAATACAAGCTACACCCAACTCAGTACAACTCCGCACCACTTCCTCAAAACCACTACCTTTGGGTAAAGCCATCATTAAAGTAATGGCTACAGGTAACTCAGTGGCGACAACTAGGGGTTTTAATACTTGTGCTTGTTCGGCGTTAATCTGCGCTAACCACCACTTACCCAAGCCATCCATCGCAATAAATTGCTCACCTTCACGCAAACGCAATACCCGCTTTAAGTAATGTTCTTGTTGTGGTGTGAGTAAGATTTGACTTTCTTGGAGTTGGGAGGGTGCAATGGTAATTCGTTGTAGTTGAGCCATGATACCAATTCAAAATTCAAAATTCAAAATTCAAAATTAAGAAAGTGAGACTCAGCCTACCTTTTAGTGTTTACATCTGTATCAAGTTTCTTGTGAATTGGTATGAGATGTTAAACCGCAGATAAACGCCGATACTTTAATAAGTATTATCTGCGTTCATCTGCGGTTAAATTTCCTCATCCTAATGCTTATGGAAGAGTCTGGAAGTAAGCTTCTAAGGCTTCTTTGACTAAATCAGTCATTGATCTTCCTTGACTAGTGGCTGTAGTTTTCAGCTTGGCGTACAAATCATCGTGGAGACTGACACGATATCTAGCTTTGCGCGATTTTGACGCAGCTTTAGGTGCTTCTGGTTCTACGGTGACTGCTGCTTCTGGTTCGTACTGGCTAGCAAATTCACGAATTGCATCAAAGCCGACGCGATCGCAAAAATCACCAAAGCTTTCTTGTGGTGTGCGAGACTGCTTAAAGTAGACAAAAATTGGCTCTAAGAAGCTTTCTATATCGTTATGGTGCAGTTTCTCTACATAAGGTTGTGCTAGACGCGTTTGATTTGGTGAACCACCTAACCACACTTGATAACTTTCTGGCGCACTACCTACAAAACCTAATTCTGCCATGTAAGGACGAGCGCAACCATTGGGACAGCCGGTCATTCTTACCACAAAATGTTCATTTTGTAAACCGACTTTATCTAAGACCGCGCGAATTCTCTCTAAAATTCCAGGTATGGCTCTTTCTGACTCGGTGATAGCTAAACCGCAAGTCGGTAAAGCTGGACAAGCCATTGCATACCGGACGAGAGAGTCAATGGTGTTGGGGTCAGAAACTACGCCGCAACGGTCGAGAATGGCTTGAATTGCAGCTTTATTTTCCGGTGCGATTTCGTAGAAAATCAGGTTCTGGTTGGCTGTGAGGCGGATGGGTAAGTTAAATTGCTCGACAATTTCCCGTAAGGCTGTTTTTAATTTAAATGAGCCTTCGTCTTTGACGCGACCATTATCAATGGAAATCCCCAAGAATAAATTACCATCGCCTTGTTCGTGCCAACCCAAGAAGTCATGATATTTAAATTCTGGTAATTCTTGGAAAGGTGCGAGGGGTTTACCAAAATATTCTTCGACTTTGGCGCGGAATTTATCGACACCCCAATCATTGATTAAGTATTTTAACCTAGCGTGTCTGCGGTCAGTGCGATCGCCGTAATCTCTTTGTGTAGCGACAATGGCTTTCACTGCATCATATACATCAGCTTTATCTACATAGCCGATGGGGTCTGCAACTCTCGCGAAGGTTTCTTCTTTGTTGTGGGTTCTACCCAAACCACCACCAGCAAAGATATTAAAGCCTTGCAGGTTGCCTTGGGCATCAGTAATTACCACTAAAGTCAGGTCTTGGGAATATAAATCAATGGAGTTATCCCCAGGAACTGTCACACTCACCTTGAACTTACGCGGCATATAATATGTGCCGTATATGGGTTCTTCCGTGTCGTGAATAATTGTGCCATTACCGTTACGAACTCTAGCTGCTTTCACCTCTGGACTTTCTTCCGCGCTGATAGCTTTTTCGCCATCTAACCAGATTTCGTAATAAGCACCGGTTTGGGGTGAGAGTAAATCAGCAATATTTTGGGCATATTCCCAAGCATACTGATACTCAGGCTGATTTTTAAAGGGAACTGGGGGAGCCATGACGTTGCGGTTGATGTCACCACAAGCACCCAAAGTTGAACCGAGATTTTTAATTATTGTAGCGATCGCGGCTTTGAGATTCTTCTTTAAAATCCCGTGGAGTTGGAAACCTTGACGAGTCGTTGCTCGTAAAGTATGGTTGCCATATTCATCAGCTAGCTTGTCTAAAGCCAAATATAACTGCGGCGGTACTAAACCACCAGGGTTTTTTGTCCGCAGCATAAATTGATAATCTTTCTCTTGTCCCTTAACACGGTTATCACGGTTATCCTGCTGATAAGAACCGTGAAACTTGAGAATTTGGATTGCGTCTTCACTAAAGTGAGTAGTATCCTCAAGTATCTGCGTTGCTACGGGTTCACGTAAAAAATTACTGTTTTCTTTAATTCCTTCAACTTTAGAAGGTTTGCGGCTGGTGAGAGGGGGAGGAGCGGATTTAACCATCAGAGTTCTATAGTATTCTCAATAAGGCATCGGTGATTGCCGAATTAGCAAGTGAGCAGCATAGCTGCGTTTGGTTATTACCCGTAATCCGGTCGGATAAGTGAAGAATATTTCAATCCTAACACGACAAAAAGCTGGTTCTAAAAGTGATTTCACACTTTATCAAACCAGCCTTCGACGTTTCTGAGTTTTTAGTGCTGAGTTAAATATATACTACACCAAGAAGTCCGAAGATAATCAATCATTTACTAAACTCAGTGGGGAGTGCTGAGTAATGAGTAATGAGTGCTATTAGCGGTAGCACGGTGTTTAGTCAGTGATGGTTTGAGAAATAAATTCTACCTTGTCTACCTTGTCCACCTTGTCTACCTTCCAATCCCCAGTCCCCAATGCCCAATTCCCAATCTCCAATCCCCAGTCCCCCAATACGGTTCGGATAAGCTCTTGAGGCTCTTGAAGCTGCGGGAGAAAAAACTATTAAACAGTAATTTTTCTCCCCCACCTTCCCCCGCTCCCCCTGCTCACCTTAACAGATAATTTTGTTAACCTAATTTGTCTAGTTTTCTGTCTAATATTATTTGTTGTTTTGTATCTCCCATTGGGTACAACGTGATAGGAAATGTCTGTCCGTCCAAAGTCCAATAATATCCGCTATTGGTATTGTAGATACCGTATCCGTAATTCCAGCCGCCTTTAGTAGTGCTAAGTTCAGCATCAGTTAAATCCTCTAAATAACTTTGAGAATCCATGAATAAGTCACCATCAGCAGTGGATAGATTGGAAATAGCAATTTTAGCCATTACGCAAAACTCCTTCAATAAGTTATTTGTGTTTAGAACTGATTCTTAAAGAAAATCGAGAAGACTTCTGGGCAAGTGGGAGTGGATTTTAAATTAGAACCAGTTAGATAGTTATACTAAAAAGCTTATTAATCCATTGATAGTTAGATTCAGACCACCTCACTCATATATCAACTGAATAACTTATGGATGTTACCTATACAAAACATTAGAACAGCATTTAAACATACATTAGCACACTCAGCAAATTTACGGTATTAGATAACCTAAAAAAATAGAAATTTTTTCTAGAAAAAATACCATTGACGTTAGGCTTTCCAATCACCTATTCCATTCCAAGCATAATTGATTCCTGGTATGTGACTAGGTTTACCTAACCAAAGACTAAAACCCCAGTGTTGTTGCAATACGGTTCGGATAAGCAATTTTCATCTTCCTTTTGGTTTGGGAAAAGGTTAAGGGGTAAAGGGGAAAGGTTTGAATTGAGCCTTTTCCCTTTTCCCCTTAACCGAACCGTATTGCCCAATCCCCTACCTAAACCGATAACCAATACCACCATTGATGCTAACAGCAGAAGCGGGGCTATTTTCGTAGGCACGTAGCCCAACTTTGGCATTTGTGTACACTAGGAAATTGTTAGCAACTTCTGATTCCACCCCAGCACCTACGACTACAGCATCCCTGTTACCCAAGGGACTGGGTGAACCATTTTTTTCTACGAAGGAATAACCACCTGTGACAAAAGCGTTAGTGCGATTAGCAATTGGCACATCTACGGAAACTTCGGGAATAATGGCTGTGGTGTCGTCATTCCATAAAACGTTACCCCGTGCAGAGAATGGGGTGTTACCTAACTTGACGCGTCCAGTGAGATTACCGCCAAAGTTAGCAGCGTCGTTATTTTGTCCCCCGTTGGTGACACCGGCGGCGATACCAGCACCCACATAACTAGCATCAGTACCTTTTTTAGTTTCAGCCGTTGCTTGACCAACATTAACTACAAAAGCCGTCATAATTACTGAGGACAATGCAGAGATTGTCACCAAAGACTTGAGGATATTTTTCATAATCGTGTGAAAATTTTCTAGTTTTTCTCTTTATTTTTATAGTCGTGCAAACTGTTAAAAATGTTCCAGATATTTTGAGTAATTTATGTATGAAAAAAGGGTGTCGGGGTGTAAGGGTATAAGGGTGTATGGGCAAGAAAGAACCTATTTTTAGGCTAATAAAATGGATACTATTTTTTACCAAGAGTATACAGTTTTAAAACTGGCACAAGATTAAACTGTATTGAATTACAAATTTCTTTGGCTCTCCCAGACTAGATATGTTAAATTAACAACAGAAATACCAATTTAGTAAAACCCTTCTTCTAAAGCTATTAAAGTTAGTTAAGCCTTAAGCCCTGCGTTTAATGAGCTTAATCTTCTGATTAATTCCTTCTACGATACCTTGAGTAGTTCGGTGAGCAAAATAAGCCAGAATCTCATCTATCTACTGATAGTTCGGCAACTTTTGGGGAATAATTTATAAGCTGCTTGAGTCCATTCCAGGAATTTATCTAAGGGACTTCCAAGAAATAAAATCCCCAAATCATAAGAATGATAATCATTATAGTGGGGAGGAAGTCATGGCAGCCGATGGCTACTGTGACTTCCCTTTGTAGTGAATTAATAGACCTATCTTTAAAAGAAATTTAGTGAGAGGATAAGCATATCCAAGTAAATTTACGCAAACAAAATGACAAGTCCTTTAGAAAGAATAGAGTCACACCCACAAGAATCCAAACGATTGATTGGGATTAAGTATGAGGATTTTACATCATTAGTAATATTAGCAGAAAAAAGGCATATAGAGAAACAAGCTCTAATGCAAAAAAACAAGATTCGTTTAATTGCTGCTGGTGGAGGACGTAAAGCAGAAATGACAGTCAAAGAAGGGATATGTCTGTGCTCAGTATACCTGAGACAAAAACCCACATTTGAAATTCTGGGATTGTTGTTCAACGTTGCGAGAAGTAAAGCGAATAATACATTTAATTACTGGGTGGTAATTCTGCGAGAAATTTTACCTGCATCCCAAGTAGAAGAAGTGAAAACCGATAGTAAAAAATATCAAGAACTATGCAAAATCTTAAGTGAACATGAATTAATTGTAGATAGCGCAGAACAAGCTATAGAAAGACCAGGAGACTATCAAGAGCAAAAAAAGTATTACTCAGGCAAGAAAAAGATACACACCATTAAAAATCAGTTTATCGTGCTGCCTGGTGGTCGAGATATTGTGGATATTTGTATTGGACAACTAGGGAAGATAAGTGATATTTCATTATTTCGGGAGCATCGCAGTCAGCTAGATGAAACGCAAAGATTTTTAGGTGATAAAGCTTATATTGGAGAAGCACTGATTACCACACCTCATAAGAAGCCAAAAAAAAGCCGAACTTTCCCCTACTCGAAAAGAGGAAAATCAACAGATATCATCAGCACGTATTGGTGTTGAACATCTGATATGTCGAGTGAAAACTTTTCGCGTTGCTAGCGATAGATTTCGTTTAGCAAGACATCGTTATCGCCAAGTAATTATGACAGTATGTGGTTTGGTGAGGTTGCATCTCAATTCGGACAAAATACTCAGTCATAATATTTGAGTTATACGCGCTTGCATTTTTTGTTTTCAACGCTATGTTTCCCTAAACTTTTGAGATTTTTGGTTTTTTAACCCCCAAAACCTGATTTTTTCGTTCCATGCGTCAAGTAGTAATATTGTACTATTTAGTCCTCAGACGCTTTTATTACTCACGTTTTATCTTTCGTAGACAAGTCTAATATATGGTTCGAGTTTTGGGGTGTGTTGGAGTGTCAATTGAATTAACTGACTCATTGAAAAGTTTGCTCAAGGAAACAGCCACTCAATTGAAAGGTGCAGCCAGAAGACGTTTTCAAGCGCAGACTGTTATGGAATTAGGCTATGGAGGACAACTCATAGCTCAAAAAGAATTGGGATGGGATAGAAAAACTATTCGTAAAGGGATTAAAGAATTAACCACTGAGATTACTTGTTTTGATAATTATTCAGCTAGGGGTCGCTGGAAAGCAGAAGAACATTTACCTTCCTTGTTAGAAGATATCAAAAAATTAGTTGATGCCCAAAGTCAAACTGACCCAAGTTTTAAAAGCCAGAGATTATATACACGCCTAACAGCAAGCAAAGTAAGGAAGCTATTAATTGAGAAGTTTGGCTATAGCAATGAACAGTTACCAACTGAAGAAACAATCCACGTCAAATTAAATTATTTGGGTTATCGTCTCAAGCGAGTGGCAAAAGTGCTTCCTCAAAAAAAAATTCCAGAAACTGATGCAATCTTCGAGCAATTAGCAATAGTTAATCAATCGGCTGTAGATGACGAAAGTATTTTACGTTTAAGCCTTGATGCCAAAGCTCGTGTTGAAACCGCCTTAAAATTTGCCGAAAATATGACATGGAAAGGCAAACCTCCTGTTGTAGTTAAGCTAATAACCCAAACTTATGAAACAGGAATTAAGCTTAATAATAAAGCTATGTCTGCTATTGAAGCACAAATAGAACGCCTGACTAACTCCACAGATGAAAAGTTTCCCAATTTAGGTAAATGGTTTGTTGATATTTGTTGTGGCAGCACTTAATTTCTCTCACTATTTTTAAAGCTTTCAGCTAGAAAACATCAATATTAATTATGATAATGCACCTGAGATAATTGACAGAGTGCAGACTTTTCTTTCTGTGTTCTGAGGGGGTGAGAGGTGGCAACCACCTCTCACCCCCTCAGAATGATTCTTATTCTCTTATAGATGTCAAATTATGATTTTTGCTGAGTAATTTATTTCTTGGAAGTCCCTTTCCCAACAGTTTTTTGATGACACAATCAGTTGATACCAATTCACGAAAACTTGATACAGACATAAACCCTGAAGCTTTGCTACATCTAAGTTTTTTAATTGCGTTAGCGTAGCGGGACGTTAGTCCATTGCGTTAGCGTAGCGGGACGTTAGTCCATTGCGAATTGGTATGAGCCAATTACCAAGCAAGACAACCTTTGGTAGCATCTGGAGTGAAATTGACCAAAAGATCATCTCAAATAGTGATATTTCATGTAGCGATCGCATGACTAACTGATACCGTTTCTTGATGTAGTTTGCCTAGCATATTACTGTAGAGACGTTGCATACAACGTCTCTACATCATTTATCTATTTGGCGCAACTTCATTTTTTTTCTGGATGTAATTGCTCTTTAGCGGTAGGAATACCCATCTGATTAATTGCCGCAATCATTTGGTATAAACGTCCTAAATCCCGTTGATTAAAGTATAAAACTATGCGTGGTAAATCAATGGTTTCGTCTTGGCTTTCTTGGGGTAAAGCCTGACTCTTTTCTATTTTCCCTTTGACAATGATGTCGCTAAATTGCTCATTTAACTGACCTACCTCTGCATCCGATAGTTCTTGCATCAAACGAATGACTAATAAATCGCCTACATAGCGACTAGAGTGATAAACCTGATAAAAACGGGTAATAGCCTCACAAGCCACTTCTAAGTTATCAGTGACAGTATAAAGGCTCGGATCTTCAGGACTGACTAGACCTTGTTTTACTAAATGCTCATTGATGTATTGACTCCAAGATTGCCAATAATCACCACCAGGATGGTCTATTAAAACTAAGGGTACAGGGCCGAATTTACCCGTTTGACTCAATGTCATGCACTCGAAGGCTTCATCTTGAGTACCGAAGCCACCAGGAAATAAGGCTACAGCATCACTTTCTTTGAGCAGAAATAACTTACGAGTGAAGAAATATTTAAAGTGAATGAGTTTCGGATCGCCCTCAATGATGGGGTTGGCTTGCTGTTCAAAGGGTAACTGAATATTTAAACCAAAAGAATTTTCTCGCCCCGCACCTTCATGACCAGCCTGCATAATTCCACCACCACCGCCTGTCATGACCATAAAACCTAACTTGGTGACGGCGCGTCCAAATTGCAGTGCCATTTGGTACTCTGGGGTTTCTGGTGCTAGTCGCGCTGACCCAAAAATAGTCACCTTGCGGACGTGTCGATAGTCATAAAATAGTTGAAAGCCTTGCTCCATATCAGCTAGAGCAGCAGACAATATCTTCCAATCGAGGCGGTCAATATCACTATCAGCTAGGCGAATAATCGTACCTAAAGCCTGCTGAATGAATTGCCGATGTTTTAGACTCGGTAAGCGATCAATTAATCCAGCGATATCCGCTTGGAGAGACTCGAATGTGTCAAACGACGCAGATGAAGCCATGAGAACTGCCAACACAATGGCATTACATTTTACCTAATTTTGGTGATCAATGTATTAACTGCTGAAGATAGTCTTGAATTCTGGCTATGAAGTTGACTTATTCAGGCGATCGCCATTCATCAAATTAGATGCCCACACTTTACCCATAGGTTAGTGTGGGTAGTTGACTCCAAATGCTCTTCTAACAAGGGTAGACTACCGAGTTTGGCCCAGATGCTTATCCAAGGTATTAGATAAGGTAGTTTTAGGTACTGCACCGACTACCATATCAACCTTTTGTCCACCTTTAAATATCATCAAAGTGGGGATACTGCGGATACCGTATTGGCTAGCAACTTGAGGATTTTCATCCGTGTTGACTTTTACAACTTTCAGTTGACCTTCGTACTGAGCTGCGATTTCATCGACAACAGGAGCTACCATTCTGCAAGGGCCACACCAAGGGGCCCAAAAATCGACTAAAACAGGTACATCGCTATCGAGTACCTCTTGCTTAAAAGTAGAATCTGTAACTTGTGCGGCTGCTGACATGCCTAAAAACCTTTGCCAATTATATTTCTGACTTTCGTGAAAATTCTACCATAGCAAAAACATCGACCAGAAATATATGGATGTACATTTACAAAGAAGTCCAGAATTTATTCATAAATTTCCGGACAAAAGGAACCGCCCGAACAGTAGTCCGGGCGGAGTGTGGTGTGAGGAGTGAACGGAAACATGCGTCTCCGCTATCTCTATTGTAGGCGACAGATGGGATTTTTCCAGTGAATGTTTGAGACTCTGGAAAAAATTCCTGAAGGATTTCAAGTATTTATCCATTAAGGATTAGGTATTTATTAGGTGTGGGGGTTTAGGGGTGTAGGGGTTTAAGGGTTTAGGGGTGTAGGGGTTTAAGAAATGATGAATTTCTCTATGATTTTACAATCATGATGGATTTCTTGATTAAAAACCAAGACTTCTCAAGCTTTTTTCTATTCCCTATTCCCCATTTCCTATTCCCCATTCCCTATTACTTACCCATACCTAATTGTTGGGCTTTTTGATAAACCTTACCTTCGGTTAACAAAGAAGGAGCAATTACAACTTCAACTTGCTGCATTTCTTTGATATCTTTTGCCCCTAAAGTTCCCATACTAGTTTTTAAAGCACCCAAAAGATTATGAGTACCATCATCTAGACCTGCGGGGCCGGTGAGAATTTGGGCTAAAGAACCAGTTGTACCGACGCGAATTCGTGTTCCACGGGGTAATACAGGGCTGGGAGTCGCCATACCCCAGTGATAGCCTCTTCCTGGGGCTTCTGCGGCTCTAGCAAAGGGAGAACCAATCATGACACCATCAGCACCACAGGCAATACATTTACAGATATCGCCCCCAGTGATTAGACCACCATCGGCAATGATGGGGACATATTTACCTGTGGCGGCAAAGTATTCATCACGAGCAGCAGCACAATCAGCGATCGCAGTTGCTTGGGGTATACCCACACCCAAGACCCCACGGGAGGTACAAGCCGCACCAGGGCCTATTCCCACTAACACAGCTGCGGCTCCAGCCTTGATTAAATCTAAAGTAACTTCATAGGTGACACAGTTCCCCAACACCACAGGAATGGGCATAGAACGGCAAAATTCAGCTAAGTCTAGGGGTGTGATGGACTCTGGTGATAAGTGAGCCGTGGAAACCACTGTAGCTTGGATAAAAAATAAATCTGCTCCAGCTTTTGCCACTACTTCACCGTACTTGCTCGCACCTGCTGGAGTTGCACTGACAGCAGCAATGCCACCTTGTGCTTTAATTTCCTGAATACGTTTTTCAATTAATTCTGGCTTAATTGGCTCGGCATACAGTTCTTGCATTAAGGAAACAAATTCATCTTTGCCGACTGATGCAATCCGATCCAAAATAGGATTTGGGTCAAGATAGCGAGTTTGGATACCCTCTAAATTGAGAACACCCAATGCCCCAAGCTGTGATAACTTGACAGCCATACCCACATCAACTACACCATCCATTGCACTGGCAATAATGGGAATTTCTCGTTCGATATTACCAATTTTCCACCGAGTATCGGCTAAACTCGGATCTAGTGTTCTGTTACCAGGGACTAAAGCAATTTCATCAATGCCGTAGGCTCTACGAGCTGTCTTCCCCCGCCCAAGTTGAATTTCCACGCTGTTAACTTTTCTAAAATCTGTTCTAGCTAGGGTATCAAATTGTGAGATAAATTGCAGCGTTTTTTTATTAGGGATTAGGGATTGGGGATTAGGGATTGGGGATTGGGGATTGGAATTTTAGATTTTGCGGAAAGTCTGTAGCTTGCTTCCCAAAGGGTACAGAGGTTTCCTCCAAACAGAACTTTCCAAAACGGATTTTATATTGAATCCAGTCCAGAATCCACACACTGATAAAGTTAGGGGAAGGAAAAAAACTACCATTTTTCCTTCCCCTAACTCCCCTGCTTTCTCCAATCCCCAGTCACAGAAAAAGTAAAAAGTAAAAAAGACATCTCCAGAAATGAGGTTTTACTCTAGACAGCATAAGGGTTTGAGATTCTTTTTCGGAGATGTCTAAAGTAAAAAGTAAAAAGGCAAAAGAATCTTTTCCTTTGTTTTTACTTTTACCTTTTGCCTTTTGCCTTTTGCCTTTATCCCCAGTCCCCAGTCCCCAATCCCCAGTCCCCGATCCCTGAATTCAACTAGAATTGTTACAATGTTTGTCAGATTTGATGTTGCAGCCTTGATCCAATCTGAAACTTTAGAATTACTGGAATGGCATCGTTTATGCCAGCACCTCTCCACATTTGCCGCTACTAAGTTAGGGGCGATCGCGTCTTTGCGTCTTCAAATTCCTGCGTCTCAAGCAGCAAGTGAGGATTTATTAGCACAAACTCAAGAAGTCTATCAGCTAGAAAGTCGCGTCACTACAGGATTATCCTTTGACGGAGTTCAAGATATTGGTGATTCCCTAGAACGGGCTGAACTCCAAGGGATTTTGGCTGGGGATGAATTGTTGGCGATCGCTACTACTTTGGCAGGGGCGAGAAATTTACGGCGTGTTATTGATAACCAAGAAGATTTACTCATATTAAAAGAAATAGTCGCTGAATTACGGACTTATCCTGAATTAGAGCAAGAAATTCACCGTTGTATTGACGAACGAGGACAAGTAACTGACCGCGCTAGCGTCAAAATCGGCGAAATCCGCACGGAATTGCGGAGATTACGCAGTCAAATTACCCAAAAGCTCCAAAATATCCTCCAAGTAAAATCAGGGGCAGTCCAGGAACAAATTATTACCCAACGGGGCGATCGCTTTGTTATCCCCGTGAAAGCACCACAAAAAGATGCTATTCCTGGTATTGTTCATGACACCTCAACTAGTGGCGCAACTCTGTATATTGAACCGAATTCAATTGTGCCGATGGGCAACCAATTGCGGCAAACACTCAGAAGAGAACAAGCAGAAGAAGAAGCTATTCGACGGGCATTAACAGAACAAGTAGCGGCAGTTAAGCCCGATTTGGAAAGATTATTGGCAATTGTCACAACCTTAGATTTGGCAACCGCTAGAGCTAGATACAGTTTATGGTTACAAGCTAACCCCCCCAGATTTGTAGACAGAGAACAACAGGAAATTATTACCTTAAGACAATTACGCCATCCCCTTTTAGTTTGGCAGCAACAACATGAACAAGGTCATGCAGTAATTCCCGTTGATTTATTAATCAGCCCACATATCAAAGTAGTGACAATTACAGGGCCGAACACCGGAGGTAAAACAGTCACTCTAAAGACGCTAGGATTGGCAGCATTAATGGCCAAAGTGGGTTTATTTGTGCCAGCCCGTGAACCAGTAGAAATCCCTTGGTTTGACCAAATATTGGCGGATATAGGTGATGAACAATCCCTACAGCAAAGTTTATCTACATTCTCAGGCCACATTCGCCGGATTAGCCGCATTTTAAATGCTTTAGCACTAGAGACTGGGGAAGAGGCGACAGATAATCCCCAATCCCCAATCCCCAATCCCCAATCCCTCGTTTTACTTGACGAAGTCGGTGCGGGGACAGATCCGGCCGAAGGGAGTGCCTTAGCGATCGCACTTTTACAATATTTGGCTGATCATGCCCAGTTGACAATTGCTACAACTCACTTCGGGGAATTGAAAGCCTTAAAGTATGAAGACGCGCGGTTTGAAAATGCTTCCGTAGAGTTTAATGAGACGACTTTATCGCCTACCTATCGCCTATTGTGGGGGATTCCTGGACGTTCAAATGCTTTGGCGATCGCTTTGCGTTTGGGTTTGAAACCAGAGGTGGTAGAACAGGCAAAAACTCAAGTGGGAGAGGCTACAGATGAGGTGAATCAAGTGATTGCAGGGTTAGAAGCCCAACGCCGTAGCCAAGAAACCAAAGCCGCAGAAGCTCAAAAACTCCTACAGCAAGCCGAACGTTTGTATAAAGAAGTCTCCGCCAAAGCTGCCGCCTTGCAAGAGAGAGAACAGTCTTTACGGGCTTCTCAAGAAGTCGCTGTACAGCAAGCAATTACTCAAGCTAAAGGAGAAATTGCTAAGGTAATTCGCCGCTTGCAACAGGGTACAGCCACAGCCCAAGATGCCCAACAAGCAACTAGTGCGATCAATCAAATCGCCCAAAAGTATCAACCAGCACCACCGCCTAAACCGAAAATTGGCTTTATGCCCAAAGTAGGCGATCGCGTCCGGTTGTCTCAATTTGGGCAAACAGCAGAAGTGTTAACTGCACCTAACGATGATGGGGAATTCAGCGTCCGCTTTGGCATCATGAAAATGACTGTCAAGCTACAAGATATCGAATCGCTTGATGGTCAAAAACCTGAACCCATTGCTAAACCAAAACCCAGTCCCACCACAGTTACCCCACCACCCCAAGCCGCCCCAGCCATTCGCACCTCCCAAAACACCGTCGATATACGAGGTAAACGGGTAGCAGATGCAGAAATAATTCTAGATAAGGCAATTTCTGAAGCTCAAGGTCAAATTTGGGTTATTCACGGTCACGGCACTGGTAAATTACGCCAAGGTGTCCATACCTTTTTACAACAACATCCCAGAGTCAGCCGCTTTGAAGCAGCAGAACAAGCTGATGGTGGTAGTGGGGTGACTGTCGCTTATATTGGGTGAGGCAGGGGGTTGGGGGTTGGGGACTGGGGATTGGGGACTGGGAGACAAGGGAGATTTGATTTTAATGTCTGATGCCCTGTTTGCCCAATTCCCCATGCCCAATCCCCAGTCCCCATTAAATAATTTTTCAGCAATAAACATCACAAGTATTAGATGATAATTTTTCATCTTTAGATTATTGATGGATTGATGATGCTAAGTCTTGAACAATTTAGGATGAAATTAATTCAATATCTTCATTTATCTTTATTTATACTTTTGTACTGAAATAACGGATTAAGCAGGTAAATCTGACAAACAAAATCTACCTTCTACACTGTTGAAAATAAAAATTCATCTTGTAGAGTAAGACAGTGACAATTGCTGTTTATAGGGGTATTGGGGTGTAAGGGTGTAGGAGTATAGGGGGGTGTATAGGGTCAAAGACATTATTTCCCTCCCCATGCCCCCTGCCCCATGCCCCCTGTTTATGCCCCTACCTTGATCAGAAACCAACTTTCATTCGTAACAGTCTGGTTTCAAAATGGGTAACAGCAACAGCCCCTATCAGCCTGATCACCTATGCTAAAAGTTATGCACTCGGCCGCTGATTCAGCCACTCCCAATTCTCAGTGGGAGGACTTAACTAAACTTCCCAATCCCAATGTTGTGCAATGGGAAAACATTAAAACCCAGTTAGATTTGGTGCTGATGGCACTAGAAACCTTAACTGGTATTGGTTCTGAGGCGATGCTCTCAGCCGCACTTGATTTGAATTTGGAGTCAAGAGTGCCAGATCGCGTAGCTTTATGGCGACTGCGACAGTCGAATCCCATACGCAAAGGTCAAGGAGGGCGAAAAAAACTAGATGTGGAAGAAGCGCGATCGCTAGTTCTGATTATTTGTCATCTTGCCAAACAGCACCAAGAATTGATTCGCCGTGGTGTTGGACTACTAGAACAAATGGCGGCAAAAAATCGAGAACCTCATCAGGTTGCTTTACTGGGGGATTACATTGATGCTTTCTGTAACGTTTACCAAGAACGCATGGAAGAGGATGAGCAAATCTCAACGGATCTACTTACCAACTTGGCACTCAAACTGCTAATCGATTTGCTGTTTTACAGCGCACCTGGTGGACATCGCCGTCTCTGGTTAGCACTCATAGACCGTTCCGCAAAAATTTGAAAACATCTCGTTTGTCCTGCCATGCCTCTATCAAATTCTGTCATTCGTCGCTACACACCTCCTACTTGCACTCTAGAAGTATTAGCGCAAAGTTCTCCTTTATCTCGTTGGATGGGGAAACCTGTACTTAAGCAGTTAACCTTTGAGTTACGTTTTGATGATCCGGCCTTGCCAGAAGAACGGCGCGTGCCAATCAGAGGCGATCGCGACCAACTAGAAGCGTTATGTGATGCTGTTACTACTTACGTACAAGAACTTCTTCAGCAGTCGCCGGAAAGCTTTTGCTTCAGTTTTTCTGGTCTTCAAGATTCCACTCAAGTATCAGATGACACAGAGTTAACAGATTTCTCACCAGAACCTTTATTAGCCAAAACATCAAATAATTCTACATCCCCAATTCCAGGGTCAAAAATCTACTTAGAATCTACCAATTATTTAACTCACAATTTATATCTCGGTTCTCTGGCTAATCAAACATCTGGTGCTGTTATTCCTCTGAGTCTTTTACAACTTTTCGATTTAGCTAATGCTTTAGATGAATATACTGCCGATGTCTTGGCACTACCTATACTCAACCAAGGTAGTTCAGTAGTACGCTTCCCCACCTGGGTAACTGTGGCGGCTATGTTTGTCATCGCTATTGGTTTAACGCCTTTGACTTGGCAATATGCCAGCAATCTGCGAACAAAGCCAACGCAAACAGCCAAAACCGCAGATTCTCCAGATACACAAATTGCACTACAAACCCCACCTGCACCTAATTTCCCCGCACCTCAAACTACACTTGTCCCGAACACTTCATCATCTCTACCTCTGGCTTCTACGCCTCCATTACCTGAAACTAACAGTCTGCCTATTAACAGCCTGCCTTCCCCTGGTGCGAATCTCCCAAACACAAATGCCAATACTGCTTTAGCACCAAATGCCGTTGCTGAAAAACAGACTACAAGCTCATCCCCAATTCAAATTCCATCAGGTTCTAGTAATCCCTCGCTGAACATCCCAGATCAACTGACAATTCAGTCTAATCCTTCCATCGCTAGGAACTCAAATGAATTGGGGATTCCTCTCAAGCGGGATTTACCGCCTAGACTTGCTTCTACTCCACCTGCTCCCGTACCGCCACCCTTGGCTACTTTACCAAATCCCATTCCTAGCACCATTCCGCGACTATATTCACCAACAACTGTCCAACAGTCTCAAGCTGGAATCACTTCCTCTAGAACCACTTCTGCTGATGAGGCTGATACAAATTCCCTGGCTAGAAGATTAAGAGGTGAAGCAAATAGACCCAAATCCACGGAAGTTTCGGTTAACAGCAACAGCACTCTATTTGACACACCCCAAGTAGCAGAAGCTAGGGATTTTCTGAAAAAACGTTGGCAACCACCAACAGGTTTTGATCAAACTCTAGAGTATAGCGTGATGGTGGGTGTGGATGGCTCGATTGAACGGATTGACCCATTAGGCAAAGCAGCTAGAGAAAACTTTGATTTGGTAGGTATGCCTGCTATTGGTGAACCATTTGTTTCTGCCAATCGCTACGGCAAGAATATGAGAATTCGAGTTGTTCTCAGTCCAGATGGTAAGGTGCAGACTTTTCCTGAGTCGGAATGATAGCCAAACAATTTTAGATTTTGGATTCAATTCTATGAACCAAAATTTAAAATCTAAAATTTGGCAGTTGAACTGGTGCAAAAACTATTGCACCAGTTTTAATTGCGTTTATCAATACACAGCAGAATTATATCGATAAGCCTTTTTAGGGACTTCCAGATAAAAAATATCTAAACTGTAGGGTGCGTCAGTGCGAGAAAACCTAACTATACCAAGAGGTTATACCAATTCACGAAAAGCCTGATACAAATAAAGCATCAAGAATAAAATCCCAACCTGTGATAGAAGCAACAACTGATGTGTTTAATTGTTCCAACCTGTTCCAGATAAATTCTCTTAATTCATCTAAACTTGGGAAGCTTTCCCAAGTTAAATGTCTTTTAACTTCCTCCCACAATCTCTCTATTGGATTAACTTGAGGTGTATGTGGAGGTTGAAATAACAAAACTATGTTTTCTGGTATTTTCAGATGCTGACTTAAATGAAAAGCCCCATTGTCTAACTGAAGAATATGAATATCTTGAGCATAAGTCTGGGAAAATTTTTCTAAAAAAATATTGAAACAGGCTGTATTTAAATGAGAGAATTCCCAGATAAAATACTCTCCAGTTAAGGGTTCTACTAATCCATATAAGTAAAAATTATCCCGCTTCCATTGCATAATCCCGATGGGCTTGACTCCTTTTTTAGTAATTAGTCTGCCTGCTTCCGTCTTCAACCCCACACGGCTTTCGTCCCCACACCAATATCTCATTGTTTTTTGTCTATCTACTGGTGCTATGACGTGGTTTTTTATTACTTCTAGGTATTTTGGCAGTTTTTTTTAAATTCTGATTCTGCTTCGCTATCGTATTTAATACCTACTGCTCGCGGCACTTTTAGCTTTGCTTTCATTTGATAGCGCACTGTATCATGTACTACTTTATATGATGCTTCTATCCCTTCTACTGCTTTTCACCATGTTCGTATTTCCTCATAACTTTTGAATCCCTCCGATTCTTGAAGCTCTTTGTCTAGCTGCTCTCTTACTTGTAAGCTAATTATTGCTGGTCTCCCTGGACTCTTTAGAGTTGTTAATAGACCCTTGATTCCCGACTCTTGATAATTTTTTAACCATCTTTGTACTGTTACCCTTGCCCTTCCTACTACCTCCGCCACATCTTGTATTGTTTTCACCTGTCCTATTTTCAGCAAATACAAAGCTTGTATCCTCTCATGACTTGATGCTGTTTTTTGTTCTCTCAGCAACTCATGCAATTCTTCTACTGACTCTCTTATTTTTACTTTGGTGACTCCAGCCATCTTTACTCGTTAATATTTATTCCTTATCTATCTGTATCATAGTTTTCGTGAATTGGTATTATTTATACTGACGCACCTTACAGACGTGGCAACGGTATTGATTAAAAAATCTATTTTATCCGCGTCTATCGGCTTACCCTCTGGGAAGCAAGCTACATCTGCGTTCCCTGTTCCCTTCGCAAATAATTTCAGGAATCAAAGTGGATTCCTATAGTTAAGTTCACTATTTGAGTGCCAAATTCGGTTGAATATCAAGGATATTTACTGAATTTGCCGAAAACATATCATATCTTGATATTTTCTTTACACAGGCTAGTAGATATACGTAAAAATAAATCTATACAATAGGCTTGACATTTATAAAGTTCTTGATAATTCCAAACAAGACACGGGATTTGTTTTGGGTATCAGCTTAGATAAACAAGCTTCTGGTAATGGGAATTTGGGCGCAATCTTCAATAAGATACATAGATTCTTATGGATAAACAACAAAGAGATTTAATTACCTTGCTGGAAAATAAAGCTTATGATTCTCAAATGCAGAGAAATAATGCTCAAGACTTATTTGATATTGCTGTACACAAAAGTCAACAACCCAATAAGTTTATCTTGAATAAACATCTTTTGCCATTTGCGATCGCTGGTTTTATTGGAGCTAGCGGAGTATACATGGAACTCAAGCAAGGTGTGCAGTATGCCAGTCTAGCCGGAGCCGGTATAGGATTATTAACCTCACTAGCATCTAATTCTCGTGATGATGCCCGTCAAACCCGTGAAAAGGGAGACTTGGTTAGTAGAGCAAAACTAGAGTTAGAAACTTCTGAAAGCAAACTAGCCAAGGATCTCCAAACCTTTAACACAGAATTAGAAATTGGTTATTTAATGTGGGCTTTGGATATAACTAAAGCTGAAGTTTTCTCACTACAGGAATGGATGTCTGATCCCCGAAGAACCATGAAAGATGCAATATTAACTAGTATTGACATCGTGATTCTTCATTACTTACAACAAACTTTAGATATATTACACATAGAAAGTCTTGTGCGGGAGAGAAGATATCGCTCTATTAGAGATAAGTTGATGAGTGAAGAAACTCAACTCAATAAAGATGACTTTCTGTCTCAGGTTGTGACTAAAAATCATCTCCTACAAGCACAAGAAGTAAGGAATTGGCTCAAAGAATCAGCAACAAGAGTGGCGACTGCTTCCGCTTTGGGTGGTACTGCGGCTGGATTAGCTGCGGGAGCAGCTACTGCGGGAATTGTCTCTGGTATTGCGGGTGCAATTGGTAGTTCTAAAGATGTGGTTCGTCTTGGCGGGACTCTTGGTGGTGCAGCTGCGGTAGTAGCAATTGGTGCTTTAGCAGCTGGTTCTATTACTGAAATGATGAAAAAAGGAGAAGCAGGTAGGCGACAGCAGGAAATGCAAAAATTTCATGATTCCTTTACTATCACAAATAGTATTTTGGAAATGATTTCTCATAGTCAATCTACTACTAACGCTGATAAACTCAATGCAGCTAAAAAGGCTCTGCTAAAACTCGACGCGTTTAAAAATAATGAATTGAAAAACCAAGATAAACCCATGAAGGAATATGTTGATATTTTAAGATGTCATCTCAAGCAATTTTTGGGTGAGCCGCAGGATGTGAATCTATTAGGACAAGTCTCTAAATTTTTTGGGGGTTTGTTGAACTAAGGGACTTCCAATTTAAAAGGTATACTATCACTGCGTAGGGATAGGAGCAGGGGACAGGGAGCAGGGGGAAAATCGCGATGTCTTCTTGCAAAAATTGGATAATTTATTTTCTGGAAGTCCCTAATATATTCAAAATAGAAAAGGACTAGTCAAATGAAAACTAGTCCTTTTGTTTTGTAATTAAAATTATGATCTTAAGGACGGGATTTTTTGAATTTTAACTTTTGTTTTTTCTGCCGCTTTTGCGATGTAGCAACTGCATGATCTACCGGATAACCAACTACGGGAATGACCTGATATTTGCGATCTTCTTCTAATTTTCTGAGTTCCGTGTAGTCAACCCAATGAATACAATCAACCGGACAAGTATCGATTGCTTCTTGAATAACTTCCTCCGCGTCCCCGTCTTGGCGAATAGCCCGCGATCGCCCATAATCTGGTTCAATGTAAAAGGTATTCCGTGCTACGTGAGCGCAGTGCTTACAGCCAATGCAGGTGATTTCATCAACGTAAACACCCTTTTGGCGCACCATACCGCCCAATTCCGGCTCTAATCCAGAACGTTCTGGCGCATCCCGTAAAAAACCGCCGAGTTCTGGCTCGAAACCGGAACGATTTTCTTGTGGTTCCGGTGACGGCAGAAAATCATCCATTACGCACTCCAGCGTTGTACAACTAAGCGAATCGAACCATCTGCATTTTTTTGCTGTTCAGCTACCTGAAAGCCAACGCGCGCTGTTTCTTGTACGACTGTTTGATAAGCATAACGCTGGGTGACTTGGCGCAAGAAACCATCTACAGAGAGATTTTGTTGCCAATATTGTAAGTCAGCGACCAGTTCGTATTCTTTGCCATTCCATCTAAAGCCGATATCATAGCCATTTTCCTGCTCAATGGTGATTTCCGCAGGATGGGTTTGGCCGCGATATCCACGTACTTCTCTGGGGCCTGGTTTCCAGTCTATGCCCAAATCGGTGAGAGCATCTTTTAAGGATTCTAGGTTACGGATTTGAGTTTTAATTTGGCTAAAGTGTGACATGGTGGTTGTAAATCAATGACACTAAACTATGGGAAAACTTACCAATCGCTGTAAGTATTCTGCGTATTCGCCATACCAGATTCCTGCACATTAGCGGCGAAATATTCTGAGGTTGGCTCTTGAGTCAGCACTTGTCCTAGCTGCGCCTCTATCGCTGCTGTAACTTCAGCGCAAGAAGATCCCACAATGCCAGTGACTTTTTCTTGTACCCGACCGTCTGGATAGATGATGAACTCTAATGTCTCCATGCTCTTGGCCAACCACAACAATACGCTTGAATTTTACTGCTTGAACAGCAGGCTATATATACAGCCCAAGGAACATTGTTACTTTAAGGACAAACTAGCCATTTTTTAACTAATGTTCCATCTCTCAAAATAAATATCTCAGAAAGTTTACAAAAGTTATTATTCTTATAAGTCTACACATCCGTCATTAGTTAGTCTCTCTTAACCTATTTAATTAGTCAAGGTAAAAACAGAGTTTGTAGCATTAAGTTGCGATCGCTCCCAAATGCTTGCTAGCGGTAGTATAGCGAGGGATCACAGCAAAAGAACTATCAAATTTATTGAAAAATTTTATCATTATCATTCTTATCAATAAATTAACTACGTAAGTATGTATTTGAATATACTATTAAAAATCTCGTTATCGGATGTGCGATCGTGCTGGATAGAGGTCAAAATAAAAAACCCAGGTTTATTTTCTACAACCCAGGTTTTTTTAAATTGATTTTGTTAGTTGTGCTACTGCTAATAGCACTGCTTTCTAGTGTTCGATTCACCGTGATCCCAGTTAATCAGTAGAGTAGAAATAACTCAAAACGTTCCATTAGTTAGATGCTTTCAGACGGATTTTTTTGCGTTGAGATAACAGACCAATACCTGCAAATAGACCAAATCCTAATGCAGCAGAGGGTTCGGGTACAGACTTAACAGGATCGTAATTGTAAACGACTTCAACTCCTGCTTTAGCAAAAGTTTGAATTTGGGAGATAAAATTACCAGAACCAATGACTGTTGAAGAAGCCAAAGCAGAGAAGGATAAGTCTATATTACCAGTACCAGTAAATGCTTGTAACAAAGAGTTATTAGTAAAACTTTGAGTGCTTGTTCCTGAAGCCATCAATCCGTCAACAGTCTTACCAGAAGTACCATCGAAATTCAAATTGTTATCAAAACTACTAACTTCGTAGTTATAAGATTGTGTGGGATTGAGACTAAGCAAAGATTGACTACCTAGTTTCAAACCTAGTTGACCCCCCAGATTTACTGTTACAGTGGCAGGGCTAGGACTAAGGTTTTCAAATCTCGCCAGTCCTTGCAGATCGCCAGTAAATTTCAAAGTTACGCTGTTGAGTGTACCAAGAGCTGAATCGAATTTTTGGATACTCAAAGGTGCATTGGTAATATTTGTAGCTTGAAGGCTAGTTGCACTGGTGTAGCTAAGAGATGCAGCATTAGCAGAACCAGCAGTTAAAGCGATAGCCGCTAAAGTTGTAGCAGCACCAATAGTCTTAAACAGTGTTGTTGTCATGGGTGATAATCTTCTGAAAATAACGATCGCTAACAAGATTTCTCACCTATTTCTAACGTTGAACTTAGGCTAATAGGGTTGAGAAATTTACTTAACTTTTTATGAAGCTTTGATTAGGAATTGGGATGAAAAATCCACTTTTCTCAGGATTTATGTGAATTTGTATTAAGTTTAAAGCAACCAAGTCTACAGTATTCCATAGTCACATCATTAATCCAGGTTTCATCAGTTTTTATCAACAGTAAAATTACTCAAATTTACTGAAGAATTCTCCTGTCCTACTTAGATATACGTAGACTTGTCTGTAGACCAATACGGTTCAGAGAAGAAAAATAAATTTCAACCAAGCCAGCAAATGATCACTCAACAAAAAACGAAAAAATGATTTTGGAGGGGGTTTGGGGGACGCAACCGTCCCCCAATCGGGGGCTTGGGGGAGAATCCCCCAAATCTTGCTCATTGTCTAATAGGCAGAGCAAAAATTGAGAAATTAACTCTCTCCTCCTTAACTGAACCTTATTGGTCTGTAGAGACTTGTATGCAACGTCTCTACATCATTTATTTGGTGCAAGACGCTACGTGTCGCTTGCTTCCCCGTTTGGTGCATGGTGCAACCTCTCGTAGAGAAGTGAAAGGTTAGACTAAAAATCTTTAATTATTTACCTTGTTCTACTTGCTCACTGAGATTTTTTTAAAGCGATCGCCACTGAACCAGCTACTACTAAACAAGCACCACATAGCCCTAAAATAGTCAGTCGTTCTGGAGGAATTAAATTAGGTGCTATGAGGGAAGTAACTTCTACAGAAATCAGAGTAAAAATTGGTGCTAAAGCTAAAACAGCACTAACTCTTGAGGCTTCCCAATGTTCCAAAGATTCCGCAAAAGAGCCGTAAGCAATGAGGGTGTTAAGACCACAAAACAGCAAAATCATTAAATGAAAACTGCTGAGAGTTAGAATTTTTTCTATTTGGGCAAACGGAGTAAATAGTAAAGCACATCCGCCGTAAATCACTAACATAATATTGGCGGAAGATAGTGATTGTAATAATTGTTTTTGAGCTAAGGCATAAATTGCCCAGACTACTGCGCCTAAAACTACTAAAGCACTACCAAAAATATAGGTGTTAGAAGGAGTAATTAAATTAGTGAGTTGGGCGCGGAAGAATAATATATAGCCTAAAGTTAAAACACTGACACCCAACCATTGCTGCAAATTGTATCTTTCTTGAAAGACGATTAAACCACCAAAGCCTAATAGTAATGTGGCTAGTTGAATAATCACTTCTGCGTTAGCGGGAGATGTTAAGGCTAAACCGTGCATAAAGAAAAAGTAATTAGCCGCTAACATCAGAGTAGCGATCGCTAATAGTTTGCCAGAGTTAGCATTCAATTGTCTTAACTTTGGCAATTGACCGCGAATTCCTAAGTACACAGCAAGTAAAACGAAGGATATTAAAAAGCGAAACCAAATAACTGTGTAAACATCTAATTTTTGTAATACTACCTTGAGGGCGATAGGTAGTATTCCCCATAAAAAAACAGTCAGCAAAGATAACGCCAGCCCTAAACGCCAGCGACCAGAACTTTGGTGCATAAGTTTATTAGTTATTAGTCAATAGTCAATAGTCAACAGTCAGTAGGGGCGGGTTTTAGATATTTACGATTAGAAACAGATATTGCGCTTAAATCCGCCTGTACAACAGTCAACAGTTAAAAGAAATCCATCATCCAGGGGGATGGACTGGCAAATATTTGTGTAGCTGTAGAAAGTGCTGTGGGGGTTGCATCTAGTTTTCCGGCTAGCTGCAATTGATAGGGTGTGAATAGACCGGAATATAAGGGTGCTAGGGATTGGATGTCTAGCTGGAAGTCGCCTTTACCGCCTTTGGTTACTTCACCCCGTCCGTTAGCAACAGATAGGATAAATTTACCTTGGTTAGCAGTTAGTAAGTTGTCCTGCACTTCTAGATGTAATTCTGCTTCCACTCCAGCAGGATAACCCCGTACTGCTAAGGCTCGGCATATATCAACTATTCTTAACATCCAGCGATCGCTGTGGCAAATTTTGGCAGTTTGCTCTGGTAAAAGTAACGTTAAAGAGTCAGTTATACTACTTTTCCAGCGTATATTGTCGATTTGGGAACGATGGTTGGCGATAAATGACCAAAAGCTAAGTGCAGCTTGATGGGAAAGAACTACCCAATCTCTCACACGCAGTATTGAACTATCTTTGGTACGTTCTTGAGTAAAGATGACATAGCCTTGAGGTTGATTTTTGTCACCAATCACATAACTGTAGAGAGTTTCCGATACTTCTGTATGCAGTAACAGTTGCCAAAGTGCGGGATGTCTATCTAAATAACCTGGAGTTAGTTTTCCTTGTTGCTGATTTAGATTTTGGAATATATCGTGATTTTTCGAGTCTACGGGCTGTATTGGTAAAGGCTGTTCCCGAATTTGAATACTTTGACTGGGGATTTCCCAAATGCAGTAACTACCTGCTTGTTCATACCCAGCTTTGCGGTATAGACGTTGTGTTGCTGGGTAGAGAACAGAAATTGGTATTTCCTGGGAGTGCATTTCCCAAAGGGCATTTTTAATGAGGGCGATCGCAGCTCCATCACCACGGTATTCTGGAGCAATACCTACTGCTGCTACTCCTCCCATTGGTACACACTGGCCACCCCACCACTGACCCATCCGGTAAATTACCAATCCACCAGCAACTTGTTGATCACGATAAATCACCCGTAAGTTATCTAGACCAACAAGATTGGTATAAACTCCACTGTCGCCGGTTGACATGATAAAACACTGTTCCATGATATGCCCTAGCTGCTGCATATCCTCTGACCGGGCTTTAGTGTACTGAAATTGAGGTGTCATTGCCTCTACCCTTAGTAGCACAGATGACAATCATACTACAATTGCTTATTTGTGCAAGCTTCACCCGACAGAATCACCCGATTGGGTGAGTATAATTTGGGAATTGGGTATGGGAAACAATTCGCAATTCGCAATTCGCAATACCCGCTATCGCGGGAAGCAAGCTACGCAATTCGCAATGGACTAACGTCCCGCTTTGCGAATGCAATGAACTTCTCTTCTCTACGAGGGGCTAAGTTAAGGGAAACAAGGATTTCTTGGACGCAAGTCCGGGTTTCAACCTAACTTTTTCCTATAAACATTAAATTAATCGTATCCTATGCCCCATGCCCCATTCCCTATGCCCTATATCCTAATTCCTCTCACAAAAACATCCACACAAGTGGCAATATATTCTTTGTTGGTGTAGCTGTGGGGCTGGAGTTTGACATCATGACACAACATTGCCGCCAGCAACATTCCTCTAAACATATCTACGACGGCTTCTGGATTAATTTCTGGTCTGACAGTTCCCCGTTTTTGGCATGATTGCAAATATGCAATCAGTTTTTCGCCCAAAGGCCTAGCCGCCTCTTCTATTACTTGTTTGGCTGCTTCTGGATGACGTTTAGCTTCGCCAATAAAAGTCCGAATTAAATCTTCTTGTGCTTTGAGCATAGCATGATACAACTGAGCATAATTATATAAATCGGTTTTTAAATCTTGTGTCCATGCTTCTGGGTTAGCTAGGGCTTCAGTTTGTACTGCTATAGCATTTTCAATGACGGCTTTTAACAGTTGTTCTTTGCTAGTAAAGTGTCGAAATAAAGTTACTTCATTTACACCAGCGACACGAGCTATTTCACGGGTAGTTGCACCTTGAACACCTAAACTGGCAAATACCTGGGAAGCGGCTTCTATTAGTCGTGTGCGGGTAAGAGCAGAAGAACGAACAGTTTTGATCATTACGGGATGTTTATGGGTTGCTGGCATTATAAGATTCATGGAAAAATAGTTTTAAATTGAGATAAAGTCATTCCAAATACAATTGAAAAAGATTTTCAAAAATTCAAATTAAATGCTTTATTTAATATTTTCATCATAACCTTAACTGCTATCTTAAACACAAAACCACGGTAAAATTGCATAACTAGCTTAATTTTTAACAACTTTCAAAGCAATAATCTCTAATTACAACTCTCCGCTCATAATTTCCGTACATGAATCATGCTGTATTCAAGGTAATTCAAAATTCCTTCTGCATCTCAATTACCGGTACTACTAAGCCGCTTCCTAAGTAATGAGGTACTCGTTTAATAGGCATAAATCCTAAACGCAAATAAAAACCTTCAGCGTAAAGACTAGCCGTTGTAATGACGTTGTAAAAACCTTGCTCAAATGCCTCTGAGCAAAAATGTTCTACTAAAATGCGTCCGAATCCTCGCCTTTGATAATGAGGATGAACGTATAAACTAATGAGTTCATTGGCTGTAAAGCTGGCAAATCCTGTGATAATTTCATTTTCGGTTGCCACTTTGATAGTATCTAATTTCCAATACTTGAAAATAATGGAATTATCGGGTTTATCGAGGTAATTACGCCAAGCCAAAAGTTCTTTACGAGTGTAAAAAGTTGCAGGCAAGGCTTTGATTGCCGCAATGTGGATAGCACTCAGTGTCCATGCGTCTGTTTCCTGTGCAGATCGCACGTATATTTCTGGGGCAGTCATTGGTTTTAGAATTGCAAGCAAGGTGATTGAATACTGCTGACAGACTCAATAGAAATTTTAGTTGCGTTGGTGACGCTTTGCCAAAGGCATCAGCTCCCTGTACCTGCCCCTTGTGATCAAAGTGATAGTATATCTTTTAAATTGAAAGTCTCTATATTTAATCTCAGTGTAAGGTTTTATATGTCAGGTTCAACTCATAATTCATCTTTGCTTTTAGAAGTGCAGAATGTTCATGCTGGATACATCAAAGATGTTGATATCCTCCAGGGTGTGAATTTTCGGGTTGAACCAGGAGAATTAGTGACGGTAATAGGCCCTAACGGTGCGGGTAAATCAACCTTAGCCAAGACAATTTTTGGCTTGTTGACACCGCATACAGGAAAAATCACTTTTAAAGGCGAGAATATTGCTGGACTTAAATCAAATCAAATTGTGCGTCGGGGAATGTGCTATGTACCCCAAATTGCTAATGTTTTTCCGTCTTTGAGTGTAGAGGAAAATTTGGAAATGGGGGCTTTTATCCGCAATGATGCTCTCACCCCCCTAAAAGATCGAATATTTGGGATGTTTCCTAAATTAAGCGATCGCCGTCGTCAACGTGCTGGTACACTGTCAGGAGGCGAACGCCAGATGTTAGCAATGGGTAAAGCTTTGATGTTAGAACCCAGTCTATTAGTGCTAGATGAACCTTCCGCCGCTTTATCACCGATTTTAGTCACGCAAGTATTTGAACAAATCAAGCAAATTAATCAGACTGGCACAGCGATAGTCTTAGTTGAGCAAAATGCTCGTAAAGCTTTAGAAATGGCTCATCGTGGTTATGTTTTAGAATCTGGACGGGATGCTATTTCAGGCCCCGGACAAGAACTATTAACTGATCCTAAAGTAGCTGAATTATATTTAGGTGCAGGAAAAGGGCATTAATTAATAGTCAATAGTCAATAGTCATTAGTCAATAGTCATTAGTTATTACTCAGCACCGGCTAAACGCCGCGCTTCCGCTAACAGCACTCATTACTCATTACTCATTACTTCTCCCTTGTCCCCCTACACCCTTTTTGTAATGTTTAAACCAGTTACTCTTAGCTTATTACTGTTGTTGGTGAGTAATCATCTTGGTGTAATGCTACAGCCTGTCAAAGCACAAACACCAACAACAACAAATACTCCTAAATCTGTATGTGCGTCTCAAGTTGGAACAGCTATAGATGCAGTAGTAAATCAACCCCAATTCAAGCGGAGTCGTTGGGGAATTCTAATCAAAGCACTGTCATCTGAAGAAAATCTCTACAGTCGTGATGCTCAAAAATATTTTATTCCCGCTTCTAATACTAAATTGTTGACTACAGCAGCAACATTACAACAATTGGGTGCAAACTTTCGTTTCCGCACATCGATTTATCAAAATGGTAATGATGTTTTCACCCTTGTCGGTAGAGGCGATCCTAGCTTTGGTGAGACTCAATTACAAACCCTTGCTCAACAGCTAAAACAAAAGGGTGTCACTCAAATTCAAAAATTAATTGCTGATAATACTTACATCCAAGGGGATATTGTTCATCCTACTTGGCAATGGGAAGATGTGCAGTCTGATTATGGTGCGCCAGTTAATAGTTTTATTGTCAATCAAAATATTTTTGGTTTGGAATTAAAACCCCAAGCTGTGGGAGAAACTCCGCAGCTGATTTGGAAAGATAATAATGAATCAAGACAATGGTTAGTAATTAATCGGTCTGTGACAGTTGCACAAACACAACCAAGTAACATCAATATTACTCGTGATTTAACTGGTAAAATTTTGCGAATCGAAGGGCAATTAGCTGCTAATTCTGAACCCTATGTAGTAGATTTACCTGTAGTTGACCCTGATTATTACTTTTTGCGGCGTTTTCGTGCCGCTTTGGCAACAGAAAACATTACTTTGGGTCAAACCTTAGTCACTCCTGGTATTACTAATCAACAGGAAGTAGCATCAATAGAATCACCACCTCTATTTGAGTTAGTCATAGAAACTAACCAAAATAGTAATAATCTTTATGCAGAAGCCTTGTTGCGTGCTTTAGCGGTGCAAGAAACCAAGCAGCAAAATCAAAACACTGCTGATGTAGGCTTGCAAGTATTGCAAAAGAGTTTGACGCAATTAGGTGTTGATCCTACAGGTTATCAATTAGTTGATGGTTCTGGGTTATCACGACGAAATCTCATTACTCCTGAAGCATTGGTGCAAACTCTACAGGGAATGGCGAAAAGTCCAGTGGCGAATGCTTATCGCGCATCTTTACCTGTGGCGGGAAAGAGTGGTACTTTAGCATCTCGCTTGCGTAATACCCCAGCAGAGGGAATTGTGCAAGCTAAAACCGGCACATTAAGGGGTGCAGTTTCGCTCTCAGGATATATGAATCCACCCCAATATGAATCTATGGTTTTTAGTATTATTGTGAATCAATCTGAGCAACCTGTCAGCGTTTTAAGACAAGGAATTGACGAAATAGTGGTCTTGTTGACACAGTTACAACGTTGTTAATACAAAAGGCGATATTTTCTGCAATTGAATTTGCATAAGCGATCGCAAAATCGATGATTAATCATTAAACCTATAATTTCGTTATACAAGGTAAGACTATGATTCATCACTTTTCCATCGCTGCGGAAAATCCTCAACACGCCGCCACAGTTTTAGCTGAAGTATTAAACGGACAAGCCTTTCCCTTTTTCCCCAATCCAGGTAGTTACATGGTGTTTCCCTTAGATGAACACGGAACAGGGATTGAAGTTTATCCCTTAGAAACAGAACTAAAACCTGGTGAAGATGAGGCTCAATGTACATTTGCTAAATCCCCCCATGCTTCCAGATATACAGCCACCCATGCGGCTGTCTCTGTAACTACAACTCAAGAAAAAATTGAAGAAGTGGGACGAAGAGAAGGTTGGCGAGTTGTTCGTTGTAACCGCGATTCTTTCTTTGATGTCATGGAATTCTGGTTAGAAAACAGAGTCATGATTGAATTGCTAACACCAGAAATGGCGGCACAATACTTAGCAGTCACTAAGCCAGAGAATCTGCAACAAATGTTTGCAGCAGTGTAAGGAGGTAGGGGGATTGGGGATTGGGGACTGGGGACTGGGGACTGGGGACAAGGTAGACAAGGTAGATTTTATTTCTTAACTCACTACTCACTACTCACTACTTATCCAATGCCCAATGCCTCATTCCCAATGCCCAATGCCCAATGCCCTATGCCCTATGCCCCATTCCCAATGCCCTATGCTATGCCCAATTTAAGCCGGGATAAATTTCAGTGCAACACCATTCATACAATAACGCTGACCGGTGGGTACAGGGCCATCATTAAAAACATGGCCTAGATGTCCACCACAACGGCTACAATGCACTTCAACTCTAGTCATAAAAAATGACCGATCTACAGTAGTTGCGATCGCGCCTTCAATGGGAGCGAAAAAACTCGGCCAGCCAGTACCACTATTGAATTTAGTATCTGATGTAAATAAAGGCTGATCACAACCAGCGCAGACATAAGTACCCGCCTCATATTGCTTATCAAGGGGGCTAGTAAATGCCCGTTCTGTGCCGTGTTGACGCAAAACCCGAAATTGTTCCGGCGATAAAATCGTCCGCCATTCTACGTCAGTTTTATTAATTTCAAATTCAGTATTAGAAGTTGCCATGATGCTAGACCTTGGTAAAAAAAATGGTGGTAACAAAGTTGTGCCAAATAATGCAGCACCAGTTTGCAAAAAGTAACGTTTGTCCATATACCTATATATTATGGGCATAGGGCATAGGGAATGGGGCATGGGGCATAGTTTGTTTTTTCTACTTCTAGCTGGAAAGTGCTGAGTGATGTTAGCGGTAGCGCGGCGTTTAGCCGGTGCTGAGTAATGAGTAATGAGTAGTGAGTAGCGAGTTAAGAAATAAAATCAACCTTGTCTACCTTGTCTACCTTGTCTACCCTGTCTACCTTGTCCCCAATCCCCAATCCCCAGTCCCCAATCCCCAATCCCCAATCCCCACTCACTCTTCACTCAACATAGCTGCCATTCTTTGCAGTTTTCTTCCTACTTCTTCCATTGTGTAGAAGAAGGTGAAAAATCTGAGTAATTCATCGATTTCTTGATCTGCTTGCTGTAGTTTTGATAGTTGGTTTAATTTTTCTGTGGCGTGATTAAGAGCTGTATCAATCTCTGGTAAAGATAATTGCGATTTTGTAGACTTAACAGCGATCGCTAAGGTCAGCATGGCATTTTGGGTTTCTTGTGCTAATTCGGTAATTTGCGATGAAAGCAGTTGCCAAAATGTATCTTGCTGTCTAGCTAAGACGGTGTGTTCCATTGTCAGGATATGTTCCCACACCCTGCGGATGAGGAATTCCCAAGCCTCATTAATTTGAGCTTCTGGGGGTTCACTGGTTTGTTCTTGTTTCACTTCTTGCCACAATTCCCGTCCTGTCCGCAAGGATGTAATGATGCTGAGTTTGAGTGTATCTACACTAGGACGGTCGTATGTACCTGTAAACGCACAGTTAATGACTAAACTATAGAATTGATCTAAGCTGATGAGTGTTTGAGATAGACAACGCCGCAATTCTTGATTAGCACGGGCAGGAAAAATAAAGTTATTTACCAGTAAAGCTACTCCGATACCTAAAAGAGTTTCTAAAAATCTGTGCCAAGCGTATATCCAAGGTTGTTGACTATGGCTCAAAATCACGATCGCTGACACATATCCTGCTAATTTAGCAGCTTCCTGAAATTTCCAGGTGGAAGCTAGAAATATAGTAATAAATACACATATTCCCAAAGACCAGAAATTACTACCCAACAAAATCACGAAGAATGCACCAGCAATAGCACCAATGGCCGTACCTATCAATCGCTGAACGCCCAATTTTAGGGTGCTACCTTGGGTTGATGACATGACAATAATAGCGGCAATTACAGCGTAAAAGGGGTAGTCCCACTGCAATCTTTGAGCAATTATCAAAGAAACTGTCGAGGCGATGGCGATTTTGAAGGCCATTCGGCTTTGCAGAGTTAATGACAACCCTTGAGGCGTAACAGCCCAAGTTTGCAAATTGAAGAGGATTCTGGAAAAAAGCGATCGCGGCGGATTTTTAATCGGTCTGGCCACAGGTGGAGGGTTATCTGGATGTTTTACCATTCCCGTCGGGATAATAATAGCTGATTGTAAGAAATCTAGCGCAAATTGAGTTCTTACTTTTGATTTTTCTTTTTCTTCCAGATTTATGCCAATCAACGAAAGTCCTGCTGTATCACACCGTATTGGCGTGCCAAGTCTTAAATGTTTCAATAGTCCTATCTTATTACTTTTGGGAGAGAATAATCTATAACGTTTACAGCATAGGACTTGTAGCAAAAACCTTGATTTCAGCCATTGTGTTAGAAAATAAAATCTCAAATGATTTTTCTGTATATAGATCAAAATTTGGCTTAAGGGTAAATACTCACTTTTAGGTTAAAATTTAGCATAATACATACGTAAAAGCTATTTTCTAGCAGAAGAAACATATTGGAATTCCTGTTTAGTTAAGAAGCTAAAGATCATTTAATTTGCATAAAACTAGGGCTAAAGTCATGAACATAAGTGAATCAGTCTAGAAAATGCCATGACTATCAGCTTATCAACGTCATTGATTATGATTTATTGATTTACATTAAACCTCATCGAGTTTGCTCTTATGTATATTATTTGCGCTGAAATATATCTATCAAATTGCCAATCAAAGGAAACTGTTTCAGAACCATTTTAATCAATTCTACAAAAGATTTTTCTGATAACCGGTCATCTTGGCGTAATTGTAGAACACCGATGAGAATGATAAATATTGCTGTACCAAGAATCGTCAAAACTAGATAATGAAATTCTAGCTTACCTCCGAAAAAAGCAATTGAGCAAAATACTACTATGAAGACATATAAATAAAACAGCCCGTTTCTAAAAGCAAAAGGAAGTTCAACTTCTTTTTGAAGTTGAGATTTTTCTTCATTGTTGGGAGGTTGATTCATTATATTATTTCCTTGTTGCAATTCTACAGTATTTATCTGGTCGGCATAAATATTGGTGATGTGGCTGTGTTGTCTTTGTTCATCTTCTCGGTTTAACTGATTTCTGTCCATAACATCATCAATTAAATTTAAGACATTTACCCTTTCAAAACTGATATCACACTCAACATCGTATTTATGTTTAGCAATGCGATTTCTTAAATTATCGAATTTATAAAAGTGTAGATTTTGCTGATTTTGACAAACTGAGCAATTACAGGGAATTAGTTTATCAAATTTTAATTGGCTATAAGTGTAGTGAATTTTATCAAGTTCATGAGTAACACAGGTTAATAAATCTCTTTTGTGTAAACCAGAAACGCGAATTTTAATTTCTCGTTTGTCGTAATATTCAATTACCTCTGCTTTAGTCTGTTCTCGACTGAGAATAACGCCACTTTTCCAGACATATTTTTGTTCATCAATTAACTGATGTATCGCAACTATAAATTGAATAATAATACCTTTAGGCATGAATTCATAAGTATAGCGTAAGATAAGATTATTAGTTTCATCCCAGTTATAAGTTGGTTGTTTTTTTGTTAATAGTTGGGGAGCAATATAATTTTTATGATTGTTAGGAATTTCATAACACAACTTAAAATTAATCATCAGTTGTAGCAGTTCACCTTGTTTTGTGGCGTATTGTTCTTCTTGCCAAATATTTTGTAAGTCTTGCGAAGTAAATTTACCTAAGTTGTTAATTACTTGCTGATCATCCAAGACTTTGTAAACCGCATCTGTTCCCCACTTGGGTTTAAGGATAACAGTATTGTTTAAAATTGGGTCATCTTGAAAATGCAAGCATACACCTAAATCATGGAGATAGTTACTTAATTGCAATTTATATTCGCGTTGTGTAAAACCATGTATTTGGCAGATTTGTAAATATTCATCTAAGCTAATATAGTTGCGTGAGTCATTTTCTAAAGCTTCACGAACTCTTACCCAGGTTTTGGGAAGTACTGCGCCAATATGAGGTAGAGAAGAGATATGATGTTTGATTTCTCGTAATACTTTTGGTAAGTTTCGGTTAGTTGCAAGGTTAGTTGCTAAAGTTTCCTTGAGGTTGCTAAAACGTTCTCTTAATTGTGGTTCGTTGATTTCATGAGTCCGGTTTTGCTTCTCATTTTTTATAATTAAAACTGGACTGTTATCGCTCAATAATTCTACTACATTTAACCAGTAATAAAAGTTAGTGTCTTCTTTGCGATTATCTGCTACTACTGCATAAAGAGAACGTTTTGTAAGGAAAAATTGGTGTGTAGCATGATAAATTTCTTGTCCGCCAAAATCCCAGATATTGACTCGAAAATTCTGACCATTTTCCATTGTGAAGTACCACTGTATTACCTCAATTCCTCTGGTTGAATCTTCTTCTTTTAGTTGGTAATTTTCGTCGTCAATTTTCTTGGCTAGAGTTGTTTTACCAGCACTACTTTCACCAACAATTAATAACTTTGCCTCATATAAATAATCTGTTCCTTCATTTTTTACCTGTAAGAAATAATCTCGGATTGCATCAATGCCTATTTCAACAACTTCTGGCGGTGGCTTTTCAATAGGGTTGCCCCTTAAATTCAAGGAAGTTAAATTTTGCAGTTGTGTTATTTCTTCTGGTATCTGTGTTATTTGGTTGTAGCTTAAATCCAGAGAAGTTAAATTTTGCAGTCGTGTTATTTCTTCTGGTATCTGTGTTATTTGGTTGTAGCTGAGATACAATTGAGTTAAATTTGACAGGTTAGTAATAGCTTCTGATATCTCTGTTATTCGGTTATTTCTTAGATATAGAGTAGTTAGATTTTGTAGATGAGTAATTGTTTCTGGTATTTGTGTGATTTCGGTATTTCTTAAATAGAGGGTAGTTAAGTTTTTTAATTTAGTAATAGCTTCTGGAATTTGTCTTAATCGGCTATTACCTAAGTCTAACCAAGTTAAGTTACGCAAACTGGTAATAGCTGCTGGTATATTTCTGATATCATTGTCTCGTAAATCCAAATGCTCTAACCATTCCAACTCAAATACCTCAACAGGAATCTCGGTTAAGTTTAGTCTACTTAAATCTAATTTTTCAAGTTGCTTTTCTTTTGCATCTTTAATTTTTTTTCTTACATCTGGAGGTGTATGTGTCATATGTTTATTTGTCAAGAATGGTAGGATAAGTTGAAAGAAAATTTTTTTGGTATAAAAATGGTAGCAAATGTGTGAATTTATGTAATTATAACTAAAAAACCCCTCTTGTACATTGCTGAGGGGTTTTTAATAGATATTTTGTGATTAAACGGAGTTTTATACTTTAGCTACCGCATGAGGTTTTGGTGGATTAACTTGTAGTTTTTTAAACATTGATTCCCTTGCTTGCATCGCTAAGGTATCTTCTAAAGGCTGTAAAGTAACTGGTTGCTGATACTTTAATCGCAATGCTGTTTGAATTAGCCAGTCAGCCACGAAGGGATTTTTTGGTAATAGTGGCCCGTGGGAATATGTGGCTATAGCATTTTGATAAAACGCCCCTTCTGTTCCATCTTCGCCATTATTTCCTAAGCCATAGACGACTTTACCCAAGGCTTCCACTTTGCCTAATTTAGTGCGTCCGCCGTGATTTTCAAACCCGACTAAATAAGGTTTAGTTCCTGTCATCTCTTCCAAATCTTTGGCGAGTCGGCTAGCTGTCACTTCTATCACTAAATTACCAATACAACGCTTAGTATTTTCCCCAGGATGAACAGAGACTAAATCGAGAATTCCTAATCCTTCAATACGTTGTCCAATTCCAGGTTCGTAATAATGTCCTAAAAGTTGGGGTGAACCGCAAGTAAAAACTCCTGGTGTCCCGTTTTCGATTTTCTCACGGATGGCTTCAGCTTTCGCGCCTTGCAAATCTCGCATGACAATTTCTTGCTGTCTATCTTGCGCGCCACCACCTACTATGACATCTACAGATTTAATATCATCTGCTGTGGCGTTTTGGTCGAGGGGTAATACTTTAACACTATATCCCCGCCATTGGGCGCGACGTTCTATAGTAATCACATTACCGCGATCGCCATAGGTACTCATTAATGTAGGATATAGCCAACCGATTGTTAATTCTAATTGCATCTTGTTTAATTCGTAATTCGTAATTCGTAATTCGTAATTAGAGGAGTAGGGGAAATTATGAGGATTGTACATAATGCCCCATGCCCTATGCCTCATGCCCTATGCCCAATTTAAAGGATTTTCCTACCTGTGAGAACTTCCCGCACTTCTAACATGGCTGAGTAGGTTGGGAGGATGTGCAGGGTTTCATTCGGGGGGGTGTGTTCTAAGGCTGTGGCGATCGCTTGCTTTAAGTCTTCTTCGACAATTAAATTTATATTACTTTGGGGCGTTTTTTCGCTGTAACGCAGACGTAAAGCCATATCATAGACGCGATCGCCACTCACTACTAATGTTCCACCACGTTCGACTAATTTTTCTGTATCTACGTCCCAAATCCAGGATACATCTGTACCGTCGGGGGTGCGATCGTTTAATACCATTAATGTAGTCTTATCGGTGCTTTGGGTGACGACGCGAATCGTTTCATTTGTACCAACGGGATTTTTTGATAATAGAATTCTGACACGTTTACCATCAATTACTAAATCTTCTGCACGTCCAAAAGCAGCTTGAAAGTTATTAATAGTATTGCGAATTGTATTTTCATCTACGCCTAATTCTTTAGCGGCAGTGGCGGCAGCTAAGGTGTTGTATTTGTTATATAGACCAACTAAAATTTGTTGCCATTCGCTACTAACTAACGTCGGTTGACTCTTAGTAAAGCCACAACTAGGACAAGTAAAATCGCCTAAGTGAGATAAATACACGCCTTGGTAATCTAAAGAATGTCCGCATCTGGGACAGTAAATAGAATCAACAGCGTGGGGAATAGCTTCTAAATAATGTTCTGGTTCATTTAAGCCAAAAAATAAGACTTTTTGGGGTAACTGTTGACCGAGATGGGATAAAGTGGGGTCATCAGCATTAGGAATGACAACTGTTTCCGGCGGGAGAGTCGAGATTACTTTTGTCCAACGTTTACTAATAGTATCAACTTCGCCATATCGATCAAGTTGATCTCGGAATAAATTCAAACATAAAATAGCTTTTGGTTGGAGTGGTGTTAATACCTTGGGGACAATATTCTCGTCCACTTCCAGAATTGCATAATCAACATCCAGCGTTCCCACCAAATTGGTACTTTCAAGAAAAGCTGTCATCAAACCATTTTCCAGATTTGCACCCGTGGAGTTATGACAAACGCGGAAACCTTTATTTTCTAATATCGTGCGTAACAACAACGCCGTAGTAGTTTTACCATTAGTCCCAGCAATGATAATCACGCCATTTTTAACTTGCTGGCTCAACAATTGTAACAGCCTGGGTTCAATCCGACGCGCGATCGCCCCTGGTAATACACTAGCAGCACCCAGCCGCAGCGATCGCACCCCAAACGTGACACTTTTCGCCACCAACACCGCAAACCCTAAACGCACTCTATCTATAAGTTTTATCTTATTACCCACATCTATAACCCTAAATCTTTAGTCAATAGTCAATAGTCAATGGTCAATAGTCAATAGTCAATAGTCAATAGTCAATAGTCATTAGTCATTAGTCATTAGTCATTAGCTATTACTTCTCCCTTGTCTCCCTTGTCTCCCTTGTCTCCCTGCCCCCCGCCTGACAGGTGTAGGTTTTTTACAAGGGTGTAAGTGTTGATTCTGAAAGCTAGAAAATAAAAGTTGAAAACCAGAGTGTGGATGAGACTCAAATGCTGAAAAATGAGTATCTCAAACAATGGACACGCATAGTATCAGAGAAGATGCCACATCTGTCGATACCGCAAGTTGTGGGGTTGGCGACATGGAGTTTTGGCATGGTAATGACCAAATCAAGTAGCTTGACCAAAGTATCGCAATTTATCGCTCTTGTGAACGGAGAAAAAGTCACAGCAGTACGTCAAAGGTTAAGAGAATGGTATGAGGAAGCAGAAGCCAAAAAAGGTATTCATCGTCGCAGTTTGGATGTGAGCAGTTGTTTTGCACCATTGCTGATGTGGGTGTTAAATTTACTGCCAGCAAACATCAAACAAATAGCCCTAGCACTGGACGCAACGACGATTGGTGATAAGTTCGTAGTCTTATCACTGAATATTCTGTTGGCAGGATGTGGAATTCCCATTGCATGGTGTGTTGTACTAGCTAATAAACCAGGAAGTTGGTCATGTCATGGGCAAAAGCTGATCAATGCGCTACGGGAAGTAATTCCCAGTGGGTTTCAAGTGATAGTCACTGCTGACCGTGGACTATATGCCGACTGGTTATATCAACTAATTGTCGATGTTGGCTGGCATCCATTTTTACGAATTAACCATCAAGGAACTTATCGAGTCCCACCACATCAGACATGGCAACCATTGGTGGATGTGGTTTGCGCTCCTGGACAATCTTGGTCGGGTCGAATTGTTTGTTTTAAAACTAACCCACTCGAATGTACATTACTTGCTCGTTGGGACATCGGCTATCAAGACCCGTGGTTGATTCTGACTGACATTGAGCCAACTCAGGCTTCAGCTGTTTGGTACGGATTACGTCCTAGCACCGAATGCGTTTACCGCGATGTTAAATCTGACGGTTGGCATTGGCACAATACCCGTTTGCTTAACCCTCAACGTGCTGAACGTCTTTGGTTAGCCATCGCAGTTTCTACTCTTTGGATGGTCATGCTTGGTGGCGAAGCTGAAAATCAATCTTCTCCCCCAAATTTAGAAACACTTCCATCTCGGCACATTGTATTTTCTCAACCTCTTCACCTTCATCCTCAACGTCATATCTCTTGTTTTCTCCAGGGATTGTTAACCCTGATTGCTAATTTACTCAACCATCTTCCTATTCAACTTCATCGCTGGAGTTCTTTCCCTTCTACTCCTGTTGACGATTTCTACTGTTTTAACTCCTCCTAATTGTAAAAAACCTACACCTGTCAGCTGCCCCCCGCCCCCTGCCTCTTCCCAGCCCCCATTCCCCACAGATCCCACTAGGAGTTATCTTAAAAAATGGTGAACAGCCATAATTACGGCACGTAGCAGGTAAATATGGTACAGAAGTTAAATATACTCTTAACTCTGTTCCCTGTTCCCCGTTCCCTGTTTTATATATCCAGCCCTGGTTGCCTTATTCAGCACACCTAACGATAAATAGTAGCTTGCAAGGTGCTTTTTGATGATTAGTATCAAGTTTCCTGTTTTACATAAAAAAATTGCTGACTGGCGGTGGTTGGTTTCCAAATGTCTGTCATTGCTGATTTGTTTGTTAATTATTGGCATACAACCAGCTTGGGCAGGTATTAACGATGATAACTATGATGGCAATATGTTTGTGGTGTATGCGGGTAATGGTTCGTTAGTACCTCCCAGACAAACCCTCGCCCAGTCTTTAGCTGAACATAAACCAACGGTTTTGGCTTTTTATGTGGATGATAGCCGCGACTGTAAAGAGTATGCGATCGTGATTTCACGGGTACAAGAATTTTACGGTCAAGCAGCTGAGATTATGCCCATTAGCGTTGATACCATCCCCAACAAAAAAAGCTATGACCCCACAGAACCAGGATATTACTACACTGGAGGTGTACCGCAAGTTGTAGTTTTGAACCAGTCGGGTAAGGTAGTTTTAAATAAACAGGGTCAAGTACCTTTTGAAGAGATAGATGATAGACTGCGAGAAGTGTTTGATTTACTACCGCGTACCGAGTCAGTGCAATTGAAACGGCGATCGTTCAATGAGTTTAGTAGTGAGTTAGCTAAATAACAATGAGGGTAGACCAATTTGGTCTGCCCTGAATTTTAGTGCCATTTGTTACTGCATTTTTCATCCTGTAAAAGCTATGTTGAAATCTAGTCCATAGTCCACAGTCAAGAGTCCAAAGCAGTAGCTAGTGACTAATGATTGATAACTAATGACCAATGACTAGTAGAGTGGTTGCTGATGTCAAAGGTTTATACTACTGATGAGCTAATTCAAATTTTGGCAGCTGAACGCCAAGCTTGCCTTAAGGGAGAACGTCTAAAATTAGAAGTTAATGTATCTGGTAATCCTGTAATTGATCAGTTTATCAGAACAGAGGGACTGCAAAAATTCACAGCCTATCAAGATTTTAAAGCGGCTATTCACAATTATCAGCAGGAATATCAAGTTTCTGGGATTGTTTGGCGCGAGATGACAGTCAAAGGTAAAACCTTGCGTTACCCAGAAGTGGATACTCAATTAATTGCGCTAGCTAGTGATTTAGAAATTATCAAATCAGTCAAAGATGCTATTCTGAATTTTTGGGATGAAGTCACTGCACAAATGGATTTATATTTGAGTTTTAACAACAGCAAACAATATCAAAAAATCACTACATCTGATGTAGAAAGAATCGCCCAAAGAACGGAATGGGCTAGTTTGTGGAAATGGGAAAATCCTAATTTTTTAGAAATGATATTACAGATGGGATGGGGTAAACCAGAAGAAGCTAGTTATAAACGTGGTAGACCACAATCAGGTAGTGAATTTATTCATGCTGTCAACCCTGGTAATCAGCCAATTGGTTGATATGTAGAGTTCCCACTTATTATTATCCTACTCCCCGTAACCGTTACCAGTCACCTTACCTCGGAAAACAATGTATTGGTAAAGGTTATAGAACAACATTACCGGAATTAAAAAGCCGATGAAAATGATCATAATTACCAACGAGCTAGGATCAGCCGCCGCTTCATAAATGGTAATTTGTGGGGGAATGATGTAGGGAAAAACAATCAAACCTAAACCGATAAATGACAACACAAATAATAGAATCGTCCACACAAAAGGTGCGCGTTCTTCTTTGCGATTCAGACTGTTTAAAAGTTGCCAAACTAACCAAACTCCCAAAATCGGAATCACAGCAAAAATATAAACTAGTGGTTGCTGAAATAACCGCGCTCTAGCATTTTCATAAATAAATGGTGTGCTAACTGTAATGAAAACTGCACCTATTAAAGTAGTCCAGGCAGCAATTTTTGCGGTTTTGTAATGAGTTTCCTGCAATTCTCCTGTGGTTTTCCAGACAAGATAGGTAGAACCAATCAACACATAACCTTGAATCAACGTTAACGCCACCAACACCGATGGTAAACTGAACCAGTCCCAGGTACTACCAATAAAGTGTCCTGTCTCATCAACTTTAATTCCTTTAAGTACCGCACCCAAAGCAAAACCTTGTCCGAGTGCGGCGGTAAAACTTCCTGCACCAAAGGCGAAATTCCAAAACAGTTTGCGTCTAGATAATTCCCGAAATTCAAACGCCACACCCCGAAAAATAAACCCAAATACCATTACCAAAATTGGGATATACAAGGCGTTTAAAATTGTTCCGTAAGCCAAGGGAAATGCACCAAACAAACCCCCACCCATAAGAACTAACCAAGTTTCGTTAGCATCCCAAATGTTACTTAAACTAGTCATCAAAATTCCCCGACGTTCATCATCGGAGGATGTGAGAGATAAAATCCCCACGCCTAAGTCAAACCCATCTAGCATGACGTAGAGAAAGAGAAATAAAGCTAAGATGACAAACCAAACTTGTGGAAGAAAATATTGCAGTGTTTCCATAATTAGTCAATAGTCAATAGTCAATAGTCATTAGTCATTAGTCATTAGTCATTAGTCAATAGTCAATAGTCATTAGTCATTAGTCATTACTCGTTGGTTTTTTTCTTCCTTGTCTCCCTTGTCTCCTTCTCCCCAGTCCCCAATCCCCAATCCCCAATCCCCAATCCCCTACTGCTGCGCCTCTACAGGACGTTCATCAGGGACAAACTCTCCAGGGGTGGTATCTACTGCTGGTTTGGTGACTTCTGTTCCGGGAATGGGTAATTCTAAATTTGGCCCTGTGCGGATGATGCGGCTACCAAAGTACATGGCTGTAATAAATAAGATGCTATAAACTACCGCAAAACTAGTCAGTGAAACTAACACATTACTTGCAGGTAAACGGGAAGCAGAATCAACGGTGCGAATCTGTCCGTATAGTGTCCAGGGTTGTCTACCTACACAACGCACAATCCAACCAGATTCTACAGCGATGTATCCTAACGGTGCAGCTAATACCCAAGCTCGCATTAACCAACGCTGTTGACTAATATTTGTGGCTGCAAGTTTACCACGCAACCATTGCAGGGTACTCAATAACATTAACCCAGCAAAGAAAAAGCCGATCGCAATCATGGTACGGAAAGCGTAGTAAATTAAACCTACCATGTGGGGGCGATCGCTCGGTTTCCACTCTTTCAAACCGCGCACGGGTTCGGAAAGGTTCTGCTTAAATTCCAAGATGTAACCCAATGCGTTGGGAATGGTGATTTCCCAATCATTTTTCTCGGCTTTTTCGTTGGGTATTGCTAGTAAACTCCAGTCTGCGGGTTGTCCGGCTGGTGTGGATTCCCACTGGGCTTCCATTGCAGCGAGTTTTGTGGGTTGATAGTGATAAACTTGTTCGCCGCTTAGGTGTCCGATGTATATTTGTAGTGGAGCAACTGCGATCGCAGCTGCTAAGGCAATCTTCAAAGACTTAGCAAAAAACTCCGCGTGGCGTTGCTGAAGAATATACCAAGCACTAATTCCGCCAATCACAAATAAAGATGTCTCCAGTGTGGCAAAAAACATATGCAGCACACTGTTGACCATAAAGGGATTTAAAATTGCTTGAAAATAATCGTGAACAATAAACTTACCGTCCACCAGTTCCCCACCTGCTGGAGTTTGCATCCAAGAATTAGCCGTCAAAATCCAAACTGTGGAAAGATTCGCACCCACAGCCACCAAAATAGTAGAAAGATAATGAATGGCGGGATTAACTCGTTCCCATCCAAATAACATAATTCCTAAAAAAGCCGCTTCTAGCATAAACGCCCAAGAAGCTTCAAAACCAATTACACTCCCAAAAAAGTTACCCACTGCTTCCGAAAAAGGGGCCCAGTTCGTCCCAAATTGGAATTCCATCGGAATACCAGTCGCGACACCAATACCAAAATTCAGCACGTAAAATTTTGACCAAAAGCGCGCATGAAGATAATAGTCGGGATTTTTCGTTTTGAGCCAAATCCCTTCCACAATTACTAAATAAATTCCCATCCCCGTAGTCAGGACAGGCCAAAGCATATGAAAAATTGCAGTCAGCGCGAATTGCATCCGTGATAACACCACGGAATCAGATAAAAATTCCATGCCTGTATTCCCCTCTTTGTGAAAGATTCAGCGTCTTTACAGGTATCAAAAGTTTATACAAATTGTAATTTAATATGGATTTACGTAAGGATTATTTAAGCATGAAAAGAATTAATTTTCATCAAAATTACTCTTATATAAAAATCATTAATTACAGATAAATTAGGACTTTTTATTAAGAATAAATTATGATAAGTAGCCCCGTAAATTTCTTTTGTATTTACTTGTTAAACTTTATTTGGTGAATATTACATCTACCTATAGATAGGGAAAATTCATCTATATTTTGGGTTGATTGATGATATTTGTCAAAAGACAATTAGTCAAACTTCACATAAAAAAGTCTTGGATTAGCTCAATAAATAGCAAACCAAGACCAAATCAAGATTAAAAATAAATTATGAGGGGTTAATTAACTAACTAAATCAGGAAATACTTCTTGCACCGCCGGATGTACTAAGCGATGATTCTGCACGTTCAAACCTTTAGCTAAGGCTGGGTTAACGTCTAAGGCTTTGAGTCCCAAATTAGCCAACTGCACCACATAAGGTAGTGTACTGTTATTTAAGGCTTGGGTAGCTGTCCAAGGGACTGCTCCTGGCATATTGGGAACGCCATAATGCACTACACCTTCCTCAATGTATACAGGGTTGGTGTGGGATGTAGCGTGTAATGTTTCTACACAACCGCCTTGGTCAACTGCAACGTCAACTATCACCGAACCTGGGTGCATTTGTCCCACTAACTCGCGGCTAACTAAAATTGGTGCTTTGCGTCCTAATACCAACACTGCGCCAACAACTAAATCTGCTGCTTTGACTGCTGCTTCAATGTGAGCAGAGCTACTGTAAAGTAATTCGACTCTTGAACCGAAGATTGTTTCTAAATAAGATAAACGCTCCACATTCACATCTAAAATTTGTACCGCCGCACCCATACCAACGGCGATTCTGGCGGCTTCTGTACCGACTACACCACCACCTAAAATTACTACTTTTCCTGGTTTCACCCCAGGAACACCACCCAAAAGCACGCCTCTACCACCTTGTTGACGTTCCAAATAGCGCGCGCCAAATTGTACTGCTAACCTACCGGCAATGATGCTCATGGGTGTGAGCAGAGGGAGTCTGTTTGCGCCGGGTAACTCTACGGTTTCGTAGGCGATCGCACAAGTGCCAGAATCAATTAAATTCTCTGTTAGTTTGCGATCGGCTGCTAAATGCAGATAAGTAAACAAAATCTGCTCTTTTCGCAAAAATTTATATTCACTAGATAATGGTTCTTTGACTTTTACCACTAATTCCCGATTCCATACAGCATCAGCTGTAGAAACAATTTCCGCCCCTGCACTTTGATAATCTGCATCTGTAAACCCAGCACCGCTACCTGCTTGAGTTTCCACAAAAATGCTGTGACCGTTTTCTCGCAAAACCCTGACACTAGAAGGACTCAAGCCAACGCGAAACTCTTGATCCTTCGTCTCTTTGGGAACGCCGATTTCCATACAACGCCTCTGCCTGATTTTTGATTTAATTTAGCCTGCCAGCCTCAAACTGACACTTCCGTATTGAAGATAGCTATTTACATAATTAGTTTTCCCTATTTAATTTCCCCAAACCGCACACTATTTATCCCTTGACGATTGCTTGATTGTTTCTACAATATATAAAGAATAATTACAAATTGTTAACGAGTGATCGCACAACTGTTTAAGTTATCCTTACTCAAGTTCTGCCATTAGCTCAAAACTGAATTATTAAGTCCCGTTTGCCGAAAAGAGGTTTTTGTCATATGTCACAAGTGCAACCCACAGTCAGCCCCAAACTAGAAGAGCCAAAATTTGGCTTTAACGAATATGCTGAACGCTTGAATGGCCGAGCCGCCATGATTGGTTTTTTGTTGATGGTGGTAATTGAATACGTCACCAATCAAGGTGTGCTTTCTTGGCTTGGTCTTAAGTAGTTATTAGTGTTGACGTTGTAAGCTAGTAATTAGAAGAGTTGAAACCAGCTGGAACTTCTAGCTGGTTTTTACTGTATTAACTAATAATGGAATCCTTAACCCAAGTTACCCTCATTAATTGACAAGGCGCACTAGAGAGTGTCAGTAATCGCTTCTATTTGCAAATACTTAATGCAAGGGAGTTAATGACTACACGTAACTGATCACCTTAAAAAATTATCATCTTTTTCAGAAGCCTTTTCTGGAGAAAGGTAATTTGCAGATGAGGTATTGTAGTGGAAACATCTTGCAAAAGGTGGTTGAGAATTCGTTGCTTCGTCAACAAGACTCAATAGAGAGGTGCGTAGTTCACCCAGTACGAGTCAAAGCGTACAAAGCTAGTTAAGTAGATATCTGTCTATAAAACTAGTAACTATTTTGAGTAAATCAACAAAAGGTAATCTGGATAAACCAAGCTGTGATGAACGCTGTATTACCTCGTTTTTTAAAGTCAGCCTACCGTAGAGAACCCATCGTCAGCATCTTGATAACTATGGGTGTAGTCGATGCCTTAATTGGTGGTTTTGATGATAGTTGGTCATTATTTGCTGTAGGTTTAGGCACAGCAGGCGTAGCACTCGCTTTTAAGTTGTGGCGTAATAGTCAGCAACAACCTCCTCTACCAGAAGAGCCTGTTGTACAACACTACTTACCACCACGTTCATCTAATTCCACTTTGCCTATGCTAACGGTGAATAAGAAAAAACCGCCCTATTAGGGAGTGCTGAGTGCTGAGTGCTGAGTGGTGTTAGCGGTAGCGCGGCGTTTAGTCGGTGCTGAGTTGGGATAAGTGGTATGGGTTTAAAGTTCAAGGAGATTAACAAGCGGAATTTTGAATCCAAAATCCAAAATCCGTCTTGGAAAGTTTCCTACGGCGGGAAACCCGCCTACAGAACTTTCCGCAAAATCCAAAATTGCTTGTGATTGGTGTATTTGAGCAGGTGAGGGAAAAAAGTGAGGAGTCAGAAAAAAAACGACCTGTATTTGATTTTGGCATTTGTGGCGGCGATCGCAGTGCCGATCAATCTCTGGACAGGATTAAAAATTGATTCGGCTCATGCTAACCCCACTGTCAATACTCCAGAAGCAACGGGAGCATTTACCAATCCCGTTCTCCTCCGCAGGATCATGGCACATCAAAGCAGTGTGAACTCTGTCACCTTTAGTCCAGACAGCACAATGCTGGTTAGTGGCGGTGCTTACAATGATGGGATTGTAAGGATGTGGAATCCCATCACCGGCAAAAAAATCAGGAGTATCACCAAAGCTCAAACAACTACGGTAGAATCCCTGGTGATTTCCCCTGATGGGCAAACTTTAGTAAGTTGTGGTAGTGATAACACAATTAATCTGTGGAATCTCAAAACTAATAAATTTACCCGTTCCTTTGTGGGACATAGTGCTAGTGTTTTATCCTTAGCTGTATCTCCCGATAGCAAAGTGCTAGTCAGTGGTGCTTTGGATGGGATTCGGATGTGGGATTTACTACAACAACGCCCACTAGCGACATTAGTCAGATTCGATAATACAATTCATGCAGTGGCTATGAATCCCGATGGTCAAACCATCGCCAGTGGTGACAAAAAAGGAGTCATTAAACTGTGGGATTTAAGCACAGGGAAGTTAATCAGGGGATTTATCGCCCACAAGGATGTAGTTACAGGTATTGCGTATACTCCTGATGGGCAGAATTTAGTGACATCCAGCCGCGATCGCACTGTTAAAGTGTGGAATCTCACCTCTGGCAAATTAGTCTACACCCTCACAGGACATAACAATTGGGTAAATGCGATCGCCATTCATCCCAACGGACAAATTTTAGCTAGTGCTGGTAGAGACGGGATCAAAATCTGGGATTTAACTACAGGCGAGTTATTAAATACACTAATTGGACACAGTGATTGGGTAAGCGCGATCGCTTTTAGCCATGATGGACAAATGCTAGCTAGCGGAGGATTTGACGGCGTAGTCAGCGTTTGGGGTAATCCCTCCCTGGCGGTGCGGAGGAGATAGGAAGCAGGGTGCAGGGAGGAGTAATGAGTAATGAGTAATGAGTAATGACTATTGACTATTGACTATTGACTATTGACTATTGACTATTGACTATTGACTATTGACTATTGACCATTGACCATTGACTTTTTGAATTTTGTATTGCTTACAATGACTATGGATGCTGGATAATGGGAAAGCTTTGACATTTACCAGTAAATCTAGCTTGGAACAACAGAACTAATAACTATGCGAACTCACTATTGCGGCGAACTCCGAAAAGAAGATATTGGAGACACTGTTACCTTGTATGGATGGGTAGACCGTCGCCGCGATCATGGGGGTGTGATATTTTTAGATTTACGCGATCGCTCTGGAACAGTCCAGATTGTCAGCGATCCGCAACGCACCCCAGATTCCTACGAACAGGCTAACTCTCTACGTAACGAGTACGTTGTGGAAATTACAGGCAGAGTCACACAACGTCCCGAAGAATCACTGAATAGCCGTATTCCTACTGGCGAAGTGGAAATTTATGCTGATAACATTAAACTGCTGAATGCTGTAAGGAAGCAGTTACCTTTTCAAGTTTCTAGCGCGGACACGGAAAGCGTGCGGGAAGACTTGCGGCTAAAATATCGTTACTTGGATTTACGACGCGATCGCATGGCGCGGAATATACAGCTACGCCATCAAGTCGTGAAAGCTATGCGTCGCTATCTAGAAGATATAGAGGGTTTTATTGAAGTAGAAACCCCGGTGCTGACTCGTTCTACCCCAGAAGGTGCAAGAGATTACATTTTACCTAGTCGCGTGAATGAGGGTGAATGGTTTGCGCTACCCCAGTCTCCACAATTATTTAAGCAAATATTGATGGTATCGGGTATGGATAGATACTATCAAATCGCCCGTTGCTTCCGCGATGAAGACCTACGCGCCGACAGACAGCCAGAATTTACCCAGTTGGACATGGAAATGAGTTTCATGTCCCAGGAAGAAATTATTGCTCTCAATGAAAAGTTAGTTAGTTATATCTTCAAAATCGTCAAAGGGATCGAATTACATACCCCCTTCCCCCGTCTTACCTACGCTGAGGCGATGGAACGTTACGGTAGTGATAAACCAGATACCCGCTACGGCTTAGAATTAGTCAACGTTTCCGATGTTTTGAAAGACTCTGGTTTTAAAGTCTTTCGGGATGCGATCGCCTCTGGTGGTATCGTGAAGATTCTCCCCATCCCCAACGGTAACGAGCAAATTTCTAACGTCCGCATCAAACCAGGTGGCGATTTATTCAAAGAAGCCAGTGAAGCCGGTGCAAAAGGTTTAGCTTATATTCGGGTGCGAGAAAACGGCGAAATTGACACCATTGGCGCAATTAAAGACAACCTCTCAGAAGAGCAAAAACAGGAAATCTTAAAACGTACAGGCGCGCAACCAGGACATTTATTACTGTTTGGTGCAGGTGATGCGGTGACTGTCAATAAGACTTTAGATAGATTACGTCAAGTCGTCGCCAAAGAATTCAACTTAATTGATCCCGAAAAAATCAATCTCCTCTGGATTGTGGATTTCCCGATGTTTGAGTGGAATGCAGACGAAAAACGCCTAGAAGCATTACACCACCCCTTTACCGCACCCCATCCCGATGATTTGCACGACTTAAAAACAGCCCGCGCCCAAGCTTATGATTTAGTCTTCAACGGCTTTGAAGTTGGCGGGGGTAGTTTGCGGATTTACCAACGGGACATCCAAGAACAGGTGTTTGAAGCGATTGGGTTGTCTCCAGAAGAAGCACAAAATAAATTTGGTTTCCTTTTAGAAGCCTTTGAATATGGTACACCGCCACATGGTGGCATCGCCTACGGTCTAGACCGATTGGTGATGTTACTAAGTGGTGAAGAATCCATCAGAGATGTCATTGCTTTTCCGAAGACACAGCAGGCTCGTTGTTTGTTAACTGATGCACCTTCTGGTGTAGATATCAAGCAATTGAAGGAACTGCACGTTGCTTCGACGTATAAACCAAAAGTTTAAGTCAGTCAACAGTTATCAGTTAACTTTTGACTGATAACTGTTGACTATGAAAAAGTGCGATCGCTTCTAATCCACCGTCCAATCTACTATTTTTAAACCAGGAACTTTCTCAAAATCTCGTTGATTGCGAGTTACTATAGTTCCTTTAATAGCAAGTGCTATCGCTGCAATTCTTAAGTCTCTTGTTCCAATCCGAACCTTTTGGCGACTTAAATCATCATAAATCACCGTGGCTTCTGGACTAAAATCAAGGGCATTTTATAGTTTTGAGGTCAATTGAGTCATCATTATCGCGTCTTGTCCCTCATCTCCCCCGAAATTTTTCGCTCTCTTATAGTCCCGTTCGCTTTTCCAACTCTTCTGGATAGCGATCGCCTTCAACTTTAATTTGCGCCAATACCTCATCGATGCTCTGCAATTCGTCCTGTGTTAGCTCGATGTTTGCTGCGCCAATGTTTTCTTCCAACCGATGCAGTTTAGTCGTACCTGGAATAGGGACAATCCAGGTTTTTTGCGCCAGTATCCAGGCAAGAGCTATTTGTGCGGCTGTGGTTTGCTTGTTGTTCGCCAACTCTTTCAACACATCCACCAATATCTGGTTAGCATCGAGAGCTTCCGGCGTAAATCGGGGAACAATGCTGCGGAAGTCAGATTTGTCGAATTTTGCGTCTTTGCTGATACTGCCCGTTAGGAAGCCTTTACCTAAAGGACTAAACGGCACAAGCCCGATTCCCATATCTTCCAGGGCTGGGAGTAAGGCTTCTTCTGGATGCCGCCACCACAGGGAATACTCACTTTGAACGGCAGTTACCGATTGGACTGCGTGCGCCCGGCGGATGGTCTGTACACCTGCTTCTGAAAGCCCCCAATGTTTTATTTTGCCTTCACCGATTAAATCCTTCATAGTTCCAGCAACGTCTTCGATCGGTACTTGGGTATCCACGCGGTGCTGGTAGTATAAATCAATCACGTCAGTCTTTAATCGCGTCAGTGAACCTTCTACAGACTCTCTGATTCTTGATGGATGACTATCCTGCACCTGCTTGCCGTCCTGTAACTTGATGCCGAACTTCGTGGCAATGACGACACGATCGCGGTAAGGTTTGAGTGCTTCGCCCACCAATTGTTCATTTGTGAAGGGCCCATACATTTCGGCTGTATCAAAGAAGGTGACTCCACGCTCTACTGCGGCTTGGAGCAGGGAGATACTTTCTTGCTTGTTGAGAGTATTGCTGTAGGCGTAGTTCAGCCCCATGCAGCCGAACCCAATTGCCGAGACTTCCAGATTGCTATTTCCAAGTTTGCGCGTTTGCATTGTTTTTCCCCGTTAATGTGGAACTGATATTGTTCGCCGTTGATCGCTCCCGCCGTTGTCAGTCGTTTTTGTTGCGATCTCTGCTCACTGTGGGGTCATCAATCGGAGATGGAGCGGTCTTATGACCCCAGCGAGGCCACAGATAGAAGACGTTGAGGAGGATGTAGAGCAGCACGGCCAGCCAGGGTAAGACCAGCGCAATCACGGTGGCGATCGCATAAACGGTAGGCCCCACAAAGAACTGCCGATTGATTTTTTGTATCTTTGTTGCCGTGAGGTGGGTACTGATCAGCCGATACCCATGAGCCGCGTACCGCCACATAGCGTTGACGAAGATACCGATGACGGTCAATATCCCACTGTAGAACGCAGCAGCAACTGGCTCGTCCGTTCCGCGATGAAACGCTTCGGCAAGCACGGCTGTTGGGAACGGTAGAAATGCGATGAGCATCAAGTGGAAGAGGTTAAGCAGCAACAGTGTTCCATCCACACGGACGATGTGTTTGAACATGGCGTGGTGGTTAATCCAAATTGCACCAATCACCAAAAAGCTCACTACATAGGCAAGGTAAGATGGCCACAGATGAAGGAGTTCTGCGGCGAGTGCCGTATCGGGTGGCGGTACTTTGATTTCCAGCACCAGTAAGGTGATTGCGATCGCAAAAACGCCGTCACTAAATGCCTCCAAGCGGGTAGTATCCACGCTCACCTCCTCTGCAAGAAGTCGTTGCTGTTCGCAAGTTTCCACTTTTGCATGATTACTCCTTTAAGATGCGATCGCAGTTATTCAGATTTGAGGGATGCCATATCAATTACGAAGCGGTACTTAACATCGGACTTGAGCAGGCGTTCGTAAGCTTCGTTGACTTTCTGAATGGGGATGACTTCAACATCGGCGGTGATGTTATGTTCACCGCAAAAGTCAAGCATCTCTTGGGTTTCGGGAATACCACCGATATTGGAGCCAGAGAGATTGCGACGCGCCATAATCAGGCTGAATGCCGAAACATCCAGGGGAATAGGGGGCGCTCCAACCAGGGTGAGATTGCCATCAATGCGGAGCAGGTTGAGATAGGCGTTGATGTCGTGCTTGGCGGAAATGGTGTTGAGGATGAAATCGAAACTGCCAGTGTGCTTCTGCATCTCTTCGGCATTGCGGGAGACGACCACTTCATCAGCACCCAGGCGGAGCGCGTCTTCTTTCTTATCAGGTGAAGTGGTGAAGACAACGACATAGGCACCAAGCGCATGAGCTAACTTCACGCCCATATGTCCCAGTCCCCCAAGACCGACCACGCCGACTTTATTACCCTTGGTAACGCCCCAGTGGCGCAAGGGTGAATAGGTTGTGATTCCAGCGCAAAGGAGTGGTGCAACCCCACAGAGATCGAGATTTGAAGGAACGCGCAGAACAAAGCGTTCATCAACGACTATGCTATCGGAGTAACCGCCGTAAGTAACTCCTCCAAGGTGCTTGTCCGGAGAGTTGAAGGTAAGGATTTGGTTCGGACAGAAATTCTCAAGGCCGGCTTGGCAATTAGGGCAAGTACCATCTGAGTCAACTAGGCAGCCGACAGCAGCGAGGTCGCCAGGCTTGTACTTAGTCACGGCTGAACCGACCTGGGTGACACGACCGACAATCTCATGACCAGGGACAATCGGATAAGTAGTGGGCAAGAATTCGCTCCACTCGTTACGGACTGAATGAATGTCAGAATGACAGATGCCACAGAACAAGATTTCGATCTGAACGTCGTGTTCGGTTGGATTACGACGCTTGATCTGGGTGGAAGCCAGTGGTGATGTTGCGCTGGCTGCGGAATAAGCTTTCGTTTTGTACATTAATTAATACTCCTAGCTCCTGTAATGACGATGACTTTGTTTTGAACGTTTAACATATTTATTAAAGAAACATCCCACCAGAGACTTCTATTCTTTGTCCATTCACCCATCTGTTTTCTTCAGATAGCAAAGCGGCGATCGCACCTCCAATATCATCAGGTAATCCGACGCGACCCAAGGCAGTTTGCGAAGCGACGAAGTTGTTAAGTTCTGGATTGTCACGCACAACACCATCACCAAAATCTGTTTCAATTGCGCCAGGGGCTATCACATTCACAGCAATTTGTCTTTGACCAAGTTCCTTGGCCAGATATCGGGTTAAAACTTCTACAGCCCCCTTCATGCTTGCATAAGCTGCATAGCCCGGCAGAGTAAAACGGGCAAGACCAGAAGAAATATTCACAATCCTTCCCCCATCGTTGAGCAAAGGCAGAAGTTTCTGTGTCAGGAAGAAAACGCCTTTGACATGAATATTCATTAATCGGTCAAAATCTTCCTCAGTTGTATCTGCAAAAGAGGCATAAACACCAATACCCGCATTATTAATGAGAAAATCAAAATGCTCTGTCTGCCATTTGTCTTGCAATACTTGTTTGACTTGCTCTACAAAACCATCAAAGGCTTTAGTGTTTGAAGTATCCAGTTGCAGTGCAGAAGCTTTACCACCAATTTCTTCAATGGAAGATACGACACTTTTGGCTGACTCTTCGTTGTTATGATACGTCAAGATGATCCCAATTCCCATTCTCGCCAGAGCCAAAGCAGTATTTTTGCCCAGACCTCTGCTTGCTCCTGTTACTAATGCAATCTTTGTCTGAGTTTGCATCATCGCCTTATTTTTTGATTATTTCCTCGAACTGTGTTCATGATATGGTTGAAAACCCAAGTTTTAAATGCACAAAGATCGGATATTATTGCCTAATCCTCCAAAATCATGTTTTATTAAGGTAGAAATATTTTTTACAATCTGCGAGTAAGTAAATCATTCTAAAAGCTAGTATGGTAAGCGAGATACTCCAGCCCAGCACTATCCTCAACGAATGCCAACAACTAGTAGCATTACTAGAGCAGCACACCAATGGCAAAGGAGACGGTATCCATAAAACACAGATAAGTCAGCTGGAATTTGTGCGAGAATCTTCTGCTCCCAATTCTATCTGCACTGTTTATGAACCAATTATTGCCATCGTTGTTCAGGGTAAAAAAGAAGTATTACTTGGTGAGGAAACTTACCGATATGGAGCTGCTCAATATCTTGTTGTCTCAGTTGATTTGCCTTTAAACGGATTTGTTGTAGAAAGCACACCAGATAAGCCATTTTTCGGATTTAAGTTAAGTTTAGACTTGCTTTTGTTGTGTGATATTATTTCCGAAACAAAACCAAGTATGCATCATAAAGAAAATTCTGTGCGAGGCTTGTTTGTTAGTGATGCCTCGCCAAAATTACTCGATTGTGTCATTAGACTGACACAACTTTTGGATACACCAGAAGATATTCCAATAATTGCACCACTGATTATCCGAGAAATTTATTACAGGCTGTTAATCGGCGAACAAGGCGAGGCTGTTCGTCAAATTGCCACTGTTGGCAGCAATATGCAACGTATTGCCAATGCGATCAAATTCATTAAAACTAATTTTACAAAGCCAATACGGGTTGAGGAATTAGCACAGCTAACTAATATGTCAGCTTCATCTTTCCATCATCACTTTAAGTCCGTAACATCCATGAGTCCGCTTCAATATCAAAAACAGTTAAGGTTATTGGAAGCACGCCGCCTGATGCTTACTGATAACTTCGATGCCGCCAATGCTGCATCTCAAGTGGGTTATGAAAGTCCATCACAGTTCAGCCGCGAATATTCTAGAATGTTTGGTGCGCCACCAATTCGGGACATTCAACGTTTACGCATGGCATGAATTCAGTGAACTCATTTCTGTCTTATTATATCTGTCCTTCACTGCATTCTATCTATAGTGCGGTATTGGATGGCTTCGGCTACATGATGGGCTTTGATGTCGTCTTCACCGGCTAAATCTGCGATAGTGCGCGCTACTTTAAGAATGCGATCGCTTGCCCTTGCAGATAAGCCTAACTTATTAATCGCAGCTTCTAGTAAACTCCGGCTAGCATCATCGAGTTTGCACCATTTTGATAAATGACGGCTTTGCATTTGCGCGTTACAGAGTAGATTTCGTTCATCTCGAAAACGATTAGCAGCGCGATCGCGTGCTTGTTGTACTCTCTCTAGTACAGTCGCAGAATGTTCTCCTGTGGGTTGTTGGGTAATTTCTTCTGGTTTTAAACGGTTTACCGCTACTTGTAAGTCAATTCTGTCCATGAGGGGGCCAGAAAGTTTTGCCCAATATTGTTCCCGTTGTCTAGGAGAACAACTACACTGCTGAATTGTATCGCCGTAATAGCCACAAGGACAGGGATTGGTGCTGGCGACTAAAGTAAATTGTGCGGGAAAAGTAACTGATTGTCTGGTGCGTGATATGGTAACAAAGCCGTCTTCTAAAGGCTGACGCAGAAATTCTAAGACATCCCGCTTAAATTCCGTGAGTTCGTCCAAAAATAAGACCCCACGGTGAGATAAAGAGATTTCCCCAGGACGGGGAAAACCGCCACCACCGACTAAAGACGGCCCTGATGCCGAGTGATGAGGACTACGAAAAGGGCGATCGCGCACTAATGTACCACGATTCTTTAATAAACCAGCCACAGAATGAATTCTCGTCACCTCCAGAGCTTCTGCAAAGCCCAAAGGGGGCATAATTCCAGGTAAACGGCGGGCTAACATCGTTTTCCCACTACCTGGAGGCCCGACAAATATAAGATTATGCCCCCCAGCCGCCGCAATTTCTAAAGCGCGCCTTGCATGGGCTTGTCCTTTCACGTCCTTTAAATCTGCAACACTCTGAACGGTTTGGGGTAAATTCTCTGCTACATCTAACTTGACGGGTTTGTACTTTCCTGGATTGTTCAATAAATCCACCACTTCCCCCACATTATTGCAGCCATACACATCTAAACCTTGGACAATTGCTGCTTCTTGAGCATTATCAATAGGCACAACTAAACCCGCAATTCCCATTTTCTCAGCCGCCGCCGCCACAGGTAAAACACCAGTTACAGGACGTAAACTTCCGTCTAGCGAAACTTCCCCTAAAAAAATATAATCGCCCAATAAATCCGCACTTACTTGCTCAGAAGCCGCCAAAATCCCCACGCTAATTGGTAAATCAAAACAAGGGCCTTCCTTACGTAAATCAGCAGGCGTTAGATTAATCACAATTTTTCGCATAGGAAAGGCAAAACCCGCATTTTTCAACGTGGCTTTAACTCTCTCTTTCGACTCCTGAATCGCTGAATCAGGTAGCCCTAAAACCACGATTCCCGGTAAACCACCTGAAACATCCACTTCTACACCGACTTTTACAGCATCGATGCCGACAATTGACGCACTCCAAACTCTAGCAAGCATTGGTTAAATATTTCTTCTATAGACAGTAAACCTTTAGAATCTCTAGCAGATGAGTAATTACAATCGCATGAGTGAAACCACAGAGACAATTTTTAGTAAAATCATCCGTCGGGAAATCCCCGCTAACATCGTTTATGAAGATGATTTAGCCTTAGCTTTCACAGATGTTCATCCCCAAGCCCCTACCCACATTCTGGTGATTCCCAAAAAACCAATTCCCAAATTAGCCGAGGCTACACCCGAAGATCAGGCTATTTTGGGTCATCTGTTATTAACTGTCAAAGCTGTAGCTGAAGCCGCAGGACTAAAAGATGGTTATCGCGTAGTCATAAATACGGGTGAGGATGGGGGTCAAACTGTTTACCACCTACATCTGCACATTCTCGGTGGACGACCAATGGCCTGGCCTCCTGGTTGATGAATATCTATGAGTCGCGCTTTGTCATCCCTTTAACCGTACTGATAATTAACTTTTAACTTCTCTGTACTGAGATCATGAAACAGCGTTCCTCTTTAACTGGGACGCTGTTCAATTTTTGCAATCTATCATAGGGCGGATTAATGCCTAGCCAAAATGTATAAATTTTATAAAAACGAAATTAATGTGTAGTGTTTTTACTGTTGATTTAGCCTGGAAAACTCACCTAATATTTACCACATCATTTTTTCTTATGTGAAATATTGTGAAATCTATTCTACAGTCATACTTAGACCAAGAAATCTGGATACTGATACGAGACAAATGGTATTTTGCAAAAGTCATCCGAGTTTGGGATGATTTGTTGTGGTTTCAACACAGAACTCACAACAAAGAAACAGAAGAAGATACCTTGTGGGAAATGGTAGTGAAAATCAATGAAGTGATTGCGATTGACAGAATCATTTCAGTTGTCAGTAGAAAACCAGATGTATTCATGTCAAAATTGCTCGAAACTGATCAACCCACAAATCATCATAAAAAAGAGCATGAAAACTAATTAACTACAATCAACTGTTATTCTAGAAAATTCTGTGTGATGTGTGAGAGTCAGATAACTAATAACCCCAGTTTCACAGGGAACTGGGGTTATTAATTTGGATTAAAAAATAGCGATCGCCTGCTACCAACAAGAGCTTATTTGTAAATTCTCTACTCAACATCAACACTTTCTCCCTCTAATTCCATAGGCTCAAACTTGACCTTGTTATATAAATCCTGTAGGGAAATTTCAAATGGTATAGTTGCCAAAGATATTTTTTCATCTTCCGCATCATATTCGCGGAGATTCCATTGTTTTTTACCTATTTTAGAAAACTGTTCTACATAAATTTGGGTTTGATCAACTAACAAATATTCCTGAAATGTAGAAATTGTTCGATAAGCCTGAAATTTATCTTCGTGGTCATAACCTCTAGTAGACTCAGATAAAACTTCCACTATCACCTGTGGATTGAGAATCATATCTTGGCGATTATTAAAAAATTCTGGTTCACCTGCCACAATCATCACATCTGGGTAAGTATAAATGCGTCTTTCTGGTATCCATAGGCGAACATCACCCATATAAACGTGATAGTTTTGCCTTTTGAAAGCAAAATTTAACTCAGTGCTTAAGTTAAGTGCTATTTGGTTATGATTTACTGTTCCGCCTGCTATTGGAATAATTTGTCCATCAATATATTCACTTTTGTATTCAGCTACTTCTTCGAGGGCTAAATATTCCTCTGGGGTATAAAATCGCTGTTGGGTGATTTGCATAGTTTTATGAAGTAGCGATCGCCGCCAAAATTTTTGATAATCTTACCCAATAGTTTAACGTAGCCAATGGTTTTATCCCCAAAGTCTTCTACCAGATTTACCCTTTAATTGCTCATGAGTATCTGCTAATAAATTCGGGATATCTAATTTTTCTGGACATCTAGGTAAACAATCACCACATTCTGTACAACGGTTGGCTTTCATTCCAGGAAACCAATGTCCAGCATTTTCAAACATTCCATAACGATATTGACCGTAATCTTTCATATCATAGGCTACAGCCAAATTTCGTAGGCGTAAGACTTCAGGAATATTAATGTTTTCAGGACAGGGTAAACAAGCATAACATTGACTACATTTTTCAGTCCCTAAAACTTGCTGTTGATGATTTTCTAACTGTTGAAAGGTGAGAATTTCTGTGGATGTTAACTCACCATTACTATCAGCAACTTGTAAAGGTTCTATTAATTCCTTTGGATTAGCTGCACCTATACTGAGGGTAGTAATACGTTTATCACTTAATAAAAATCGATAGTTTAATTCTAAAGGTGAAAATGTCTGACACAAGTCTTTGAGGGTTTGGGGTGGTGTGTAGAGTTTTCCCCCTTTGTCAGCCGGAGAAATAATAAAAACCCCCATATCTTTCTCAGTCGCTAACTGAATAGCTGGGGCGTTTCTTTGCCAGAAATAGTAATAATGCAGATTGACAAATGCAAATAAATCTGTGTTGATTGCTGCTTGGATTAACTCTAATGAACCGTGGGTGGAAAAGCCAACGTGTTTGACTCTACCGTCAGAAATCGCCTCTGTGACAGCTTGCATACAGCCATCTTTGGCTTGCACCATCTCCAGATGTTCCCAAGTATTTAAACCGTGAATTCCCAGACAATCTAGATAATCTATATTCAATCTAGTTAAAGATTCATCAATACATCGACGCATACTATCAGCATCAGCTGTAGGTGAAATTTTGCTGGTGATGTGGACTTGGGAACGCTGGAGAGATAAGCCATTTGCGATCGCTGCACCCAGATACTCCTCACTTTTACCGTAACCTCTGGCTGTTTCTATGTGATTAATTCCCAGTTCTAAAGCCTTGGCTATGGTTTGCTGTGCAGTTGCGACATCAGCCAAGTAACGCATTGTCCCTAGAGAAAAAACCGAAAGATGGAGATTCGTTTTGCCAAAGCGTCGGTAGTGCATAAAACTTCAGTAAACAGTAAAAAGGTAAAAGGCAAAAATCAGACAAAAATGGTTTTTACCCTGTGGAATACCGCAGGTTAAACCCTACATTGATTTACGGGAATCATCTTTTCACTTTTTACTATTTAACACTGGTTTAACTTTCGTCATTACCAAACCGCTTGATTAAATCTTCAGGACGAAGATTAGAAATAAATTCTCGGAAAGCTTGTTGTTCGGCTTCATCAGCATCCCGATCCACAGGGATAGACGCGTCAGCAATTACTTCTTCCATTACCCAAATAGGGGTATTAGTCCGCAGGGCGACGGCGATCGCATCGCTGGGACGGGCATCAATTTCTTTTTTGACTTCGCCCTGTTGTACAATCAAGACCGCATAAAATGTATCCTTTTGTAAGGAATGAATAATCACCTTTTCTAGAGTCATATTCCAAGCTTCGAGAATATTGACAATCAGGTCATGGGTTAAAGGTCGAGGCGGCTTTTGATTTTCTAAAGGCCCCATAATTGCCCTCGCCTGTTCTTGTCCAATATAAATTGGCAACGCCCGCCGATCTGAGGCATCTTTTAACAAAACTATTGGGCTACGGGTCATGGCATCTAATGCTATGCCAGCGACTTTCATCTCAATCATTGGCCAACCCTCTACAATCTTTTGCGTGATTAATTGTTAAGTGATAAATAATACCCTCGTTTGGGTAGTTAGGAACGGTAATAAACATAGGCATTGTTCTCTATAATTGCCTCTATTAAACTCCGAATTGTCCGTGAACACCAGAGTAAATGAAATGGGTCTTTATAAACAATAACCTTCTTCACCAAGTATGACTTGTGAAGGATGTCATTGTGTTAATTACCCTATAATAAAAACAGTCAGGAAATATACCCAGAATTTTCGGCATTCTTGTGAGAATTACCAGTGGATTTTCAGGAAAATTAGGCGATAAATAGAGTTAGTTTTGCGAAATAAACAGTGTTTACAGGATTAATTCAATCATTAGGAACAATCAAACCCTTAAGTGGTGATGCGTGGCAAATTACCTGCGTGAGTCAGCCATCGTTAATTATGCAGGATTTAGCCTATGGTGACAGTGTAGCTGTAGATGGTGTTTGCCTGACAGTTGAAGAAATTTTGCCAGCAGGCTTCGTGGCTTCAGCTTCCCCAGAAACTCTGCGCCGCACGACTCTAGGCTATGAGCAAACACAACAAGGCTACGTCAACCTAGAAACTTCACTCCGCGTTGGTGGTAAAGTCGGGGGTCATTTTGTCATGGGTCATGTAGACGGTGTAGGTAGTTTGCTAGAGGTGAAACAGACAGCAACTTCTTGGGAAATGACCTTCACAGCACCCGAAGCGATCACTCGTTACATTGTCCCCAAGGGTAGTATCGCTGTCAATGGCGTGAGTCTGACGGTAGCTGCTTATGAAGTGGATTTATCTCAGTTTACCGTCGCCGTGATTCCCCTGACTTACGCTGATACCAATCTTCGCTATCTGATGTCTGGCAGTTTAGTAAATTTAGAAGGCGATATTCTCGGTAAATACGTGGAAAAATTCCTTCACCCCGGCAAAAGTTATCACAAGACCTCTGATGATGCTGGTTTCAATGATATTACACCCGCATTTTTAGCAGAACACGGATATTTGTAAATAGGGGATTGGGTAATGGGGATTGGGTAATGGGGATTGGGCATTAGGGCATAGGGCATAGAAAGAACAGACCGCAGGTATAAAATCTACCTTGTCCACCTTGTCCACCTTGTCTACTTGTTCCTAGTCCCCAGTCCCCAATCCCCAATCCCCAGTCCCCAGTCCCTACTCCCTCTTCAACGCCTGCGCTGTCCGCACGCCTTGCAATAATTGGCTGAGGGCAACTTGCAATTCTACACCAGGGTCAACAGCCACCCATCCATTTTGTGTGAGGTGACGGACTTCAAAGTGTAGGTGTGCGCCAGTGGAGTTACCAGTGCTACCCACAAGTCCAATTACAGTTCCTGGTTCTACCCATTGTCCTGGTTGCACCAAGATTTCTGACATATGACCGTAGAGGGTTTGTTGAGCAGAACTGTGGTTAAGAATGACGGTTAAACCATAGCCACCTACCCAATCAGCTGTCTCTACTTGACCTCTAGCAGCCGCCAAAATGGGAGTACCTAAAGGCGCGCCTAAGTCAGTACCAGCGTGAAAACGGCGATCGCCTGTAATCGGGTGAATCCGCCAGCCAAATATAGATGTTACTGGTGCTGCTACGGCTAGGGGATATACCATCCCATTGCCACCACGGTAAGCTAATGTGCTGGTGTAGGGAATTTGTGGTAATACCGAAGCTAAGGGAATATCGTAAGCTACATTACTCTCACGGGGGGCAATGTTCCCTTCTGCCATTGGTGGGGGTAATGTCCCAGCACTGGGTGCAATGGGAGTAGCACTGACTCTCGTGGTAGAGAATTCGCTGGGGTTGGGAATAAAACGGTTGGGTTGAAAAGCTGTTTTATTGCTGCTACCTACAGGTACTTGAGAACCACGCCATCTGCTTTGGCTTGGTGCAGTCGCTAAGGTGCGAACGGGGGATGCTGTAGCTAACTGCGCTGTTTGACTGTTTCTAATCCATGTGGGGGCTGATTTAGCTGTGCGCTGGTTAGATGATGGTGTTTGCGCGCAAGCACTACCAGTTACCCCTTGTCCAGAATTAACAACTGTGCGACAACCGCTAGAACGTTCTGTGAGAATTACAGAATTTGGTGCTTGATAAGTTCCAGTTGTATTGGCACTGTAATCATTGGGATCAATATAAGCGTTGTTATAATCCTGCTTGGGTTGCCTAACTGTAACACTGTTATTGTTATCTGATGCGTTGGATGGTTGGGTAACTACTGGTTTTTTATTAGTTAATGATGGTTGAGCAACTACTGGTTTTTGCTCAGATGTAGTTACTTCCCGTTGGGGTTTAACCTTAGCGTTTGGGGTTGGTGTAACTTGAGAAGCTTCTACTTGGGGTTGTGACTTTCTCACACTAAAAACTGGCTCATTTGCCTCATTTTCAATGCTGGGTTGAGATTGTCTAACGGGCTTTGGTGATTGTGAAACTTCTGATTGACGTAGCCTTTGCTGGAGTTTAGTTTGCCGTGCCGAGAATTTTGGCTGTGATGGCGATGCTGCTGGTACAACAACATCTTTTTTCACAGGAATAACTGGTGCTGCTGTTGGTTGGGAAGTTTCAACAGTAGGAACAATGTTATCGATGGATGTTTCTGTTTGAGCTAACACCAAGCCGCCACTGAGGAGGCTAACACCACCTAACCAACACAGACCTTGTGCTGGTAGAGTATAGGCTAGGCGTTTTTTCGGATTATGGGCAGAGTGATTGCGCTGCGTCATTGTTTCTCTCAGTTGAGTTGTGTCTTATGTGCCTAAAGAGATGATGCCAGTGGTTTGTCTTACCCAAAGAGCGAAATTGTCAACAAACCTGATATGAATCTTAAGAACTACGATAACTCAAACTAATTCTACCGGGTTCTAGATGAATTTCTGGTGTTTTCATATCAGTTATGCAACCTCTTTCTAAGGATACTCGTAAACTTCCTTGAGGTGTTACGCCCACAACATTACCTGCGAGGTCGTTGACGTAAACGCGATCGCCCATGTTCACCAAAAACTCTAAATAACGAGACACAAGTATATTAATTCCTTCTTCCAAAAGGCAGACTACACCAGATTCTATGCCTAATAGCACTTGACAAATTAAGGTTTCTATATCGGGGATTGGGGATTGGGGATTGGGGACTGGGGACTGGGCATTGGGCATTGGGGATTGGGCATCGTATTGTTCTTCCCCTACTCTCCCTGCTCCCCTGCCCCCCTGCTTCCCTGTCTCCCCTAGCCATGACTGTAAATTAATCCCCGTTTCCGGTACAGGATTAGCCCAGTTAATTCCTACACCAACTATTGCTTGTGTGATTTGGCCTTGATTCACCTTAGTTTCTGTTAGGATTCCGCCTAATTTTCGTCCTTCTAAAACTAAATCATTCGGCCATTTAATTCCAACATTAATTCCACATTGACGCAATTGATGTGTAATACCCCAAGCGGTAGCTAAAGTAAGTTGATAACTAGCATTAGCTGCTATGTGGGGATTAATCGCCACAGAAAGATATAATCCGCCTGTTTGGGAAATCCACTGTCGTCCCCATTGTCCTTTGCCGGCGGTTTGTTGTGTGGCAATCACTACATTACCTGCTGTCGCGCCTTGGCTAATTAACTCCCAAAGCGTTAGATTAGTTGAGGTAACACAGTCATAAATATGTAGAGTAAAAGGTAAATAACCATACTTGCGCTCAGTGGTGAGGGCAGTTAAGATTTTTTGCTGATCAAGTTTGACAGCCATTAGCCTAAAATTCCGTAGTTCAAGTTAGCATGAATTGGCTGATAAGTTTCTGATTAGGTTTGGTTCAAGATGCACACTTGGCATTGGCATGATTGGGAGGGACTACCATACCTAAGTTGTAGTCTCTTGAGAAATTGGCAACACGGCTTTTTTACCCAGCAGTTTTGGCCGCGATCGCCTGACGAGTTAACAAAGGTGCTGCACCCAGAAGCATCAGCATATCGTTTGAAACAGGTACATGGCAATACAGTCCTCACCCCCAGGGAAATAGCAACCAATCTGGATGCAGAAGATGAATTAGCCCTGGCCGATGGATTAATGAGTGAAGCACCCTTGCAAGCTGTGTGGGTAGCCAGTGCTGATTGTACACCTGTGTTAATTGGAGATATTAAAACCGGACGGGTAGCAGCACTCCATGCAGGTTGGCGGGGAACAGCAAAGAAAATTGTCCCCCAGGCGATCGCCCGGATGCAAGCCCAAGGAAGTCAATTAGCAGACTTGCGGATTGCTATGGGGCCAGCTATTGCTGGAGAAGTTTACCAAGTTTCTGTGGAAGTCGCAGCAGAAATTGGAGCTAGCATTATACCACATGAGGATAACCAAAAAATTGTTCAGACATTACATGATTTACCCCATTCCCCATTGTTAGCTGATCCTGAGCCTGGAAAAGTTAGGGTAGACGTGCGGCGAGTCAATACGTTGCAAATGGAAAATTTAGGGATTAGTGCTGAACAGATAGCGATCGCACCCTACTGTACCTACCAAACTCCAGATCATTTCTTTTCCTACCGTCGTGAGCAACAGAAAAAAGTACAATGGTCTGGCATTGTTAGTGTTGTTTAAATCACTGAAAGAGTGCTGTTAGCGGAAGCGCGGCGTTTAGCCGGTGCTGAGTAGTGAGTGCTGAGTAAAAAGTGAAATTAATTGCACAGGCTGAACGCCGTGCTATTGCTAATAGCACTTTCAACTCAGCACTAATGAACTTTGCTTTTGGCTTATTCTCTTGAACTTTAAAAGCGATGTACCACACATTAATAAAAGATAATTTTTAGGATTTTAGAAATGCTAAAAATCTAAGAATTATCAGTATATTTACTATCAAATTAATCATCCTTAAAATTCCTATTTAATTTTTGAGTAAAACTTCCTATAACATCTCATCAATTGTTAAAATTTGTCTAAAAAATACCTTTTTTCCCCTACACCCTTACACCCTTATACCCCTACGCCCCTATTTATTCTCATTGATGTTCCTAGATGCTAAATGGGAACAATACGTCATATAGATAATTGCGTGAGTAAAAATTTGTATGGCAGTTTCATTAGAGACAAGTTTTGTAATTCCAGGCTATCGCTTCGCAGAGCAAATATACATAGGTAGCAAAACCATTGTCTATCGAGCTATTCGGTCAGCAGATGAAACACCAGTCATCATTAAACTGATGCGGAAGGAAAATCCCAATCTCAATGAAATTGCTCAGTTTCATAATCAATACACCATCACCAAAAATCTAGACATTCCAGGGATTATTAAACCCCTAAATATCGAAAATTATGGCGACCACTACGCCATAGTTCTGGAAGATATGGGCGGAATGTCTCTATCAGAATGGCGACGACAAAACGGTATCAGTCTAGAGGAATTCTTCTCGATAGCCATCAAAATAGTCACTATCCTAGAAAAAATACATAAAGCCAGAATTATTCACAAAGATATCAAACCTGCCAATATCTTAATTAACCCAGAAACACAAGAAATTAGAATTATAGATTTCAGTATCGCCAGCTTGCTACCAAGGGAAATTCAATTACTGAAAAACCCCAACGTCTTAGAAGGAACACTAGCGTATATATCCCCTGAACAAACCGGTAGGATGAATCGAGGTGTTGACTATCGTAGTGACTTTTATTCTTTGGGAGTAACCTTTTTTGAACTACTCACAGGAGAATTACCTTTTAGTAGCAAAGATCCAATGGAGTTGGTCTACTGTCATATTGCCAAAATACCACCAAGATTGGGTCACAAAATCGAAATTCCGCAAGCTCTTGCAGATATTGTCATGAAATTAATGGCAAAAAATGCCGAAGACCGTTATCAAAGTGCCTATGGTCTAATTCATGATTTAGAAATTTGTCAACAGCAGTGGCAAACTACAAAACAGATTACACAGTTTAATTTAGCAACTAAAGATATTGCTGACTGTTTTCTTATCCCTGAAAAACTCTATGGTCGTCAAACAGCAGTAGAAAATTTGTTAGCTGCTTTTGAGCGTGTTACCCAGGGGAAAACAGAATTGGTATTAGTTGCGGGTGCTTCTGGAGTAGGGAAAACTGCTGTGGTGAATGAGGTACATAAGCCTATTGTTCGCCAACGTAGTTATTTTATTCAAGGTAAGTTTGAACAGTTGCAAAGAGATATTCCTTTATTTGCTTTTGTGCAAGCATTTAAAGATTTAATTGTGCAAATTTTAAGTGAATCTGATGCTCAAATTCAAACTTGGAAAACTCAGATTCTATCGGCTTTGGGTGAACAAGCTCAAGTCATTATTGATCTAATTCCAGATTTGGAACTAATTTTGGGTGAACAGCCTGCGGTGACGGTGTTAGCTGGGAGTGCGGCGGAACATCGATTAAATTTATTATTGCAAAGATTTATCCAGGTGTTTACAGCCAATGAACGTCCCTTAGTGCTGTTTTTAGATGATTTGCAATGGGCTGATGCTGCATCTTTGAAGTTACTACAATTATTAATGTCTCCCTCAGAATCAACTTTGAAGGTGTCTGAGTCTCATCTAACTGCAAATTCTCACTCCGGTTTATTATTAATTGGTGCCTATCGTGACTATGAGATTATCCCAGGACATCCTTTAGAGTTGGCAATTAATGAAATGCTCAAGTCTGGTGGTAGCTTACAAATTATGACTTTAGCTACCTTAACATTTGGAGATTTAACTCATCTTGTCACTGACACATTACATTGCCCAGAAAATCTGGCTATTCCTCTCACGCAAGTTATCTTTGCGACAACTCAAGGTAATCCTTTTTTTACGCATCAATTTCTAAAATATCTGTATCAAGAAAATATTATTGAGTTTAATCATCATCTTGAATATTGGCATTGTGATATTAGCAAAGTTGAGGCATTACAACTCACAGATGATGTAGTTGAATTTATCAAAATTCAACTACTGAAGTTACCAAAATCAACTCAGCAAGTATTGCAACTAGCAGCTTGTATTGGGCATCATTTTGACTTAAAGACTTTAGCAATCGTTTATGAAAAGCCTTTAGCTGAGACTATATCAGATTTACGTGCAGCGAGGCTAGAAGGGATTATTTTACTGCAATCTGAAATTTATCAGTTATTAGAAGTTAACACTGATCAACAATATCAGTTATTTAATTCAGAACAGGACGAATCTACAAATTCTCATTATCAATCATCTCAATGCCAATTTGTTCACGATCGCATCCAACAAGCTGCCTATTCTCTCATTCCAGAGCAGCAAAAATTATCACTACATTTCAAAATAGGCAAATTATTATTAGATCATACTCCTACTAGTAAATTAGAAGACAATATTTTTGGTATTGTCAATCAATTAAACATGGCAATACAGTTAATTGTAGAGCCTAGTGAACGTATTAAACTAGCCGAGATGAATCTCCAAGCCGGACGTAAGGCTTTAATGTCTACAGCCTATCCCTCAGCTATAAAGTATTTAAATACAGGTATTCAATTACTACCTCAGCAAAGTTGGGATACTGACTATCACCTCACTTTAGCTTTATATGAAACCGCCACCGAAACATCATATCTAGCTGGTGACTTCGAGCAGATGGAAGCATTAGCACAAGTCGTATTATCAAACGCAAAAACCAAAATAGACCAACTGAAAATTTATGATGTCAAGATTAGACACTATAGTTCTCAAGGTAAAGCACTAGAAGCAATTGAAATTGCGTTAGATTTCTGTCAGGTTTTAGGCGTGAAATTTCCAGAACATCCTAGCCAATTAGATGTACAAAAGGAAATACAAAAAATCTACAGCAATTTAGCTCACAAGTGCATTGAAGATTTAATTGATTTACCAGAAATGCAAGATGTTGAAGCATTAGCTTTGATGCGAGTTATCGGTAGTGCATTTAGTTCTTTTTACCAAGCTTTCCCAGCCCTGATGCCATTGGTATGTTTAAAACAAATAGATTTATCATTACAGTTTGGTAATTCTCCTTTATCAGCATTTGCATACGCCATTTATGGATTTATGCTCTGTGGTGTAGTTGGTGATATTTCATCTGGTTATCAGTTTGGTAAGTTAGCCGTCAATTTAGCTCACAAATTTAATAACAAAGAAGTCAAAGCTAAAAGTATGGGGACTTTCAACTCCCATATTAGTCACTGGCAAATTCATCTGAGAGATACATTAAAGCACTTTTTAGAAACCTATACAGTTGCTCTAGAAACTGGAGATTTAGAATTTGCGGCTTTTTCATTACAAAATTACGGTTATTCAGCATTTTTCCTGGGTAAAGAACTAGTATGTCTCCAACCAGAATTAGCAAAATATAGCTCTGCAATCAAGCACATTAATCAAGAAAAAGTATTTTATTGGCAGGAGATTTATCATCAAACAGTCTTGAATTTGCTGGAAGAGAGAGAAAATAGCTCTGATTTATTGGGTGAGGTATACGATGAAGTGAAAATGCTGCCCATCCACCTCAAAGATAATGATGGCATAGCTATTTTACACTTGTATTTATGTAAGACTTATCTCTGCTATCTGTTTCAGGACTATAGCAAAGCCTGGGAAAATACCAAAAAAATGGCAGAGTTCTTACATGGTGGTGTAGGAACTTTAACTTACACTCAATTTCATTTTTACGATTCTCTAGTACGTTTAGCTGTATATATTGATGTAAGCGCATCTGAACAACAGGAAATTTTGGCGCAAGTCAAAGTTAATCAAGAAAAACTCCAGCATTGGGCAAGTTATGCACCGATGAATTATTTACATAAATTTCATTTGGTAGAAGCTGAGTATCATCGGGTTTTAGATAATAAAACAGCAGCAATGGATAACTATGAGCGTGCGATAAATTTAGCGAAAGAAAATGATTATATTCATGAAGCAGCCTTAGCTTGTGAATTAGCGGCTCAATTCTATTTAGCATGGGGAAAACAAAGAATAGTACCCAACTATTTAATTGATGCTTATCGCGCTTATCAACGTTGGGGTGCAGTTGCTAAAGTCAAACACCTCCAAAAACGCTATCCCCAACTACTCGCACCGATAATTCAGCAAGAAATGCTCAAAACTCATGTTGTTAGCAAACGAGAACCAATTACTGTTTCTATGCTGACATCTTTGTCTGCAACTAAAACTAGTGAAACCGTGATTAGTTCTCACACTAGTGTTTCTGAGATGCTGGATTTAGGGAGTGTGATTAAAGCCTCACAGTTACTCTCTGGAGAACTTGAACTAGAACAATTACTTTCTACTTTAATGGCTGTGGTGATGGAAAACGCTGGCGCATCAAAAGCAGTATTGATGTTGAGTGAAAGTGAGACAGATTTCCAAGTAACGTCTGTAAGTTCTAGTGCTGAGAGTGGGGATATCTTGACTGATTTCCCATCAATTAATTTAGTAGATAGTCAAGATATTCCCCTAACTTTGATTAATTATGTCAAACGCACCAAAGAAATATTTGTTAGTGATGATGCTAAAACAGTAGCATTTTTAGCCAGCGATCGCTATATCCAAACCCAACAGCCCCAAAGCCTAGTTTGTATTCCCATTATCAATCAAGGTAAGTTACTAGGTATGATGTACCTAGAGAATAATCTTAGCATTGGGGCATTCACACGCGATCGCATTGAAGTCCTCAAACTCATCACTACCCAAGCTGCTATCTCTCTAGAAAATGCTATTCTCTACGAAAACCTAGCCACCGCCAATCAGCGTTTAGAAGAACAAAACCACACCCTAGAACAAAAAGTTGCCCAGAGAACTCAAGAATTAGAAGAAAAAAATCAATATTTACAACAAACTTTACTAGAATTACAACGCACCCAAACTCAACTAGTACAAAGTGAAAAAATGTCCTCATTGGGACAAATGGTAGCCGGAATTGCCCACGAAATTAATAATCCCATTAACTTTATTCATGGCAATATTAATCATGCCCATGACTATGTACAAGACTTGCTAGATTTAGTCGATATTTATCAACAAGAATATCCCAGTCCTTCTGATATCATTGCCGAAAAATCCCAAGCAATAGATATTAAATTCCTCATGCAAGACTTACCTAAAGTGCTTGAATCCATGAAAATTGGCAGTTCACGCATTCGTAATATTGTGATAGGGTTACGCAATTTCTCCCGTCTAGATGAATCAGAGATGAAACCCGTAGATATACATGAAGGTATTGAAAGTACCCTCATGATTTTACAGCACAGACTCAAAGAAAAGAGTGATGCACCAGAAATTTTAGTGACAAAAGACTATACTAAATTACCATTAGTAAATTGTTATGCAGGGCAATTAAATCAAGTATTTATGAATATCATTAGCAATGCTATTGACGCATTAGAAGATTCCAGATTACCAGCTATTGACCCATCAAAACCTTTCCAAATTATCATTAAAACGGAGTTGTTAGCATCAAATACAGTCAGAGTGAGCATTACTGATAATGGTTCTGGGATGACAGAAACAACCAAACAAAAAATATTCGACCCATTTTTTACCACTAAGCCTATCGGTAGCGGCACAGGTTTAGGTTTATCAATTAGCTATCAAGTAGTAGTAGAAAAACACAAAGGTCAGTTAACTTGTAATTCCACCTTGGGTGAAGGAACTGAATTTTTAATTGATATTCCCATTCAATAGACCTGTTTTAAAAATGGGGATTAGGGATTAGGTATGAAAAATTTGATTTTTATTGTTTATTTGAGAGTATGTATCATGGAATTTTTTGCAAAATTTATGACCATAGTGTAATTAGTTGCATTCTTGCGCCCACTCAATGATTTCCAAATAATTTCCACGTTATCGATATGTACGAAACAAAAAAATACACCCTAGTTTATAGAGTGTATATTATGTTATGACAGTAGAATATAAATTTAAAATACTAATGACTAATGACTAATGACTAATGACTAATGACTAATGACTATTGACTATTGACTAACACCAACCGTTTCACGAGGCTTGATAGTAAAACCATCTACATCAGAACGTCTTCTTAACTTTAAAGTCTGTCTAACTAGTTGATAATTAGCTGGAGACATAGGTGAGATATTCTTGAGTATTTGCTGCCAAATTGGCGAATTATCTACTATCCCCATATCACTCATTAATTCATCAATATAATGAAAGCTAAACGGAAATATTGATGTACCATGATGTAAGCCATATTCCCATTCTTGCTTTTTCCATTGCCACTCTAAAGCTATTTCTTCTAACATCTTTTGTGGTGTAGGCAAATTGAGATTACCTTGGAAATATTCCAGTAACCACTGAGAACTAATATCAGATGTGAGGGGACAGAATTTACTGGAGTTGTAACCTACAAAGCCAAGGTTAGGAATATGCGGGTGAATAATATTGCGATAAAGCTGAAAATTTCCTTGTTTATCTATTAAAGTCTGAAGATCATCTGCTGCTAAAAACGGTACATCTTGACGAAATCCTGTGCCGAATACCACAATATCCGCAACTATATGTTCCCCAGTGGCTAACTCTACACCACCAGCAACAAACCGTTTAATTTCTGTCTTTTTCGCTTGAATCTTACCAGAAGCAACATACTGATAGAAATTAGGAGTTTCTAAAGCGATAGAAGAAACCACCCATTTAGTCAGGGGTTGATCAGGAATCATTCCGTAAGCATCTAACTTCAGTTGATAGCGGAGTAATATTTCATTAATGCGCCAAAAAGCCCAGACTAAAGGCTTACCAACAGTGTGTAATAGCCATTCCATACCCTCTAACTTACGATATGGTAGCCAGCTTTCAGCAAAGCGCGTTAGCAAAACATACTTAATATTTACTCTTCCCAAGAAGAATTTAGGAATCTTCCAAGGTATTTGACGAAACACCATTGTGCATTTTGCAGAGACATTAGCAGATAGAGTGGCGATGTCAGTTGCAGATTTACCCATACCTACCACAACTACTCGCTTACCTTCCACTATCGAGGCGTTATTAAATTCTGTAGTGTGTAATACTTGACCCCCAGCAGCAATAAATTCTTCCTTTCCAGCGAGAGGAGGTTGGTAAGGAATATTAAACGTTCCAGTACACACAATCACAAAATCAAACTCTAATCGTTCCTGTTGAGTTTCTCCAGAAACTTGATCACGAAACCGAATGCTGACTAACCATTTCGGTATTTCTGTATTTTTTCTAATGACTTGAGTTACTTCCGTTTGAAAACGGATTCTGGGAGTCACGCCAAAATATTCGGCATAAGATATTAAGTAATTGCGTGTTTGCTCTGCGGTCGGCCATTCAGGATAGGATGTAGGCATGGGATAATCAGGAAAGGCATAGGTATCGCGTGGGCTTTGAATGGTCAACCCTGGATAGACTCTAGATTTTTCCCAGACACCACCGATTCCTGCTTGTGTTTCAAACACTGTGACTTCATAGCCAGCTTCTATAAAGTTTCTTGCTGTAACTAATCCACTAACACCAGCCCCAATTACACATACTTTCTTTGTTTGCATTATTAGTTTTGTCCTGTATTCAAAGGGAATGGGGAATGGGGAATGGGGAATGGGGAATGGGGAATTGGGAAGAATCTTCATTACTTCCCTGTTCCCTACCCCCACCAAAGAACTTTTTCAGCAAGTCCTGACTAAATTAGCTACGACCGGAGTAATGTAATTGACCTTCAATGGGCATAGAAATTTTCAGTGGTGGTTTCTCAGGATTTAACGAGGCTTTTACCCAACCTTCTAAAGCCATGACTTCTAAGCAAAACATTGTATGCTGGATGGCGATGCGGAGATGTTCGGCGGGGAAGCGGTTCTTGAACAAACTAATGAGGTAATGATAAATTTGCTCAATATCAGATGTCCGACTGAGAATATCAATTAATAAACCATAAAGACCAGTAATCGGTAAGCGATCGCCATTTTCTCTGCGGTAACATTTTACTCTTGTAATTTCACCATTGCTATAAACAGCAACGAATTCTTCTTGGGTGTCGTCAATGTTTAACTCAAAGACGTTGTAACCGCTAATTTCCCAAGGTAATTCCTCTTTGGAAAAACGCTGTACCATCTGTTTCATCGCCCCTAAGTCAAAGCCACCAATTACAGCTTGACCAACAATATCATTGGTAAAACCACCTTGGGCTAACCAGCGAAAAGCTTCGGCGGGACTGAGATTTAAGCCGGCTTCTTTGGCGATGGTTTGACAGTGGTCATATAAGTCTGTAAATTGACCATTGGCTGCATACCAATAATCTGCAAAGCGGATATGTTGTTGGACGCGACGGCGTTGATTATGGTCGTATTGGCTTTTTAACCAATCTGCATCATATTGATTTTGGAGTAGTGCAGATATGGTGTATGCTAATTCCTTACCTCCCACATGGGTGAGAGTTAAACCCGCAGATAAAATCGGATCAGCAAAACCTGCGGCTTCTCCTACTAAAAACCAGTTTTCCCCTGTGGTTCTTTCTGCAAGGAAAGACCAATCTTTCGTAATCTCAATATTACCTCTACTACTAGCATTAGCTAGCAGCCTAGAAATTAGCGGTTCATCTTGGAGTGCTTGATGATAAATCTCTGCGGCTGATTTTTTCGCTTGTTTGTAATAGCTAGCTGGACAAACAAAACCAACACTAGTACGGGTGGGGCTGAGGGGAATAAACCAAATCCATCCGTGTGGTAAGCTCATTATCTGTATGCGAGTCCCACCCACACCAATTTCTACCGCCCACTCTGCATTTTCCCAATAATCCCAGATGGCGACATTTTGCAGTTGTGTAGGACATTCTGTTTGCACACCTACGGCTTTTCGCAATACACCGACATGGCCAGAACCATCAATGTAGTAATTTGCAGTGATTGTTTCTTCAGTATTTAATTGTAAGGCAGTGATGCGATCGCCCTGCGTATCCACTTTCACCACTGCTGTTTGTTCTCTGACTTCACATCCCGATTCTTCCGCATGACGCAGCAGAATCTCATCATATACTGCCCGGTCTACTTGAAACGCTGTTTGTTTACGTTGTCCTGTAAACTTCGCCGGACGAGGTTCATCTTTAAATTCTTCTAAGCGCAAAAAGTGAAATTCCCAAGGTTCTGGATCTTTCCCCCAGCGATAGTTACCCCCAACTTTAATTGGGAAATTAGCAGCTTCTACTTTATCCCAACATCCCATCTCATCAAGGATTTCACTAATCTGCGGTAGCTGACTTTCACCCACATGATCCCGTGGAAACTTTTCTTTTTCCAGAATTAATACACGCAACTGAGGATTATACTTTTTCAATAGAGTGCCAGTTGTGCTACCTGCGGGGCCACCACCAACAATTACAACATCATAATGGTTCATAAGAATTTGGGATTTGTGAAGAGTAAATTTTGCACTGCAACAATCACTGTCAAACCATAGACAATTGCTTTGATCTAACTATCAGTTTCTCTATCAAAGAGAGTTTTCCGCTTTCATAGAGCATACTGAAAACACACCTACCCATAGGAAAGTTTCAGTATGCTAATAGTTAGACAAGCAATCTACTTTTTAATTTTTAAGCGTTAGCAGCTAATGCGGCTTCTGCACTGCCCATAGCAGGATGATTAATGTCTAGATTTTCAGTCCAAGTATGGGAGAATTCTAGATTTTCAGTCCAAGTATGGGATAGTTCTAGGTTTTCAGTCCAAGTATGGGAAATATTCAAATTCTCAGTCCAGGTGTGGGAGATATCCAAATTTTCAGTCCAAGTGTGGGATAATTCTAAATTCTCAGTCCAGGTATGGGAGATATCTAAATTCTCAGTCCAGGTGTGAACGATATCAAGGGTTTTTTGTTGTGCGTTAGACATGATTTTGATCCTCAGTCAGTGGGTAAATTGGGGTAGGTGCTAAACATAAAAATTCTGCTATATTCAGGCACTGCAACTTATACAAGTTCTCTAAAATTAAACAACAGATGCCAACACTGAAACACAGATAATATCTGAGTTTCTTAATAGCCATTTTCTCTACAAGAGACTGCGCCAACGTAGCGGGATTTTAGTCCAATACGGTTCAGTTAAGTGAATAGTAAGTTAGGTTGATCGATAGCGAAACACAACAAAGCCTTGATAATGTTGGGTTTCGTTCCTCAACCCAACCTACACCAGTTTTTTTTGAACTCAAGGTATATTGCAGAGAATTTGTGAGGTATAAATTTTGAATATTTATCCCCAGATAAGAATTAACTTAGGCGGCTGAGACAGTGTTATTCATCCGAGATATCTGTTTCAGTTCTAGCTGCTGGTTGTGAGTGATAGCATATTGAAAAAGTGCATTGACTAATTCTGTAATTAGGGCAAATATCTTCTCTGCCAGTTCTAAAGCAGACTGAGATTGCAATGGTGTCAATTCCAAGCTTTGTAGGGAAGTTTCTATATTATCTGTACCTGTAGTATGACCAGTTTCTACAGCTAGATGAAATCCTCCAAAATACAGATATTTATCTCCTGTGAGTGATTGCAATTCTTGGGCAACTTTCGCAGCATTGGCAAACACAATATTGCCTGTAGACTCTAATACCTCAATAATTACCAGTTTATGGAGAGGATCTGATTTCCACGCGTAAAAAAATAGTTGATGAATCACCCATCGAGGTACTTGAGTTTCTTCATCCCATAAAAATTTTACGGTATCACTAAATTTTAACGAACAATCAAAGCCAAGTTTTTCCATATCTGAGAGAAACCATAGCCAGTGATGGTCATCTTCTTCAGTATGTTTATTAATGATTATCTGAATCGGATCATTACTTGTCAAATCCCGAAATGCGTATTTATTCAGTTCTCCAAACCCCATAATAAAAGGTGTGGCACAAGGACTCCAAGCTAATCTTGTGATGGTGTCTATGCTTGTGTCCTGCATGAATTTAAATAAAGGTAACTGGGCAAATTCTTGCTTCTTAGCATCAATAAATGCCAGGACTTCTTTCATATCTAATGCCCTATCTGAATTTGAATAATTTAATTTTGGAGAAACTTGAAGGAAGTCTGCACTCATTACAGTGCTATTCTTCCTGCATATTTACTGTGTTTCGTGCTTAACAAGATGAAGATTTTACGGAAATACTTAAGCTGATTACTATTTTTAATATTTTTTGAAGGAAATAGTATCCGTATTTCTTTCTATTTAGAAATGTATTTTTTTTTGCTGGTAAATTAACCACGTTAAAATACTATTTTCGCGATTTTTTCATTATTCTTCGAGGACAACACAAGCAATATTTATATTCAATAATGGTTGAATAGCATATTTTCACGCTTGACAAAATAGCCTTATACGTTAAATCCAAGTTTTTAGAGAAATAAAACGTCTTTTGAAATACATTATACTAATAATTTATACTTAATTGTAATTGTTTGATGACAATTAGATTTACCAAAATATTTCCCTTACCTGTTATCACTCAAAGAAATAAAAACCAGAATTTTTACGATTATATTGATTTTGCGAGGTTTCAAGCGAGCATGAAGATTAAAAATATAATTTATATGAAATTAAATTGCGATCGCCAGAATCATTTCTGTAAAAATATCACTCAAAAGATAGATGACATTGCAGAAATAAATAGTGCAAATTACTAAATAATGTCAAATTCTTTACTAAGACACGGATGTTTTTAAGCATATCCACGGCAACTGATGGGTTACATTTGCTTAGTCAGATCAGCTCAACTAAACCTAAATTTCTTCAGAGATGAAGAAACATAACTATATTGGAGGTCAAATATCCAACATCTGAAAAAATGGCATTAGCCAACAGCTAATACTCATAGCTAAACTAACAATTAATGCAACACTTCACTCAATAATTTTCTGTGTATTAAAGCTCCTTCAACCAAAGATTGAATTTTTGTAGGTGATATGGCTTCGGTATTAGCGTAGCATTCCAGCCAGTTTTGGGTAATTACATTTGTATCATCTGGTAAATTTACTAAATTCCACCCTGGCATTGATAAATCTTCCATTAAACGATTAACTTTGGGGTCATAACTCAAAGCAAAACAGCGACAGCCTTCAGCCGCAGCCATAATTAAACTGTGGAGTCGCATTCCAATCACCATTTCTACATCTCGAAATACGCCTTTTAATATCTGCGGATCTTCAAGAGACAAAATCTGACTGACATCTGCAAGGTGTGGCTGTATAGCTTGAGCAATTTCTAAGTCTTCACTTTTTTGAAATGGTAGCAAAATGATAAAAGTCTGTGTAGCTTTTTGAAAAGCTACTAGAGCATGAATTATATTCGCTAAACGTACTTCTGTTAATTGGGGATGCTTTCTTAAAGTGACAGCAACTCTTGGTCGGGGTAAATCCCAAATTGCGGGTACTGGTTTAGCAGCTAAAGCCCAGACAGGATCAGGTGCGACGATGTGGGGAATTTGCCAATCAGATAATAAAGCTGCACTAGCGCGATCGCGTACACTAACTTTAGTACAACCAGCAAAATTGCGTTTGGCTAACCATCGAGTTTGGGGACGCACCAAAGGGCCGATACCTTGCGCCCATGCGATAGTTTTTAGACCCATACTTTGGGCTAACGCCATCAACCCCCCATAGTAAAAGGGACTTATAGTGCTAGTAACATCTTGAATTAGACTCCCTCCACCCCAAATCAAAGCATCACAGGAACGTAAAGCTTGCAGTACAGCCAGGGGTGACATTCGGTCATAAGCTTCTACATTATAGCGATCGCGTGTTTGTTGTGGATTGCCCGACAACACCACAGGCGTGACATGAGATGGTAGCATTTGCAGTAGTGTAGCTAACAAAGCCTCATCACCACCGTTGCCCTTACCGTAATACCCAGATAATAGCGATCGCATCTTTCCCACAAAAAATTTTCAATGTCGGATTTAAGGTTATCAACTTTTTCAGAGTAGTTCACCAAATGTCAGCCATCTTGCTACAAAAAGTTGAATAAGCCTGTGAGAAGATTAAGTGAGTGCTGAGTTATGAGTGCTGAGTGTTAAAGTCTAATGACTAATGACTAATGACTAATGACTATTGACTATTGACCATTGACTAACTTTCTATGCACGCTCTTTCAATTCCCACTTGGATTATTCATGTTTCTAGCGTCATTGAGTGGATGGCGGCGATTTGGTTAATTTGGACTTATGGCGAACTCACTGGAAATCGTAGCTGGTGGGGATTGTCTTTGGGGATGTTACCAGCTTTGGTGAGTGCTATGTGTGCTTGCACTTGGCATTATTACGACAATGCTGAATCTTTAGAATGGTTAGTAACCTTGCAAGCTACTATGACTGTAGTTGGTAATTTTACTCTTTGGGCTGCGGCGGTGTGGATTTGGCGTGAATCCCGTAGTACCAAGACAGAAACAGATTCTTTTGAGCCGAAATCTATTAAATCAGAGCGATGATATCGAAAGACACCCTTTTTGCCTTATCACTGTTTCCTTACCTGGGTTTCTTGTGGTTTATCACCCGCAGTCAACAACTACCCCGTCTAGCATTGTATGGATTTTACGGGACATTGGTTTTTGTAGCGGTGACAATTCCCGCCGGAATTTACGCCAAACTTTATTATGGCGAAGCCTTAGCTAACATCGATTGGCTACATGGTGGTGCAGAAGTTTTCTTGACACTTTCTAATATTTTGGTAGTCTTGGGCTTCCGTCAAGCTGTGATGCAGTTGAAGAAGTAGGGATTGGGGCTAATCAATTCAAAATTCAAAATTCAAAATTCAAAATTAAAGATTCTGTTCCCTGTTCCCTGTTCCCTGTTCCCTGTTCCCTGTTCCCTAATGACTAATGACTAATGACTAATGACTAATGACTATTGACTATTGACTAATGACTATTGACTATTGACCATTGACCATTGACCATTGACCATACAGGGAAAAATTTACTATGGATGTCATTCCAGCAATTGATTTATTAGATGGTCGTTGTGTGCGACTATATCAAGGAGACTACGATCGCTCTCAGGTTTTTAGTGAAAATCCTGTGGATGTGGCTAAACAATGGGTAGATCAAGGTGCTACTAGATTGCACATTGTGGATTTAGATGGTGCAAAGGCTGGTAAAGTCGTAAACTTGCAGGCAATAGAAGCGATCGCACAAGCAATTTCTATACCCATTGAAATTGGTGGTGGACTGCGTGACCAAGCTAGTGTACAACAAGTATTTAATTTGGGTGTACGCTGGGCGATTCTCGGTACTGTCGCTGTTGAACAACCCCAATTAGTACAACAACTCTGTCAAGAGTTTCCTGACAAAATTATTATTGGTATTGATGCGCGGAATGGACTGGTAGCTACTCGCGGTTGGTTGGAAACTTCACAAGTATTAGCTACCCAACTTGCTGTGCAGATGCAAGAACTGGGAGCAGCCGCAATCATTTACACTGATATTCACCGTGATGGGACTCTCGAAGGACCGAACCTAGAAGCCTTGCGGGAACTCGCCGATGCAATTTCTATACCCGTGATTGCGTCTGGGGGGGTTAGTTCTGTGACTGATTTGTTGAGTTTGTTGGCTCTCGAACCCCAAGGCGTTACAGGTGTAATTGTCGGGCGCGCCCTGTATACTGGTGATATTTCGTTAAGGGAAGCATTACAAGCGATCGGCTCAGGACGAATTCAAGATATCCCACCCAATTTAGATTTTTCTTCTTTCGCTTAATATTAACTGCTAAATTACTGATTGTAATTTCTGGAAAACGCCCTGACACCGTTGTAGCTTTAAATATAGAAAGTTAATCAACGGTTTGTCTTCTATCTTTCTTCATTACTGTAACTGCACGGTTATATAAATGCAGTCAAATTTACTAGTTAATTGCTCTAGTTCTATTTGCTAAATCTAATTGGGTTTCCTTCTCTTAAGAGGCGTAAAATTAATTACGTCTCTTTTTTATTATGTAAAAATTTTAACTATTTTCTGAAAATAGCCATATGCTAGATGTAGATAAACATTGTCTTTAATTACACTACTTCGCCTTATGTCTAGCCAACAACCTAATTCCAAACAACCACCCAATCAAAAAACAACTAATACCAGTAAGACTAGAAAGAAACCCCTCAATAACGGTCGTCCAGATAAAACAGACCATTAAACCCAATAAAATATTTTGTAGTAAGGACTTTAGTCCTCATCTAAGGACTTCAGTCCTTACTACAAACTTATTCAACTAAACTGTATTAAAAACTATTTATTTTTGACTTGACTTTTAGCCTGTTCTAAAGCGATTTCTTTCATGGCTTGATAAGAATTAATATTTGCAGTTCCTTCAATCGCTTTCACCGCTAAATCCTGAACTTGTTTGAGGGCAGATTCTAGTTGTTTGGAGAGATTTTGTAACCTACTTTCTTGGTTAGAAATTGTTTGTTCTAAAGACTGTAAACGCTGTTCATAAAAGCGTTTTTGACCCTCTACTTCTTTGGCATACAAATCAGCTTTAACTTTGGCTTGGTAATGGGCGATTCCTTTACCTTCTTCTGTCGCCTTTTTCACAGCCGCTTCTTTTTCTCTGGGAAAAGCCTCTACTTTAGTTTTATACTCATCAAATTGTTTTTCCCTTTCTGCAATTAATTTTTCTCGCTCACTCCACTGTTTTTCTGCTTCCTGCTGCGAGGCTTCTAATTCTTGATATAAAACTTTCTGCTGTTGTTCATATTCTTCAATATTGAGTCGGCGTTGCAGTTCTAAATCATATTTATATTCTGCTGTGTCTCTTTGTCTATTCTTATTTAAATTATCGTTTCTTTCTTTGATTGTTATTTGATATTCTTCTTGTTCCTTTTGCCAAGCTGTTTTTTCTGCTAATACTTCTTGTGAGAGTAACTCATAACGCTGCTCAAATTCATCTTGATAAGCTTTAGCATTCTCCTCATAGCTAGTTATTAGAGTGTCTAAAGTATCATCATTAATTTCTAAACTATGCAATTGTTTTAACTGTTCAACTTCCGTTTCTACAGAATTTCGGATTTCTTCTAATTTAGATGCTTGTGTAGTTAATTGTTCTGATAATTCATTAGCTGCGCTACCAAATCCCAATTGAATTTTTGCTAGACTTTCAATTGTATAATTCATTTTTTGTTGAATAGTAGCAGCCTGATTCATAATTTTATTGGGTTCTGGTTTAGCTTGAGGTTGAGTAGCAGGTGGTTTTTCTTTTGTGGGTTGATTAATTTGTGATTTTAGTGATGATGTCTCCTTAAGTAAATCTTCATAGGCTTGCAGAATCTCGGCTTTGGTATTTTTATCTGTTAATTTCTTAGTAGCCATAAGTACCTCTTTTTACTCACTCACTTGGAATTAAACATGAACACACTGCTGATTATTTAGTAGCAGAACTATCAAAAGCTCTCATTGCTAGGTCTTGTGCTTGTTTTAATGTAGACTGTAATTGAGTGGAGATACTTTCTATTTGTTCAACTTGTTTCTGGATAGTCTCTTCTAAAGATTTAATCTTCAATTCATAGCTTTGCTTAGTAGCTTCCCATTCTTTCTCAAATAAGTCAGCTTCTATTTTCGCTTTCTGACTAGTTTCCTTGATGGCTTCTTCTCTAGCTTTTTTAACAGCTTCTTCTAATTCGTTGGGGAAATTAGCTATTTTCTGTTGGTATTCAGTAAATAAACCTTTATTTGCATTTAATACCTTTTCTCTTTCAGACCAATCTTTTTGTTTTTGTTGACTTTTTTCTTGAATATCTCTTTCTAAATTGCGTTTTTTAGATTCATAGGCATCTGTGTTGAGCTTACGCGTTGTTTCGAGTTTATATTGATATTCCTCTTGTTCTTGCTGACGCTCTTTAGCTAATAATTCATTATATTTCTGCAATGCTTCTTCATATGCTAATTGTTCTTTTTGCCAGTCTTTACGTTGATTAGCACTTTCTTTTTCTAAGCTTTCCCGCTTACTGGCAGTATCTTGATCTAATATTCTGAGCTTTTCTTGATGCTCTTGATTTAAAATATCTAAAGTATCAGCAACGATTCTAATTTTTTGTAATTCTTGTAAGGTTTGAGTTTCAATTTCTATAGCTTTATTGAGTTCATCTAATTTAGAATTCTCTTGTGCTAACTTCTCTGATAAAGCACTAACTACACTGCCAAATTCTAGTTGTAAATCCGCTAAACCTTTGACGATACTATCTACAGTATATGTAGAAGCCAATGCTAGAATTTCCTGATTTTTAGCTTTATCAGCTTCTTCTTGTTTAGTGGCTATTTTAGATTCTAATTTTTTCTGCTCATTCAAGATTTGTTGAAATGCTTGCATTAGTTGCTGTTTGCTATCTTTGATGGCAACTGTTGTCATATTTCAACTCCTATGGTGTAGATGTTTGAGGATAGTTAAATGAGTAGCAAGTCACACCAAGTAACACCAATTCACTCAAATTCTGATACAGATGCAAACCAGATACCCCTGTCAAGTCAGGATGTATCAATTGCGAATTGCGAATTGCGAATTGCGAATTGGTATAACTACTCTATGCAGACATTTCAGAGTAGCTTGGAAATGAAGATTATTAATGCAGTGCAATTACTGAAATCCGGTAACTACCCATACTAAATTTAAGTATGAGTAGCAAAACTCAACTTGTTGATGTGGTGTTTGGTGCGGTGGTAGCCTTTGCTGTCTATAGTATTTATGTACTATAAGTATACTCAGATGAGTCTGCTGTTGTCAAGCCTTTTTACCCCTACACACCTACATTTGCCATGAGTTAAAGTAAATGCGATCGCCTGCTTGCAAGTAGAGTAATTTATGATATATGTATTACTGTTACCGGAATTACTTTTTTGCAGCACAATTCACGATAGAGCAAGCGTGAATGCACTGAAGACAGATAATTAACTCAAACATCATATTGATACAAGCACAGGGTTAGACTTTTGTGATATCAATGTACACCAGTGAATCAATCAAATATTCTGCTAGAGCAGACATTGGACAAACAAGCCGTGTTCTGGTGGTAGAAGATGAAGAGCTAATCCAAGAGATGCTAGCCGTAGCATTAGAAGAAGAAGGTTATAGCGTGGTCACAGCCCCTGACGGGCGTGCGGCGATCGAATATCTGAAAAGTTTTGAACCCAATGGCGGCGAGTTTCCCTTTGATTTGGTGATTTTGGACATTATGTTGCCCCAAATCAACGGTTTGGATATTTGCCGTTTGCTGCGTCATCAAGGCAACCCAGTCCCGATTTTAATGCTAAGTGCCAAGGGCAGCGAAACAGATCGCGTCTTGGGTTTAGAAGTAGGTGCAGATGACTACTTAACTAAGCCCTTTAGTATGCGGGAGTTAGTCGCCCGTTGTCGTGCGCTGCTGCGTCGCCAACGCCTCAGCACCCTACCACAGCTACCAGTCCTCAAATATAAAGACGTAACTTTAAACCCCCAAGAATGTCGGGTGTTGGTACGTGGGCAAGAAGTTAACCTTTCCCCCAAAGAATTCCGTTTATTAGAATTATTTATGAGTTATGCCCGTCGGGTGTGGTCACGGGAACAGTTACTAGACCAAGTTTGGGGGCCTGACTTTGTGGGAGATAGCAAAACTGTAGATGTCCACATCCGGTGGTTGCGGGAAAAACTAGAGCAAGACCCCAGCCACCCAGAATATATTGTGACTGTCAGAGGATTTGGCTATCGATTCGGATAATCTAGTGAGATAGTTGTTAGTTTTTATTAATCACCAGCAACTAACAACTCTTTCCTCAAATGCTCTTATTGGGATTTCTTCTCGGTTTAGCGGTAGGCATTGGATTTTGGATTTGGCAACAGGTTCAGTTAAACCGCTACCTGGAACGCGTACTCCAACCTTTAAATTCCCGCACCGCTAAAGTCAAAACCCCTTTGCTACCAAGATTACGGCAAGAAATTGCCATCATCAAACAGCAGGGACAGGATTTACAGCAATCATTACAAATTTATCAAGATGTGCTGGACTTTGCTCCAGTGGGGTACTTACAGGTAGACGAAGAAAATCAGCTGCTGTGGTGTAATCAACAAGCCAGGAAACTCTTGTACCTGCAAAGATGGCAACCAGGACAGGTGCGCCTGTTGCTGGAATTAGTGCGTTCCTACGAACTAGATAGGTTAATTGAGCAAACTCGTGATGAGCAAGTCGCTAAAAATAAAGAGTGGATGTTTCATCCCTCTTGTGATAATCCGGCGGAAATGCCGACAATTAAATCTTTAGCGTTGCGGGCTGCCAGTTTACCTTTACCGAATGGTCAAGTCGGCGTATTCTTAGAAAATCGTCAACCTATGCAGGATATGAACCAAGTCCGGGAACGTTCATTTTCTGACTTGGCGCATGAGTTGCGAACCCCCTTAACTTCAATTCGCTTAGTGGTAGAAACCCTGCAAAATCGTCTAGAACCGCCTCTAAATCGCTGGGTTGACCGCTTAATGCAGGAAGTAGACAGATTAATTAACTTGGTACAAAGCTGGCTAGAACTCACCCAAATGGAGACTAGTTTGGCGGCACAATTACAAACTGAATCGGTAGAAGTGCGATCGCTGATTTTCTCTGTTTGGGAAACTTTAGAGCCTCTAGCACAACGTCAAAACTTATCTCTAGCCTATTCTGGCCCCGAAAGTCTCTGGATTAAAGCCGATTCAGCCAAGATTTACCAAGTTTTTCTGAATTTGCTGGATAATAGTATTAAATATAGTCCGCCTGCTGCTGATATTCAAATTCAAACCAAAATATTGCAGCCATCAGCTCATCAAGGGGGTGAGATTAATTCCTCTGTTTTAGAAATTAATCTGATTGATTCTGGCGCAGGTTTTGCACCAGAAGATTTACCCCATATTTTTGAGCGATTCTATCGTGGAGATAAAGCCAGAACCCATTCCCCTTTACCAGCAAATAGTCCAGTGGAAAGTATTGTCGGTAATGGCTTAGGGCTGGCGATCGTGCGACAAATTGTCTTAGCGCATGGTGGTTCGATCAAAGCCATGAACCATCCCCAAACCGGTGGCGCATGGATGCAACTCCAATTCCCACAGGTGATGGCAAACTCCCAAAGCCAAGACTATAGTTAAAAATATCTTCACGTTTGAGACTACAAGTGTGAAAGCTGTTATTTATAGCCCTAACTCTGGAAGTCCCCAGTTAGCACGCGCCATCAGGCGTTTAGAACGGGATGTATTACGCATGGGTGCTTTGGTAGAACAATCATGTCGCCTCAGCCACCAGGCGTTATTTGCTCGTGATTTACAAGCGGCTGAGGAACTTCCCCGATTAGATAAAAAAATTGATCGTTTTTATAGACAAATAGAATCAGACTGTACATCTATCATGACCTTACAAGCACCTACAGCGCAGGATTTACGCTGTTTGAGTGCTTTTATGCAGTTAGTCCGCGATTTAGAACGCATCGGCGATTATGCTAAAGATTTAGCTGATATTGCCGTCAAAATCTTTCCCTATCCGCCTCATCAGTCTTTACCAGAAATTGCTGTCATGTCCCACCATGCCCAAGCTATGCTAGCAACGAGTTTAGTAGCTTTGGCTGATTTAGATGAAGTTGGTGGGCGGAGCATCAAAAATTTAGATGATACTGTAGATAGTGCATACGATCGCCTTTATCAAACCTTAGCTCAACAACGGGACGTGCCAGGAGTCGTAGAACCAATTATCTTACTGGCTTTGGCGATTCGATGTCTGGAAAGAATGGCGGATCATGCAACAAATATTGGTCAAAGGGTGGCGTACATCGTCACCGGTCAACGTTCCTAATTTACGCAAAATTTGGCATGAGTGCTGAGTGCTGAGTAGTGAGTGCTGAGTGCTGTTATACCAATTCATGAAAACCTTGATACAGATGTAAACCGTGAAAGCTTTGCTGCATCTAAGTTTTTTAATTGCGTTAGCGTAGCATGACGGGAGCATCGTTGCGTTAGCGTAGCGGGACGTTAGTCCATTGCGAATTGGTATTTTTGGTAGCGCGGCGTTTAGACGGTGCTGAATGAGGAAGTCAATCCACCTCGTCTACCTTGTCTACCTTGTCCACCTTGTCTACTCTTACCCACTTTATCCACCTTGTCCAATTTCACGCTTAAAACCGTGTCATAACCTAATGAAATCATTAAAAGTTACTAAAAGCACGTAATCCTTTACTATATCATTACCTTTCCTTAAACTCAGGCAATTAGATTTGGCTGTGAAATCAATAAGTATCTCACTTTTAATACTCTGATGACTAGCATCAATAATTATCTATTATCCATAAATAAGATTTAGTAGTAAGATAATACTAAACTTCTACTATAAATTCGTGTCTAATTGCTTATTCGTTCGGTCATTTAAGAATTTACATCATAAGTTTGAGCCAAAATAAACAGACATTTACCGAATAAAGTTTTTTGGGCAAGAGAGCTAAATTAACTCAAAGCATAATCATTACTTTAACTTATTAAATAGATTTAATTAACTATTAGCCAAAATCGGCTAATAGTTAATCCTAAATTACTCACAATCCAGTAATTCCATTTACAGGAACAGCTCCCACAATGTCTTCGATGATTTTATCCCCAGATTCTACTGCTTTACTAAAAAATAGTCCCTTGGCTGGACAATTAACTCAACGGCTTTTCACTCGCAAAGAGGTCATCGAGCCTTGCAGCGATGTCATGTGGATGATTGAGAGGGGGGCAGTGCGTACACTGACATGGAGCGAAGAAGGAACGTTTATCACCTTGGGCTATTGGGGGCCGGGTGATTTGATAGGATATAACTTAACTAATATCAAACCTTATCAAATTGAATGTTTAACTAGTGTTGAAGTAACTACTGTGCCTCTGCATCTTAGACATCAATATATAGATGCTTTAATAGCACACATTCAAAATTCAGAAGAGCTTTTACATATAATCAACCGCAAACCTATTTCCTTACGTCTTTGGGAATTTCTGGTGTGGTTAAGTAAAAAGTTTGGGCGCAATTTAGAGCAAGGTTGCCTGATAGAACTCTATATTACCCATCAGGAAATAGCAGAAGTTCTAAATACCACTAGAGTTACAATTACACGTTTACTACAAGAATTTGAAACAGCAAAAATGCTGTTACGTCATCAACGCCGGATTATTCTATGTCCACAAGACAAATTACTGAAAAAATCATAAAAATATCAGCAATCCTCTTGTGTTAATCAACCTTAAATAGGTATAATCTTTACTGAAATCATGTGTAAATTATTCTACGAAAAATAATTGAGTGGGAAATTTTACCATGAGTGTGAACTCGTTGGTGTGAGCGGAAGTAAAATCATGACAAAACTATTCTGGAACGCTGTCAAAGCAAGTCCAGCAGTTCTTGCTGCAACTTTCTTGGCTGCTAATGCTGCTTGGGCTGAAGAAGCGAATCAAAATGTTACCAGTGTTGCCCAATTGACTCAAGCTTCTAAAGATATGGGTCAAGTAACATCTGTATCACAGTTTTCTGATGTTCAGCCTACTGACTGGGCTTTCCAAGCATTACAATCTTTGGTCGAACGTTACGGTTGTATCGCAGGTTATCCTAACCTCACATACCGTGGGAATCGTTCCTTAACTCGGTATGAATTTGCTGCTGGTTTAAACGCTTGTTTAGACAGAGTTAATGAGTTAATTGCTACAGCGACAGCTGATTTGGTAACTAAGGAAGACCTCGCTACCTTACAGCGTTTGCAAGAAGAATTCTCTGCGGAATTAGCCACTTTACGTGGTCGTGTTGATGCACTAGAAGCACGCACTGCTGAATTAGAGGCTAATCAGTTCTCTACCACCACTAAACTTTCTGGAGAAGTTATCTTCGCGGGTTCTCAAGTATTTGGTGAAGATAGAGCTGATACTGATAACAACCCGAACAACAATCCTGATTTGCAAAGCAATACTACCTTCTCCAATCGGGTACGTCTCACCCTCAATACCAGCTTCACTGGTAAGGACAGACTGCAAACTCGGTTGAATGCAGGTAACATTGTATCCAATGCTGGTGTTACCGGTACTAACATGACCCGTTTGGGTTTTGATGTGAGTGACACAAGTAATAACATTGCGGTTGATAAACTCAACTACAGCTTTAGTCTCAGCGAAGCAATTAGCGTCAAAATTGATGCTGTTGGTGCTGAGTTGAATGAGAACGTCAATGTTTTCAACCCTGACTTTGCTAGTTCTGGTAGAGGCGCACTTTCTCGTTATGGACGTTTCAGCCCCATCTATCGTCAAGGTCAAGGTGGTGCTGGTTTAACAGTTAACTTTAACTCTGGTGGCCCTTTAAGCTTATCTGCTGCTTATTTAGCACCTCGTTCCAACGAACCTGCTGACAGAAATGGGGTTTTTGATGGTTCAAGCACCATCTTTGGTCAAATTGGTTTCAAACCAAACCCAGCTTTCAATATCGGTTTTGCTTACGCCCACAGCTATGTAAATAATGCTGCTGGAAACGTCAGTATATTTGGTAACACCGGCAGCACATTGGCTAATAGACCATTTGGCGGTGGTATCGCTACATCATCCAACAACTACGGTATACAAGCTACTTTCCAACCAAGCTCAAAACTGACTATTGGTGCATGGGGTGGTTACACAGTTGCTACTGCTGAATCTGGTGCTAACAGAGGTAGAAACGCAGAAGCATACTATTGGGCTGGTAGTCTTGCTGTGAAAGACTTCGGTAGAGAAGGTAACGTACTTGGTTTAATCTTTGGTCAATCTCCCAGACTCACCGATAACGAGGGCGGCGCGGAAGATCCAGACACTTCCTACCATTTAGAAGGACTCTACAAAATTCAGTTGACTGATAACATTCAAATCACACCTGGTTTGATGGTTATCTTCAACCCCGAACACAACGACAACAACGATTCCATCTACGTTGGTACTATCCGTACAACCTTCAGTTTCTAAATCTAGTGATAGTTTAGTTCAGTCCTAAATAAAACAAAAAGCCCGCCTGAGAGTGGGCTTTTTACTTTAGTCCAACTATTCAAATTCAGAATCTTGCTGTTTGATTAAGTCTGAGGGAGGCCGATCGCTACTCCAAGCCCACCACACACAACCACATTGACAATGATAAAATTCCTGCCACTTGCGACGATTACCTTCAGTTAAGACAGGCGATCGCCGATTAATCCAAACTTGCACAGCTTCTAAACTACTAGCACGACAACTAGGGCAGCAAAACTCATAAGCGTGAACTGCCTTGTGTGTCCATTCAGGTGGGATGGGAGCGAAAGCGTCCATTAGTATAATTTGTAGTTAGTAATTCGTAATTCGTAATTCAGAAAAATAAGTTTCCTACAATACATCATAGAATACGTTGGTACTGGGAATGGGGATTGGGAATGGGGCATTGGGCATGGAGCATTGGAGACAAGGGAGAAGTAATGAGTAATGAGTAATGAGTAATGAGTAATGACTAATGACTATTGACTAATGACTATTGACTAATGACTATTGACTAATGACTATTGACTATTGACTATTAACCAATGGAATCCAACATAGAGATTCGTCGTTTATTCGATGTTATGCCTGCTTCTGGGCGTATGACTACGAAGATTATCAGTAAACCAGAACAGCCCAGGGTAATAGATGTGTCATTTCCTTTTCCTTGGAATCGGGAACGACCGATATATATTAACTTTGATTTGTGGGGGCGACTATCAAAGCCGCAACGAGATTTGGTGTTGTTGCAAAAAGTTGCTTGGTTAACAGGGGTGAGATGGTTTAAACCTGATGTTTATCAAGGTGTAGCTGTAGCTGGATTAGTTGGTGCATTGGTGGAGTTAAGCCAATCAGATGCGGTGGGTGTGGCGGTAGCTGGGGGATTAAGTGCGATCGCCCTTGTTCGTATTTGGGGAACTAATAAATCTCAAGAATCCGAGATTAATGCTGATTTAGCAGCGATTAAAGTTGCCCAAAGACGGGGTTACACAGAAACCGCAGCCGCCCAACATTTACTCTCTGCTATTGAAACAGTCAATAAAATTGAAGGGAATTCTACTTTAAATTTTATTGATTTAATCCGTTGCCAAAACTTGAGGGCGATCGCTGGTTTATCACCAATTGGTGTACCAGAAAAGTAAAAGCAAAAGTATCTTTTCAAATTTTACCTTTTACCTTTTGCCTTTCTTTCCCTATTTCCCAATCATCCGATTGAGAACATTCCGAGTTATAGCCTGTGCATCGGGATTTAAGACAGAGGGGTGTAACTTTGGTGCGTTGTAATCATCTAGACCCCAACTCCACTGGATAGAACCAGTAGCAAATACTAGTGCGCCAGAATCGGCAGTGTATATAGTCATATCTGAGTATCTGGTTTTACCCTTATATCGATAAGGTGAATGGGCTAGACGAATTGTATTAGTTGGGGCGTAGCGAAACATTCGATCAACTTCGTAGCCTAAAAGCCCCTTTAGACGCATTTGGTTAGGGTTGGTTTTTTGATTACTCTGCACCGACGCTGCACCATGATTCTTGTCTAGTTGTGTGTCAGCTAGTAACCAATCTGGCACGGTGTTATTTAAAATAATGTCAGCATTCACTTGAAATGTTTCATACATCACTCCAATCAGTGCTTCCTCTGGACGATTCACAGGTTTGCTACGCCAAAGAGTTGTCACTAAAAAATCATTTGTAGGATTTTTATCCCTGGCAAAAGGATCTAATGCCGCATCTTCTTTGTAAGAAACAATAGTACGGTTCATTTCTTTGGTAATAGCACTAGGTTCTAAACGTATTTGCCAGTAGCACGTATTAGCAGAGAAAAATCCCAAATTTAAGCCATAATCCCTGGCAGTTTCCACATTTTGCCGCATCTGAGATGACCAATATTCATCATGTCCCACAGAAAGAAAGACCTTGTGTAGCCATAGCATGGGCTTGGTAGTATTAATATCTAGAGGATTTTCGTGGGTATCGATGTTTGTAACATAAGTGACATCATAGCCAGAACGTTCTAGCCACCTCACCATGTTGTATTCCCAACCTGCACTAGAAGTTCTTCTTTTGGGTTGGACATTGGTTAAAAACTCTCCTGCACCTACTCCATAGGCTGCGGCTGAGTTGGGACTAGCAGCATAGGGACGATTAAAGGAAACTTTAAAGGCTTTTTTACCGCGACTGTTCCAGCGATACAGAGACATCCAGCCCCAATTATTGTAGGCTTGATAAGTCGTCACACTGGATTGAAAGAGAATATCAGCAGGGCGAGAGTCATCACGCACTACAAAAATGATGTAACTTTGCTTACCACTTTTACTAGCAGTGAGTTTAGCTAAGTAAAAACCGCTAGCCCATTGTGTCGGGTCTTGAAGACTATAGGGAATTTTGAGAATATATGGATCTTTCCAGTCACATTCAATCAAACCAGTAGCTTGATCGATAATTGGCGGTCGTTGTTTGACTCCTACTCTTTTAATCGCCGCCGCCATTTGCCTACCACCAGCACCACCATACCAACCCATGCGAAAGATTTCTATGGTGTAGTTTGGCTCTTTAGTATTGACGAATAACTTAATGGTATCGCCGCGATTCACACTAGTCAGGGAAGCATAACCCTCTATTTCTCGTCTAGTCGCCGGATTAGTCAATTGCCAAGCTGTAGTCCCAACTTTTTTATTTTCTATAATTATGGGATTATTGGCTTGATGGGAATTTACCAAATCAGCCGCGATCGCATAGGGTTGATCAAAAAGTGCGATCGTCGCAAGACTTAGCAGACAAGATAATATAACTCTGGTAAAAAACTTTAAGGGATGTCTAGATAACATTACAGTCTCGAAGAATGTAAGCAATCAAATTTGCACTTTGTTCTGATTGTTTCACGTTGAATGTGACTTGTATATATCAAGACATAGGAAAAATGCCGACAGTTGAAAGTTAACTATTTTCCATTTTCCCAATTTTTAAAAAATTTGAGAATCACAAAAGTTAGGCACGTAGCAATCAAACTTAATTGCCATAAACCGCAGCCAGCCACAATTCCCAAGGCGGCTGAAACCCAAATGGCTGCGGCTGATGTTAATCCCCGAATTTCCAGACGATGTGATGCGTGGGAAGATTCACGCACAATTTCACCAGCACCCAAGAACCCTACACCCGTAGCCACACCTTGAATAACTCGACTGAGAACTTCCGATATCGATGCTGATGTACTGATTTGCAATGGTACTAAAGTAAACATAGCTGCGCCAATACTTACGAGCATATGAGTTCTTAACCCGGCTGGTTTTTGACGGATTTCTCGTTCTAAACCAATAACTGCGCCACTCATTAAAGCTAAACTCAGTCGAAAAATCATGTTGAGTATATCATTAGGTGCAAGCTCGTAAGTGTTTAACACTTTGATTACATATATAAGAAAGACTTTCTTCTAGATTAATTGATGAATTCTGATACTTGTTTTATGATCAGCGAACAAGCGTCATTAGGGAGTGGGAGTAGAGAGTTGGGGAAAAGTTACTTCACACTCATTTGCTACTTTTCTTTGATTGAGATAGCCTTTTACTATTGTGCATTGGTATATGAATTTTTCAAAACTTTCCTAGAAAAATTGCGTACCACTTGGAAAAGGCTGATTCCGCATAACCTGTTTTCTTTGGGAACACAAGATTGAAGGTAATAAATAATACAAATAAAATATAAAAAAGCAAAGGGAAGAAGTCCACAAGGAAGATTGTTTGCCTTTTAACTTCTACCTTGTCACTTGTGGATGTTGATACTCCTACACCTTGACCAACCTAAGTTTTACTCCCCGACTCTCTACTTTCCATTGCCTATTCCTGTTTTAAACTAAATCAATGATCTGCAAAAAATTGAGTGGATAGACTCTACTGGTTAGACCAAATCAAACTACAAGACCGCACCAAGGTAGGTGAGAAAGCATTCTACTTGAGTAGACTCAGACAACGCGGCTACCCTGTGATCTCTGGTTTTGTGGTGCCGGAAGAATTCATGCGACTATTTTTAGAAACCATTAATACCACTGAGTCGTTAGTCGCCAACTTACCCCATTCTTCTTTACACTTAGATGTCGGCAACTGGCGACAACTCCAGCAAGTAGCTAGTCGTTTGCGTCACGAAATTCTCAGTGCTAATGTACCATCTGACTGGGTGAGTACAATCTTGTCAGCAGCGAACGCATGGCAAACAGAGTATTTAATTTTACGTCCAAGTTTAGCTATACCCAAACTGCGAAACACTTCAGGCTTGCTAGAGTCCAGTTTTTGTCACTGTGATGAGGTGGCGATCGCTAGGGCGTTAAAATCTATCTGGAGTCAATTATTTTCTGCGAGAAGTCTATTTTGTTGGCAACGTCTGGATATCAATCTACAGCAACTAAATTTAGCTGTTTTAATTCAACCAGTCACAAATGCGGCTGCTAGTGGCGTGCTGAGGGTGAATCCCGCAGGCTGGACAATCGAAGCTACTTGCGGCTTAGGAAATGCGATCGCGCAAGGTGAGGTTTTACCAGATATATACTACATCCAGCCAGATACAGGTGTAGTCTTAGAAAAGCATCTAGGGAATAAAATCCTGGCTTATCGTTTGAGTCACGAAACACCAACCTTAAGCATTCACCACAGCATTCCTCAAATCTATTTAGTGGAAGAAGCGCAACAGCAACAATACGCTTTACCAGAAGAATTTTTACAACAAGTCATCAGCCTTGGTCATCAACTGGTGAGTGAATTGGGCAATAACTTCACAATTGATTGGACAATTGCAGAGGAAGCCAACAGTCAAAATCTTTACATTACTCAAGTCAACACCCCTCAATTAGCAATTCCTAACTTGCAAACTCTCAAAGGTATAGGTGCTGCGGGAGGTAGGGTGACAGGCTATGCTCATGTAGTCACAAATGCCCAATTAAAACCAGAACAAATACTCAAGGGCGTAATATTAGTAGTACCTAAGATTACACCAGACTGGTTGCCACTCTTGCAACAGGCAGGGGGTTTAGTGACAGCACAGGGAGGTTTGACCAGTCATGCCGCAATTTTAGCCAGAGAATTGGCTATTCCGGCTGTAGTGAGTACAACAGATGCTACAGTAATCATTCAAAATGGAGAACGGTTATTAGTGGATGGCAATCGTGGAGAAGTTTACCGCCTCAGAGATGCTGAAGTGAGTGAGGAAGAACCTCAACAACAAACTTCCTCCTTCTTACTCTCTTCGCCTTCCCATCAAGCTGTTGTTACCTCTCACTTACCAATGATTGCTACCCAACTGTTGGTTAATTTGAGTCAACCGAGTTTAATTGAGCAAGTCAAAAAATTACCAGTAGATGGCATAGGATTATTACGCTCGGAACTTATGCTAGTCCCACTACTCAAAGGACAACATCCTCATTTTTGGGTGATAGAGGGACGAAAATCAGAATTATTGGCGTATTTAACTGAAAAAATTACAGAATTTGCCCGTGCTTTCGCACCTAAACCGGTTTTTTATCGCTCCTTAGACTGGCGATCGCACGAATTATCGTCAACTAGTGGGTCTTCCACAGTTACCTCAAGTTTAGGAGATCGCGGTACATTCAGCTATATTCAAGATGCGGCTGTATTTGATTTAGAATTGAGTGCGATCGCCAATGTCCAAAAAGCTGGCTATAGCAACATTAACCTGCTCTTACCCTTTGTTCGCAGTGTTCCTGAATTTACTTACTGTCAACAAAAAGTTGAGCAAATGGGACTAACTCAAATACCCCAGTTTCAATTGTGGATGATGGCAGAAGTCCCCAGCGTCTTGTTTTTACTACCTGAATATGTCAAAGCTGGAGTTGCTGGTATTTCCATCGGTTCCAATGACCTGACACAATTAATTTTAGGGGTAGACCGCGAACAAACCCAATTAACGAGAGTATTTAATGAACGCCATCCGGCGGTACTAGCTGCAATTGCTCAACTCATCCAAATGTCAAAAGCAGCAGGAATACCTTGTTCTATCTGTGGTCAAGCACCAGCTATGTATCCAGAAATCATTGATCAATTGGTGCAGTGGGGAATTACTTCTATTTCCGTAGAACCAGAAGCCCTAGAACAAACATATCAGGCGATCGCTCGTGCTGAACAGCGTTTACTCTTAGCCGCCGCCCGGCAAAAAATTGAGTAATTAATTAGGGCTTACTGAATTAACACAGTCAAACAATTTGAGATTTTAGATTCAATCTAAAATCCAAAATCTCAAATTCGGATGGTCAATCATTCAGTATCTACAACGCCATAGAATTGTAGACGGCCGGTACCTAGCCCATAGTTAGTTGTTTGTTTGTCTGCGGCCAGACTCTGGACTCGAAATTGATATACCCCTTCGTAATGAGGGTTACGTAAAGGTTTGAGTGCAATAGTGACTGTTTGTCCTGGGGCGATCGCTTGGTTGAGATTGACGATCACTGTTTGGGGTTGACTACCTTTAGCTAGGGAAATTCCCAATTTTTCACCTTGGCGATCGCTTGTCCCGGTAAAGGCATAACTTGCTGGCAAATCAAAATCAATCGCTTCTAAACCTGTAATTTGAGTCAAGGCGATCGTTTGTAATGCGGTAGCAGTATTTGGGACTGTAACGGTGAAATAATAAGTCGAGTCCCAAGCACTCGTATGATTATAAGTTGTAGCCGTAGACAGCAGTTTTGGTGTTTGCGCTAAAGCTGATATCGGAGATCCAGGAACGGCAAATAAACATAGTCCTGTACTCACTAATAAAGTTTTACACAGATGTGAAAGGTTATTCATGTCAATGGGGGATGGTTATAGAAAATCGGACTTTTTTGCGAAATGACTCCACAAAAAAGTTTTTACTGATGGCTACTGCACAGATAGGAAGTGAATTTATATAGCCGCAGCGATATACATGAATCAATTTCCCAGTTGAATGCCATGAAATTGAATCATTTATATCTTAGGGAATATAAAATTTTTTCCCTACTATTTGAGTATCTACTGTTTTAATATAACCTGTCAAAAGTGACAAGATTATGTCTCAATAAAATATTTTTTGGTGAATTAAAATGGCACTAAAACGATGTGATTATGTGCTTTTTATCTCAATTAATCTCTTCTAATCAATATTTATTGGATGATTCATTCAGATATTTTTAATTTCAAACAAAGCAATAATTAACTGATTAAATATCAATAAATATCATTCAGCCAGCCCGAAATAAATATCCCATCTCTAGGTTGTGCGTCAGTCAGAAGACTCGTTAACATTGCGAGAAACTATTTGTACTGACGCAGTAAGTTAACATTTATACATCAATGTTAATCTGTTCTATCTGTCTAGCTGCTTTTTCCCAAAGTTTGGCAGATGTCTCATCTTGCCAGTGATTACGTAAATTTTCTGCTTTTTTATGACAAATGCGCTCTAACATCTCTAAAATGGCAGACAATGTTAGTTTATCGATTAAAGCTTCTAAAATATCCGTATTATCTTTCATATCGTTAAATCAGTAAACATCCTTGATCCATCCATATGTTCAAGGTAAGCCAAGAAATTGAAGAACTTGTGAGGAGGAAATAGCAACAGGCGTTTGAGGTTTGGGAATGCTTAACTGTCTTAGTTTTTAGAGTCAATTATTTTTGTGGCGATGGGTATTATGAAAAATACCTTGAAAGATCAGGTTAAGAGTTAAACACAGCCAAACCTATCCCAACTATTAGTTTTAATGGCTTATGCCCTTTTATCCTATGAAGACAAATCAGCAACCATCATCCAGCTTGGATAATGTCATAGATCAGATACATCCCGAACTTCAAGAAGATTCTGACGAAATTGATGTAGATTATGAAGTGATTGAGTCTAGTATATTAACTACTGTTGTTCCAGAATGGTACGCGGAACAAGCACAACAGACTATCAGGGCATTAAATTTTGACCTGCACTTGGCAGTATGTGAGAGAGAAATAAAAAATGGTATTAGTGCCAGTTTAGAACCAATACCACTGCCTGATCCGCGACAAATAGAAGTGACAATTTATAATTTAAACGCCATTTTAGACGGATATTAAAGCAACTATCAGTCTTAATGGCGTTGTGGTGTGGAGATTAGAGGATGTTTGAAAAGTCCATAATGATGTATCAAATACTTTTAGATCCCCCTAAATCCCAGGGCTGTTTCATTCCCTAAAAGTCCATAATTTACAAGCGTATCAATCAAAAAAATCAGGTAGTTCAACAACTTAATTTCCTGATGAACCAGGCGATGCCTTCGGCAAAGCTTCGCTAACGCACTTAAATTTTCTCATTGAAACAGTCATTTTTCGATTGCCGACTCACTAAAATTTCTGGCTGATACTCTTGACAAAATCCTAATCTGAGCGAATTAAACAGCCCTGCTGCTTTTTAAGGGAGATTTCGGGGGATCAAAACGATATGGGACAAGGTTATAAGACTTGTGTGTACGCCGTAGCTGGAGATTGGGGGCAGGGATAGTGGGAAATTTTTCTTCCACGCCCCATGCCCAATGCCCCATGCCCTAATATATTCTTTGAGACTGTCTAGCTTGTTGTTTAGCTTCCTGTCTAGCTTTCCATTCCCGAATCGCGATCGCAGTTCTGGCTATAGGTGGTATATATTCTTGAGTTGTGGGTTTTGGTTGTGGACGTTGATTTCTGACTGGTTGGGTAGTCAAGCAGTTAGCTAGGTGTGGCATATCTTTTTCCGCCCTCAACGCCCTAGTCACATCACTGGCTTTCTGAAATCTCTCTCTGAGGGAAAACTTCAACATCTTATTTAAGATGCGAGTAAAACTATCACTCACCTGCACATATTTATACCAGCACACTTCCCCAGTCTGGGTTTCATGTTCCATATCTAAGGGATTTTTGCCAGTTAATAAATAAACGCAAGTCATACCGACTGCATAAATATCGCTGGCGTACACCGGATGTAGAGATAATTGTTCTGGTGGTGCAAAGCCCATTGTCCCGACAAAGTTAGTATTCAAGCTGGGATTACGGGAATCATTAATTGCATCCAGCAAGTTTTCCTTGACTGCGCCAAAATCTATCAATACTATGCGCTGATCATCCGCACAACGCAGAAGATTTAAGGGTTTAATATCACGGTGAATGACTTGATGTTGTTCTAAATATTGTAAAACCGGCAATACGTCCTGTAAAAACTGTTTGACTTCAGTTTCCGTCTTGACACCATTTTTTCTGACTTCTTGCGCTAAATTGCAACCCTGGATATGTTCTTGGACTAAATACAATTCCCCATTACCTTCAAAGTAATCTAACAACATGGGAATTTGAGAATGACTACCCAGTTGGGCTAAAGTTTTTGCTTCCTTGGCAAACCGCTTACAAGCATTCTGCCAAGCTTTCTTACTAGTAACCTTCGGACAGAGTTGTTTAATTACACACTGGGGGTTTCCTGGTAATACTGCATCTTGGGCAACAAAAGTTATACCAAAACCACCCCTACCTAAAATCCGTAATATTTGGTAGCGATCGCGAAATAATTTATCAGAACCACACATTTGAGCTAGTTTATTTCTCTCTAGTCCGTAATCACGTATGTTTGTGTTGTTATCAGGAAAACGGTTCATTGCTCGAATGTGGGTGTCTTATAGTGTTACCAATATAACTATATTTTTTTGAGAATGGTAGTATCATTACGGCTTCTTTGCAAAATCCTGATTTTAGGGACACAATAAACACCAACTTTGTGAGTAAAGCTTGATGTGATGTTTATGAATTTCTTCTGAAGCCATACCGAATCCCTTGAAAAATCGTAAATTTATTGGATAACTTACGTAAAAGTTTTGAGTTGTAAATGTTTCGGTATTATTACTTGGGACTGGGGACTGGGGATTGGGGATTGGGGACTGGGGACTGGGAATTTTAGATTTTGGATTTTGGATTTTGGATTGAATCCAATCCAAAAGACGCTCCTGCGTCGCTAACGCTACGCTATCGTCAATTCAAAATCCAAATATTGAAAGGCTGGGGGCTGGAAGGTGGAAGGTGGAAAAAGTGGACAAGGTAGATTTTTGCTCTCCTTCACAATGCCCCGCCCCATGCCCAATTCCCAATTGCCAATCCCCAATCCCCAATCCCCAATCCCCAATAAAGAAACCAAAAGCTGTAACAAGCTCTACCAAATTCAAAGTCAAAATCCGTTAACTTAAATAGAGCGATAAATGTAATTCAGGCTACATATCCCATGCGACTAGAGCAGTTGCAAGCGTTCTTAGCGATCGCCCAAACTGGTAGCTTTCAAAAAGCAGCCCAAAAATGTGGTGTGACACAATCTACTATTAGCCGCCAAATTCAGTCTTTGGAGGCTGATTTGGGTTTGGAGTTGTTTCACCGGACAAATCAGGCCAAGTTAACTTTAGGTGGCGAACGCTTGTTACCTCGCGCCCGGAAAATTTGCCAAGAGTGGGAAACGGCGACTCAAGAGTTGACAGATTTAATCGCCGGTAAGCAGCCGGAATTGTGTATTGCGGCGATTCATTCGGTGTGTGGTTCTTATTTACCACCGATATTACAGAAATTTTGTCGTGATTATCCCGATGTACAGTTGCGGGTGACATCCTTGGGGAGCGATCGCGCCTTAAAAGTCCTCAAAGATGGTTTAGTAGATTTAGCGATCGTTATGAATAATCGCTTTCTCACTACCGGGCGAGAAATGGTAGTAGAAGTCCTTTATGATGAACCCATAGAACTGTTAACCGCCGCTAATCATCCTCTCGCCCAGTATGAATTTGTCCCTTGGTCAGAAGTAGTACGTTATCCCCAAGTAGTATTTAAAGATGGCTACGGGATGCAGCGTCTCATCCAAGAAAAATTTGAACGTCTAGAGGCAACGTTGCAAGCCGCTTTAGAAGTTAACACCCTAGACGCATTTCGCGGTGTCGTCCGTCAAGGTGAATTAATCGCTTTACTCCCCACATCTGCATTAGTCGAAGCCCGCCTTGACCCCACATTGGCCGTTCGTCCTTTAGCTACAGGTGGCTCATTGTCTGATAATTCTACCCTCTCTCGGCGTGTCGTCATGGTCACAACACAAGACCGCTTGCAAATTCCCCCAATACAACATTTTTGGCAACTCGTGCGCGACAATATCCGCCCACAGTTTGAGCAACAGCAAGAAGCCTCTTGAGAGACTTCCAATTTAAAAAATATACTATTACGTTGGGTCTGTTGAATAACTTTAAAACTCTTTGCTAGTAAGCAATTCGCGGTTATTTTTGGGAAAAAAGTGCAAGAGAATTGGGATATGAGGCTGAAAAAGTTTGCGTCTCCAATTTTTTTGCCTCCAAACAATTGGAAAAAATTAGGGTAAAACTGTTCCCTGTTCCCCGTTCCCTGTTCCCTCCCTCCACTAAAGGACTTTTTCCGCAAGCCCTACGTTGAGCTCATGCCATAGATAGCCGTTTTCCGGTCTCCAGTTGTAATTCCTCGATACGACAACCGCTTTATTGTTCTTGAAATCCAAATAGACGCTGAACTTCTTCTAGGGATAAATTACGAGCATTCAGAATCGTCATAGGTTTTTGTGTAATTGTAGCGATTTTTTTATGCAGAGACACAGTGTGTAAGGAGTTTGAGGTTTTGAAGTCTCAAACTCTTCTTAAAGCCTGTGTATTTTTAGCTTTCTACTACTTCACGCACTAAGGAAGCTAGTTTATCTGCACTATCGGGAACTGCGATCGCTTTCGCATTCTCTGCCATTTTGTTTAACTCGTCTGGTGATTGCAATAAATTTAAAACTTGAGTTTGCAATAGTTCTGCTGTTAACTCTGATTGTTGAAAACTTAAGGCTGCACCAGCTTGAGTAAATACTGCGGAATTATATGATTGATGGTCTTCGGCGGCAAAGGGATAGGGTATTAATATCGCTGGTGTACCACATACAGCTAGTTCTGTTAAACTACCCGCACCGGAACGGCTAATGGCTAAACTTGCACGTTGTAATAGTGCTGCCATGTTGTCGTAAAAAGGTAATTCTATATACTGGGGATGTTTTAATGTTCCCACATCGGGATCGCGATCGCCTGTTAAATGTACGATATAAGCACCAGCATTAAACCAAGCTGGCGCAGATTCGCGCACTAGTTTATTGACTGCGACTGCACCTTGGCTACCACCAAAAACGACGATTACAGGAACATTTTCGGGAATAGCTAAATCTAGTTGGACACTGCTAGTATCTAAGAATTGGGAACGAACAGGAGTACCAACAGTGACATTCTTGGCACGGGGTAAATACTTAGTAGCTACGTCAAATCCTAAAGCTACCACACTACACCAGGGGCCGAAAAACCGTGTTACCTTACCGGGTAAAGCGTTAGATTCATGAAAAACTACAGGTAAACCCAAAGAACGCGCCGCAATTACTGCTGGCCCAGCAATGTATCCGCCAGTGGTAAAAACTCCTTGAAATTTCCCTTGTTTGAGGAGTCGCCTGACTTGGAAAATTGCACTAATCAGTTTACCCAAGGTGAGTAAAGAAGCAATGCTTAACCCTTGCTGAAACCCTTCAACTGCAATAGTATGCAAAGGATACTTTTGCGGAACAAGCTGGGTTTCTAACCGGTTGGGGACACCTAGCCATTCAATCTCATATTCTGGTAATTTATCAGCCAATGCGATCGCCGGAAACAAGTGTCCACCAGTCCCACTGGCAGCTATTAGTAATTTTATGGGTGCGTTTGTCATTCAAACTCTACCATTTAGTGCCTAGCTTAACTAAGATAAAACAATTTCCTCACCTTCTCTACTACAATCAGTAAACTCTTACCCATGAACAAGACAATTTTATTTTTACTAAAACGCCGGAACCGCCTCTCTACGGTTATTGCATTGATTTTGTCTATCTGCTCGTTTGGTATAGTTAATAATTGGCAACACGCACAAGCCGTAGAAATCGCCCAAAGTAATAATACTCAAAATACGCCCGCCGCCGTCACAAATCTTTTGGCGCAAATTGATGCAGCTGCTAGTAAAGGTGATGCTAAAGCGGTATTGCAATATTACAGCCCCAATTTTGTCCATAGCGATGGTTTAACCCGTCAAACAATGGAAAAAGCCTTGGTGACATTTTGGAAACGTCATCCCAATGTCCGCTACAGCACACAAGTACAGTCTTGGAAAGCTGAAGGTAATGCCATCGTCGCCGAAACTGTTACTAATATCTCGGCTTCACCCTCCGCCAGCAACAGCAATTTGGCATTGAACTCTACCATCAGATCCCGTCAGCGCATCGTAGGTGGTGCAATTACACGTCAAGATATTGTCTCGGAACGTACCGTACTCACATCCGGTAACAAGCCGCCCCAAGTGGATGTGAAATTACCCCAGCAAGTCAAAGTCGGACAGCAGTATAATTTTGATGCGATCGTCGAAGAACCTTTAGGAGATGATTTACTCTTAGGTGCAGCCTTAGAAGAACCCATTCAAGCCTCAAACTATCTCAACCCCACAAGTGTAGATTTACAACTACTCAATTCTGGTGGTTTATTTAAAATTGGACGCGCCCCCGCTACCCCCGGTAGTCGCTGGATTTCTGCTGTAATTATGCGTGGTAACGGTATGACGGTAGTTACTCAGCGTTTGCAGGTGGTGAGGAAGTAAGGCAGGGGGGCAGGGGGGCAGGGGGGCAGGGGGCAGGGAGCAGGGGGAGACAAGGAAGACAAGGAAAAAAAACTAATGACTAATGACCTTTTTTGAATTCAAAATGCAAAATTCAAAATTCAAAATGAAGAAGAATTTTTGTGAATTTAATAATTTTGGGTACAAGCCCCCACCACAATCTTTGATTTGGTGGTCTACCCTTCGGGTTGCCGAAGGCTACAATTAGTGGCGGGTTCAAGCCCCCACTAATTGTCTTTAATTTTGAATTTTGAATTTTTAATTTTGAATTGGAGCGAAGCGACTTGACTCTCACCAATCAAATTGTTTTAATTACTGGCGCAAGTAGTGGTATAGGTGCGGCTTGCGCTAGGGTTTTTGCGGCGGCGGGTGCAAGGTTGATTTTGGCGGCGCGGCGGTTGGATAAGTTACAGCAGCTTGGGGAGGGGTTAAATCTTGCGCCTGAGCGAGTTCACTTCCTACAACTAGATGTGCGCGATCGCTTGGCTGTAGAATCAGCTATATCAACCTTACCGCCAGCATGGTCAGATATTGATATTCTCGTTAATAATGCGGGTTTAAGTCGCGGTTTGGATAAGCTGTATGAGGGCGATTTCCAAGACTGGGAAGAAATGATTGATACCAATATTAAGGGTTTATTGTATCTTACCCGTTATGTTGTACCAGGAATGGTGACGCGTGATCGCGGTCATGTGATTAATATCGGTTCTATTGCTGGACATCAAACTTACCCTGGTGGTAATGTCTACTGTTCCACTAAGGCGGCGGTGAAGGCGATTTCTGAAGGTTTAAAACAAGACCTTTTAGGGACGCGCATTCGTGTTACATCTGTTGATCCTGGGATGGTGGAAACAGATTTTAGTAATGTGCGGTTTCACGGGGATGAGGAACGGGCGAAAAAGGTTTACCAAGGCGTTACGCCACTCACAGCCGATGATGTGGCGGATGTGGTCTTTTTTTGTGCAACGCGATCGCCTCATGTCAATATTAATGAAGTGATTATGATGCCCGTAGATCAAGCCAGTGCTACTCTAGTTCACCGTAGAACATAATCACCACCAGAACCAAATTTCCACCCATCTATTAACCGATGCCAGTAATATTGTTGTGGAGTTGGTAAATTTTTCACCGCAGGTTCTAAGATGGGAGTGATGGCATTTAAGGCAGAGTAAATACCTAAATTGCTGTAATGTAACATCCAATCTAATAGGTTAATTAAACCTACCTGCGGCATAATTTTTGCTACTAATACCGGATGATTAATTGCTGTTCTGACTAAGGTTTGTGTCAGGGCAGAAAACTGCACTATATCTTGTAAAAATGGTTTGAGAATCGGCATCCCTAATTGTTGCATTTCTTGGAACACTGCCGATAGTAACTGGTTAATTTGTGCTGGTGGAATTGTTTGATTTACACCCACACTCATGGCTTTTTGGAATAACCAAGTGACACTTAAACTCGGTTGATATGGTTGCAGTTGTGACAAGGCTTTAGCTGAAAGTTGCTCAGTTTGTAGTGCTTCTGCAATACCAATAGTTAATCGCTGCAAATGTCGCACCATTGCACCAAAACCACCAAAACTTAAGGGTGATTGACTACCGCTACTATCTCCCACAGGTAAAATTCGCTGCCAAGGAGTATGTAAGGGACTTTGGCGGTAACTGGGAAAGAACCCAAACAAGGCGCGTTGAAATTGGAGTTCCTGTAATTCTCCGCCTTGATATTCTGGTAATAATCGCAGATATTCCTCAAACAACGCTTCTAAAGTTAAGCGTTGGGGATGAGCATCCAAGTAGGTAAATAGATAAGTTGTTCTCCCGTCTCTGGCAGGGAAAGCTTCCCAAAAATATTGACATTGATTCTGCAAAGAAGTGAAGGAGAGGATTAAATCTCCTGAGTTGTTTTCTGGGAAACCTTGAGCGCAACTTCCCACGACTAAACATAACGCATCGGGTTTTTTTCCTTGGCGCGCTTGTTGGGTTATGGGGGAAAGATGTCCCATTGCATCGAGTAATAATTTACCTTTGTATTGACTGTTAACTATTACCCCGTCTGGATGCACTGCGACTGTATTAAATGGTGTATTTTCTAACAGTTCTCCGCCGACTGCCAGAAATTTACTTTTGAGTGTGGCTAATAAATAAACGGGATCTATGCCAATATTTAAAACGTCTTCTACCCAGATTTCTGCACCATCTTGAAATTTTACCCTAGCGGGATTGTATTCTGTAGCGATCGCCTGCGCTAATTCTTCTGCTGTGAGTAAATTCAACTCCACAAATACTTCCAACTCTTGGCGGGAAATATTCCACTCCTGTTCCCTTCCCCGCAAAATCCCTCTTTCGAGCAACGCCACTCTCAGTCCCCGCACCGCTAAAGCGCAACCAATTAAAATCCCTAAAGTCCCACCACAAATGATGACATCCCAGTCTACATTACCTAATAACTGTTGACTTTCTGTCACTACTATGGGTGATGGTGTAGTATTTTCTCTAATCGATTTGAGGATTTGATCAGCACAACGTAAACCGCCTAAAACATCCCCTGGTAGTTGCGAGAGAATTTCTTCAGTGAGGGACATAAAGATTCACCCTAGTTAATCAAGATTTGTAGTTATAACTTCACTCATCTCTACGACACAGCTACAGGTTTGCGTCAGCGTTTCGCAGGGAATAAATGAGGATGTATGGCAACTATTTTACATTAGTTAATCTCTTCCAGAAGGAAGAGGGAATGGAAAACTAGGAATTACCGTATTTTAGTTGACGTATTAATGTTGACTACCGTAAATAATATTATCCGTGTCTACATCATTGAGAATGATTAATTAGCTAATGGATAAAAATTTTGTGTTTATGAGGTTACATAATTGGCTTTTTTGTCCATTGCAAGCAGAAATATTTTTTCTGGTTTATCAATATCTATTGTGTGAAAAAATGCCATCAAAATATTGTTTGACATGATGAATAATTTCTCTCAATCCGGAAATTAATTATAAAATCTGTCTCCAGAAAGATTATTGATTTTTAAATTGCTGAATGCAACTATTTACTATATGATTATCGGTGTCGTTCAACCCATCAATAAAATAATAGATTCGATTTCAGAGAATTAGACAGCATCACCGTTTCAAGAATCCTCTGAATAGTGAGAGTTTGTTATGAAAATTGCTTTTATAGTCGGTAGTTTCCCAGTAATTTCAGAAACATTTATTATCAATCAAATTATTGGGTTGATAGAGAGGGGAAATACAGTAGATATTTATGGTGTGGAGAATGGCAGTGTAAATGATCAAGCCAAAGTACATCCAGATGTAGAAAAATATCAACTGCGTCAGTTTACTCACAATCAACCAAGCATTCCTCAAAACTACCTATGGCGTTTGCTGAAAGCCATCTGGTTAATCATTATTAATTTGCACAAATCTCCTTTAGTGATTCTGCGATCGCTTAATTTTTGGAGATATGGAAAATTAGCTGCTTCCCTGCGATTACTATATTTAACAGTGCGGCTTTTAGATTCTCCCAGCTACGATATTATTCACTGTCAATTCGGTACATTTGCTTTAATAGCGATGATGTTGCGTGATATTGGCGCAATTAAAGGCAAATTAATCACTTCATTTCGCGGCTACGATATTAGCTTATTTGTCCAGCAAAATGGAGAAGATGTTTATCATTCTCTCTTTGCTCAAGGTGATTTTTTTCTCACCAATTGTGAATATTTTCGCCAAAGAGCCATCAAACTCGGTTGTCACCCCCAAAAAATCATCGTGCATGGTTCAGGAATCGATTGTAGTCGCTTTCCCTTAAAACTGAGATATCCTCATGCAGACGGCAAAATTCGTATCGCGACAACCGGCCGCCTCATTGAGAAAAAAGGTGTAGAATACGGGATTTTGGCTATTGCTCAAGTTAGTAAAATTTATCCTCATATTGAATATAACATCATCGGTGATGGAGAATTAAAAGACAATTTGCAGCAACTCATAGATTCATTACAAATTGCTGATCAAGTGAAAATATTGGGATGGAAAACCCAGCCAGAAATTATTGAAATTTTAAATCACACTGATATTTTTATCGCTCCTAGTGTGACTGCCAAAGATGGAAATCAAGATGCACCCGTTAATACTTTAAAAGAAGCAATGTTAATGGGTTTACCTGTCATTGCTACTACTCACGGCGGGATTCCTGAATTAGTCAAAGATGGGATTTCTGGTTTTCTAGTTCCAGAAAGAGATGCTCAAGCTATTGCTGAGAAATTAACTCACCTAATTGAGCATCCAGAAATTTGGCCAGAAATGGGACAAGTCGGTCGTGCTGATGTGGAAAAAAACTACGATATCCACAAGTTAAATGATGAGCTAGTAAGAATTTATCGCCAAGTTATCAGCAATGATGTTTCAACGCAACAGTTGGGTTTAGTGTTGAGTGCTGAGTGCTGAGTGTTGAGTGTTGAGTTGTGTTAGCGGTAGCGCGGCGTTTAGCCGGTGCTTAAAAAGATTCTACCTTGTCCTCCTTGTCCTCCTTGTCTCCCTTCCAGTCCCCAATCAATATGATCAAATCATCAGAAAATCCCGATGTCACCATTATCGTCTCACCTAGAGAACGTTTTAGCGGCACCATTGAATCTTTAGAAAGCATTTACAAACATACTGATTATCCCTTTGAATTAATCTACATAGATGGCGGTTCTCCACGGCACATCAAAGAATATCTAGCCGCACAAGCACAACAAAAGCAATTCCAACTGATTCGCACAGATCATTATCTTTCCCCCAACCATGCACGCAACTTGGGTTTGCGTCATGTTACCAGCGAATATGTTGTATTCATCGATAATGACGTTGTAGTTACCCCTGGTTGGCTCAAGCCTCTAATTGAATGTGCAGAATCAACCGATGCAACTATAGTTAGTCCTCTGATTTGTCAGGGTACACCTCTGCATACAGAAGTACATTGTGCAGGTGGAGAAACCGGAATTAAGGTGGAGGCTAAAGGCGAAACCACCAGACGACGTATGATTGAAAAGATTTACAAACAAGGTCGTCAAGTTGCAGATGTGCGTCCTCAATTACAACGCCAACAAACTGGACTCGCAGAATTTCACTGCATGATGGTACGCACAGAGATATTCCAAAAAATTGGCTTGTTAGATGAAGGACTACTCAACACCAAAGAACACGTAGACTTGTGTATTTTGGTAACTGAGGCTGGCGGGACAATTTACCTCGAACCAGAATCTCTGATGACTTATGTCACAGGTAAACCCTTAGAAGCATCAGACATCCATTACTATATGTTGCGCTGGAGTGATGCGTGGGAACTAGCCAGCCTCCAACGCCTACGGGAAAAGTGGAATCTCACCGAAGACGAATACTTCCAAAACAAATACAAACGCTTGGGATGGCGGCGAAACATGGCTATTATCAATCCCCTAGTGGGTAAATTGCCTGTTGGTCAATTTGGTTCAAGAGTAGTCAGGAAAATTTTACGCATCCTAGATAAAGCCGCTAACCGCTACATCACCAAACGTTACGCAGCATTACAAAACAGTAGTTTGAGTTAGTAAACACAATTCCTATAACCTTATCCCCCATCGTTTTGATCCCCCCTAACCCCCCTTGAAAAAGGGGGGAACTAGAATCAAAGTTCCTCTTTTTAAGGGGGAAAAATAGAATCAAATTCCCATTTTTAAGAGGAAGAAATAGAATCAAAGTCTCTCTTTTTAAGGGGAAAAATAGAATCAAAGTCCCCCTTTTTAAGGGGAGCCACTGCGTTGGACGGGTTTCCCGGCTTAAAGCAAGTGGCGTGGATTTAGGGGGATCAAACCACATTCTGCACCCAGATATGTTGACACCTTAACCCCATTCCTCAATGTAGGTGAAAAACTTTGAAACAACGAAACAGACAAAGTTCTCAGCTACCACAGAGTATTTATACACCTGAAAGTTTGCTGAGACATCCTCTAATCTTACTGCGACAAATGTGGCGAGACTTGTTAGCGTCTCGTGAATTAGCTTGGCGGTTGATGGTGCGGGATATTAGCGCGCAATATCGACAATCGTTTTTAGGTATTGCTTGGGCTTTCTTACCGCCAATTGTCTTAGCTGCTAGCTTTACCTTAGCCAATACAGCCAAAGTTATTAATGTAGGCGCGACTGATTTACCCTATCCGGCTTATGTCATGTTCAGCACTGCATTATGGCAAACTTTTGTGGAAGCTTTAAATGCTCCAGTGCAGGCGGTGACAGTGGCAAAACCCATGTTAGCCAGAGTAAATTTCCCACGGGAAGCATTAATTTTGGCAAAGATTGGGGAAGTATTTTTTAATTTCGCCATCAAGTTAATTTTAATTGTGGGATTGTTTATTTGGTTTCGGATTCCTGTCAGTTGGACGGTAATTTTAACGCCAGTCCCATTAATTCATTTAGTTTTACTAGGAACATTTATTGGGATTTTATTAGCTCCCTTGGGAGTGTTATATCAAGATGTTTCTAAAGGTTTAACTTTGGTGACGGGGTTTTGGTTGTTCCTCACACCTGTAATTTATCCTGTCCCAACGGAGGGAACATTTGGCTTATTAGTTAGGCTAAATCCTGTCACGCCTTTATTAGTCACAGTGCGAGAATTAGCTACTACAGGTGTGGTGTCAGAACCGTTAGGTTTTTGGTTAGTGAGTACCGTAACTTTTATAGGGTTACTACTAACTTGGGTGGTGTTCCGGTTGGCTATGCCGTTTGTGGTTGAAAGAGTAAGTTCTTAATAATGACTGATTTAATAGAACAAAAAATTTCTGTGCAGCATCATGATGCTGATGTGTTGATTTCAGTTGATCAAGTTTCTAAAAAATTCTGTCGCAATTTAAAGCGATCGCTCTTTTATGGTGTGCAAGATATTGCCACTGAATTATTAGGTGGTAATCGTAAAAGTGACACTTTACGCCCGCAAGAATTTTGGGCAATTAAAGATGTGAGTTTTCAACTCAAACGCGGCGAAGCTGTAGGTTTAGTTGGGTCAAATGGTGCCGGGAAAAGTACCTTACTCCGCATGATTAGCGGTTTAATTAAACCTGACACTGGCTGTATAAAAGTCAAAGGCAGAGTAGCACCTTTAATTGCTTTAGGTGCAGGGTTTAATCCTATCTTGACAGGTAGAGAAAATATTTATGCTAATATGGCAATTCTTGGTTTATCTACTCAACAAATTGCCGAGAGATTTCAAGATGTCATCGATTTTTCTGAAATTGGTAACGCAATTGACGCACCTGTCCAAAGCTATAGTTCGGGGATGGCGGCGCGACTGGGTTTTGCTTGTGCAGTTCATGTAGAACCAGATATTTTATTAATAGATGAAGTGCTAGCGGTGGGTGATATTAAATTTAAAATGAAGTGTCATCGCAAGTTAGCACAACTGCGCGAAAAAGGTACAGCTTTTATTTTAGTTTCCCATAATTCCCATAGCATTCTTAATGTTTGTGATTCCTCGATTTATTTATCTAAAGGTCAATTAATTGCGTCTGGGGAGACGGAAGCAGTAATTCGGAAATATGAAGAGGATTTGTGTTTAAGCGGTACAGAAATTGCATTAGGAAAATTAGTTTTACCAGAAAAACCAGCAACGGAAAGTTTAGGTTTAGATATTACCTCTGTATTTTTTAGGGATGAGCAAGGTAAATTACTAGATGCACCGCTTTCTGGTGAACCTGCTTATTTATGTGTGGAATGTAAATCTTACCAAAAAATAGACCAAGCTAATTTAGGTCTTTTGGTCACAGCTTTATCTGGAGAAAATGGGCTAGTTCAGTATATTACATCTAACTGCGATCGCGAAGACTTAACTATTCTCCCTGGGCAATCAGAAATTCAAATGTATATGCCATACTGCTCCTTTGTTCCTGGTGTATACAGTGCCAAAATTTATATTAGAAGAGGCGTGCAATCTTTCGATATTGTAGAATCTTTTAGATTTACAGTGAAGAGCAACAAAACTATTAGTAGATGTTTATTTTATCAACCCCGCACATGGCAAGTTATTCATCAATAAGTATAGGTATTGCAGATGAATAAACCTCTACTGAGCATAATTATTCCTACCCACAACCGACCCCATTTAGTAACTCAGGCTGTGCAGAGTGCGCTTGAGCAAACTATGGATGATTTTGAGGTAATTGTGGTAGATGATGCTTCCACACAGCCAATAGATTTACCAACTCATCCCAAGTTGCGAGTCATTCGCCTATCACAACCGCATGGTGGCGCGGGAACGCGTAATGTGGGACTAGCAGCAGCTATGGGTTGTTGGGTAACATTTCTCGATGATGACGATCGCCTGCTGCCCCACATGGCAGAATTATCATTAAAGGCGTTATCCTCAACTACTCTCAGCGCACCCGTGGCTGTAATTTCCGGCTTAGAAGAAGTCAACCCCCAAGGCGAGGTTTTAGGAACGCGTTTACCCCCACTACTGCGTCCACGCGGCGCGCATTTTTTCCTCGAAGACCTCGAACCAGGTAAATCCTACAATACCAAGCAAACCCTTGTAGTTGAGCGTGAAGTGCTGCAAAAAATTGGGGGTTGGGATAATAATATGCGATCGCGCGTTCACTCAGAACTGTTTCTCAGACTTAACCCAGTTTGCTCAATTATTGGTCTTCCTATCATTACCTATCAGTTATACAACCACAAAGGGCAAAGAGTTTCACGTAATCCTCAACTGCGCCAAGAAAGCTTTATTCGCCTAGTCAAAAAACATCAAAAACTCTTCCAATCCCATCCCCAAACCTTTGCGAAGTTCGTCTATGAACACGCTCATAAATGTTACGAAATCGGACTAAAACGGGAAGCATTCTCTAATTTATGCTGGGCAATGCAAATAGATCCACTACAAATATTTCCACGCATTGCTGCACAATTCTATCAATCTGGACTGAAATCACACCCTTTTAGATTTTAGATTATGTAATGCTTCAATAGAGAGCTTTTAACAAACGCAATTTCCCCATTCCCTATTCCCCATTCCCCATTGTTCAATATGCCCAAAAAAGCCTCTGTAATCATACCCTGTTTTAATGCTGAAAATTGGTTGAAAGAAGCAATTGATAGCTGCCTACAACAAACCCACTCTAATTTAGAAATTATCGTCATTGATGATGGTTCTACAGATAATTCATTAGAAATCATTAAGAGCTATGACAAACAAATTATTTGGCGGAGTTATCCCCACCAAGGCGGGAATTATGCTCGTAATCGTGGCTTTGATTTAGCTCAAGGCGAATATATTCAATATTTAGACGCAGATGATTATATTTTGCCTGATAAAATAGCAAGACAGATAACCTTTTTAGAAACTACAGGCGCGGATGTTGTGTATGGTGATTGGAGACATCAGCGTCATTTACCTGATGGCAATGTTGTTTTAGAGAAAATAGAAATTTCGGGGAATCAACCAGATATTTTAACTGCTTTGTTGGCTAATTGGTGGGTGGCTTTAGCAGCTTTAATGTACACCAGAAAAGCAGTAGAAAATAGTGCTGGCTGGGATGAAAGCTTACCTGCTGCCCAGGATAGAGATTTTTTCCTCTCTGTTGTCATGAATGGAGCTAAAGTTGTTTATCAACCTGGTTGTTATGCTATTTACAGAAGGTATGGCGCGGTGACTGTTTCTACTACTTCTAAAGAACGTTGGTTAAAAAGTCATCATTTAGTATTGCAAAAGGTGGAACAGCAACTCTCACAAAAAAATCAGCTTTACCCTGCTTATCGTCATGCTTTAGCCACATCATATTTTGAGTTAGCAAGAGAAGCTTTATTTTTCGATTATTCCCAATATTTGAGATTTTTGGAAGCAACATTAATGATGTTTCCAGAATTTCAGGCTAATAGTAAAAGAAAATTCTACAGGATATTGCAAAATATTTTTAGCTTTCGGCAAGCTGAAAGAATTGCGTGTGGTATCTTGTTTGCTCAAAAGTTTGTTAGTTCCCGCTTTGCTTAGATATGATTATTTAACTTTTAAACTGGGTGCAAAAACTCTTTCCTTTGTTGTTTTTTCTGGTTATGTTAGGAATTCGATTTGATTTATGAAACAATCTAAGTAGAAGTAGTAGAAGTAGGGTGTGTTAGGCGTAAGCCGTAACGCACCGAAGGTGTTGGGGAAGGTGCGTTACGCTGTCGCTAACACACCCTACTGGACTACTTATGTGACGTTATTTTGAAGATGTATTTTGGCATCAGTTGTGGCAATGTGGATATAGATACAGACTCATAACCCACAATGTAGGAAATACTAATGAATCGTTCAAAACTAGTAGCAATTATTACGGGTGCGGTTTCTATATTGTTAGCCCTGGCATACCTGATTGTCGTGCAAATATTAGACTATCGTGATATGCAGCCTGCACCCATTGGTCAACTCAACCAGCTATCAACAGTTGTCGGTTTACTCATGACATCTGCTTTTAATTAATGCACTGCTTCTTATTCTCCAGAGACGCTACATTGCTTTTGTTCAGATCCCCGACTTTTTGAAACGTCGGGGATCTGAACAAATCTTTATATTGGTAGTTGTTTATCTATTCATAGACTTAAATCAATGATTTATATTGACTGAAGCTGATACAAATCCATAGACTTTAGTCTATGGTTATACCTGGGAAATCCATTATATAAGAATTAATTAGAGTAGTTATCGTAGATTTATTTTGATAAGTAATTTATTTTTGATCCATATAACGATAAGCTGAGAACAATATTAAGCAAACATAAACTACCTTTATCTACAAATACTTGGTTTGACTGGGAGCAAAGTTAAGTTTGCCCCCATTGTTGTCAATCTGTGCTACAAATCCAGAGGTTAATTTCATGGCTCAGTTTCTACTAGAGACTGTTTGGCTAGTTCCGTGCTATGCCTTAATAGGTGGACTATTGGCTATTCCTTGGTCGCCGGGAATCATCCGCAGAACCGGGCCAAGACCAGCAGGTTATGTCAATTTAATCATGACATTTTTGGCGTTGGTTCATAGTGCGTTGGCACTACAAGCAACTTGGAATCAACCAGCCCAAGAAGTATTGATTCCTTGGCTATCAACCGCAGGGTTAAATTTAACTATTACTCTAGACATTTCCTCTGTAAGTGTCGGCGCAATGGTAGTAGTAACCTGCTTAAACTTTTTAGCCCAAATTTTTGCAATTGGTTACATGGAAATGGACTGGGGCTGGGGACGCTTCTATTCCCTTTTGGGATTATTTGAAGCGGGATTGTGCGCCTTGGCTCTGTGTAATAACCTATTTTTCAGCTATGTAGTTTTGGAAGTGCTGACCCTGGGAACATACCTATTGGTGGGTTTATGGTTTAGCCAACCCTTGGTAGTTACTGGTGCAAGAGACGCTTTCCTCACCAAACGGGTAGGAGACTTATTCTTGCTGATGGGAGTCTTGGGACTGTGGAGTCTCGCCGGAACTTGGAATTATGCGGATTTAGCCGAATGGGCTGCTACAGCTAAGGTAGACCCAACTGTAATGACATTGGTGGGTTTAGCTTTAGTAGCCGGGCCGATGGGTAAGTGCGCCCAGTTTCCTTTGCATTTGTGGTTAGATGAGGCCATGGAAGGCCCTGTCCCCAGCACAATTTTGCGGAACTCAGTCGTAGTTGCTACTGGTGCATGGATACTGATTAAACTACAGCCCGTGTTAACTTTATCACCTGTAGTTTCAGCTTTTATTGTGGCCATTGGTGCGGTGACAGCAATTGGTGCTTCCTTAATTGCGATCGCTCAAGTTGACATCAAACGTTGCTTATCTTATTCTGTCAGTGCTTACATGGGCTTAGTGTTCATTGCTGTAGGCACACAACAAGACGAAGCTGCATTATTATTGGTACTCACCCATGCTGTATCAGCCGCCTTATTAGTGATGAGTACCGGCGGAATTGTCTGGAACAGCATCACTCAAGATGTTACTCAACTTGGTGGCTTATGGTCACGCCGTCCCATTTCCGGTTTAGCCTTCATTGTCGGAACTTTGGGTTTAATTGGCTTTCCCCCCTTGGGTAGCTTTTGGGCTTTATTAAAATTAGCTGATGGCTTGTGGGGAAATTACCCTTGGTTAGTAGGAATTATCATCGCAGTTAACGCTTTAACAGCCGTCAGTTTAACAAGAGAATTCGGCTTAATTTTCGGTGGTAAAGCTAAACAAATGAGTGAGCGATCGCCGGAAGTTCATTGGCCAATGGTACTGCCAATGATGATTTTATTCGGCTTCGTTTTACATTTACCTTTGGTGTTACAAAGCTTTTCACTCCTACCTAGTTGGGCAACCTTAAATAAAGACGTGGCACTATTACTAATTTGGTCAAGTATTTTCGGTTGCAGTATTAGCGCAGTCATTTATTTAGGCAACATTCCCAAACCTGTCCGCCTACCTTGGAAGCCTTTACAAGATTTATTTGCTTACGACTTTTACACACCCAAACTCTATCGCATGACCATCATTTTCAGCGTTGCTCAACTTTCCAAATTCGCTGATATGGTTGACCGCTTTGTAGTAGATGGCATTGTTAACTTTGTCGGTTTATTTTCCCTATTAGGTGGCGAAGGTTTGAAATACAGCACCAACGGACAAACCCAATTTTATGCCTTTACTGTGTTACTAGGCGTAGGTGTCTTAGGCGCGTGGGTAACTTGGCCATACTGGGGAGTACAGTTCTTAAGTCTCATTTTTTAATTAGTGCTGAGTAATGAGTGCTGAGTAATGAGTAACGAGTGCTGTTAGCGGTAGCGCAGTATTTAGATGCTAAGAAAACTCTACCTTGTCTACCTCGTTCTCAGTCTCCAGTCCCCAATCCCCAGTCCCCAATCCCCAGTCCCCAATCCCCAACTACCAATCATCAAATTAATATGCTCAGTGTTTTAATTTGGATACCAATTATCAGTGCGATAATTATCGGGTTTCTCCCTGGTAAAGTCGTCCCAGCCAGTAAGGTGAGAATAGTTGCTTTAACCGTTACCGGTGTAGTCTTACTGTGGAATTTGTTTATTCTGCTGAAATTTGATATCAGCAATCCTGGGATGCAATTTCAAGAGTATTTACCTTGGAATGAAACCTTGGGTTTGAGTTATCAACTAGGTGTAGATGGCTTATCAATTTTAATGTTGATTCTCAATAGCCTGCTTACCTGGATTGCGATTTACAGCAGCAGTAAAGATACCGAACGCCCCAGACTTTTTTACTCGATGATTCTATTAGTCAGTGGTGGCGTTGCTGGGGCATTTTTAGCTGAGAACTTATTACTGTTCTTCCTGTTTTACGAACTAGAATTAATCCCCTTTTATCTTTTAATTTCGATTTGGGGAGGGGAAAAACGGGCTTATGCAGGTATCAAGTTCTTAATCTACACTGCTGTTTCCGGTGCTTTAATTCTCGCCACCTTCTTAGGTATGGTATTCCTGACTGGTTCTACCAGCTTCTCGTTTGATGCCGTATCTACACAAACTCTCTCCGCAGGTTTACAATTCATCCTCCTAGCTGGCATTATCTTAGGTTTTGGGATCAAAATTCCCCTCGTTCCCTTCCACACTTGGCTACCTGATGCTTATGTAGAAGCTTCCGCACCCATTGCTATTTTGTTGGGTGGTGTGTTGGCGAAGTTGGGAACTTATGGACTGTTACGGTTTGGTATGGGAATGTTTCCCCAAGCTTGGAGTGTTGTTGCACCAACCTTAGCTATTTGGGGGGCAGTTAGTGCCATCTATGGGGCAGTAATTGCGATCGCGCAAAAAGATATCAAGCGCATGGTAGCATACAGCTCTATCGGTCACATGGGCTATGTGTTGCTAGCTAGTGCCTCCAGCACAGCTTTAGCACTAGTGGGCGCAGTTTCTCAGATGTTCAGCCACGGTTTAATTCTGGCAATTCTTTTCCACCTAGTCGGCGTTGTGGAAGCAAAAGTTGGTACTAGAGAATTAGATAAACTCAATGGTTTGATGAGTCCCATTCGGGGTTTACCCTTAATTAGCGCGCTACTAGTTCTCAGTGGTATGGCAAGTGCCGGGATTCCTGGTTTAATCGGATTTATCTCAGAATTTATTGTCTTTCAAGGTAGTTTCTCCGCTTTCCCCATCTCCACACTTTTGTGCGTCGCCTCTAGCGGCTTAACAGCAGTGTACTTTGTCATTCTTCTCAACCGTACCTGCTTTGGCAAATTGGATAATAACCAAGCTTACTATCCCAAAGTTTTATGGTCTGAGAAAATGCCCGCCTTAATTTTGGCATCCCTCATCATCTTTTTAGGCATCCAACCCACTTGGTTAGTCCGTTGGAGTGAACCCACGACTACAGCAATGGTTGCCACAATTCCTGCGCTGGAAAAAACCATAACTTCCCAAGTAGCTTTAAAACCAGGGGTATAGGGGTGTGAGGGTGTAAGGGAATACCCAATCCCCAATCCCCAATCCCCAGTCCCCATTCCCAAATCCCCAATCCCCAACCCCCAACTATGGTACAAACCCCAGAAAAACCCGTTACCAAAATTCCCCCTTCCCGCCACGAATTTGCGGATATCATCTATCGCTTAGAAGCTGGCGGTTCGATGTTACCCGATACGCCAGAAAATTTAATGCAAATTATCGGTATCTACAAAGCCTATGCTGTACCGATGGATTTTTACTGGCGTGACTTACTTTATATCGCCGAACAAGTCTTTTTAGATCCCTTTCCCTTCTTTAAATACTTTATTTCCCAAGAATATTTAGATAGACATAATCATTACGCTGGGGACGACGCTGATTTAAGAATTTGGCGCGGTGAAGCCACAGCACACCCAGAACTATTGGCATTTATGGACAGGGGTGAAACCTTCAAAATGCCAAAACTATTGCATCATTTACTGCACGATCGCGTCAATATGGAATTTGCCGAAGCCTGTATGCGGGCTATGTTGTGGCATCGTCATATGTACGCGCCCGTTAACCAATTTGATGCTTACCTCGACTCGGAAGAATACAAAGCTAACGCCGATAGGGCAATTAAAGCTTACTTTCAAGGCAACCCCTTAATGTTGGGACTTTACAAACTGTTCCCCGATATGTTCTTGGAACAGTGCCGTCAAATGTCCTATTACGCCAACCTGGGTTTATTCTGGGAAGTCATGGCACCGGTATTTTTTGAGATGTCGGATATCTATGATGAAGGTGGCTTTAAAGGCGTTCCCGATGCCATGAACTTTTTAGTCAATGGGATATTTGCGATCGCTGGTCGTCCGATTTACCATCATGTGTATATCCGTGGTGAATGTTACGAAATCATCCCCAAATCTAAAGGTTTCACTTGGCTATACGAAGCAGCATTACCCTACGTAGAGGCTGTATTTTACCGCACAGCCCCCTTTAGAGGCACAAAATCCTATAACGCCCAAGCAGGTCAAGTCCCCGATGACCAGAAGGATTTCCACTACGGCATTCTTTACGCTGACGTATTCCCCGTTGGTACAGCCGGGATTCCACCGACATTGTTGATGCAAGATATGTTGCATTTTTTACCCCAATATTTGGTTGATTATTATCAACAACATTGTCGGGGTGAGGAAGATATGCTGATTCAGTTGGGGATTAGTTTCCAGCGTTCCATGTACAATGTTACCTCTGCGGTAATTCAGGCATTGCGGACTGCTTTGTTATATCCCTTAGACGATCCCAACCCCAAGCATTTGCAAGCTAACCGCGAGTTTTTTGAAGCGCAACTCGGCCGCTTTGCTCGTCCTGAATATGGTATGCGTGATGCGGCGCGTCTGCGAGACATCCAGCGTCAAGATTATCGCTAGAACTAAAGTTAGAGACACGGAAATCGTGTCTCTACTCAAAAGCCCTATATCTCCCAATCCTCAATCAACAAGTGATTAATGCGTTGAAATTCTCTTGTGTTATGGGTGATGAGGGTTAAGTTATTGGAGAGTGCGATCGCCGCAATTTGTAAATCATACGCTCCAATCGGAGTACCTAATACTTCTAGTTGAGATCGAATTGTGCCAAATGTTGTTGCTGCTAAATCGTCAAAAGGTAGTGATATAAATTGAGCTAAAAATTGCATTTGTAATGTAAGGTTACGTTGTGGATTGGCACTTTTCATTGCTCCATAAAATAGTTCGGCTTTGACGATTGAGCAAACTGCAATATCTTTAGTAGAAGTAGATTCTAATTTCTGTTTTAAAGTGGAATTTTTACCCCGCATATAAATAATGCAGGTGTTAGTATCGAGGAGGAATTTCACAGGATTGGTTCGCGTTCTGTTTGTTGTCCTTGGGGATGGCGGAAGAATGTTTCATCTTGGATACATCCATAAAATTGAGGCTGGGGATATTCGATGATCTCAAGTTCTCCGCGTAATTCAGCCGCGAGTGATTGACGGAATAATTCTGAGATTTTGCTTAGTTGATGGATGTTGTTATTTTGTGTAGTCAGACTTTGTGCCAAGATTTGAATAATATACAGTTTATCGTCAGGTGAAAGGTGAAGGAGTTGTTGTTCGAGTTCTGGAGCAACCATAATGAGGCTTAAGAGGAGGATAATTTCATTTTAATCCTTGTTTTAGCCAAAACGATTTGCAAGCGATGTCTGCGACAGGCTTTCCTGCGGAACGCTTCGCGAACGCCTAATACCAATTCACAATTCGCAATTCGCAATTCGCAATTCGCAATTCGCAATTAAAAAACTTAGATGCGGTAAAACTTTCAGGGTTTACATCTGTATCAGGTTTTTCGTGAAATGGTATAAGCATCTGTAGTAGAACTAGATGCAGACAGGTTAGCTCAAATGCTGCCGTCTCTGGGAGTAAGAATGCAGTATGAGCCAATTCGCTTTTGTGGTGCTTGCTCTAGGTGAGGATAACTGAATCTTAACGCCACTTACGTTTAGTAAACCACCACGCTATCCACCAAAAACAGGCTGTAGCTAGAAAACTCCACAACAAGGATGATACTAAAGGGTGAATTGGGTACTTGAAATTAATTGGTGCGAATGGTTTATCTATGTGTCTGGTAACAACACCAGAAACTATTGCACCGCCACCAAAGGCTATACCTAATACTTGGATGGTGCGTTCTAAAGAGCGATCGCTTTCTGCTTGTTGTGTTTCTACTACACTCCGAATTGTATCAACTAATTGTCCAAATATTTCTTTACCTGGAGCAAGATAGTTAATATCTGTTTGAATTTGTTGTTGCCATTTTTGACATTCTTTGTTGAAAAAATCTTCCCAAGATAGGGGACTATTGTTGTTATTAATGGCTTTAATGTTATCTAAGCAGATTTTATAATTAGTAATGTTAGTAGTAATTGCTGTGTTGTGTGTTTCTAAATATTGACAACATCTGGTGTAGTCTAAGTTTGTTTGCGGAACTTGAGATATTAAGCTTTTTAACGCAGATAAATTTGGTTGATTTGCAGTTATCAGACTGTTAAATTGTTGGATTTTATTTTCTAAATCGCTGTAAATTTTTCTCCCTTCTCCATAGCGTTGACGCGCTAGTTGATAAATGTAAAGGATTTTGTGGTAGCTACAAAATAAATCTCGCACCCAGTTATAGGCTGATTCTGCAAGCATTCCTGTTGCTGCTTGACTATTATTGATAACTATTAAAATCTGACACTGTTTAGCAGAATTATCTGGTGCATTGGTATCAAGTGCTTGGTATTCAAATAATAAACTCTCAAACAATTCTTCCTTGTGCATTAATGTCGGAGAATTTAAGTTAGTTCCTGCTACTAAGGCTATGGCAATTTTTTGTGCTAAAGTGTCACAGTCTTCACTGGGTTCTACTTCTCCATAAACTGATAATGTTTGTCCTAATGATGCTTGAATATTAGCGGGTAATAAAGATTGGGGTTGAAAATGTTGCAGTTGGGGAATGTCTATTTCGGTATTTGGTAATTCGGGAAATAAGGTTAAATCAACAGCGTAGGTGTCGTTAAGTAGAAATGGCTGGAGATTAGCGTTAATATTAAATCCGGCTGGGGTGGGGAGACTACCTAAGTCTAAATCTTTTCCTGAAATGCTTAACCATTCACTTTTGATGGCTGTTTCTTGCTGGGGTGTGTATACACCATGATGATAAGAAACTAATTTTGAGCGCAAATCTTTTAAGTCAGGAAAGGGAAGGGTATTCTCTCCCAGTTTCACCAAATTTTCCCATAATAAATGAGCATCTGCCACAACTTCATCAGGAAGATGGGTGAGGGTGTGGCGGAGATGAAAGGCGTAGAGACTGAGGCTAAAATTCTTCACTGTGTTGGTTGAGATTTTTGCTTGTCTGATAAAGGCGCGTTGTGTTTAATAGCATTGTCTAACAATTCTTTTGATGATGGGCTAGGTTTATCTGGTGGTGTTTGTGATTTACTCTTAGCTATCCATAATTTTTTATCTTCATTAATAGAAGATGGTTTAGTGATTATTTCGAGGTTTTGGGTGTAAGCTGCTAACAGTTGACTACGAGATGCTGCTTGTAACCATTGTTCTAATATTTCGGCGATTTCCTCATCGTCATCTTCTGGGAAATTGCTATGTATTTGTTGTAATTCTTCCCAGTCTGGTGGAGAAATTAACTGTGATTGGGAATTAAGTATTTGAATAAAGGCTTGGATGCTATTTTCAGATGACATTTGTTAAACTCCTTTACCTGTGTGATAAAAAGCAGCCCAATAAAAAGGTGACTCAAAGGGTTGTGTAGATTCTCCTTTGTCTTTGGCAATTTCAGTAAAGTATTTATCTATTAATTTCTGCCAAGATATACTTAATGATGATTTAGGTAGCCAATCTTGAAAGCCTTTGGTTGTTGTATTTCTTAACCAACGTTGTGCTGCGTTTAGAGCTAATACAATATTAGTTTGCTGCTGTAGTTCTTCATAAAATTTAATCATGAATAAGGCTGTAGCTGTAGCACTGACAGTCCAAAGGCTGCTGACTACATTGGTGCTACCTGCTAACAAAAAGCCACTGGGTAAACCTATGTATTCGTCACTGGTGTTTTTGGAATCTATCATCCCAGTTTCGCAGGCTGAAAGGGTGACTAAGCGACAGTTCTCTAATTTGAAGTGAGCGATGATCTCTGTTAAAGTTAGGTTCGTGTCGGCTAATTGTAAGCCGGAATCTAGGGGAGAGTTAGGGCTAAATTCGCCGTGACAAAAGAAAAAGATGCTGCTAGCTTGGCGTAATTCTGGGTTTAGAGTGGTGTGCTGATTTTCATCAACATAGAGAATTGCTGATTTGTTGGCTTTGGCTTGTTTGATAATATGAGCTTGAGTAAACTTCTTTTTAATGACGTTGACTGCACCTAAGTCTTTTTCGTAGTCTTCATATAAATCTGCTGTGGGGTTCTGCACAGCAAATAAATATTTTAATAATGATTGAGATTCAGGATGTTGACGCAGTTGCAGTTGTTGTAAGATTTGACAACTAGGTGCATAGCTTACGCCTTTGGGGAATAAGTCAATTAAGTATGATGATTTGACTGGTAAAGCATGGAGAGGGAATAGGTGCAAAAAGCGATGAGGAATAAGGATTAATCTTTGGCATTGTTCGGAGATGTGGTCTAATATTTCTTCAATGTGCAGGATTTCTGCTAACTTGTTCAGGCGTGTTTCTAGTTGGTTCTGCCATTTATCATTGATTTCTTGCCTATATTCATCGTAGTCGCCTAGATATTCATTTATCCAGTTGATTAAAGCATCTAAATCTTCTGATTGTGATTGCCAAACTGTCAATTGTTGTCCATGAGGTTGGATGATAAATGTGAGAATTGTATCTGTGGCAATGTACCATTGTATAACTGCTGTATTTGCATCTAAAGTTTCTGGGAATTTATCAAACTTGAAACTAGAACCAACAGGCAAATATTTATCTTGTAAATTGTTACGTTGCTGTCGTAATTCTTGAAGACGTTTTGCTAAGTCTTGAGGATTTTCCGCTTGACCATGTTGGATTTGATATTGTCCTACTGCTATTTCATCTCTGTAGGTTTCTAGTTGACTCAAAACATCTGGGGGGAAGATGGTTTTAGCGTCACGTTCCAGGATTTGCTCAACTAAACTGCGAGTTTTACTTCGTTCAGCATATTCAATTGCTTCGGTAATCTTATTTAATTGCAAACAAACTTCTACTATGCGGCTATAAACTTGGTTAAAATTCTCCGCTTGTTTGCGTTTGCTTTCTTCGCCAGATACTATCTCTTCTCGTAAAGATTCTACTGTGTCAATGGCAGACTTAAAAGTATTGTATGCTAAATCAAACCGATTTACATCTTGGTAAGTAATTGCAAGTCCGAACAAAATTCCTACCCAATCTTGAGGCAAAGCTTCTCTGGTGAAGACAGTTAAAGCCGCAGTATGAGCCGCGATCGCATTTTCGATGTTCTCTGCTCTGTCTCCTTTGATTCTCTCCCTGTAGGCATTTGCGAGATTATTTTGCGTCATTGCCCAATTTTGAGGCAAAGCTTCTCTAGTGTAGGCATTTAAAGCAGCAGTGTATGCAGCGATCGCATTTTCGATGTTCTCTGCCTTGTCTCCTTTAATTCTATTACTGTAGGCAACTGCGAGATTATTTTGCGTATCTGCCCAATCTTGAGGCAAAGCTTCTTTGGTTCTGACACTTAAAGCAGCAGTATATGCAGCGATCGCCATTTCAATGTTATCTGCGCTGTCTTCTTTGATTCTCTCCCTGTAGGCATTTGCGAGATTATTTTGCGTCATTGCCCAATCTTGAGGCAAAGCTTCTTTGGTGTAGACAGTTAAAGCCGCAGTAGAAGCCACGATGGCATTTTCGATGTTCTCTGCCCTGTCTCCTTTTATTCGCCGCCTGTAGGCAACTGCGAGATTATTTTGCGTCATTGCCCAATCAATAGGCAAAGCTTCTCTGGTTCTGAAAGTTAAAGCAGCAGTAAAAGCTGCGATCGCCATTTCGAGGTTCTCTGCCCTGTCTCCTTTAATTCTATTGCTGTAGGCAACTGCGAGATTATTTTGCGTCATTGCCCAATCTTGAGGCAAAGTCTCTCTGGTGTAGACAGTTAAAGCAGCAGTAAAAGCTGCGATCGCCATTTCGAGGTTCTCTGCCCTGTCGCCTTTAATTCTATTGCTGTAGGCAGCCGCAAGATTATTTTGCGTCATTGCCCAATCAATAGGCAAAGCCTCTCTGGTGTAGACAGTTAAAGCCGCAGTATAAGCAGCGATCGCCATTTCGAGGTTCTCTGCCCTGTCGCCTTTAATTCTATTGCTGTAGGCAGCCGCAAGATTATTTTGCGTCATTGCCCAATCAATAGGCAAAGTCTCTCTGGTGTAGACAGTTAAAGCCGCAGTAGAAGACGCGATGGCATTTTCGATGTTCTCTGCCCTGTCTCCTTTTATTCGCTGCCTGTAGGCAACTGCGAGATTATCTTGCGTCATTGCCCAATCAATAGGCAAAGTCTTTCTGGTGTAGACAGTTAAAGCCGCAGTATAAGCAGCGATCGCCATTTCAATGTTCTCTGCCCTATCTCCTTTGATTCTATCGCTGTAGGCAAGTCCGAGATTATTTTGCGTCATTGCCCAATCAATAGGCAAAGTCTCTCTGGTGTAGACAGTTAAAGCCGCAGTAGAAGACGCGATGGCATTTTCGATGTTCTCTGCCCTGTCTCCTTCTATTCGCTGCCTGTAGGCAACTGCGAGATTATCTTGCGTCATTGCCCAATCAATAGGCAAAGCTTCTCTGGTGTAGACAGTTAAAGCCGCAGTATAAGCAGCGATCGCCATTTCAATGTTCTCTGCCCTGTCTCCTTTGATTCTATCGCTGTAGGCAAGTCCGAGATTATTTTGCGTCATTGCCCAATCAATAGGCAAAGCCTCTCTGGTGTAGACAGTTAAAGCCGCAGTAGAAGACGCGATGGCATTTTCGATGTTCTCTGCCCTGTCTCCTTTTATTCGCTGCCTGTAGGCAACTGCGAGATTATCTTGCGTCATTGCCCAATCAATAGGCAAAGCTTCTCTGGTTCTGACACTTAAAGCAGCAGTATATGCAGCGATCGCTTTTTCGATGTTATCTGCTCTGTTGCCTTTGATTCTATTGCTGTAGGCAACAGCGAGATTATTTTGTGTTGCTGCCCAATCAATAGGCAAAGCTTCTTTGGTGTAAACAGTTAAAGCCGCAGTAGAAGCCGCGATCGCCATTTCGAGGTTATCTGCCCTGTCGCCTTTGATTCTATTGCTGTAGGCAGCCGCCAGATTATTTTGCGTCATTGCCCAATCTTGAGGCAAAGCTTCTCTGTTTCTGACACTTAAAGCAGCAGTATATGCAGCGATCGCTTTTTCGATGTTATCTGCTCTGTCGCCTTTGATTCTATTGCTGTAGGCAACAGCGAGATTATTTTGTGTTGCTGCCCAATCAATAGGCAAAGCTTCTTTGGTGTAGACAGTTAAAGCCGCAGTAGAAGACGCGATGGCATTTTCGATGTTCTCTGCCCTGTCTCCTTTTATTCGCTGCCTGTAGGCAACAGCAAGATTATTTTGCGTCATTGCCCAATCAATAGGGAAAGCTTCTTTGGTGTAGACAGTTAAAGCGATTTCATAGCCACTTATGGCAATTTCCATATTGCTGGCTTTGTCACCCAAGGCGAATTGTAGAATGAGATTGCTAAAATTGCCAATAACTGCTGTCAAAGATTCCGCTTCATCTGCTTTCGCTTCCCCCAATCTATTTGTCCCCCAACGACGTAGTATTTCTGCAAACACTCCATCAAGTTTGTCTGTATTCTTTGCCAGCAAAGGGTAAACTACCTGGGAATCACCTTTACTTTGTTCGGTTGCTTTTAACGTTTGGTCTAAAAAACTAAAATATTCTTTTTCTGTGGCAGTTAATGATAATTCAAATTCACGATAAACCCCAAGCTGCTGTCTTACTATATTCATTAAATGGTTAGCTTGGTCTAATTCGCCTCGGCTTAATAGATTACTTGCTATTTCCAACATCTTCTGCACAGAGCCAGCATCAAGTAAATCTTGGTGTGCAGCTAAAATCTCTGATTCTTCACCACTGGGGGCATCCAACAGACTGCGAATGAGGTTGAGATAGGCTTGCTGACGCTGTTCGTTCATGAGTGAGGGCTTGAGAGGCAACATAATCAAGAGAAAAATTCAACGCCAACGCCCTTAATTCCAGAAAAGTGTAGAATTTCATCACAGGTGATGTGTTTCTGACGATGCAAGAATCTCATGAAAGAAAAAGTCATAGAAAGGTAAAAGTTATGTGGGAAGATCCAATTATTGAAGAAGTTTATCAAGCTAGACAAGCTCATTCAAATCAATTTAACAATGACTTACAAACAATTTATCAAGATTTAAAAGCACAAGAAAGAAAAAGCAAGAGAAAATTTGTTTCTTATCTTCCAAAGTTATTGAAAGATGTTTCTTTATTGCATAAGACTTAATAGACATAGGAGTGAAAATCAATGTAGAGAGGTAGCATTGCTACCTCTCTACAAAGGTTTCGGGTAACGCAAAATTAATTTCTACCAGATGTCTAACAACTAACTCACAGCCTCAACTAACTTTTTACGACTAGGGCGTTTACGCTCTGATTTTTTCTTGAATCCTACAGCTTGAGCCTGATTACTATCTGAGCCATACTGTCCCCGTACAACTTCTTTCATGGCTAACACCGCATTGTGAAATTCCCACTCCGCTAATCGAGCCGCATCAGACGCAGCACGGTATAAGGTTAGTTTCTCCACCTCGGCTTTTTGAGCATTTAACATCGCTTCGTAAGCTGCCGCTAATTTGCTTGTGGAAGCATCATCTCGACTGGTTTGATAATCAGTAATAGTTTGCAAACCGTGAAATGAATTAATATCTTGATCAATGTTAGAAGGCGTAAGACGGCGGTTTGTGTTTTGCATGGCTGTTAAGATATCCGTAGTGGACTATATATTTAGCGTGTCAATTTAAACCTAAAATCGCTTGAGAAAATACACGGAATTAACGCGATGAGCAACTTAATTTTTGCCACACTTTTCCAAAAACATAAAACAGCCACTCTCCGAGTACCTCTTATACCGTTTCACTAAAAATTCGGGCGTTGCATAAATGCGGGATGAATTCAGCCTTTTTAGCAAATTGAACTATCGATTTTTCGCGCCTTTGCGCCTACTCTGCGGGTTCCGCTTTAGCGGTATGCGCGAAACAAAAAACATCCCACTAATCAGCAATGCCAAAATTCGATGCAGATGTAAATTTGGTTGACGCAAATAAACCCAACACCAATATCTATGTTGAGTTAACGAGATTTATGTTACGCAATACATTGTGAATGCAAGACGCTACATCGTGAATGTAAAGCAATAAATTGCGAATGTAAGACAATACATCGTAAATGCAAGACGATACATTACTAATGTAGGCAATTACATTTTAGGTAGAGCTATGGCAGTTAAAAATTGCAACTGTAACAAAGCGATGCGTGCTGCTGGCTGAATTTAAGTATTTGTGGTTTTGCGGTTCATTGACTCTAGTGCTGTCTAGTTAGAACGAGAGGTATTGCTCAAGTCTTTGTCGCTCGTTCCAATTTTGCCAAAATTCGCCTAAAATTGAAAAAGCCGCTCTAATAGCGGCTTTGGGTGTATGGGCAGTACCAGACTCGAACTGATGACATCCTGCTTGTAAGGCAGGCGCTCTACCAACTGAGCTAACCGCCCGTTTGCGCTTTTCGTTTTGCGCTCACAATTAAATAATATAGCAAAATATTTTTAATCGCGCTAGTATTTTGGAGAAATTTTTTTAAATATTTTTTGAGAACCTGTAAATGCCTTCTGGTGGAACGCACGATCGCATTACTTTATGGGCGTTGCCAGTGGTGGCGGGTGTGACTTTCTGGCAGACTCGTAGTGGCAATGTCACTTTGTTGGTGGCTGGTGGGTTTATGTTTGGCGGTTTGATGTTCGGCCCCGACTTAGATATTTACTCCCGTCAATACCAACGCTGGGGTTTTCTGCGCTGGATTTGGCTACCTTATCAAAAGAGTCTCCGCCATCGTTCTTTTTTATCCCACGGGCCGATTATTGGCACAACTCTCAGGGTAGTTTATCTCAGCAGCATCATGGCAATCTTGGCGATGGTGATGGTGGCTATAGCTGAGAAATTATGGAATATCACAGTTTCTTGGCAAGATATAGAAGGGACTGTGGGGCGATCGCTATCTAGTTACGCGACAGAATGTCTGGCGTTATTTTTGGGTTTAGAATTGGGTGCAATGAGCCATTCTCTCAGCGATTGGGGCGGTTCGGCTTACAAACGGTTTCGCAAGCAAGGACTCCAGGGAATACTTCCTAGTGGCAAAATTAAGAAACGTAAAGTTACGCGTCGCAGAGTCAGCAAGGGAGTAAAAGTCAATGACAAAGGACAAAGAACAAAATAATGCAGAAACATTGGCGGCGTTGCAAGAGTTAATTGATGTGGTAGCGAAATTGCGATCGCCTGATGGGGGTTGTCCTTGGGATTTGGCGCAAACTCCTGAAACTCTCATACCTTACGTGATTGAGGAAGCCTATGAGGTTGTAGATGCCATTAAAAATGGCACACAAGCAGAAATCACCGAAGAATTAGGGGATTTACTCTTACAGGTAGTCTTACAAGCGCAAATTGCTAGCGAATCGAGTCAATTTTCCCTACAAGATGTTGCCCAAGGTATTGCCCAAAAGTTAATTCGCCGTCATCCTCATGTATTTGGTGATGTGTCGGTACAGAATGCAGAGGAAGTCCGACAAAATTGGGAACAAATCAAAGCCACAGAAAAAGGCGAAGCTTCCCCAGACAGTCAAAAACTCAGTACCAAACTCAGTCGTTACGGACGGACTCTTCCTCCACTCACCGCCGCCATGAAGATTTCCCAAAAAGCGGCGGCGGTTGGTTTTGAGTGGGAAAATATTGATGGAGTGTGGGCAAAGTTCCATGAGGAGTTACAGGAATTTCAACAAGCTTTAGCAGCAGAAACACCAGAACGCCAACAAGCCGAATTAGGTGATTTACTCTTTGCTGTCATTCAGTTAGCCCGTTGGTATAATCTCGATCTCAGTGCAGCTTTACAAGGTACAAATCAACGATTTGTCCAACGTTTGCAAAAAATGGAAGCAGTAGTTAACCGTCCCTTATCTGATTACAGTTTGGATGAGTTAGAAGCTTTATGGCAACAAGCTAAAGCCCAAATAGCCAAAGAGAGTAATCAAGAGTAGAGAATTTCTGTATTGACTGCAATTTAGCTCATAACTGTGGTATCATCTAGCCACAAGCAACTCGGTTCTGGTGGGGAACAGCCATCAGAGGTAACGGGGAAAGCCCGGTGTGAATCCGGCACTGTCCCGCAGCTGTAATGAAGCGAACGCTTCAAAGTCAGAATGCCCGCCGAAATGATCACCAACTCCCATCTGCGAGGTACAGATGAATAACTTCACTCATACTCTCTTCATTAAGAAGTGTAAATTTCTCATAGTTGCAAACCCAAGCCACGCGATCGCAATTTCTATGAGATTGTAGACTTTTCCCTACAAATATCAATACTGACACAAGGTTATAGATACAAGCCTGAAAACCATTTGTATAACCGTGCCTTTTACATATTTACATAATCTCTAGCCAGGTTTGCGCCTGTAATTCTCGCAAACCCAGAGATTCTGGCGTGTATTTCTTGTCTTCATCAGCAATGTTTCAAAATTAATGAACAACAAACAACATACTTTATTCGTCTGCACAACCTGCGCTAGTGTGTGGCAAGATGGCAAGCGGGTTGGTGAAAGTGGCGGACAGCAGCTATTACAACAACTACAACAACTTGCACAAACTTGGGAATTGCAAAATCAATTCTCCATTCAAGGTGTTGAATGTATGAGTGCTTGCAGTCATGCTTGCGTTGTCGCCTTCCAAGCCGAAGCGAAACTCACCTATCTTTTTGGCAATTTAGCAGTTGATGGTAGTGCATCCGCCATCTTGCAATGTGCCACTCAATACTATACCAAACCAGATGGTTTACTACCTTGGTCAGAGCGTCCAGAAGCTTTAAAAAGAGGCATCTTAGCCAAAATTCCACCCCTCAGTAAATGGACAAAATTACATCGTAATTGCTGTTAATCCAACACCAGTAGTTAATCAAGTTCGTAGTAAGGACTTTAGTCCTCAAAACTCCCAGCACTAAAGTGCTTACTACAAGCTGAGAAACTAGCTTGCAAATTGTACTCCAAGCATAATAATAATAATCATTATCAAAGTTGCCTCCTGGCTGAGAGTTTTTGCAAAAAACCTCAAATCTTTAGTGACAACAAAATTTTTTAGTTATACAGGTGGCTGAAATTACTAATGCGTAATCAATTTATCGCCAGATGGGGAACTCAACTTATCATCTCTAGCGTGAGTATCACCGCAGGGATGCTGTGGGGAAATTCCAGCATCATCGCTACAGAAACTGCACAGGCAGAAGAACAAGAACCAGATATTGAACTGACAGTTATTGACAAACTCCTCAATGAACCTGTGTTTTCCCCCTTTCGTCGGGAAGGAACAGTCAAAGATTCCACACGTCCGGTGTATGTCATCACTGGCGAAGAAATGGAGGCGCAAGGTGCAAGAACCGTCAAAGAAGCACTGCGATTTCTTCCTGGTATTTTAGGTGACGGTACAGTTGGGACAGAAGTAAATGCTTTAAGTGGTCAATTTATTCGCGGTTCTAATACCGGACAAGTTTTAATTTTATTGGATGGTAGACCAATTAATAATTTAGGCGGTGGTGGTTTCGATTTATCAGAATTTACCACTAATAATATTGAAAGAGTTGAAGTATTACCCGGAGGTGGTTCAACACTTTATGGTTCAGACGCAATAGGTGGGGTAATTAATATTGTTACCCGTCGTCCTACAGAGCAAATTACCACAGAAACCAAAGTTAATTTCGGTTCCTATGGACTCAACCAACAAAGCATTCAAAATAGTGGAAAATCCGGTGATATATCTTGGGTAGTTGGATATAGCCGGACTCAAGCACAAAATAATTATCGCTTTCGTATTCCTGAAGCTAACTTTGAGGGAACAAGAACGAATAATGACGCACTCTTTAATAACTTTAATGTCAAATTAGAGGCAAATTTAGGTAAACGCAACACCTTAACCCTCTCCACCTTATATTTAGGGAAAGAACAGGGAGTACCAGGAGGTGTACCCATTCCTCTCCCCCAATTTGGACAGGGATTTTTTAACTCTCTGACTGACAATAATCGCAAATACACAGACCAAGTTCTTACAGATTTAACCTGGAACTCCAAATTAGGAAGCGGCGATGATTCACTTTTAACAGCGAGAGTTTATGCTGACTTTCTCAACACTCGTTTTGATAATCGTAGCGGTACAATTACATCTCAAAACCGCTTTGATACTAAACAGGATTCCTATGGTATTCAAGTTACCCATAATTGGAATGTTGCCAAGAACCAGACTTTAGTTTATGGCTTTGATTACCGCAATACCAATGTGCAGAACACTACATTTAATTATGGTACAAACATCACCAGAGAAAATTATGATGATGCCATAGGTCAAGGGGCAATTTTTGGGAGATATGAAATTAACTTTTCTCCTAGTTTTAGTATGAATTTAGGAGTAAGGCAAGATTTTAGTAGTTTGGTGAATGGTTCATTTACATCGCCATCAGTAGGGGCAAAATTTGCAGTTTCAGATGCAACTACAATCCGAGCTAACTATATCAGAAACTTCCGTGCGCCGACGATCGCCAATTTATTTAATAATAATCCTACTAATATTGGTAATCCTGACCTCAAGCCAGAACAAGGAGATAGTTTTGATGTGGGGATTGACCAAAAATTAGGGAATATTGGCTTGTTGAGGTTGACATTTTTCAGTAACCGTGTTTCTGATACAATTGCTTTTAAAAGACTCACGCCGCCTGTAAATGGCAATACAGGGACTTGGGAAAATATCGGGTTAGTACAAACTACGGGAATTGAAGCTTCGTTAAATTTACAACTAGCGAGAAATGTCTATGCTTTTGTTAATTATACAGCAAATGATCCGCGTATTTTAGAAAGTGCTAATCCGGCGGAGGTTGATAAGGAGTTAAGGTTTGCAGGTGCGGATAAATTAAATTTGGGTGTGTCTTATGAAAATCTTCAAGGTTGGTATTTTGGTGTGTTGATGAATTCTTTAAATGGGTATCCAACTAATAATATTAATACAGAGTTTCTTTCGGGTTATACGACTTTTGATTTAAAGATGCGTGTGCCGATTAGTGATAGTTTAATTTTAACTGGGAGTTTGGATAATCTGTTGGATCAGCGTTATCAGTTGTTTCCTGGTTATCCTGATGGGGGGAGGGTTTTTCAGGTTGGGTTGGGTTCTCGGTTTTAAAGAGTTTTTCACGCAGAGGCGCACGAGGCAAGAGAGGAGAGTTAGAAATGAGTGAGTTTAATTGTTGGGTGACACCAGTTAATGAGGTAGTTAAGGAAGATTTAGCTACGGAGGGGTTTATTGAATATGAATATTTTGATTGTGGGAGTGATGTTTTAGCATCGTTAGTTTATACTTTGTTTGAACAGAATTGGCAGCAGGTGGGGATTGCTCATATTGTTCAAGGTAGTGTTTTGGAGTTGGAATTTAATGCACCACCAAAGCTTTGTATTCTCTATGATGGCTATTTGACGGTGGCTACTGAGGGTTGGCATTTACATTTATGTATTGATACTAATTTTGGTGGGCCTTTGTGTAAAACTCCTGTGGAAGTGAGGAAGCAACGTTTAGTTTCCCGTGCGGCTTTTTATCGGCGGTTTAATACAGAAGGAAATCCTAGAAGTTGGGGGATTCAGTTTTGGAATGGTGCGAATGAACAATTGATGACGATTTTATTACCTAATCCTTTGGTAGATGGGGAAAATTTATTACCGGAGGGTAAACCAAATCTAGATAAGTTAGCTCTTTATCAAGATTTGCGAGATATTTATGTATTAGGTAAAAAACCCATACCCTTTAACAAAAATCCTCTCAAACATTCCTATATTTCCGTTTGTACCTCTACACGCTGTCTACCTTCTCGCAAATGGCAACCTACATTTGATGCTTTAAAATCAGCAGTAGAAAATGCAGGTTTAGATATCGAAGTCAGAACATCCGGCTGTTTAGAAGTATGTCAACTCGGCCCAGTTATTTTTTATTCTAATGATAGAACTTGGTACACTCGCGTTAACCCTAAAGTTGCCGAAAATATAGTCGACGAACACCTCATTCAAGGTAAAAAAATCACCGAAAACCTCTACCCACCACAAACCCCCTAACTCTCTCTCTGCGCCACCCTTCGGGAACGCTTTCAGCGAACTGCGTCTCTGCGTGAGATAAAAATGATAAAACTCCCCTACCAAAAACTAATCATTTTCCTCTGTCAATTATTCCTTATAGCCACCCTCATCATCGCCTGTAATCACACCAAAATTCACACATCAACTAACACTTGCACCCCCAACTATAACCCCAATCAAGATTACTTTCCCAATAAAATTAAAATCACCCACGCCAGAGGTTTGGCGGTAGAATATCACAAACATTACAAAGTAGTCACCATCAAAAACCCTTGGCAAAATGCCAAAACTCAATTTCAATATGTTTTAGTTCAATGCGGAACTCCCACACCCCAAGGATTTAAGAAAGCGCAAGTAATTACAGTTCCTATCAACTCCATAGTTTCTCTCTCAACTACACATTTACCCCACTTAGCAAAATTAGGTGTAGTTGATAAATTAATTGGAGTGAGTAATATTAATCAAGTCAATACACCTGAAGTTGTTGAGAAAGTTAAAGCCGGAAATATGACCCAAGTCGGCAGTAATTCCAATGTAGATATTGAAAAATTATTAGCATTAAATCCAGACTTAGTAACAACATTCGGTACAGGTAATTCCCAAACTGATAGTTATAGCAAACTCACAGAAGCGGGTTTGAAGGTGGGGATAAATGCTGAGTATATGGAAGATACACCACTGGGGAGAAGTGAATGGTTAAAATTTACGGCTTTGTTTTTTAATCAAGAAGCCAAAGCCGAAAAGATATTTAATGAAATTGCGACTAGATATACACAAATAGCCGCAAAAGCTCAATCTGTGAAAAACCGTCCGAGTGTATTTGTTGGTTTTAACTTTAAAGGTACTTGTTTTATGCCGGCTGGTAATAGTTATGTTGCTAAATATCTGGCTGATGCGGGAGGAAATTATCTTTGGAGTGATGATAAATCTAATGGTAGTTTACCACTTTCTTTTGAAGTGGTTTTAGAACGTGCTGCTAATGCTGATTATTGGTTGAATTTTAGCCAAGCTTGGCGAAGTGTCAAGGATTTAATCGCAGAAGATAACCGTTATGGTGATTTTCAAGCTGTGAAAACGGGCAATCTTTATAATAACAATGGACGTTTAAATGCGAATGGTGGTAATGATTACTGGGAAGGGGGAATTAGTAACCCGGATATTGTGCTTGCAGATTTAATTAAAATCCTGCATCCCGAAATATTACCGAATCATCAATTGTTTTATTATCGGAAATTTAGCAAATAATGTTACTTAAATATCTGCCGTCTAATTTATTAATATTTTTTAAATCTACTTCTATCAAAACTTTAGTATTTTTCTTGTTAATTATCGCTCTGGTTGTTGCATTTTTACTAGATTTGGCTTTGGGATCTGTGTCTATTCCGATTCAGGAAGTTATCAATATTTTACTGGGACAAGAACCAGAAAAAGCAACTTGGGCAAATATTATTCTGAAATTTAGACTTCCGAAAGCTGTGACTGCAACTTTAGCGGGTGCGGCTTTGGGTGTGAGTGGGTTGCAAATGCAAACTCTGTTTAAAAATCCCTTGGCGGGGCCTTTTGTGTTAGGAATTAGTTCTGGTGCAAGTTTAGGTGTAGCTTTGGTGGTGTTAACTGCAAGTGTGGCGACACCAACTTTATTAAATGATTTGGGAATTATTACTGATTTTGGGTTGGTGATAGCTGCTAGTCTTGGTGCGGCTGCGGTTTTGGGTTTAATGTTAGTGGTGGCGCGTCGGGTACAAGAGACGATGACGCTGCTAATTTTGGGTTTATTGTTTGGTTATGCTACCAGTGCAATTGTGAGTATTTTATTGCAATTTAGCTCTAAAGAACGGATTCAAAGTTATATTATGTGGACTTTTGGTAGCTTCGCCGGAGTAACTTGGAAACAGTTAATTGTGTTAATTTCGGTGATAGTTTTAAGTTTATTGGTGGCGGTGTTGCAATCGAAATCTTTAAATGCGCTGTTGTTGGGGGAAGCTTACGCGCGGAGTTTGGGTTTGACGGTGGAGAAAGCTAGGTTTTCTATTATTAGTAGTGCTTCTATTTTAGCTGGTGGAATTACGGCTTTTTGCGGGCCGATCGCATTTTTGGGTGTGGCTATTCCGCATTTGTGTCGCAGTTTATTTATGAGTTCCGATCATCGGATTTTAATCCCTGGGGTGATGATTATGGGGGGAATATTGGCTTTGGTGGCTGATTTATTTTCCCAAATGGCGGTGAGTCAGATGGTTTTACCTTTAAATGCAATTACGGCTTTGATTGGAACTCCTGTTGTCACTTGGGTAATTCTGCGGCGTAATTCCCAAAAATCTTTCCCGTCATGAGTAATCCAATTTTAACAACTCAAAATTTGACTATCGGTTATCAAACATCCCGCAAAAATGTGCGGTGTGTGGCGAGGGATATTTCCGTATGTCTGGAAGCTGGGGAATTGGTGTGTTTATTGGGGCCGAATGGTGCGGGTAAGTCTACTTTACTGCGATCGCTCGCCGGAATGCAACCACCTATTGCGGGTGAGGTGCGGCTTTTGGGTGATGATATCTATCAGTTAGCACCCCAGGATTTAGCCAAGCGGTTGAGTTTGGTGCTGACGGAAAGGGTGGATGTGGGAATGTTATCAGCCTATACTCTGGTGAGTTTGGGACGACATCCTTACACCGACTGGTGGGGAAAATTAACGCCTGAAGATGAAGCGATTATACATTGGGCGATCAAATCTGTGGGTGCGTTACATTTAGCTGCGCGTCAAGTTAGCGAACTAAGTGATGGTGAACGTCAAAAAATTATGATTGCGCGTGCTTTGGCGCAGTCGCCGATGGTGATGTTATTGGATGAACCAACAGCATTTTTAGATTTACCACGACGGGTGGAAATTATGCAATTGTTGCGTCAGTTAGCACGAGAAAATCAGCAAGCAATTTTACTCTCTACCCATGATTTAGATTTAGCTTTGCGGCTGGCTGATCAAATTTGGTTATTAACATCTGAGGGAATTTTACAGGTTGGCGCACCAGAAGATTTGGTGTTAAGTGGTGCTTTTGCTAATACTTTCCGTAGTGAAGGTGTGGAGTTTGATATGTTTTCTGGGGAGTTTCATTTACATACCCCAGTCAAGGGAAAAGTTCATGTTATCGGTGATGGTGTCGCCAGTATTTGGACTATTCGCGCTTTACAAAGAGTGGGGTTTATAGTTGACAACAGCATAAATTCTGCAAAGATGCCATTAACTGTGGAAATTAAAGCAGATGATCAAGGAGTTATATGGCAAGTTATTAAAAATGGTGAAACTGTGTATACTTGTGATTCATTGTACACAGTCATCAAATTTTTAGAGCATTTATAGCAATTCAACTACTTTGTGTATGATTATTCATCAAGTCGGATTGTGAATATGATGAACAGTGATAAATTATGTATTAGATAATAATTTTTCCTTGGCTACTAACTCATCTTTGAAACCTACCAACACAGCATTACCATCCTTTACAAAAAGCGGACGCTTGAGTAACATTGCATCTTGAGTAAATGCTGCAATCCATTGTTCATCAGTCCAGGTTTTCTTCTCTTCACCCAAAGCACGGTAAGATTGACCAGAGGTATTACGCATAGGTGCTGCACCCAAAGATTTTACCCAATTTGTAATCTGATCAGCAGTTGGTGGATGTTCTTTGGTATTAATAAACTCGTATGCAATATTGTGGTTTTGTAGCCAAGTCAGAGCTTTTTTACAAGTACCACAGTTAGGAATTCCGTAAACTTGCAGTGACATAATACTTTTAAATATTGAGCTTCCCTGAACTCATCATTTTACTATTTTCTGGTAACAACTGGACTGTAAATACAGAACCCTCATCAACTTTACTTTTCACATTAATTGAACCCCCACAATTCCATAACAATCGCTGCACAATTGTTAGTCCTAAACCTGCACCGTTGATTTCGTCGTTGACTCCTGAACGTACACGATAAAAGCAGTCAAAGATTTTGGGGATTTCACTTTCAGCAATTCCCACACCTGTATCACGGACTTCTAACTGCACATATTCACCTTGAACTCTGGCTTTCACCCAAACTTGACCACCATTATTAGTGAAATTAATACTGTTGTTGAGTAAATGAATGACTATTTGCTTGAGTCCACCACTGACACACCAAACAGAGGGTAAATCGGTGGGTACGGTGTAGGCCAGCATGATACCTTTTTCTTGGGCTACGGGTTGATAGGTGCTGACTACTCCAGGGACAATATCTGCAAGTTTGACTAACTCTAAGGTGGTATTTTCTAATGTATGTTCTAGTTCTACAAGATCCAGTAGACTGGTGATTAAAATACTCTGGCGATCGCACTGATTATTGAGCATCTGTAAATAACGCTGTCGTTGGTTGGGTTTAATATTTGGTGAATTCAACAACGACAAGGCTGTTTTGATTTGAGTTAACGGTGTCCGCAACTCTTGACAAACATTACTCAAATATTCGTCTTTTAGTCGCTCTTTCTTATGTAATGTCTGATTTTTTTCCTTTAATTTAGCAATACGTTCCGTTCTAATCTGCCGATTAATTTCATCTTGTCGCTGAATTTGCTTGGCTAGCAGCTTACTAACTAATGTTAGTTCTAATACAGATGGCACAACAAAATCGGTGTAGGGAATTGTCTCAATCTCTGATGAAATCTCTTGTTTTAATCCATCTAGCACCTGTTGAATTACTTTTGTATCAACACTAACTATAGTTGATAAAGGTTGACTTTTAGTTGTATTGGCGTGACTAATAATGTTACTTGTATCTCTTTTTGTCGGCTGATATGCTGCAATTAAACTAGCAAAATTTTCAGATATAACTATAATAAAATATTCGCAACTAATATGACTATTTGGTATTGCTGATAGATTGATTGGGCGACAAAACAAAGAAGATGAAGAATTTAAATCTGCTTCATCCTCTGATTCGGTTTTCTTCTCCTTAATTTGACAATCGTAAATGGAATTAGCCGTTTTCACTGATGACTGATATCTAATTAATTCGGCATACCAAATTTTTCCAGGAGGAAGTTTAAACCATATGGTTGCATTAATCTGCCCTTCAATCAGTAAATCAATTGTTGCTCTCACCAGTGATAGCAGCGTCGCAGGATTAAGAGCAAATGCCTGGGAAGGGAATTCTACTCCTAAAGCTAGTTGATAAACTGAAAAATCCTTGTGCAGAGAGTCATTCATGGGCTAAACACGACAAATAAAAAGTCAAAGGGATAGAGGAATTCATCATCTCATTGATTTTCACTTATTTATATACTTTTTGACACCTAAAATACTTAAAAAGTATTAATTGGGGATTGGGGATTGGGGATTGGGGACTGGGGATTGGGGATTGGGGACTGGGGATTGGGGATTGGGGATTGGGGACTGGGGATTGGGTGACAAGGTAGACAAGGTAGATTTTTATTGCCATGTCCTATGCCCAATTCCCTAAGCCCAATTCCCTATGCCCTATGCCCCATGCCCAATTCCCTAATTTACTAATCTCTAGCTAGCAAAGCCTCGCGGGCGTGTTCTCGGTCATCAAAGTGGATTTTTTCTGTGCCGAGGATTTGGTAATCTTCGTGACCTTTACCTGCAAGTAATACGCCGTCTCCTGGTTGGGCTTGGAGGATGGCGGTACGGATGGCGGTGGCCCGATCGCAAATTACTATCGGCTGTACAGTGTCGGGTATGCCTGCCAAAATATCTTCTAAAATCTTTTCGGGGTCTTCTGTGCGGGGATTATCAGAGGTGACTACCGCCACATCTGCTAACTCGGCGGCGATTTTGCCCATTTTCGGGCGTTTGGTGCGATCGCGATCGCCTCCACAGCCAAATACACAAATCATTTTCCCTGGAATAAATGGTCTGGCGGCTTTGAGTAAGTTTTCTAAGCTATCGGGGGTGTGGGCATAATCGACAATGACGCTAATTTCTTGGTGAGGATTAATCTGCACCCTCTCCATCCGTCCGGGAACTCCAGGAAATTCGGGGATGGCGGCGGCGACTAGCTGCAAATCTAAGCCTAAATGTAAAACCGCACCTACAGCTGCTAAAAGATTTTCTAAATTATATTGACCGACTAAAGGAGATTGAAAACTAACTTCACCTACTGGTGTGTGGAGAGTGCCACTTACCCCATTGGGTTCATAGTTTAAATCACTCATCCACAAATCAGCACTAGCATCATTAACGCTGTAACTCCATACCTTTTCAGGGTTTAATGCGGCAATTAAGCGTTTACCGTAGGGGTCATCAGCATTAATGATTGCTCGTCCTTTGAGATATTCGGGGCTAAATAACAAAGCCTTAGCCCCGAAATAATCTTCCATATCGTGGTGATAGTCTAAATGGTCTTGGGTGAGGTTACTAAACACCCCCACCTCAAAGGGACAACCCATAACCCGCCCTTGGGCTAAAGCGTGGGAACTGACTTCCATCACCCCAAATTCACAGCCAGCTTTGACAGCTTGGGCTAGCTGCTGTTGTAGTTCCACCGCAAAGGGTGTGGTGTGGGCGGCAGTTTGCTCAAAACCAGCCCAACGGGTGTAGAGAGTCCCCATTAAAGCTGTCAGTAATTGGGCTTTGTTTAGCAAGAATTCAATCAGGTGGGTGGTAGTAGTTTTACCATTAGTACCCGTTACACCCACTAGTTTGAGTTTCTGTCCTGGGTATCCGTAAAACGCTGCCGCAATTTGGGCGCAAGCTTTGGTCATGTCGTTAGCACTAATGACAACAGCCTCATCTGTCGGAGGATTTTTTTGTGCAGCTTGGGGAGAAACTATCGCTGCTACTGCACCAGATGCGATCGCACTTGGCCAAAACTCCCCACCATCTACCCTGGTTCCAGGCATCCCAATAAACAAATCCCCTGCACCGCAAGCATGGGAGTTGGTCTTTAATCCTTGGACTTCAGCATCCACAAAAGCAGGAGGTAGTTTTTCCACACCGTCAACTGTCGCTAGTAATTCCCGCAATTTCATTTTGTGAACCTCGGCACTCACTATTCTTGCGCTTATTCTGCATTATTTTTTTCCGTCTTGGCTAAATACTTACACAACATTTGCTCTAATTGCTGCACGCTAGCACGGGGAGAAGGACGGGGTAAAGCTTGTGCTTTCTCTTCGTCAGACTGGATTAAATGCAAAACGGGAATCTCATACTGATAGACATTAAACCAATCTTCACGGGTAGTAATGTCACGAATCTCTAACTCAAATGTCAAGTTTTGGATCTGTTCTAGCTTTTCTTGCAAGCCTTCACACAAATGACAACCGGGTTTACTGTACAAAATTAATCGCATTGACTTTAACTAATCGCGCCTGTGGCATCTTTTATGATATATGGAGTTATGGATTGAGAGTAGATGTATGACTCAACTTAAAGCTCAACTCACACTCGCCGAATTCCTCGCCTTACCAGAAGGCGATATCACCTACGAATTAGTTAATGGCGAATTAAAACCTAAAATGGCACCAAAAAGATTTCATTCCAGAGTAACAGGCACAATATATGCACTTTTAACACCTTGGGCGCAAAACCGGGGGGAGGTTGGTATTGAGTGGGCAATTACTCTAAAACGTCAGGGACGAGACTGGGTTCCTGTACCAGACTTATTATTTGTTTCCTTCTCACGCCTTGCGAATGATGTCGTTGAAGATGAACCATGTCCCATACCCCCAGACTTAGTAATTGAAATTATCTCTCCTGGCCAAAGTTTCGGTGAGATGGCAGCTAAAGCCACAGATTATCTAGATGCGGGTGTGATGAGAGTTTGGGTGATAGATACCAAAGCTAAAACTGTAACTGTTTTTTATCCTGATGCCAAACCCCAAACTAAAAGCGGCGAAGCTAGTTTAGCTGATGAATTACTGGCAGATTTACAACTCACACCACAGCAAATCTTTCAATTAGCAGGAATTCCTTAGTATTTTCGTGTGACTTGCAACTAAAGCATATTATGACCACAGTAACCACATATTTTTGTTTCTCTTTCTATGGCTTTACCACAATTGGGGCATTTTCTTAAAGAAGAAAGAAAGGGAATAATGAACAAACCGACTACAACAAATCCACAGAGAAACCAAACTAACGCGCGTCTGTTTTTGCCCTGTGCAATCAGAGCGGTAATCACACCAGTAAAGAGAAGTACAATGATATATTCCATATAATTAATCTACTTAAACTCAAGACTTAAAGACCTATTTTCAGGCTCCATACTCTAACAGATTTATCTTGACCACCACTCACCAAAGTATAGCCATCCAAGCTGCTGCGAACGGATAAGATTCGTCCAATATGTCCCTCTAAGCTGTTTTCTAATTGCCCCGTTACTAAACTCCATACTTTGAGTGTTTTATCATCACCACCACTAATTAATCTATTGCCATCAGCCGTAATTGCAACAGATGCAACATTACCGATATGTTCTGTCAGATTTGCTTTTAATTCTCCAGTAACTACATCCCAGATTTTGATATGTCCTTCTTCACCTGCACTAGCGATAGTTTTCCCATCAGGACTAATAGCAACAGAACGCACAAAACCTGTGTGTGCTTCCAAGGTTCTAAGCAATTGACGAGTGGCTAAGTTCCAGATTTTTACTGTTCTATCATTACTGCCGCTAGCTAGTAACTGATTATCATTACTAATCGCAATGGCACGAACAAAACCTGTGTGACCTTTCAAGGTATGAAATAAATTGCCATTAGACATATACCAAAGTTTGATAGTTTGATCTGCACTACCACTAGCAATAATCTTGCCATCTTTGCTAATCACGACTGTAGTCACCCAATCTGAATGTCCGGTGAAAGTACGAATTAGCTTACCTGTGCTTAAATGCCAAGTTTTAAAAGTCCTATCAGCACTACCACTCACTAATATTTGATTATCTGCACTTAAATCAATGGTGGTAACTATATCTGTATGTCCAGTTAAAGTTCTGAGCAATTCTCCAGATATTACCTCCCAAATATTAACTTTTTGCCCATCACTATTGATGACTATTGTCCCTACAGAATTAGTAGCTACAGCTTTAATATCACCTAAGTTTGCTGTTAGAGCAATTTGAGGTTGCCAATTTAGAGGTTTGTCGATAGGCAAATTTATTTGGTAATTTTTATAGTTGGGTAAGGTAATCTGCTGCTTGATTATCTCTACATCTTTATCTGCAAGTCCTAAAGATTTTTGTGTTTTTTTCAAATTACTATTAGTCAATTCGCTTGGAGGATAATCAATCCTGAAAACAAGCGATAGTTCCTGCTGATAACGTTGTAGTTTTTCTTGATAAGATTTTTCTAAGGCTTCTTTGATTTGGGATATTCCTTTTTGGGCTATGTCGGTAACAATATTTTTATCTGAGGAAATACCCCATTGATCAGATACATTATTAGCAACTTTTATAACATTCTTGAGCAGATTTTTACTTTCAATATTGAGCTTATTTGCTAAGTTCAAATTATTTGCTTCTGTCTCTAATTCGCTAGTTTCCTCAACATGAGGTTTTACAGGATTTGATTCTTGTATTGGATGAGGATTTTGTGGGTTATTAATTGTATTTTTAAGGGAATTATTGGATGCTTCTACAGGTTCTTGTAAGTTAACTTGTAATTTTGTTTGATAATATTTCGATTCTGCCTGGGAACGAATAGGTAATTCAATTCTTTTAGCATCTTCAGGTTTGATACCTAAATCTCTTTGTCTGAGTTCTAAATCCCTCTCAATTCTGCTATTGAGAGGGTATTCTGACTCAATTACCTTTTTAAAAGTTTCTTCGTATTTTCGCAGCTTCTGTTGATAAATTACATATGGCTCAAAAGCTCTTTGTTCAATATCTTTAGCGTGTTCATAGGTTAATCCTAGTTCTTCCCTTAGTTCATTGAGTGTATCTCTGGAAGGTAAGGAAATCGTTCCATCCACAGATAAAATTTCTTCAACCTTTGCTTTATAACGATTGATATTTCTGGCAATTTGCTGTTGCGCTAACTGTTGCTGACGTTGAATTATCAAGGTTTCCGCCACTCTACGAATACCCTGAGCGATGTTATCGAAAGCTTCATCCCGAATTGGCCAGCTAGTTACAGGTTGAGCATTTTTAGGGAGAAATTGCAGTTTACCAAATGGTGCGCCTGTCCAATCAACTTTTCTCAAAATAACCGGGATAACACAAGCTTGGCCTTCATTATGAAGTTTCATCGCTGTTTTTACTTCAACATCCCAGCAGTAGTCAGAAGCTATAAAATCTGCACTAATCAGCAACAAAATAATATCAGCCGCGAGTAATTTTTCATTAATTTGGCTATCCCATTCTGCTCCCGGTAAGACTTTTCTATCATGCCAGCTTGAGATTACACCCTGCTGCTTTAAAATGCTCAGGTGGTTTGCCAATTCGTCTCGTAGCTCTTCATCTTTGTGCGAGTAGGAGAAAAAAAGCTTAACTGAGTTTTCTGCCATACCACTTTAATAAATGCTATTTATAAAAACTAAGAAATAAAAGTAATTATTTATTTACGTAATTTAACGCTATTTTAAATAACCTAGAGTATTTTATACTATAAAGCTTTATTTTGCAATATATTGGAATATTGCAGGTAAATTAGTAGGAGTGTGGCAACTATTTAATTAAAATGGATATCCCGTAAATTTTGATTTGCGTTATTACCGATTATTTATCATTTGCGAAAGAAAAAACCTGATTTTTTCACCCAACCAAAAATATAGTTATCTAATTTGATTAATGCAGTTCTTATAGATGTGGTAAGTAGGGAACGGGGAACAAACAGGTAAAAGAGAGTCGTGAATAACTCACTACTGATTTTTTTTACAATCAAATACAAATCTTTCTCTAAGATTACTATAGCGATCGCTTAATTCATGATTTATGATATCTGTCTAAATTCAGTGGAGATTTCTTTTTTTCTGTTTTCTATTGCCCTATCACCAGGATAGAGCAGCCTTTCTATAGAACACTTCCATTCTGACTATAGAAAGTAGTTATTAACAAGATACTAAAAATTATTACTAAAACTTTAACTTAAAGTACGTACACTAGTTTTTGATGGACAATAGGAATATATACAATCTCCAATATAGAGCCTAAGCTTGGAGGTCACTATGACACACGATTTTCCTTTATTTGACCCCACCACTTACCTAGTCGTCAAAATTAGCTTATTAATTATCTTGTTGTTGGTATTTTTAGCCATTTCTGCGGCTCCAGTGGTGTAGTTACTAGCTGATTGCTCATCTCAGTTGCACAACTCTCCTCAATATTGGGAGATGTAATCATGCTGAGTTTAATTATCCCTGCACAAATCTTTGTGCTTTTCACAGCTTTGTTAATAAATGTCTTTAATTGGCATCAATCTCATCAAAAACAAGATACCAAAAACCAAATTAACATTGCCAATTTAGCAACCGGTAACTATCAATTCTGCTCTCAACCCGATCCACAAGACTGGCGAGTCGGTGCGGGAGTTTGCGCCAATTTTCACAAAACTACAAATCAATTTGAGGGATATTATGGCTATCCCCATTCAGACAACTTTATCTGTATCAGAGGTAATGTCAAAGGCAATCTCATTACAGGTGAAGCGTTCGCTATATTGTGGGGTGGTCATCAACAAAATCATCTACCCCAGTCTAGATTTATGTGGGATGCTGAAGGGCGATTGACACTCAGTCAAAGTTATTTGATGGGTACTGCTAATCATCATGAGGATGCTATGCAGAGGATTTTTTATCGTCAAGCTTTGCTAAATCTTGAGGGATTCTATCAATACAACCGCCCTCGTATGACACCGCCATTGCAACTGTGCAAATGGAATTCGTAACAAGCAATTAACTAGCGTGTTCCCAATCACTTAATAATTCGGGTGCTTGGGTGATTTTTTTAGGTTTGCGTAAGGGTACTTTAGGCGAACCAATATCCACACTTGGAAAAGATTGCTGTCGTTTCTTAGGAGATTTTTTGTCAGTTTTAGTTGTCAGAGTCTGTGTTGTCATCATAATTAAAAAAACCTTAATAGAAAACTGCGCCTACAGTTTATAACATCAATTTCCCAATGGCAAATTTCTGATGAAGGATATGACAAATTTCCGCGATCGCACGGGTATATAATTCACATATCCTGCATCCCTATAAAAGTAGGTTTTTTCTATTATTCTCGGCTTTTTAGCGATTATCCGGTCAATGCAAATATTTGCTCTTGTCGATATTTACACTCTAAAATCTAACCATTGATAGAATTTGTCTCGTCATAATTACTAATGCCACAATAATCATGATCATCAAAGTCACCCTTCCTCCTGGAACTAGCAATTGATGCACATGATCTTGGTTTTGACGTTGCTTCCAAGTCATCAACGCAGGGATGATTCCTCCCAAAATGGAAATACTGAAAGTACCAGAAATATCTAAGGCTGTAATAAAAATATGGGGACTAACTGCCCCTAAACTCATCGGTGGTAACAAAATTAGAGAATAAAGTGGTAAACGCTGATCAAGTCCCCTTTGACGAATTAACGCTACATCTTGAAAAAAATCCACTAACCCATAGACAAAGCCAATAAAAGACGTAACAATTGCAAACTCAGAAAATATAGATACCAGCACACCTAACCATTCACCAGCACCCCCAGCGCGGAGAATTTGCAAAGGGTCAAAATAATGATAGTTCTGCACCATTTCTGGACTAATACTACCTAAAATTACCGCATTCCATGCCAAAAACATCACTAAAGGAATGCCTGAACCAATAACAATTGATTGGCGAACCTTGCGACTATCGCCTTCTAATTGAGTTACTACTACCGGCACAATATTGTGATAAAAAAGTGCTACTAACATCACAGATACAGCACTTCCCACTGCACCCCAATCTTGAAAGAGAAACTGCACACTTTTAACTTGTCCCGTTCCTAAAAGTAAGAGTCCCAAGAAGGAAGCAATGACGATCGCAACAAACGCACTATTAAGTTTTGCAATAAATTTTTCTCTCCCCCAATACATAATTCCACCAAACAGTATGGTGAAAGTTGTTGTTCCTAGCCACCCAGGTAAATGATTGGGAACACCCCAAACTTTAGTCAATGCAGAGATTAAAATTTCCCCACCTTGCGCCATATAAGCTACTAACAAAGCATAGTGCATAAATAAATAAGCACCACCTGCGATTTTCGCCGCCAACTTCCCCAAAGTATTTTCCACCATTGCCAAAAAACCAACACTCAAGCGTCCTTCTAAACGCATTGAGTTTAAGTTTACTTCCGCAATCAATAACCCAGATACTAAGGTGTATAGCCAAACTAAAATTAGTAAAACTGTGGAAGGGAGAATACCGGAAGGTAGTGTCACCGCAGGTAAAGCCAAAATCCCTGCACCTACTGTTGTACCAGCAATTAAAGCGGTACTGCTTAAGACACTACCTGGTTGATGAGTCAATTGACTTCCATTTAGTTCTAATCGGGAAAATAAACGCGTGGCTGGGTTTATAGATGTCATCTTTAATAAATGTTTCCACTAAGGAAAACCCTAGTTGTTCAGGAAATTAGGGTTTGATGTTACAAGTTTGAGCAAAATATTAAGTTATATGAACATTGTAGCAATATTGATAATCTTGTGTAAACTCAAATACAAGTAATTACTTAGTGAAGGGAAAACAGCGATCGCTTTAAAAGGTTGTTTTAAAATCACTCAGCAACGCCGTAATTTTTAATCTTGTGGTGGTAATTTAATACTGCTTGTCCCATCTGGGTTGATCACTATCTGTCCACCTAATTTTTCAATAGCATCAATGGCTCTCTTACGCGTTTTTTCATCAACCGGATTAGTTAAGATCATGCCCCAAGTCGCAATTTGTGCATATGTGCTATTGGGATTGCGGCTAAGAAATTCGGCAGTTTTTTGAGATGTAAAAGCGACAAATTTACTTTCTTCATCTTCATATTGACTAGCCCAATTAGCTGCCATCAAAAAAGAGGATTGAGCCGCTTTAGCATCACCTAAAAATAGTAATTCATCAATCCCTTTATAACGCCAAATATAATAAGATTTATCAGGAACATGGGGAGATAAAGATTTTAAACTTTCTGCCATTAAGGCTATTGAACGTTCTGGCACACCAGCATAAAGAGATGCACTGGTAGAAAGAGCGATGTAAGCTTCTATAAATCTAGGGTCATGTTTTAAAATTATGTCAAAATATTCTGGACTTAAACTATATCCTGTGCGTTCGCGAATTTCATCGTCACCAAAATATTGTAAAAAATTTAGATATACCCAATTTGCCATTAAATTATCATAGCCAAAACTAGGTGTTTGCTTGAGTAAATCTAGTCTAATTTTTTCTTGTTGTAGTTCTTTTTCTAAAGTTGCTAAAGGGACATACTGCCGACTATTGAGTAATTTTTGCAGTCTAGGAAATTGCATGAAAGCAATGCCTAACATACACGAAACTACTACTAAAGGGGTGACGATACTTTGACGCGACATTAACATGGTTTTCTGATTTTCTGACGCATTTTGGCTCATTGTATATAGTATTATTCCCAATGCAATACCTGAGTGTTCACAGGATATGGAAAAACCTTCTCTACAGTTTGCTTCCTGTATGATACTTATTCGCTAAAAGTCAAGCAGTTGAAACTCTTCACCCTAACCTAACTAGGGAACCTAAGTTAAGGGTGAGTTTTAATGTTTACAAACCAGTAATTACTCTGCTTAAATAAGTTTTTATTATACGTGTGGCAGCGATAAACATAAAGGATACACTGCTATGGATGGTGAGTTTGATTACTTTTATTAAGTAACCCTAGTCAAATTTACCACAGCTATTAAAATTGTATCTTGTCTACATTGAAACCTTTTACTGTTAATTAACTCATGGAAATTACTGCCCCAGAAGAATCTATTAAAAATGGTCAACTGATCAAGGCGGAAAGCGGAAATTTTCAATCAATAATTCAGCAGATCAATGCTAATAACCTGGATAATAAGAGTATTATCGATGTCATGAAGGCGGCGATCGCAGAAGTTGTGCAGTTAGAAATTACTACTTGGGTTGAAGAACCCTCTACGCAGCCGGATGGAGAATTACAACCTCTACCGACAACCGCTAAACCCGGTAACAGAATTTATACCAAGATTAATTTAATTGATGGCGACATCGAAAATGAAGTTGGTAGTCAATTTCTCAGTAGTGGCCCTTATGCAGAACTCCTCAGCTTTCATTTAGACCAAGTGAAGGAGAGCCGAGAAATTATGCAAAAGAATATAGAAAGTGTCCATAAGGTCTATAAAATCCTCAAGGAAATGGCTAGTTCTCGCACAGGTTTCTAAGTAATTACGAAAATATTAAGTAGTTTAATTAGTTAATTATCTCGTTTTACACCTACAGTAATTTAGCTGTAGGTTAGTTTACTTGTGATGATCAAAGTAAACAATTACAAGAGAAGATTTTGCCAAGATTAAAGAGGTAGTCACTGTGGTTGATAGGACTCAAACTCAAGCTAAAAACAGTTTAACTAATCAAAATAGAGATAATCTGACCTCAGCAAATAAAACTTCTAGTACCGATGGGATTCAATCTCAAGCTAGAGGCTTATTAAATAAATTCGTATCTTCCGTACAGGTTTTAATTGAGGATATTACTGCTTTAGAAGTCAACACAATGGTGGTGAATAGAATCAATGGTACGAAATTTAGTGCATGGGAAGCCTATCAAAGTATCTACTCTATAAGTGATAAAGATTACTTTGAAGAAATGGAAATTCCTGCGGATGAAGAATTGCGCGATCGCTATAGGAGTTTATTCTCCCAATTGGAAAGAGAATACTTTCATATTCTAGTAGAAGCAGGGAATTATAAATCCAATAATTTGCAAAATGAAAAAGTCAAAATATATCATCAAAGGCTAAATTTATTAAAGGAAATTAGAAGAGGCAATATAGTTGAATCTGATCCTAGATATGTGGAGTTAGCTAGACCTATATTACCTGCTCCTGCACCAGTAATAGAAGATATCAATCAAGAAAATCAAACAAATTGGCAAGAAGAATGGCAGAGAAATTGTGATGAAATCCAATCTCTTTTTCAGAATGATAAATTTATGCGAACTCTGCGTAAAGTGATTGAACTGAAGGCGGCTTTAGATGGTGGTGATGTTACAAGCCCGAAAATTGATACAATTTATGCTCAAACAGTCATGCAGTTAGATGGCGATATTATTACTAGATATCACAGAGACTTATTCGATTTACCTGAAGATGCCAAAAATATCATCCTGCAAATTCATAATGAGGGAGTAGTTGCTGGGGAAAAACAGTGGCGGGGAATATTAGATTTCATGATTAACTTGGTAAAAAGTTTGGCGAACATATCTTCCAATGGGCAACGATAAGACACAAAAAAAAGTGCTTACTGATGTTAACCTGAGTTTTTCCTTGCAAATACCTCAAGGTCATAATGTAGAAATTAAATTCGATCAGTCTCAATGTAATTTCTATCTGAACCAGAAAGTTGTAGAGGAAATTCAAGCAGCTAAAAAACAAGGCATATCTTTAGAAGTACCTCCTACATTAATTATGTATCTTTGGTACTGTATTTGTTTACGCAGTAATTATGTTCCAGATATAAGACTGAAAAACAATAGTAGGAAAATTACTAACACTTACTTTGGTTTTTTACTCAATATTCTCAAAATATTGCGGAGTAAATATTTACAAAAAAAGCTAAATTTACAGATTAGCTCTACATTTAATTCTTATTATAAAGAAGATAAATTAACTGTTGACGATGCTCATGAAAATGACTGTATTTTACAGAGTATTGTCCTATTTAATGGGGATGTATTGCAGAAAGTTAAAGAGGATTTTCTTCTATATAACCCTCAATGTTCAATGGTGATTGCTGCCCATTATTGGTTGGTGGGACAATTACTCAATTCTTTAAGAAATCAGGTTAAATTGCTATTGTGGGAGTTATCTTCACTATTTCCTGCTGGTTTAGTAGTCAGTAAAATATCTTTGACTCATGGCATGAATTTAGTACAGAGAACGGTGTTATTTATTATTATTTGGTTAGCTATAGCTGTATTAATTTTTGCTTGTCGCTATTTTCTATTTCGGATACTAAAAAGAAATATTGCCATCAAATATCAATATCTGAACTGGATAGCATGGGTTATTAGTTGTTTAATTCCAGCGATCGCCATGATTTACACTCAAAATTTTCAGGCGATTATTGATACAATCTTCTTAGTGATTTCAGTCTGTATACCTCTACTCCTCCAGCCGATTTTACGTTTTATTTGGCCGAGACTAGGCAAAATAATTGTGCGTCGTTTTTTGTGAATCAGCGACTCTTGACTAATTCCCAACATTGTTGAGCGATCGCCCAATCTTCTTGAGTGTGAATTACTAACACTCGCACGGTAGAATCAGGAGTGGCGATATCTGCATCTACAGGTTGATTTTGGTTTTTCTCAGAGTCGATTTTTAAACCTAAAAACCCAAAACCTTCACAAACTGCTTGACGAATTGCAGCAGAGTTTTCACCAATACCAGCAGTAAAAATTAAGACATCTAAACCAGCCAAACTCGCCAACATAGCACCAATTTCAGCCTTGAGACGATGTACGTAAATATCCCAGGCTAGTTGAGCGCGTTTGTTACCTTGATTCATCGCTGTTATCACTGCGGGTAAATCACTAGATATACCAGAGATTCCCCTAAGTCCCGAAGCTTTATTTAAAGCATAATCCAGGCTTTCCGCCGAATCCCCACGTCTTAATAAGTAAATTAAAATACCTGGGTCTATGGAACCGCAACGGCTACCCATCATTAAACCATCTAGAGGCGTGAATCCCATAGTGGTGTCAATACTATGTCCATTAGCTACAGCCGCTAAAGAAGCACCATTACCGAGATGACAACTAATAATTCGTAAAGCCGCTAAATCTTGACCAAGGATTTGTGCTGCACGTTGAGAACAGTATTGATGACTGATTCCGTGGAAACCATAGCGGCGGATACCTTGCTCTACCCATTCATAGGGGCCGGGATAAATAGCAGCCGCATCTGGTAGAGTGGCGTGAAAACTGGTATCAAATACTGCGATTTGGGTAACATTGCCCAAGCTTTTTTCGATAGCATCTATCCCTGCTAAAGCTGCTGGATTGTGTGCTGGAGCTAGATTACAGAGGTCAGCGATCGCCTTTTTTACTTCCTCCGTAATAATAACACTATGGCGGTAACTTTGACCCCCATGTACTACTCGATGTCCCACCACATCAATTTCTGACAAATCACCAATGACTTGAGTTTTACCACTAGTGAGAGTCTGGAGCAGATAAGCAAATTGTGTCTGTCGAGAATCTCCAGCAATAGTTTCACGCAGTTTTTCACCCGTGGACTTCTCCACAACAATTTCTGCTCCACCTTGGTCTTGAGTCCAGTTAATTTTCCCCTCCCAAAGTGGTTGGGGTGCTTCCTGGAGAGGCGCATCATCAGGAATTTTATACAAACAACTTTTTTGGCTGCTAGAACCAGCATTCAAAACTAGAACTTTCATTACTTTTTGAGATTTGAGGTTTGTGAAGTACGAACTATATGCTTTCCCAATTTCAAGTATTTATTAAACTTATTACCGACAGTCAGGGAGAAGCAAAGACGTGAACCGTTTCCAGAAGCTATCTTCAATTGCGTTACTAGTATTAGCTTTTATCTATCCACCTGCAATAGTTGAAGCCAAAGAAAATACTCAAAATCATGTTTTCACAGAACAGAGTGTTGATGCAGAACCAAATTTAGTTGAAGGTAAAAGCGAAGAACTTTTGCTAGCTCACCGACCAAGATATAGAAGACATTATTATCGCCGTCGCTACAGACATCACCATTATTATCGAAGATCCCGTCATAGAAGACATTACTATCGCCGTCGCTACCGTCACGGACACTATTACGGCTACTATCGACATGGACAATGGCATCGTGTCCGCGATCATCATGGTAGATACCTGTATGACTGGTCAAGGTATTAGAAAATACGAAAAATTAGGCAAAATTTATCATTAAGCAGTTAGTGTTTGATGATTTTTCGTAGAAGTTCACACAAGTTTGCCTGTAGGGGTAGTAGTTTGTGGCTGCTACCTCTTTGTATTGGTACTCAAAAAATCAAAATTTAAAATTAAAATATTTAAAATTCGTCTAACTGCTTGCCTCCAGAATGTTTTGGTACAACGGTAGTTTAATTGACTCTCCCACTCTGCAATTAGATATTAATGATCCAGGGTTATTATATGGGGCAACGGTTTTTACAACTTTACGGGTGTACGAGAATTCACTTGCTAGTAGTTTAACTAACTGGCAAGCGCATTGCGATCGCCTACTTTTCTCCCTGCAAGCTTTCAATTGGGAACAACCAGACTGGAAACGCTTGCGCCAAGGTGCAGAGGCGATGTTAACTCATTTTCCTGTTCTCAGAATGACTATCTTTCCTGATGGTCGGGAATGGATAATTGGGAGATATTTACCGGAAAATCTTTCAGCAAAACAACATCATGGGGTAACTTGTGCTGTGGCTACTTCCCAGTGGTCTCGCAGTCTTCCTACCCATAAAACAGGTAATTACTTGGGTGCGTGGTTAGCTAAAACCAGCGTCTCAGCCCACGCCCAAGAAGCTATTCTTGTAGATCATACGGGTAATTGGCTAGAAACCAGCACAGGGAATCTTTGGGGATGGGGTAACGGTACTTGGTGGACACCGCCCTTAGAAATGGGTATATTACCAGGGATTAGTCGCCAGCATTTAATGAAATGGCTAACCCAGCAGCAACAGTTAGTGAGAGAAGTGGCTTGGACACCAGAATTCGTTCAAAGCTTAGAAGCGATCGCCTACACTAATAGTGTGGTGGAAATTCTCCCCATTCATACCGTTCATCAGCCCACAGGGTCGCTACAATATAATCCCTACCATCTATGCTTTCAGCAAATCAGGAGACTATTCTTAGCATGACAGAAGTATGATTTTGTTATACCTTAAGATAAGTTAACATAATTCTAATAATGCCCTACGCCCAAAAATACGGGAGGATCAACCTCAGTGAATAAAAGATGGAGAAATGCGGGGCTGTACGCGCTGCTATTTATTGTTGTAATTGCACTTGGCACAGCTTTCTTTGATAAAAGACCCGAAAGTCGGGAAACCTGGCGATATAGCCAGTTTATTCAAGAAGTAGAAAAAGGCAGAGTAGAAAGAGTTAGCCTCAGTGCAGACCGTTCCACAGCCTTAGTTACACCCAAATACGACCCTAATAAAAAACTTGTTACTTTAGTCAACGACCCAGAATTAATCAATACCCTCAGTTCCAAAGGCGTTGATATATCCGTTTTACCGCCAACCGACGAAGGTTTTTGGCTCAAAGCTTTAAGTAGCTTATTCCTCCCAGTATTACTGCTGGTTGGCTTATTCTTCCTACTGCGTCGCGCTCAAAATGGCCCTGGTAGCCAAGCTATGAACTTTGGTAAGTCCAAAGCGCGGGTGCAAATGGAGCCACAAACTCAAGTCACCTTTGGTGATGTTGCTGGTATTGACCAAGCCAAATTAGAACTAAACGAAGTTGTAGACTTTTTGAAAAATGCCGATCGCTTTACCGCCGTCGGTGCCAAAATTCCTAAAGGTGTACTATTAGTTGGGCCTCCCGGTACAGGTAAAACCCTCCTGGCGCGCGCAGTTGCTGGGGAAGCTGGTGTACCTTTCTTCTCCATCTCCGGTTCTGAATTCGTAGAAATGTTTGTGGGTGTGGGTGCTTCCCGTGTCCGCGACTTATTTGAACAAGCTAAAACCAATGCTCCCTGTATCGTCTTCATCGATGAAATTGACGCAGTAGGTCGTCAACGGGGTGCAGGTTTAGGTGGTGGTAACGATGAACGGGAACAAACCCTCAACCAGTTACTCACCGAAATGGATGGTTTTGAAGGTAACACCGGTATCATCATTATCGCTGCTACCAACCGTCCTGACGTATTAGACGCAGCCTTATTACGTCCCGGTCGTTTTGACCGTCAAGTCGTCGTAGACCGTCCCGACTACTCTGGACGTAGCGAAATCCTCAAAGTCCATGCCCGTGGTAAGACCCTAGCCAAAGACGTAGACTTAGATAAAATCGCTCGTCGTACCCCTGGCTTCACAGGTGCTGATTTATCCAACCTGCTCAACGAAGCCGCAATTCTAGCAGCTAGACGCAACTTAACCGAAATTTCGATGGATGAAATCAATGATGCCATCGATCGCGTCCTCGCAGGGCCAGAGAAGAAAGACCGCGTTATGAGCGAAAAGCGCAAAACCTTAGTAGCTTATCACGAAGCTGGTCACGCCTTAGTTGGTGCTTTAATGCCCGACTATGACCCAGTACAAAAAATCAGCATCATTCCCCGTGGTCGCGCCGGTGGTTTAACTTGGTTTACCCCCAGCGAAGACCGTATGGAAACTGGCTTATACAGCCGCGCTTATCTGGAAAATCAGATGGCTGTGGCTTTAGGTGGTCGGTTAGCAGAAGAAATTATCTTCGGTGAAGAAGAAGTCACCACAGGTGCTTCCAACGACTTACAACAAGTAGCGCGTGTAGCACGCCAAATGATTACCCGCTTCGGGATGAGTGATAAACTCGGCCCTGTAGCTCTTGGTCGTCAGCAAGGTAATATGTTCCTCGGTCGCGATATCATGTCTGAGCGTGATTTCTCCGAAGAAACTGCGGCTGCTATTGACGAAGAAGTGCGGAAATTAGTAGATACAGCCTACAGCCGCGCTAAAGAGGTGCTGGTAAGTAACCGCCACATCTTAGACCAAATCGCACAAATGCTGATTGATAAAGAAACAGTAGATGCGGATGAACTGCAAGAAATTTTGGCGAATAATGATGTGAGAACTGCTGCATTCGCTTAATTTCTCTTACTTGCAAATATAAAAATAGGGTGACTCTAAATTTTTCAGAGTTACCCTATTTTTATAATGATTTTGGGGTTAACGTGTCATCCTTGTGAATTTTCTTCTTGTATTTGTAAGAAAAATGCTTTTACTTCTTGGATATTGATATCTGCCCACCAACCTGAAATAACTTTTTTGTCATTAACATAAATGCTATTATTGGCAACTACAATTTGGCCGGGAGTGTAAGAATATACTTTCACTGTCATTCCCAATAGATTCCGCATCTGAATCTCATTTTGAGTAATCACAGCTACAGTGCGGGTTAACATTAATAAACTGACCAGTAAAAGTATTAAACCTGTAATTGTATTGAGCGAAAATCCCACTAATAATGATGTATACAGCATCAAAATACTACAAACTCCTATAAAAATAGGATATATTTTCTTATATTTGACCTCTAACTCTGATGGCTGATTCATACATAAGATTCCTACTTGATTTTTGAACAGATACGTAGACACGACAGTAGGTTGGGTTGACGTAAGGAAACCCAACAGGGATACTAGGTTTAGCGTCTAGCTTTCCTCAACCAAACCTACATTTAATACAGTATTTTAGTCTAGATACACAACTACATATACTGATGTTAGATTTCTTCAGGGTTGATACCTAAAGATAAAAGTCTTTCTGCTAATAATTGTACGCGTCTTTGAGCCTGTTCTTTTGCTAACCGTTCTTCGTCTAGCAGTTGTTGAGCTTCTTCTTTTTTTAAACGTTCTTGTTGAGCGCGTTCATCACCAGTCAGTAAAATATTACCTTCTTGGTCACACCAACGCAACCAAGTATCCTGTCTACCTTCAAATTCACCTGTCCAGAGAGTTACGCCTAAACCAACTTGTTCTAAAGATAATTCCTGAGTTTCTACATAGTATCTACCATGTAATCGATAAACACGGATGATCTCTTCTCCTAATTGTTGACTTGGGTCATATACTATGTAGTAAATCACTCGCATCTGTTCATAAATTCTCAGTTTTTTTCCTAATTCCTCACCTTCTTTATTAGAAACAATTTCAACTACTACCTCTGGGACTTTGCCAAACTTCCAAACTAGGTAGCAACGGTTTTGTTTTTCCCACCAGTTTTGCGGAATTTGAACATCAAAGCTAATAAATATATCGGGAACAATAGCGGGTTCACCATAAGTATGATAAACACCCACATTAGATTCAGCTAGAAATTGCTGATTTTGGCAAGAACTATACAGTGAACTGACTAAAAGACGTTGTTGTCTGGCAGATGCGAGATTATCCACAGGTGTATCATCTTCGGTAACTAGGAGATTGGCATCTGGTTCATCGCAATCATCAATATTGATTAAAGTTTGCTCAACCATGATTGTATGCACTTATGGAGACGATTATTTCTATATTAACGGCTAGATAGGAATTAATTAAATTTACTTAGTTAGTTAACGCTTTTTGATCACTACAGTACCGGCTATTAAATCATGTAAAGCTTGCTTTTTATTATGTAAACCGATAATGATAAAACCGATAAATAACCCTATAGTGGAAATAGTTTTCAACCAATAACGGAGGTTGGCCTTAAAAAATGAAATATCATTCCCATTGAGGTCAGTAACAGTAATACCTAAAAACATTTTGCCTATAGTTGCTTGTTGTTTAGAAAATGTTTCTAGAACTGTGAAGTAAAGCCAGCAGAGGATCACTGCTAACAATGTAGGAATGATATCTGGCCCACCTTCAGGTGAATAATTAGTTAAAATTGCTGTTAATAAAAATAAAACTCCTAACCCGCCAAATGTGCCACCGATGCTGGTAAAAAGACCACTAATACCAGCATTGTTAGCAGCAGCAGTGGTGCTGTAGGTATAGGCTGAATGTGAGAAATTGGGAAATGTCAATCCAAAAATGTAGCCTATGGAAGCTCCTAAAATAGACAGTATTAATAAATCAATGCAATAAGCGACAAAACGCTGCCAAAATCCGACATAGTTTAGAGAAACTGGTGTTTGAGAAATCGGTGTTTGATAAACTGGTGTTTGTTGATAATTATTCTGAGAATTAACCGGAACTTGAGCTTGTTTTTGGGAAAATTTAGGGTTAGAAGTACGATAGGTATTTTCTAATTGCGTAACAATGTTTAAAAGTTCTGCTGTGTCTTTCGGTCGATTCCCAGGAAATGGGGATACCAAATAATCAATTAAGTCTGCTAAACTTGGGGAGATTTCTGTGGTATTATCTCGCCAAATTAACTGCCCAGTGCGAGAATCTTCATGGAAACAATCAGGACTTTTACCTGTTAATAAATAAACGAAAGTCCGTCCCAAAGCAAAAAAATCTGACTGGGGAACAGCTTTCCCATTCATTTGTTCTGGTGGTGTATATCCTGTGGAAATAATGCCTGTGACTTGCTGTCCTGATACTTTGTGAATAAAGGTTTGTGTTACCTCTCTTGCTGTCCCGAAGTCAATTAATACTAACTGCCCATCAGGTCTTAGCATGATATTAGCTGGTTTAATATCACGATGAAAATATTGTTGTTGATGAACTTGATGGAGAATTTCTGCTAATTGTTTCAACCAACGAATAGCCGCCCGTTCGCCGATGGGTTGAAAGTTCCTCCGTGTGAGATATTCTTCTAAATTCATCCCCTCAATTTTTTCCATCACCAAGCAATGGAGGGGTTGTTGACTATTTCTGGGAAAATAAATGAAGTAGCCGTCTGATTCAACTTGTGGAATACCTGGATGCTGTAGCTGTTTTAAAACGTTGGCTTCCTGCTGAAATAGTTCCACTGCTTTTGGATGGTTGTTATGTAGCACCTTCAAAATTTTTTGCCGGCCATGATCCTCTACTTCGTAGATAGTACCGAAGCCACTAGGTTTATTGGGGTCACTAAGTAGACGAGCTGCGCGATAACACCCTTCCAAGAGTAGTTCTGAACCACAACTCTGGCAAAATAGGGCATCGTGCTTGTTTTCTGGTTTGAGGCAATTAGGGTTAATACAGTAGCTCATTGATAGCTACGGAAATGGGTATTTTATACCAATATACAATTCCTGTGAGCGATCGCTGCTACTTCAAGATAAATTTTTACGAGTATTAGGGGTATAGGGGTGTAAGGGTGTGGGGGTGTAGGGGTTTAACAATACTCAAACCCCTGAAAACCTGCTGCCCGGCTGGAATTTTGATTAAACTCTAGATGTTGGTTTTAAAAATAACCATGCCACAAAGAAAGTAGCGGCTGTAAATAATTGTGTCAAATCCAATGCAGATAGATAGCCATCGGCAAAGGAAGCGATACTGCGGTCTGTTATACCAAACACCCAAGAAGAAAGGCCAAACAGCCAAATACCATTCTTGAGATTACCTAGAAATTCCTGAGAGTCTGACTGTGGCTGATCTTTCATGCTCCCTTGCTCCTTTGCTAGAAAAATCACTGGTTTGTGAACAATGTTTGCTACCTTAAATTGCTGGAAACTCCTGACACTCGATTTATACCTATATTAATAAATATTTCACCAACTTGACAGCACTGCCAAAAGGTACATATCTAAATCTTGACATTCTGCCTTTAGTTCTGTTTACTCCACAGTGGTAAAAGCCAAACAAAAAGAAGTCGCAATTTCACATCTGCGCTTATGGTGGCTTATGGGACAATAGTTTCAATCAAAAAAGCTCTTTGCACCTTTGCGCCTTTGCGCGAAATAAAATTTAGACTATGGCGATCGCAATCGATTTTGGTACAAGTAACACAGTCATTGCCCGTTGGAATCCCGTCACCCAACAGCCCGAAACCCTGACCCTATCCGGCTTATCCATCCAACAAAGCCTCAACCCCCCACTAATTCCCAGCCTAGTATATGTAGAAGATGCCACCCAAAGTAAAATCATAGTAGGGCAACAAGTACGCGATCGCGGTCTTGACCTCAAAAGCGACACCAGATTTTTCCGCAGCTTCAAACGGGGAATCGGTTCAGATATCCAAGGTTTCCTCCCAGAACTCGACGGACAAACCATCACCTTTGAACAAATAGGACAATGGTTTCTCACCCAAGTCATTGAACAACTCGCACCCCAAGAAGGTGGGTTAGATTCCCTAGTCTTAACCGTCCCCGTAGATAGCTTTGAAGCCTATCGCTATTGGCTAGGTAAAGTATGCCTTGCCTTACCCGTCGAACAGGTGCGGATGCTAGACGAACCCACAGCCGCCGCTTTAGGCTATGGTTTAGGGGAAGCAGAAAATTTGTTAGTGATTGATTTCGGTGGCGGTACTTTAGATTTATCCTTAGTGCAGTTAAATAAAACTAGTCAAGCCAACACTAAACCCGTAGGTTTTCTCCTCAAGTGGGGGAATAAATCCTTAGCAGAAGACTCCAAACAAAAAATCAAAACCGCCCGTGTGTTAGCTAAAGCCGGGCAGAATTTAGGCGGTACAGATATTGATAATTGGTTGGTAGATTATTTTGCCAAAAACCAAGGTTTAGCCGTTAGTCCCTTAACCATCAGACTAGCCGAGAAAGTCAAAATTCAATTATCTAGCCAAAACCAAGCCAGCGAAGTTTATTTTGATGATGAAACCTTTGAAACTTACGAATTAGAATTAAACCGCGACACCTTAGAAAATATTCTCAAAGAACACGCCTTTTTTGAGCAATTAGATGAGTCGATGACGAATCTATTGCAACAAGCACGCCGCCAAGGCATTGAATTGGCGGATATTAACGCCGTGTTGTTAGTAGGTGGTACTGTACAACTACCAGCAGTGCAGACATGGGTAAGGCAATATTTCCCGTCCGAAAAGATTCGTTGTGAACGTCCCTTTGAAGCGATCGCTCAAGGGGCATTGCAACTATCCCAAGGGGTAGAAATCAAAGACTTTCTCTATCATAGTTATGGTGTGCGGTATTGGGATCGCCGTAACCAACGCCATAATTGGCACCCGATTATTAAAGCCGGACAAGCCTACCCCATGACTCAGCCTGTGGAATTATACTTGGGTGCTTCTTTGGAGAATCAGCCCAGTATTGAGTTAATTATTGGTGAACTCGGTGCGGAAACAGGCGGGACAGAAGTATATTTTGATGGCGATCGCTTAATTACCCGTCGTTTAGATAGCGGTGTCACCAGCGTTAAACCCTTGAATGATCAAGAAGGTGCCAGAACCATCGCCCAACTCACACCCCCAGGTTTTCCGGGGAGCGATCGTATTAAAATTTTATTTCAGGTTGATCAGCAAAGGTTTTTACGCATCACCGTTGAGGATCTATTAACCAGTGAAAGCCTCTTAGAAAATCAACTCGTCGCCCAGTTGAGTTAAAAAACACCACAGTACATCTCCAGACATTAGTTTTTCACCCAGCTAGCCTACACTGGTAGCGGATTCCTTTGCAGGGATGTTTTTTCAATTCCTGCATAATTTATACCAAACTGAAGCAGGCAGTATTGTTACAAGATTCTGAAATCTGTTCCGAATCTAGACTTTTAATCCAAAATCCAAAATCTAAAATCCAAAATTAACATTAGCCCCTGATTTTGATGCCATCATTTCTCAGAAAAATTCTCTTAAGACTACTTGACACAACCAAGGGATAACCTGCTATATTAATAAAGTCGAAACGTTGGGGCGTCGCCAAGTGGTAAGGCAGCGGGTTTTGGTCCCGCCATCCCTAGGTTCGAATCCTAGCGCCCCAGTTTAATCTAACTTCCCTAAGTTGGCTATCGTACCTGTTCTTAATATAGATATAGGTTTGTAACTGAACAGAGTACAGACCAAGTTTAAACTAAACCAATGTAGATATCTCCGATCAGATAAACTCAAAAACAACAGATCCAGACCTACATATTTAGATATAAAAAATTAGCTAACTGCCTACTCTTATAATTTTAATACGTGTTCAGGTATTTTGCGCCAGACCCAGAAAATTAAGTTTGAAATAAAAGCAAAGACAAAAAATAGCCTTGGTAGCTGTAGCTATGCTCTACATAGCAAACCAAGACTCTAAGTAATGATAAATTATGGGTACCAAATTGAGAGAGAGGTATTGTTTTTGAAACTTCTGGGATAGCTTATGAATATCGGCTTTCAAGCCAAAATTGGTATGATTTGCTTTAATTTAGCCATCTTTCTTTAGGTTCAATTAATGTTGATAAACTTATAGCTATGGAACTTGATCATTAACTATATTAGAGTTGCCGTATAAAGGAATACTTTGTTCTATTACTTTATTACGTATTTGCTGGAGACGTTTTTCCAATCCAGGTTTACTGTTAATATCTTGCCAATAAAGAAAATCCATAAAGTCTAACACTTGTTTTTGTTTATCTTGTGTAAGAGATACCCACTTTTTTAATAGTTCCTGTTCTGAAATCATCAGCCGCATCCACATTATTCTTGAATTATTGCACCTTGATAAAAATTCTGTCACAATTTTCACTCTATTATTCAGAGCTTACTTGTAACAGATTTTTGGGAACTAGAGTCATTATCAGGTATTTTACCTGAAATTGGGGATTATATTACCACTATTGATAGCCAGCTAAAATTACGTCAATTTTAGTGGCACTATAGAAATATAAATCAATTCTCTTGTTAATTTTCACTTGGATGATATCAGCAATCTTATGATTGCATAAAACTGCATAAAGTTTATTTGACTATTATATTAATGTGAATTATAAAATTATAACTTTTGTATCTCAACCTATATAAAAATGTGCCGATTATCTGTTATTTAAAACGCATTACCATCACATTCTGATGGAATGATCATGAATAGGATTTTATGATAAATGCCCAACAGTCTGGCAATTAAAATATTTTCTAAAAGCGACTTTTATCGTACTTATCTTTAGCAATTACTTTAGTCAAACTCTCAACTTTAGCTCTATGACATAGTGCAAGCCGTTTGCGACAATAGCCAGATTGAGATATACGTAATTTTCTGGCGGTTGTTAATTTAGGTTTTACAAATCTTGAAGCATCTGTAACTGTATGATGGTTATCACTAGTAGGACTGTGATTTGTAGAAACAGCATACATATTTTTAGTTGTTTCTTCTGATACTTGCAGTTCAACTTGATGCTTAGTTACATCGAAGCTTTTTGGTAAAGATTTTTGGTGTGGCGATTGCTGAGTTCTATGAACTGCTGCACCTAAGCCAAACATTCCTGCGCCGATCGCAAGCATAGTGTATCTGCCAAGGTATTGAACTGCCAAGTATCCACAACTTACCGCAGCGACTGTTAAAATAATACCTGCACAGGTATTTTTCCATATATATTTTTTCATGCGGCCTCCCCAAAACTTTGCGGATACATTGTTGGCTAACTTTGTTCAGAAATATTTTCTGCATTAATGGACATATAGATAACTTTCAACTCAATCATCTAAACTTTTATCAAGTATTGTGAAAATTGGTTGAGATTACTTTAGTTTATTACATACCACGAACAAAATCTCGCCAGCCTCTTTTACCCTACGATCTAATTCAGCCTCTGCACTAAAACCATTATCTACTTCACCCCCCGTTTTACTGTTGAAAAGTAACTTTTCTCAATGAATCAACTCTCAAATGAAACGCTATTATGACATAATTAATTTTCCTCACTGATTTAATTAATTATTAAGGTGTTATTTAGAGATTGAGGTAGTAGTAATAAAGCCTGTTTTGCCATCTTTAATAGTCAAAAATTTGATTCATAACTATCTACCTCACTAACTTTCAAACTCTTCTAATTGCTTAGAGAATTATGCTATAATTGTCTCTAATGTCTCTTCTGTATTTGTCTCATCCCTCACCTTGAAATAATAGTAAAGATTGGCAACAGTGAGATGAGATGCCTGTTGCAAATTCTTAGGAACTAATATTTTGTGACCTGTAACATGGGCTTGTTGGTTGATATAAACCTCATATTCTTGACGTAAAACAGGCTTGAACATAAATATCAGTTGATCCAACAGAGAATAAAAATGAGACTTTTCTGCTAAATCTTCATAGGCTATTTGTTCGGGTGGCAATGATGTATCAGTCGCAGATTGATTACTATTCCAGCACTCTGTAAACTCTGAACTGTTACTATTATTGCTAGCTAAAAGTTCCAATTCTTTAGCTGTCAATGAACGTATCCAATCAATTCGCGCCTGCCATATCTCCAAAATCGCTAAATCGTGTTTACAAATGCGACTTATTTCGGGAAAGAGAAAATTAAGCTCGTCGTATGATTCACAATTGCTAATTACTGTACAGGTATGTTCTTTGATTTGATCCCGTAGATGAGACAGGCGATCGCTCACAGCTACCATCTCATTTTGCAATTGATATGTGATAACAATTGCTTGTTCAACTGCCCAAGCACATTCAAGTCTGCGGAGTTGACCTGGTGCAGAAGTTTGCTCTAATAGCTGAGGACTCATATAATAAGCTAAGACCTCAAGCAAAATTTCTCTAGCACTATCGATTTCAGCGTTTCTCTGATGACTGTCTCGCGATTTTAATGCTGAGTGTAAAAGATTAAGTGCCTTGAGTAACAGTGTATATGCTTTTACTAGAACTAGACGATGCTTGTCAAATTCAATATTTTCGGCTACTTCTTTGACAATTTGCCGCACTTCTATTCCTTGGTATTTGAAAGCTTGTTGCAAATCAATTAAGCCGTCTTTGACTTCTAGTCGCACTTGCTCAACTTCTTTTTTGAGTTTGAGTATCTGTTGCAAATTGACTGCTTCTAATGCCACATTTGATGTCTTACTCAACTCAATCATCGCTGTAGTTGTTTGCAAAACTTCTACATTTATTCGCAGTGACTGTAAGCCAGTTTGTAAAAGAATATTCTGCTGATTTCTTGCATAGAAAGCTTGATGCTTTTGTACGATGTTTGCCCCTAAAATTGCTCCTGTCATGAGTAATTGAATTGGTACAGTCAATGGAGATAAGGGACAACTATCCACTAAAGCACCAATAGCAGGAGCAAACAAGCCTTCATCTGCGGTGTCACGTACTATGCCAATGGAAATTCCATTACTAAGTATTTCTACGTGTTTACCAGCTGCAAGACTAGCTTTAATAGATGGTGTAAATTCAAACAGCATACTTTACTCTGTAAAAAGGTAGATATTGCACCTAAACGGACGAACCCTGAAGAAGCAAGCAGTATAAAACTACGACAATAGATTCATAAAATAGTCATTCATACAAATAAATACCTCCGTATTACTACTAGATTAACGTCATTTCTACTTAATATATAGAGGCTTCTGCCAATTTAATTTGAAATTATGTTTAATCTCAATTCACAATGAACTAACATTAGCTACGTTGCTACAGCCTTGCGTAGAGAAGAGCGCAATTCGTAATTTTCCCTGGTTAAAGTCTAAAAAACTATTATTAAACGTAGATTTAGCTTGCTTTCCGTAGAATACTCAGATAAATTTGCACCTCAACAGACGAGAAACCGCTATATGTTTCAAGATTTTAGTAAATTGGTATTCAATGATATGAAATGTGTTTTAAGAAATAGCGATCAGAATACTTATTCGTACTTAAAAATTAGCAGTTGTTTTGTGTATTTGTACAGATATTAAAATTTACTAAAATATGTAACAATAAGCATATGATTAGAAAACATGACAATTCTATACACATAAAATTGTCAAACTAGACAGTGCCATACTGAGGAAATACTGAGGACTCAGTACATATTTTACTTCTAGTTTCTTGTTCCCTGTCTTTCCGTAACCCTCCAGGTAAGCAACGCCAGTTAATCATATTCTCTCTTAATAATTACTTTATTAATTACTTCTGAATTCCAAGCAGCAATATCTGTGCTGATTTTGTTGCTTATCTCCTCAAGTTCCTGACACTTGTTCATAATCCAAGATTTAGTTGCATAATGTTGTTCTAGCATTTCTTGATGCGATCGCTCTTGCTGTTCCAAGATTTTTTCATACACAGATATAGCTCCTTCAATCACTCGACTCACTGCTTCGACTTTAGTATCAAAAAATCTTTCAATATTTTCCTGGAGTTTTTCATATATTTTATCGATTGATTCGTCAAATTTTTGAAATCCTATTTCTAGAACAGATGTTTTAATTTGACTATGCAATCTATCACTATCTAACATCCTAGAGCCAAAAGAACTGGCAATTACGGAAGTGATATTAGCTAAAGCAACTGGGATAAATCCAATTCCTGTGAATACTAGTACCTCTTCTTTTAATGCAGCACTAAAATCAATACTATCTAACTCAATTAATTGATCAGTAATATCATTAATCGAAAGTTTCAGTTCTTCACTGAATGTGGTGTTACTTCTGATGTCTAATAAGTTAAATTCTGATTGAATGGCTTCTAACTCATACTTGATGTTGATATTCAGGTTTTGTAAGTTCTCTTTGAGGACTACATTTTTCAGATGAGTATTCACCCATTCATCAACTTCATGGGATAAGTCTCTGACAAAACATTGAATATAGTCACGAATTAACTTATCCTGATTCCAGAGAAGTCTATGTTCAGAATGCCAATGCTCACTTCTAAATACCATGCGTTCATCTAAACCTTCATACCACTCATTCCAAGAAACACTAGCTTTTTCCAGTGCTTGTTCTATGAGTTGAATTGTTAACAAACATATTTTGACATCCCGTCCGCTAAACTCTCCAATTCTTTCTAAAACTTTGTGCTTTTCATCTTCTGCAATATTAATTTCCGATTCCAGATCATCTTTAAAGTGCTGGAGTTGATCAGTGATCTCTTGAATTATTTTATTTAGTTTGTCAGACACTTGATAAAGTTTTAGTCCTCCCCTTTCCAGCATTAAAAACCTTTCAATTGATTTAATAAAATTGTCAAAATCTTCTTGATATTCATCTTCGGCGTTATTTAAAATTGCATTGAGTGCGGTTTGGGCTGAAAGGAAGTGAACACGGTTTTTTCCTGTAATTATCGGGTGATCACCTTCAACTAAATTAAAAATCCTCTTCTTAATTTGCTCACGACCTTTTTCTGTACGCACTAAATCCATAAAATTGCCTATAATGAATAAGTTATTGGCAGGTTCTTTATCTTTACCCCCGTTGAGTTTGATTCGCAATTGATTCAACAACTCACGCTCACCTTGCGTTAGCGATCGCGAAGCATTAGTCACAAAAATAGCAGCATCAATATCGTGAAGTAACTTTTGAGTAATGGCTGTAAGTTCGGGATTTTCATTCAAACCAGGGGAATCAATTATTTCTACACCACTATTACATAATGTCAAATTTGGATGTTCAACAATGATATCCTCAATAGTAGATTGTATTAATTCTTCGTTGAGCGAACCAATTGCAGCCTCTTCAGAAATACTCGCTTGCTGTCTATACTCCTCAAATGGTATTTCCTCTTCTCTTCCATCTTTATAACGACAGACTACCCGCTTTCTCTCCCCATACTTTAAGACAACGACCGTACCACTACAAGGAATCTCTCGCATCGGTTGAATTTCTTCACCCAATAAAGCATTGAGTAAAGTTGATTTTCCTTGGCTAAATTCACCAACAACTGCTAGTCTAAATTTATGTGATCTAACTCTTTCTAAGACTTCCCTAGCTTTATCAACTAATTTATCTGAGTCATTAGATAAAAAACCCCGTTGATTACAAGTTTGAATTATCTGCAAAACTTGATGACAATAATTCTCTAAATGTTTACTAAATTCTTGGAAATTCTTCAACCCCTCATAATAGACATAAACACGAGGGTTACTTACTTGTGTGTTAGAATTAGCAGATAAATTGATTAAATCTTCAGAGGGTAATTGCAGAGATGCTATAGGATTTAATGCTTGGAAATGTGATGGATTGAGTAAATCATCTACTTCGTTCAAAACCTCTATATCAAAATTATCTGGTGGTTTAAATGCTGATGCTAACACCGCCAAATGTTGTGGTTTAACGTCTAAATATTGAGCTACAATTTCCAAGTATCTCTGCTCACGTAACCCCATTCTGCCATTAATTGTAGACATTTCATAGCCAAAGCCAATTAACAATAATCTTTCTGCTTTTGATAGGGGATGAGTGATAGCTAATAATTCGTTAAACTTGCGATAAAGCTGATATTTCCTAATTCCTTTAATCATTAAATGGGTTAATTTACGGATGTCACTTTCTGGTGTGCTAAAGCGATATAATAGTTCAACTAATCTTTGTTTTTCTTTCTCGGTAACAGAACCATCAATTAGGATTACTCCTAACAAGACAACAATCAAATTAGCTAAAAATAAAACTGGAGGAGTAACATCTTTTTGTGTCATTTTTTGTCCAGTAATATTTGACAAAAAATTAACCACCTGATTCCCAATCAATGATGTATCCATAAATAATTGTCAGCCACTACATTTATTGAATATTGTTTTTAAGTTTAAGCTTAATAGCAGAAGAATTATCGCATAAAATGGGAGTTATTCCTCATATCTATCTACTCATCATCGATTATGCTTTTTTGAGGTGTTTCTTATGTTTAATTAAGTATGGTTTCATATTTATAAAGTCAGTTTTATTTTTCGCAAGTATAACAACATCTAAATTTATAATACAGAAAATGACGGCTTAATACTTTTTTAAGGTCAAGTAGTAGCACCATATAATAATTAAATATAGATTTTTCTTATGTTAATTATCAATAAAACTTACTTTATTTCAGATGCAGACCAACGAAAAATCTCTTACTAATTTCGTTAGTTGCATATACTAGGTTAATATTTATTTTTTAATAACAAGACTATTAGGTAAGTATTCTTGCCTAAAAAACTTGTGTGATCACAATATAGGAATACTAAAGAAGAGTATATCTACGTAGTGCTGAGAATGTAGCGAATTTCTGTAGAATTGGCAAGAGGGGAGTAACCCCTCATTGAATTTCTGCACCCTCAAATGTTCCCTTCTTAAAACTTGCGTCCATAATGATATAGGTTTATGCACCTTGATTGTTGCGACAAAATCATATTTCAGATTATCTTTGAACTAGTCACAGACTGGAAAGTAGTGTGGTTAATGTTTGATGTTTGAGTATAGTTAGTCAGCAGAGGTAATTTTCCCATGTAGTATATTGGCTCATTGGCTGTACATGGACAGATATTGCCAAGTTTTAGACCCTACTATGCCATCAACCTTTAAATTATGTTTTGCTTGAAAAGCTTTAACAGCACTCTCTGTTAAGGCACCGAAATTACCATCTACTCCCACATAATAGCCGTTAGCCATTAATAGGCGTTGTAATACTTTCACCGCTACACCCGAATGTCTAAAACGTAAATTAGGTAATGGGTAACGGCTGAAGCTTGGAGAACTGACAAAAGCAAGGTCATCTCCTCTGTTTTGCTGATTTGTTAACTTTCGTCTATTGAGTAAACTGGCTTTCGGCAATTTGTTGGGAATAAGTTTATCTCTGCGCTGTTGAACTATTAAGCTCGTTCTAGCAGGAACATTATCTTTGAGAGATTTAACAGCAGAGGATTTGGTGATTTGATTCAAGTTTTTGGGAAGTCTTTGCTTAACTCTGGTTAAGCGACTTTTTTGAGGTTTAGGCTTATGTGCTAATGAATTCCTTGGGACATGGCTACTGGGTGACACATATCTAGGCGCAATAGCTTGCGCTTGTGCAGTTAGTTGAAACGGTGGATTTGGTATCACTTCCTGCATATTTTGTTCCGACTGAATTATCGGCGGATTGATCACTGGAGCAGCCGATGGTTGCTTCGTCATTAACACGCTTGTCATCAGCATTGCAATATCACTCATTTGACTGATTACCTAAATGTTGACTATGAAGAAAAATGCTAATTATACAAAATTACAAAAGCAATATATCTAGACATCCGATGCTAAATAGCTAATGCTTAAGTAATAGAGCCATTATATGCGTAATTTTATGAGTGTAAATTAATTCACGATTTTATGGGTTGCAATTAAATATTTAAGTAAATCGGTGACAATAAATGCAACTATATTAACTAATGTAAAGTTAATTAAATCTATTTCGTAATTGCTTTATAGGCTTTCTTACCCTAGTGAAGTACAAACCACAATAGCTAAATGCAGATGTAGCTTGCTTCACCGTAGTAGTAGCCACAGGGTAAACAGATAAACGCGGATAAATTTGTACCTAAACAGACTAGGAAAAGCCATAAAGCTGATTAATACTTACTATTGATTAGCTGACATTTGTAGGCTCAACTTCTGGCTTTGGTGTTTCTACTTCAAATAGAGTTAAATCAAACCAAAAAGTAGTACCCACACCAACTTCGCTCACCAAATTTACTTTACTGCGGTGTCTTTCGATGATATTTCTCACAATGGAAAGACCCAAACCTGTACCTTCTAAGGTGTGAACGCGGTTTTCCACACGGAAGAAACGGTCAAAAATTGCCTGTTGATCTTCTGGGGCGATACCAATACCTGTATCAGACACTTCTACACGCACTTGTGGGGATTGATTGGGTAGTAAAGCATAAGTATCTAGTTGATATGCACGGATGGTAACTTTACCGCCGGCGGAGGTAAACTTGAGTGCGTTGCCCACCAAATTCGCTAAAACTTGTAGTAACAAATCATAATTTCCCGTAACTAGGGGCAATTGGGGAGCAACTTCTTGTGATATTTCAATTCCTTTGTCTTTGGCGTTGAGTTGGTATGTCCGCAGAGTTTGTTCGATCGCCTGGGCTAAGTCTACACCATAGAAGTTATAAGTCTTACCAGATTCTAGCTTCGATAAATCCAAAACATCATTAACTAAGCGAGTTAAGCGATCGGTTTCATGGTTAACTGTTTGCAGGAATTCCCGTTTTTCTTCTGCACTTAAATCTTCACCGTAATCATGTAGGGTTTCAATAAACGATTTGATATTAAATAAGGGCGTTCGCAGTTCGTGGGAAACGTTGCTAATAAATTGGCTTTTAGCTTCATTGAGTTCTACTTCACGGGTAATATCCTGCACAGTAATGGCAATACCTTTAATACTCTCCCGTTGCAAATTGAGAACAGTAGTTAGGAGAATGCGGATAGTGCGCTTAATGGGTTGATTTAAAGCCAAACGAAACTCCGCACTTTCACATTCACCTGTGGCCATTTGGTATAAAGGCTTAGTGATTTCCATTTGCACGGTTGGGGGCAAATGATGTAAGACATTATTGCCTACAACATCCTCGCTACCTTCCCAACCAAAGATACGCCGTGCTGTGGGGTTGACTAAAATCACCTGCATATTATTGTCAATTAAGACAGCACCATCAGCGATTGTAGAGACGAGAGTTTCCAGTTTGGCTTTTTCGGCTGTTAGTTCCTCAATATTTTGTTCTTCGTAGCGTTCTAGCCGTTCCGCCATTTCATTAAAGTTAAAAATTAGCTCCCCTAATTCACCACCCAAAGGTAAATCAATACGCTGTTTAAAGTTACCGGCGGCAATTTGTTTTACCCCCACCAATAGTTCTTTAATGGGTTTAGTGATAGTTAAAGCGTTGATCACTCCAGCCAAAATTACCATTACCCAAATCGTGATAAACACGGCAATGGTAACATCACGGGTAAAATTGGTAGAGATAACGGCTATTTGATTGGGGTTGATACCAATTGCTAATACACCGTAATATTTTTTATTAACAATTAGCGGGATAAATACATCGGTCACAACTCCGTCAGGAGTCATGTGTTGCCGCACCATTGGCTTATCGCTTTCCTCTGGGTAATCTTCTGGTAGTTCAATACGCCTTTCAATAGTTAGCGAATTTTCTACTTCAGGTTCCCAAAAGGGAATCCCAAAGTAAATCTTGCCAGTTTCATCCGCGTAGAGCATATAGCGGATGCTAGAGGTACTGCTATAGAAGCGTTGAGAAAATTTAGCCACCTCTGTGAGATTATGGTCAGCTACTAAAGGAGTGATGTTAGCAGCTAGTAGCAGTCCCAAATCCCGTCCAAAGCGGGTATCATTCATGCGAGCATCTTGCTGAATGGTATTTACCGCCCAGAAAGTGAGACCACTCATGACCAAAGAGACTACCAAAGTAGCCACAGCCAAAAGTTTAGTTTGAAGTGTGAACTCTGACCACCAATTGGCGATCGCTTCTCGGATTGTTTTTAACAGCGACAGCATTGCAAATAAAGTTGTTAGTAGTTTCGGTTATCAACCCCAACAACTAAAAAATTAACAGTTTATTCGACAAATATGCTAATTCGGGGATTGGGGATTGGGGATTGGGGATTGGGGATTGGGAATTGGGGATTGGGAACAAGGTAGAATTGATTTCCTAACTATCAGCATTGGCTAAACGCTGCGCTACCGCTAACAACACTCATTACTCATTACTCATTACTCAGCACTCACCACTCACCACTCTATGACCAATATCCCTACGGTAGTACATTCCGTCAAATTTTATTGATTCTAGACCTTCGTAGGCTTTGGCTAGGGCTTGCTGGAAGTTTTCGCCTGTAGCTGTCACGTTTAAGACTCGGCCGCCATCTGTGACGATTTGTTGTTGTTCGTTTAATTTTGTGCCGGCGTGAAAGACTGTGACTCCTTTGGTTTCGGCTTCTGCAATTCCGGTGATTACTTTGCCTTTTTCATAGTCCCCTGGATAACCGCCGGAAGCTACTACTACTGTGGCAGATGCGCCTTCATGCCATGCTAAGGCGGGTAATTCGCTCAAACGCTGCTCGACGCAAGCTAAAATCAATTCCTCTAGGGGTGTAGCTAAGAGTGGTAGGATGACTTGGGTTTCAGGATCACCGAAGCGACAGTTAAATTCTAGAACCTTAAAGTTGCCATCGGGTGAAATCATCAAGCCGGCGTAGAGAATACCACGATAATCGATACCTTGGGATTTTAAAGCCGCGATCGCTCTTTCTAAAACTTCCGTTTGCACCCTAGCCATAATTTCTGGCGTAGCGATGGGTGCTGGGGCATACGCGCCCATGCCACCTGTATTTTCGCCTGTATCCCCCTCACCGATGCGTTTGTGGTCTTGGGCGGGCAATAAGGGGCGAATGGTGATGCCATCTGTCACGGCTAACACCGAAACTTCCTGCCCAATTAAACATTCTTCAATGACGATAAATTCCCCAGCACTGCCAAACTGCCCTTGAAAGATGGTGTCAATGGCGTTTTCTGCCTCTTCTACGGTAGTAGCAACAATTACACCCTTCCCGGCTGCCAAACCATCTGCTTTGACGACTATCGGCGCACCTTGAGCTTGGACATAGGATTTTGCGGCTGTTGCCTCAGTAAATACCGCAGCCTTAGCAGTAGGAATTCCTGCTGCTTGCATCAGAGCTTTTGCCCAAGCTTTACTCGCTTCAATTTTGGCACCAGTTCTTGTAGGGCCAAATACCTTTAATCCTTTTGCTTGTAAGTAGTCAGTAATGCCTTTAGCTAAGGGTACTTCCGGCCCTACCACCACCAGTGCAATCCCGTGATCTAGGGCGTATTTACTGATACCCTCAAAATCATCCACTGCCAAGGGGATATTTTGACAACGTGCCATAGTGGCTGTACCACCATTACCTGGTACACATACTACCTGATCAACTTGGGGCGATCGCAACAATTTCCAAGCCAGCGCGTGTTCGCGTCCGCCATTCCCTACAACTAAAACTTTCACTGATTTCCTCTTGCGTCCCTTGAGAGTAAGAATGCCTGATGGCTGCGGATCAATTTTTCACCAATTCTTACTTTGATGCAAGTACCTTGTTTGGTGGTGTAGGAGTATGGGGGTATGAGGGTATGAGGGAAAAACGAACAGAAATTATTATATTTTCTTAAACCCCTAAACCCCTAAACATAAAATTCCTATTGCTAAAGAATAGCTATTCCAGGATTATCGAGATTAACCTATAAGTATTCTGAGTAAAAAATAACAATACAAATAGAGAACATGACTAAAGTTATTGTAACTGGAGCAGCAGGATTTATTGGCTCTCATCTAGCTGAAACTCTGCTAGAACAAGGAAAACAAGTAATTGGTATTGATGAAATTAACGATTATTACGATCCCATATTCAAACGTAAGAATCTTGCTCACTTACAAAGTTCACCTAACTTTACTTTAATTGAGAACGATATTCAGAGCTTAGATTGGTCAAAATTGCTGCAAGATGTAGATGTAGTTTATCATCAAGCTGCCCAAGCAGGGGTTAGAGCCAGTTGGGGTCAAGGTTTTCGTGCGTACACTGAACGTAACATTAACGCCACACAAGTCATGTTAGAAGCGGCTAAAGACGCTAAACAATTAACTAGATTTGTATTTGCGTCTACATCTAGCGTCTATGGGGATGCGGAAACCTTACCAACTCATGAAGGTATTCCTCCACAGCCAGTTTCGCCCTATGGAATTACTAAACTAGCTGCCGAGCGTTTATGTGGGCTGTATCATAAAAATTTTGGTGTGCCTTTTGTGGCTCTGCGTTATTTCACTGTTTACGGCCCCAGACAACGCCCTGATATGGCATTCCACAAATTTTTCAAAGCTGTTTTACAAGATGAAGCAATTCCCATCTATGGTGATGGACAGCAAACACGAGACTTTACTTTTGTCAAGGATGCTGTGGCAGCAAATTTAGCAGCAGCTACCGTACCTGAAGCTGTGGGAGAGATTTTTAATATCGGTGGTGGTAGCAGAGTGGTGTTAACAGAAGTCCTCAACACCATGGAAAAAATCGTCAATAAACCCATCAAAAGAAACCACATCGAAAAAGCAATGGGGGATGCTAGACATACTGCGGCTGATGTTTCTAAGGCACGACGAATTTTAGGCTATCAGCCGCAAGTGTCTTTGCAAGAAGGTTTATTCCAGGAATGGCATTGGGTGAAGGCTTTGTATAGTTAAGTTATTCTCATGGGGTTTGTTGACTGTTAACCGTTCACAGTCCAGCAATTTTCAGATTTTGAATTTTTTGTGGCGGGTTTTATCCTGTTGGAAAGACAGATATTTTTTCAAATCCGCCCTTACTTTATATTCAATCCAAAATCCAAAATTCTTTACGGTTGCTTGACTTGAGGCTTAACCTTGGGACTGGGGGTAGCTGCATTAGCTGCGTTGGGTTGACTGGCTATAGTTAATTCTTCTTGGAGCATTTTTTGGTAAATCTTGGGCAAAGATTTACTAATAGAATTGGTTTCGATGCCATAACCCAGACTTGTCCATGTGGGGGAGAGTCGCCGTAAAACTTCGTTGATTTTTCCTTGACGCAACTGTTGGGAAATATCAACTCCCCAGACACTAGAATCATTTAACCAGCGATAAACTACTATGTCTTGATATTCTGGCTCAAAACTATAATTAGACCAAAACATCATATTGGCTGGTTTGGGGTGATAGCGGGGAGCAATATGAAACCAAGTGGTATTAATAATTTGATATCTGCCAGCAGCAGTAGAACAATTTCCTGTATTTGGCCCTACAGGAATAGTTACACATATCTCAGGATGCTTACTTAAGTCAGTGATTTGCTGTCCACCATATAAGAGAGAATAGGGACGCTTGCTATTGGCTTCACTGGCTGAGATAGTACGCATTAAAGCGCGGACGTAAGGATCACCCCCTTGCATCACCAAAGGCGGTAAATTATTCCCGAAGATGGGATCAGAAGGCGATCGCAAATCCCCAAACACATACCATTGAAATAAGTACACAAAGGCAAGTAGTGCGGCTATGGGGCCGATAAACTTTTCCACCCCTTTGAGTTCAACGCTTTTCAGAGTTTTACTCCTTGCAAATTCACTCTCTTAAGTAACAACAGCAACAGACGTATATATTTCGGCAAAGTTTGGAAATAGTCAATAGTCAATAGTCAATAGTCATTAGTCATTAGTCATTAGTCATTAGTCATTAGTCAGGGCTTTAAGTATTCTCTAGGTTCATAACAGGAGATCAGTATAAAGTCTTGAAAAAATAATGCTTTATCGTTTTCGGCTATGGACTGTTGACTATGGACTATTGACTATGAACTATTGACTATTGACCATTAACTAACATTGCTGAAACAATTCTCCAAAGCTTTTAGCACTGGCTTGTGGTTTGGCGACTATCTCGACGATTTTATTGCGTGCGGATGGCTCAAATAAGGCTTCTACACAAACTTGGGCGACTTTTTGTCGGGGAATGCTGCCGTCAAATAATGTATCAGCCCCCTGCATGACGATCGCATCCGTATTATCTTCATTTTTTAATCCGCCAGGACGGACTATTGTATAAATCAGACCACTTTTTTGTAGATACTCTTCTGCTTGTTTTTTCCATACCAAAATTAACCAAAATAAATTCAACGGATGGAAAAACTGGGAGACACACAAGGAGGTTACTAAGATAAAACTCTCAATGCCCTTGGCTTTGGCTACATCCACTAAATTTTTAGTGCCTTCAAAATCTACCTTGTAAGGGCCAGTAAAATCAAAACTCGGTTTTGCACCAGTGGCACACAAAACAACTGTACTATCTCCCAAGGCAGTGGTTAAGCTTTGTGGGTTTAATACGTCACCCACCACTAACTCAGCATCGGGTGGCAAAATAGCTCTAGCTACCTCTATATCCCTGACTAAAGCACGCACAGGGATGTTACGTGCTACTAACTCTTGTACAATGCGGCGACCTGTTTCACCTGTTGCGCCGGCTACAAATGCTTTCATTGAAAACGCTATCCTGGGAAACTAGTGTGTGCTTGATCCGTTTTATATTTCAATACGGTTCAGATAAGAAAAATAAATTTCAACCAAGCCAGCAAATGTTCACTCAACAAAAAACGAAAAAATGATTTTGGAGGGGGTTTGGGGGACGCAACCGTCCCCCAATCGGGGGTTTGGGGGATTCTCCCCCAAATCTTGCTCATTGTCTAATAGGCAGAGCAAAAATTGAGAAATTAACTCTCACCACCTTAACTGAACCGTATTGTTTTATATTTTAGTGATTTTATGAAGTTTATGACAAAATTATAAGCTTTCAGTCAAAATGGAAGTTTAGTGCTAACCGACCCATTCAACCTGGGAATCCTAAACATAGACAAACGCCATGCTAGAGGGGAATGCTTCATGCTTTCGACAAACGGCGAATACCAATCTTTAGAAATTACAGAAAAAATTGTCCCCGTTGCTGCTAACATCCCAGATACAGAAGCCACAGGTACAGAAATCACTACAAATACTCAAACTAAATTTTATGGTCATTATGCCGACTGTATGGAAATGTATGCTCCAGCCAGTACAGTTGGTGAATATCTGAACACCCATGCTAGTTGGTTTTGTCGCTGTGCTGAACCTATGAAGGTACAGCCTCTGGGCGAAAATGGTTACGCTTTAACTATTGGTAAGTTTGGTGCGTTTGGTTATGAAGTTGAGCCGAAAATTGGCTTAGAGTTGTTACCCCCAGAAAACGGAGTTTATCGCATTCGCACCATTCCTATCCCCGACTATCAAGCACCTGGTTACGATGTAGACTATCAAGCGGCTTTACAGTTCAAAGAAGATGAAAGTGAAGTCACACGGGTAGAATGGGAATTAGATTTGGTTGTTTGCATACATTTTCCGCGATTTATCCAGCGTTTGCCCAAGTCTTTAATTCAGTCTACAGGCGATCGCCTACTTAACCAAATCGTCCGCCAAGTCTCTCGCCGACTCACCCGCAAAGTCCAAGAAGATTTTCACAACTCTTTCGGCGTACCTTTACCAAAACACTTGCTGAAAAAGTGGTGAGGTAGTCAATAGTCAATAGTCAATAGTCAATAGTTAAAGAATAGCGAGTTTTTCTTTTTGGTTTGTGTGTTTAACCAGCAACAAAAATAAAAAGAATAAAATCTCTGGACTACAGAATACAACTGTTGACTATTGACTAATGGCTATTGACTAAGCTTTAGAAAGTATTCTTTGGACAATTTCTACACCTGTGATAGCTTGCCAGGTAAACAGTCCTAACATTACGAAATTTAAGAGAATGTGAGTCACACGCGCCCAATTTGCACCTTTTTGCATAAAAGGAGATAGGGCGGCTGAAAATGCTATTAAAGCCGTCATTCCCAACCCAGCTAAGAGGTGCGGCCCCACAAACAATTTACCGTTGTTAATGTAAGTGACAGCCATCCCACCAATCGCACCAGCTACCATCAAAGCCAAAATTAATGAGCCTATTTGGTAGTGTTTAATGTTATATCTACCTTTAATTAATTCTTTCTTTTCTTCTCCTTGAGCGTTGCGAGTACGCTGTACTTGCAAGCCTAAATAAGCAGCATATAGTGAAAGTGCCAGTAACACCCACATAATTAACGGGTGAAAGAAATTTAGCCAATATTTAACCGAGGCAGACAGTTCCAAACTCATCGTGTTTTCACCCAATTCTTAAATCTTAATAAAAATTAGCACAATTTCATGGGTGATTGTTGAGTCAATAGTCAATAGTTTTTCCCTACTACCCTGTCTACCTTGTTTACCTTCCAGTCTCCAGTCCCCAGTCATTCTTCAATTTTGAATTTTGAATTTTGAATTTTGAATTTAGTTAGTCCCCAATCCCCAACCTCCCCACTTGCCAAAGTAGCAAAAGCATCTGAGACTAAATTCTGAGACTGAATAAATCAAATTTCCCAGTCGGAACTGATTCATGATTGACAACAATGATGCTTTGTTGCTGAAGGCTGCTAAAAGTGGTGATTTGAAGCGGTTGGATGCGCTGTTGGCTGCGGGTGCAAATGTAGATATGTGCGATCGCGATGGGACTACAGCATTAATGTTTGCTGCTAATCTAGGTTATACGGAAATTGTGCGATCGCTTTTAGATGCAGGGGCAAATATTAATTTAACTAGAAAACGCTATGGTTTGACGGCGTTAATGTTGGCTGCTAGTGCTAATCAATTAGATATTGTGCAGATGTTAATCCCCAGAGGGGCTGATATTAACGCGACTAATGAAGATGGTAGTACGGCTTTAATGGTAGCGGCACTGAAAGGCCATAGCAATGTAGTACACACTTTGCTCAAGGCTGGGGCTGATATCAATTTGTCAGATAAAGATGGTGATACAGCTTTGAAGCTAGCTGTCAAACATGGAAAAGCAGCTGTAGTACAGTTGATTTTACAACATGGCGCGGATGTTAACAGTCAAGACGAAGATGGGGAAACCTTGCTCATGATGACGGCTGACTTGGGAAATTTGGAGGTAGCCCAAGCATTGCTAGCGGGTGGGGCTGATGTCAATTTAAAAAATCAAGACGGTGGAACTGCACTCTTTGCAGCTGCGGCGGCTGGACAGGGAGCGATCGCCACTATACTACTAGAGCAAGGGGCTTTAGTTAATCATCAAGATCAAGATGGCGAAACAGCTTTAAACCTTGCTGTCATCGAAGGATATCTGGATGTAGTGCAGATTCTACTCAATCGGGGTGCTGATCCTCAACTGAAAAATCATCTGGGTGATACACCCTTGATAGTAGCTGCATTACAGGGACACAGTGAGATAGTGCAAGCATTACTCAACTATGGCGCAAATGTACATGGGGATAATCAGGGTGAAACTCCTTTAATCTTAGCTGTCTCCCAAGGACATACACAGACAGTCAAGGTATTGTTAGATTATGGGGCGAATCCTCATGCTACAGCTAACGATGGCAAAACTGCGCTAATTAAGGCAGCAGAACGCAACTATCACCAGATAATTCAGTTATTGTTAGGCAATGGTGCAAATGTTAATGCTCAAGATGCAGCTGGGGCTACAGCTTTGATGTGGGCTGCATCGGGAGGTTATGGTACAGCAGTCCAGACTTTAATAGCATCTGGGGCTGATATGAATTTAAAAAACCGTGGTGGTTATAGTGCTTTGATGCTAGCGGAATTTAATGGTTATAGAAGTATTGTGCAGATTTTGCAGCAAGCAGGAGCGCAAAATTAGATACAAAACACTCTACCAATTCGCAGTAGAGTTGGGTAGCAAAGGCTGGCAACTCAAAAATTTGTGGTTCTCTTGTACGTCTTTATATAGGAATCCGCTTTGATTCCTGAAATTATTTGCGTAGGGAGGGAACAGGCTTCCGCCGTGAGCGTCAGCCGAACGGGAACAGGGAACAGAAAAGAAAGAATCAAAGTGTACCTAGCTTCGCAAAAATTAAACAGGAATCTTATACAAGTCTTGGAAGTTATAAATTTTGAACAGTAATCAAGCAAGAATAATCAAAAATATCTGTTGTTTTGGCAACAAATTTTATCTAGAATATTTTGATAAAAGCAGTTGTTTTAGACAACTTGACAACTAGTAAAAAACACGGTATTAAATTAAATACTGAATCAAAAAACTGTTACAGAAATGAGAAACAAAAATTCTCATATTTCAGTCGTAGCTTATATAAAGTGACTGCGGCTAATATGGGAAGAAATTGAAACACCGAAAGTAGACCAGGTAAAAAATATTTTGCTTCACGGATGCCAAAGAAGCGAAATTAGAACAGTATATTTACTTTCTAGTTTTTACCTTGTCATTCCTCCGGCGTTTCCTACTGTGCTAGATATGCTTAATATAGAGTTTTTCATTTCTGATAACAGTATTCTAACTATCAGTTTTTCTGTATTTTAGTAAACGCCAAAAAGCTAGCATCTACTCATGTAATGAAAAACCGAAGTACGGAAAGTTATCGAATCTACCGACTAGAAATCTAAGATTGGATTTAAGATTGGAAAGTATTCCTCAAAAAAATCCATTAATTAAAAACTTGTGGCTGGGAATAGGCTGTAAATCAGGGATTTCTACTGAGTTATTATTAGCAGCCGTTGAGCAAGTTTGCCGTAATTATGAACTCAGGTTAGCAGCGATCGCCGGCATTGCTACTATTGATATTAAAGCTAGAGAAATCGGCTTAGTAGAGTTTTGCCGTAGTCGTGACTTACCTTTAATAACCTTTACCGCCCAGATATTATCTCAAGTTGCGGTGCCACATGGTGATATGGCGATCGCTAAAATAGTAGGAACACCAAGTGTAGCCGAAGCGGCAGCAATTTTAGCCGCCTCGCAGAAAAATTTAGCAGTCAAGCTGATAGTTCCCAAACAAATTATCCGCTTACCAGAGCAACCAGGAGTAGTAACAATTGCCGTAGCTCAAACCCTGCTGACTAATAACTAATGACTAATGACTATTGACCATTGACTACTCCTCTACACCTCTTAAAATGTAGTTAATTACACTAGAAACTATAGATAATACAATTGACCCTAAAAAAGCAGCTAATGGGCCATCAATTACAAAATAGTCACGAGGTGTGAGAATACTTGCTAACCACAGTAAAAAAGCATTCAGCACTAATGTAAATAAACCAAAAGTTAATAGAGTAATAGGAAATGCCAAAAAACCTAAAATTGGTTTGACAAAAGCATTAACTAACCCAATAACGGCCACTGCAAGCAGCGCAGCTACAAAACTCTTTACAGCAAATCCCGGTACAACATGGGCGGTAATTAACAAAGCCACCGCAGTACCCAGCCAAGTCAACAGGAAGTTTTTCATATTTTGTCAAGAAAAGTGAGCCTCACCAGAAAGCATCCGAAAAAAAGCAATTGGTAATTGCTAATTGATTTTCTGAGTTAACAATTACCAACTATCACACAGCAGAAATAAATGACTTTTTCTACCACAAATGATTTAACGCCGTTGAGAAGAACGTTGTAACAAAGCCTCCCAAGTAGCACCACCAACTACACCATCAGGATTAATCCCATAGCGTTTTTGTGCTGCTTTCACCGCCGTTTCAGTCATCACGCCGAAGTAACCATCTACACTACCCTTGAGAAAACCTAATTGACTCAATCTTGTTTGTAACTTACTAACCTCCGGGTTACTCATCCCCACTCGCAAAATTGGCCAGCCTTCGGTAGTGTACTGCACACCAGCAATGCGGTTAGCTGGCGGAGTCGGACTTAAACGAGTGGTATTACTTGTGTTTTGTCTGGAAGTTGTAGTCCTAGAAACTGGCGTAGTTCTAACCACCTGATTATTTGGGGGTTTAGTCGGTGTCCGGTTGGGGTTAGGCTTAGTCCCAACAACTTGATTAGGAACAGCGCGGGGATTAGCTGGCCTGGGTTCAGGTCTATTATTAATGACGGTCGCCGCTTGAGTAGGAACGGGAAAATTAGATGGGGGATTAGTTGCTGGCGTTGATGCTGTCAAAGGTTGGTTGGGGAAGAGTTTTTGCCAAGTAGCTGCATCCACAATACCATCTGGACTCAAGCCCACCGTTTGTTTAAATCGAGAAACTGCATTGGCTGTTGCTTCATTATAGTTACCATCCACTGTACCGGAGTAAAAACCCAACAGTTTCAGAGCCGCCTGAAGTTCCGAGACACGTTCACCTTGACTACCAACCTTGAGAGTAGGACGACTGATCCCAACTTGTTGGGCTATTTGTTGGGGTGTAGCAACTGCGACTACAGCCGATAGGCCAAGGAACACAGACGAACAAGAAAACAACAGTAACCAATAAAACCGACTTGTGCTGCAACAGCGAAATGTCTTGAGTAAATTTAAGTAACTCACAATACTTGCTGTCAGGCTACCTTTCATGGAAATTGCTCCCAGAACTTCTGTTGCTAATATTACAACCGTGTGGGGTTATTTAGTAGTGGAGACTGGGGATTGGGGACTGGGGACTGGGGATTGGGAAAACAGGGGAAGAAAAACTTCACTCATAACTCAGCACTCAGCACTCACAACTCAGCACTCACAACTCAGCACTCACAACTCAGCACTCAGCACTCAGCACTCACAACTCAGCACTCGAAATCGCGCGGTTAATCGCTTCTTCTTGACCTACTAAAGAAATATAAGGTTTCTGGAAGTGGTTACGGGCTGTGATTAAAGCGTCTTGGGGAGTGACAGCAGCCATTAGTTCTTGAAATTGTCTGTCGTAGTCGATTCCTAAGCCTAAAATTTCGTACCAACCGTAGATTTGGGCAATTTGTCCGTTTGTTTGTTTACCTAAAGCATACTGCCCTAAAATTTTGTTTTTGGCAGTTTGCAGGCTGGTTTCAGACAATTCAGTGGTACAAAGTAACTCTACTTCTGTATGTAATCCTTCTAGGGCGATGGTGGTATTTTCTGGGGCTGTACCCATGTAAACTAAAAATGAGCCTGGGTATAGTTTAGTTGGGTAAAAAGCTGAAACTTCGTAAGCTAGACCTCGTTTTTCTCGTAATTCCACAAATAGGCGGCTAGATAAGCCATTACCTAAATAGGTAGAGAGCAATTTTAATGGCGCGTAATTAGGAGAATTGACGGCTGCACCTAAATAACCCAACATGACGATAGATTGCTGTGTCTGTACGGGTTTGAGTTGGGATTGTGGTTCTACGGGAATTTCCGGTAAATTACTAGTTGGCGTTGGTTGTTCTGGAATTTGCCAATCTCCAAAGACTGACTCAACTAAAGCTATGGCTTCATTACTGGTAATGCGTCCAGCAATGCTAATAACTATATTGTCTGGGCGAAAGTAAGTTTGATGATACTCTATTAAGTCGGTTTGGGTGATGTTTCTGACGCTGTTTTCATCCCCCATGACTGACATTGCATAAGGATGATCTTGGTAAATGACTCGCCGTATTTGTTCCATCGCCAAGGTGAAGGGCTGTTCTTTTTGGGAACGAATACTATTGATGCTTAAACGCCGTTCTAGTTCTACTTGGGTGGTGGGGAAAGTAGGCGATCGCAAAATCCGTCCCGCCAGTGATAATATCTGAGAAAAATCCTCTGTTACTGTCTTTAAGGACATTAAAAAATAATCAGTCGATGTGTCTGCACTCAAACTAGCTCCCACAGATTCGACTTCTTCCGCAATTTCCATACTAGAAAGGCCATCACATCCTTTAGTGATGACTGCTGCTAGTAAATGCACTAAACCTGCTTTTTCTCGTGGTTCGCAGCAACTACCAGCACGGATAAAAATGCGCCCCGCAATAATATCCGCAGCCGGATTTTCTGCTACTAGCACGACAATACCGTTGTTTAATACAGTGCGATGAACAGGGGAATTGTTAGACAAAGAAGGATTCACAGTTTGAGTCATTGGTTATTAGTCATTAGTCATTAGTCATTAGTCATTAGTCAGTAGGGGTGGTTTCTGTGAGAGACTTACGTTGTCAAACAGATATTTTGCTTAAACCCACCCGTACATCATTAGCCATTCGTTTTTCTCCCTCTGCTTCCCCTGGCTCCCCCTGCTCCCCCTGCTCCTCCTGCTTGCTCTGCACTCTATGCCAGAAACTAACATGGTTTCATCATGGTTACAGCGTAATCTTGCAATGAAAGATACTGTTGGGCTAATTTTTGCAGTTCTTGAGAGGTGAATGATTTAATTTGCTGGGGGTAGGTAACGGATAATTCCGCTTGGGCGATGGTGTTGTAATATCCATACATTCCACTGATCTGATTTGGTGTTTCGGTGGAAAAGGCGTATTCATTACATAACAGCCTACGTGTACGAGCTAATTCTTGTTCGCTCACACCTTGGTTATGGATATCATGCAAATGCTCAAGAATTAATGTTTCTACTTTTTCTAAGTTTTCTGGTTCTACCCAAGCTGTAATTGTAAATAAGCTTGACTCACGTTGTAGAGAGAAATTGCTGCAAATTCCTTGGACTAGTTGTAGTTCTTCTCGCAAGTCACGCACTAAACGAGAAGTCCGGCCTTCTGCCAATAATACTGATAATAAATCTAAGCCATAGGCAGCACGCAGTTGTTTTACCCCTGGTACTAGCCACGCTATCAATAGCCGTGCTTGTTCGATGTTTGGTAGATACAATTCTTGACGGCGTACACCATGAATCATGGGTTTGCTTACTGGCGCGACTGGGGGACATTCTCCACGTTCCCCAAATTTATTAAATGAGCTGTTAACTAAATCCCAGGCTAGTTGTTGACTAATTCCCCCCGTTACCACCACTGTCATATTTTCGGGTTGGTAGTATGTGCGGTGAAAACAGCGCATCGCCTCTGGCGAGTGCTGCATTAATTCTGCTTCGTTCCCCAAAATTGAACGTCCATAAGGATGATTTTGGTAAACACTTTGCAGCAAAGATTGAAAACCTACCCAATCAGGATCATCATAGCAAGCGCGGATTTCTTCTAAGACTACATCTCGTTCACGCTCAAACTCATTGTCTGGAATGGCGGCGTTAATTAGTAGTTCTCCTAAATGCGGCAGAGTATCTTCTATATAATTAGCCGCAGTCGTCAAGGAATAATTAGCATAATCGTAACTTGTAGCTGCATTACTGACTCCACCTGTATTTTCGATATTGTGGTCGAACATTCCCGGATCTAGGGTGGCTGTACCTTTAAAAATCATGTGTTCCAAGAAATGAGCCATCCCAAACCAAGGTTCTGGCTCATGTATGGTTCCAGCCTTTACCCATATATCAGCCACCACTACGGGTGTAGAGGGAATTTCTTGATGAATCAATGTTAGACCATTATCTAGCCGGAAAACCGAAGCTGGAAATACAGGATTTGTCAATGAGGATTTTAACAATTTTTCTATTCTTAACTAAAAATTAAGTTAGGTTTTAGCTATCGTAACTCTGATTTGTATCTCATTAAGCATCATATGATACAAATGGCGTTAAGCTTTTTGAAGTTGGGGATTGGGCATTGGGCATTGGGCATTGGGCATTGAATTGGAAAGTTTTACCCCTATACCCTTAACACCCTTACACCCCTATACCCCTAAAATATTAAAGCTCCCAATTTCAATGAAAAATGGGAGCTAGAAATTTTGAGTTCACCGCAACGCCGTTTTACCTAAGTTTATGACCTGGTTAAACCAGGTGGGTACCGATTTTGCCCGTTTAAAGTTTCCGAGTACAAGCCCGGTCTACTGCCACGAGGAATATTTGGTTCCCGTTTTCTTAAAGACATAGATCAAAAAACTTGATGGCAGTCACCAACGTCGCAGTGCAACTCACTCATTATAGCTTCTCAAAGTGGATTGTGTGCAAGTTGGGAATTGGGAATTGGGAATTGGGCATTGGTCACGGGGAATAGAATCTACCTTGTCTCCCTTCCCTACACCTTCAGTTCTTCAACTTGAGTACCAGATAGATTCCACAGTCTGGGCAATTTCTGCGGCTATTGTTGGGTGATGATTTTCTAATAAGACGGTGACGTGTCCTAGTTTGCGGCCTGGGCGGGATTCGGTTTTGCCGTACCAGTGGACGTGGGCTTGGGGAATGGCTGCTAATTGTTGGCGTTGGCTTTGGTAGTCGCTTTGAGAGGTTTCGTAACCTAATAAGTTGACCATGATGGCGGTTGCACCTTGTAAGCTGGGATCGCCTAAAGGCATACCACACACGGCTCGAAGCTGTTGCTCAAATTGGGATGTGGCGCACGCATCTAGGGAAAAATGCCCGGAATTATGGGTGCGGGGGGCGATTTCGTTAACTAGGACTTTACCATCGGTTGTGAGAAATAATTCGATGGCAAATACGCCGACGAATTGCAGGCTGTCTAATAGTTTATGGGCGATCGCTTCTGCTGTGGCAACTTGCTCTGATGTAATATTCGCCGGGGCGATGACTCGCCGACATACTTGTTGTTCTTGCTGGGTTTCTACCACAGGATAGATGACAATTTCCCCGTCTACGCTGCGGGCTGCAATTACAGCTAATTCCCTTTCAAAGGGGATAAATTCTTCTACTAAAAATAGAGTTGGGTTGTCTTTGCTGAACTCTAATTTCTCTTGTAAGCTGGCTAAATCACGAATAATAAAGGTTCCTTGTCCGTCGTAGCCGTGACGGCGAGATTTTAAAACCAGGGGAAAACCGAAGTCTGCAATTTTGGCTGCGATATCTTCTTGTTGTTCAATAGCAAAAAATTGGGGAACGGGTAGCCCTAAGTCACGTAAATAACAACGTTGATGATATTTATCTAATAATGGTGCTAGGGCTTCTAATCTAGGACGAAAGCAGACACCTTGATTTGCTAGCTGTGATAATGCCTCTAAATCGACAAATTCGTTTTCAAAGGTGATGACATCGCTGTTCGCTGCTAACTTTTTTGTGGCTTCAGCATCATCTACTGCTGCCAATATGGTATTGTGAGCGATCGCCACTGCTGGATCTTGGCTGCTAGGTGTCTGCACTATCAACTCTACCCCTAGCTTTTGTGCTGCACTTCCCATCATCCAGGCTAGTTGTCCGCCACCAATTACACCTACACGCTTCATGAACATCCTAAAGAATCACGAGTTTCTACACCTGTTTGCGAATTTACTCCGCTAGCTTTTGTACAAAGTTCTTTGATTTGTGCCTTGTCTAAAATTGCATCTGTAAAGTCTGCGCCTTCTATGTTCACATTATTAAAGATGGCACGGAGTAAAAGAGCTTCTTTAAAAACGGCATCGCTTAAATTAGCCCCTGTTAAGTTTACCTGATCTACCATTGCATTCGTTAAATCTGCTCTGTGGAGGTTGGCTTGTGTCATCACAGATGCACTCAATACTGCTCCCCTTAAGTCAGCACCAGTAAAATTTGTCATTTCTAAGTTAGCGTTAGAAAATTCCGCCGCTTGTAAACTTTCACCGGAAAAATCGTGGCGGGATAATTCTGCGTTGCTAAATGATAGGGGATGTGTCCAGTCTACTGCCCAAGCGGGAAAAGGCAAGCAAAAAACAATGATCCCCAAGGCTAATATCAATATCAATGCTTTGTGCCAAAACATCTTTAGGTAATTAATTTGCTGCTTCATTCTGCACGTTCCTGATTATCAAGTGTTTTGGATTATTAACAGCTTAACATTTTGTTATAAATGCTTGGCAATGCCTACACCTTGAGGATTTGTATGACTTTTGGAGAGATAGATACAACTCTAGGCAGTAGAAAAATTATTTAATGATCAGATATATTTAGATTCAGTCAAATAAATTAAGTGTTTACTCAAGCAATAGTTTACAATTCTTGACTTTAAATTGTGATTTTTAGGGTATAAATATTTTTAATTGAGATTAGGCGATCGCGATGTAATTTACAATTCTTCAAGTTGATATTTCCAAGTAAAGTTTATTGTCAATTATGTTTTATAGCCGAGATTGACTGTTAGTCTTTTAATCATAAAGAGCATTAAGCTTATAGAGCATAATCTTCTGATGCTTAATTAGCTTCTGCATGGGGAGTATTAACCAAGATTCATATTGACTGCTAAAACTCTGAATCAGTCTGCTTGACTGGGATTTATTGTTCCTCATTAGACAAATTCAACAAGCCTAATAAGTAACTGCAATTATGACACACTACTCTATTGAATGGATCGAAGCTTGGTGCGAAGAAAATGGCTGGACAGAACTATTTGTAGAGCGACGGAATCATTACTGGGCGTTTCCTCCAGGTTGTGTCATGCCTGAACCAATTCCTAGTCATGTCCTCAGAAGTATTAAATCTGAAAAAGGGCTGACATTTGAAGAAAAGATTTGGTCAATGTCAGCAGTGGTGAGTACAGTTTTAGCAGTTATTTCCACCTTCGTTCTGAGATGTCCTATGCCATTAGTTTTTGCTTTTGCTGTCAATGCAGTTACAGTGGCGCAACTTGAACCAGAGGATGTCTAAGTTATTTAATTTGAAATTTGGTTGTTACTCCTCATATACTGCCCTTGGCATCGCTTCCGTCCGGGGCAGTTTTTAATTTAATATTTGCAGTTTCTTAACCATTCGTCTGTCATTTGGGGAGATTTGAATTGTATGACTGATAGATGGGAATATTTTGGTTGTTGAAATAGCAGAGGATATTTTTTTCGGTTTTGGTGATGTGTTCTTAACATCCACAAAATAATAGAATCTTGACTGAAAAACGATAGTTTAAAATCTTCACGATTACCATTCCAAAGTTCTTCTTGCTGCCAAGAACGCCACCATGTCCGCCGCAGCAGTCGCCCCATAACTACCCAAAAGGAGTAGTCGAGAAATAGAATCGTGTCGGCTTGACTCCAAATGATATCACGAACTTGACTATAGTTACCGTCTACAACCCAGCGATCGCCACTCAAAGCCTGTGTAACTCGCTCTCGAAACACTTCATCCGCCGCCGGAGTCCAATTCTGTTCCCAATGCAGTGCGTCTAATTCAATGTGAAGAATTTGCAAGTGTTGAGCGACTTTTCGCGCTAAAGTTGTTTTTCCTGATCCTGTAGTCCCGACAATCGCAATTTTTTGCCCACAATGCTGACAGCTTTCTTGCATAGATGATTTGCTATGTATAGGACTCATATTTGATTTCTGAAAAAAACTCCGTACACTTTTGTTCCTTCTTCCCCGTTCCCTGTTCCCTTCCTACGCAAATGATTTCAGGAATCAAAGCGGATTCCTATAGCTTTATATATAGTAATCCGACTTAATTATTGAAATTACTTACGTAGATAAGAAATAGGGAACAGACATTTATTTTTTATTTTTACCTCTAATTAAATTAGACTTAAACTCATAACCTCAAGATTATCTCGTTTGTAGTGAGGGAAACTGAGATGAAATGGGGTTCAAAGTTATTGCTAACTGTCGCTAGTTTAACTTTAGGATTAGCCAGTTTAGATGTAAAACCAACTACGGCGGCAATTGTTAATTATTCTTTTACAGTTGATAGTCCCACAAAAAAAGGCAATGGACTGTTTAGCTTTGATGATGCGACTTTTATTGATGGCATAGCAAAAGTGCAGTCTCTAACTTTTAAGTTTGATGATGAATCTAATATTTACACTGAGCAAGATGATTTCAACTACCCAGACTATCCTATTGTTTTTCTCAACAATTTTTCTACGGGTAAAAATGCTTTTGCGCTAGACTATGCTTTCGGTGTTCAAAATAATCCTGCAAGTTCTATCGCTTATGAAATAGCTGGTGAAGATTTTACAATTTACTCCAGAGACCCTGCTAATACTGAGTTTATCTCTGGTACTGTTACCTATGCAAAAGTTCCTGAACCTGCTATGTTAGGAGGAATTTTATTGGTGGGTACTGTTGCGTTGATGAAGCAAAAGAAAATCAAGGTTAACTAAAAGAGCGAAACTAGATTTGTTGAGCTATTCCTAGTAACTAGCATTTATAAGCCAATACGGTTCACTTAAGGCTAAAGTCTGGGGTTTTTGAAGTAAGGAAAAGTTCGTAGTAAGGACTTCAGTCCTTATTACAAACTATTTTCTTAACTGTTTACCTAAATTTTCGTGAAATTCAGTATTTGTTGTTTGTTATCTGTTGTCAGGTTCAATCCAAAATCCAAAATCTAAAATCTAAAATTGATCTCACCCCAAGCCTAATTGCTTTTTTAAAGCTTGACGCATGATATCTACGGGTATATCGTCTCGCTGTAACCAGATTTTTAATGCAGCCACTCCTTGTTGAACTAGCATTTCTAAGCCATCAATGATAATTGCACCTTGTTGTTGTGCATATTGGAGAAATTTTGTTGGCTGGGGAATATAAATCAAATCATAGGCGATCGCATCTGTTGGTAAATTCGCCATTTCGTCTATACTCACAGGAGAATCATCAACTTTGGGATACATCCCCATCGGGGTGGTGTTTACTAATAAGCTAGCTTGAGAAATCAATTGTGTAAGCTTATCCCAACTATGCACTTGCAAATTCTCAGCGATGGGTGAATTTGCCCAACTTTGTTGAAATTCGCGCAATTTATCGAAATTACGCCCCACCACATGAATTTTAGCAAAACCTAGCTGATGACAACCTGCAACCACCGCCCTAGCTGCACCACCATTCCCTAAAATCACTGCAACTTTCTGACTCCAATCCTGTTGATAGGTGGTTTGCAGAGGGTCAATAAATCCAATAATATCAGTATTTGTCCCCACCCATTTGTTATCTTTGCGGCTAACGGTATTAACTGCACCTATAGCTTGAGCCAGGGGTGTAATTTCCGCCATTAACGGCATAATTGCCTGCTTATGGGGAATAGTCACACTAAAACCCACAGTTCCTACCGCCGCTAAACCTGCAATCGCCACCTCTAAATCTTGCGGGTCGATAGGTAGCGGTAGATACGCATAGTCTAAACCCAAATGAGCGATCGCGGCATTGTGCATCACAGGTGAAAGAGAATGTCCCACCGGATACCCAATTACTCCTAGTAACTTAGTTTTGCCTGTAATCATGGTTGTTAGTCAATGGTCATTAGTCATCACTCATTAGTCATTAGACCAGTCCTAAATAAAAATTAGGTACAAAAAAATGGTAGAACGGAAATTTAACAGTTTACCGTTGGTCTACCATAATGAAAAATCCACTACATTATATACATAAGTATCCACTCCGCACCAAGCAAATATTAGGAATTAGTTACGACCAATTTTTGTTATTAGTACAACAAGCGGAATTCATCAATAGTGTCTTACCAGTTTCTCAGTATAGGTTAAGAAAGCTGTTGCACCACAGGATAAAATCAGAAAATGTATTGAAGTATCAACTCAGATATGGGTAATTTGCCAGAGATTAAAGCCGCTATCCAACAACTGCCAGAAATGATATTCGTCAACTATAGGACTCATATTTGATTTCTGCGAAGCTAGGTACACTTTTGTTCCTTCTTACCTGTTCCTTCTTACCTGTTCCCGTTCGGCTGACGCTCACGGCAGAAGCCTGTTCCCTGTTCCCTTCCTACACAAATGATTTCAGGAATCAAAGCGGATTCCTATAGCTGCTTGGCTAGAAGGATATTTGGCACAAATGTGGGATCGGCAAATAGAAAATGATTTGAAATCAGGAAAATTAGATCGACTAATTGCGAAAGCTGAAGCTGATATTGCGGCAAACCAAGTGCAAAATGTTAAGTCATTTTAGCAGTAGAAAAAAGCCCCAAAAATACGATTTATTAATATGCCCAAACCTTATGATTGGTTACAACAATCTCTTGAAACGATTCATCGCGCTGATTGGTATCGGGCGGTAAAAACTATACATGGTCTGTCAGGTGCGACTGTCATATTAGATGGGCAGGAAGTTATTAATTTTGCTAGTAATGATTATTTGGGATTGGCTGGGGATGAACGTTTGATTGAGGCGGCGGTGGCTGCTACCAAAGAGTTTGGTACAGGTAGCACTGGTTCTAGATTACTCAGTGGGCATAGAGAATTACACAGAGAATTAGAACAGGCGATCGCTAATTTAAAACAAGCCGAAGATGCTTTAGTATTTAGTTCTGGGTATTTGGCTAATCTGGGTGCGATCGCGGCTTTGGTGGGCAAGCGAGATTTAATCTTATCTGACCTGTATAATCATTCCAGCCTGAAAAATGGTGCGATTCTCAGTGGAGCCACAGTTATAGAATATCCCCACTGTGATGTAACACAACTGCATACCTTCTTAGGTGAACACAGAAAAAACTACCGTCGCTGTCTCATCCTGACTGATACTGTTTTTAGTATGGATGGCGATTTATGCCCGTTACCGCAACTTTTAGATTTAGCAGATGAATTTAGTTGTATGCTGCTAGTTGATGAAGCTCATGCGACTGGGGTAATGGGTGAAACTGGTGCGGGTTGTGTGGAATATTTTGGTTGTAGTGGGAGGGAATTAATTCAAATTGGGACATTGAGTAAAGCCTTGGGTAGTTTAGGCGGTTATGTGGCTGGAAGTGCCAAATTGATTGATTTTTTGCGAAATCGCGCCCCCAGTTGGATTTACACCACTGGACTTTCACCCGCAGACACAGCAGCCGCTTTAGCCGCAGTGAATATAGTCCAACAAGAACCACAACGCCGCACTCAGTTGTGGAATCAGATTAATTATTTAAAACAACTGCTACAACAGCAATCACTCAAGCTGAATTTATTACCATCAGAGTCACCCATCTTATGTTTGCAGCTAGTCAGTGCCACAGCCGCATTGCAAGCAGGTGAACAACTCAAAGCCTCTGGAATTTTTGCCCCTGCTATTCGTCCCCCCACTGTTCCCACCAGTCGCATTAGAATCTCTCTGATGGCAACTCACCAAGCAACGCACATTGAAAAATTGGTGGCGGTTCTACAAAGTTTGTCAATCTGGGAATGCTAGAAAGCAAGAATTTTCGTGCAAACTTCTGAATGAGTTAACTTTTGTGTCACTCTTTTCCCAAAATCGAATTAACTATTTTTTCAAATAATCATGAAGTTTTAAAAATCAAGTTATTAACCTGTCATACATCTGGATAATTTAAAAAAATATTAGATAAATTTTGCTTTATAAATATCATTTTTGCCTGAATAATCAACTCAATTAAAATTTAGCATCTAACTAAAGAAGTCTTTTTTGATAATGAGACAATCTATCTAGGGATAAGTTACAAAACTATGCAAACTAGCTTAGGTTAAATAAATCATCTGCAATCAGTATTGGTTGTTCTAAATTTCCATGCCCTACACTGCTCTTTCTTCTTTGTTACGCGTTGGCATTGTCGTGGTAACAGTAATGTTGGCACTCATATTCATGCTAATGCTAGAACCTTGGGTAGAAATGAGTAGCACTCCGTTTCTACTATTTTTTAGTGCTGTAATCCTAAGTGCTTGGAGTGGTGGCTGGAATTCAGGGCTATTAGCAACTGGCTTATCTGTTGTCCTCGGCGACTACTTTTTTCTGCTGCCGAAATTTGAGCTATCTTTTGATATTGCCAATCTTGTCAAACTGACTTTGTTCATTGTACAAGGGTTACTTTTGACTGTTTTGTTTGTGGTTTTAAGAAATGCCAAACATCGAGATGAGGTCAATTTACAGAAACTCAAAGCTAGTGATGCTAGGTTTAGATTAGCATTAAGTAACTCAGATATTATAGTATTTCAGCAAGATCAGAATTTGCGCTATCAGTGGATTCATAATCTCCAAGGCACTAGTGCGGCAGAAATTTTGGGCAAGTCTGATGATGAATTATTTCCCCCTGAAATAGCAGAGCAGTTAACAAGTATTAAGCGCAGAGTTTTAGAGAATGATGTTGCCGCTCGTGAAGAAGTGCGTGTAATTTTGCGGGGACAAGTTCTTTATTATGATCTATTGGTAGAAACTCTGAAAATCAATGAGAAAATTCAGGGTATTACCTGTGTAGCCATCAATACTACTCAGCGTCAACAGGTAGAACAAGAAAAAGCAAAATTGCGACAGAGTTTGCAAGCAGCTATTCAACAAAAAGAAGAATCTTTAGCCTTAATGAATGCTTGGTTAGCCAGTTCTCCCGTAGCCCTGGCTTTTTTAGATACAGAACTCCGCTATGTTTATGTGAATGAAGCACTAGCTGCGATTAATGGTGTACCACAAAGTCAACATATTGGACGTACTTTCCGAGAAGTTTTACCAAGTTGGGTTGATCAAATTGAGCCAATTTTATCTGGAGTTATGTCCACGAAAGCACCCTTGCTGAATCAAGAAGTTAAGGGAGAAACATATCCATCAGGGGTTTATCGCTGGGGGTTGGTGAGTTACTATCCTGTTTGTTTACCGGATGGGCAATTACTCGGTGTGGGTGTGACTGGTCTGGATATTACGCAAAAAAAGCTAACAGAACAAGCACTCAGCAAGAGTGAAGCTTTATTTAGGGCAATGTTTGATCAGGCGGCTTTAGGTATAGCCCTCATTTCTTTAGATGGGCAATTTCTGCAAGTCAATCCAGCTCTTTGTAGACTCACTGGTTATAGTGATGAAGAGTTAATTCAAATGAGATTTCAGGATATTACTCATCCTGATGATTTAGCAAATGACTGGAATCATGCCCAACGAGTCTTGACGCAGGAGATTAGCAGTTATTCTCTAGAAAAACGATACATTCGCAAAGATGGTTCGATGATCTGGGTGAATTTGACCTCTTCGGCAGTGTGTAATGATGAGGGAGAGGCACAATATGCTTTTGGCATTGTAGAAGATATTAGCGATCGCCAACTGGCACTCCAAGAAACTCAACGGGCAAAACAAGCCGCAGAAATGGCTGCAAGTCGCACAGCTAGGTTACAAAGCATTACTGCTGCTTTCTCAGAAGCCCTCACTCCTCAACAGGTGGCTGATGTGGTGGTTAATCAGGGAATTGGGGCTTTGGGTGCTGTGGCTGGTTCCGTCGTGTTAATCGAAGCAGGTGGTAAGTCACTCAAGATTATAGAAGCCATCGGTTATCCTGACTCGATTAGGGAAAGTTGGGCTAGTTTTCCCATCACGGCGAATGTTCCCATCGCAGTAGCAGCGAGAACAGGAAAACCCATTTTTTTAGAAAATATCGCCGCCTTAGCCAGTCAATACCCAGTTATTGCCAATGTCCCCTATCTTACAGGTAATTGTGCCTTTGCTTGTATTCCTCTGATTGTCGAACAGCAGACAATTGGCGTTTTAGGATTAAGTTTTGCCAAAGAACAAGAGTTTACGGACGACAACCAAAGATTTATGTTGACGTTAGCACAACAAGCTGCCCAAGCGATCGCACGCGCTCAACTTTACGAAGCCGAAAAAAACGCCCGTGCAGCCGCCGAGTCAGCCAACCGCGTCAAAGATGAATTTCTCACCGTCCTTTCCCATGAACTCAGAACCCCCCTCAATCCGATTTTGGGATGGGCAAAGTTACTCCGCACCCGCAAGTATAATGAAGCCACCATTACCCAAGCATTAGAAACCATTGAACGCAACGCCAAATTACAAACACAATTAATTGATGACTTACTCGATGTATCCCGCATCTTACAGGGTAAGCTCAACTTGAATATACGGCGAGTAGATTTACGCACCGCAATTTTAGCTGCACTAGAGACAGTGCGCCTGGCCGCAGACGCTAAATCAATCCCTATTCACACCTTACTCGATGACAATATTAGCCCAGTCATGGGAGATAGCGATCGCTTACAGCAGGTAGTCTGGAATTTACTCTCTAATGCTGTCAAATTCACACCCCCTGGGGGAGAGGTGGAAGTCAGGTTAGAAAAGATAGAAGAAGAAGCCCAAATCCAGGTAATTGACACTGGTAAAGGCATTACACCCGAATTTTTACCCCATGTCTTTGAATACTTCCGTCAAGCAGACTCGAAAACCACCAGAGTAGAAGGTGGTATTGGACTAGGGCTAGCAATTGTTCGTCATTTCGTCGAAATACACGGCGGGACAGTCAAAGCCGAGAGTCCCGGCTTAGGACAAGGGGCGACTTTTACGGTGAGATTGCCTTTGGCGAAGAGTTAGGGCATGGGGCATGGGGCATGGGGCATTGATAATCAAGTCTATTTCTCACTATTCCCGATTCCCGATTCCCGATTCCCCAGTCCCCAGTCCCCAATAACTATTGACTAACTATTAATTTTTCAAACAGGAACTTTATTTTAAGGATTAATAACTATAAAGTTATATAAGGATGTGTGGATAAATGGTAATTTATCGTTCGATTAGCATCCTCATCATAACTTTTCATCAATATACGGAGTGGTTAGCGTTGATTAAGATCCGCGACTTTTTTCAGGAAGTCGGGGAAGCAACCTATAGGATAGCACTAGCTTGACGGTGCTGTTATACCAATTCATGAAAACCTTGATACAGATGTAAACCGTGAAAGGTTTGCTGCATCTAAGTTTTTAATTGCGAATTGCGAATTGCGAATTGGTATTCGCTGGGCATTGAGCAGTGTAAAAATCCCAGTCCCTAATCACCAGTCCCCAGTTCCTAATTAGGAGGTAGATTATGCGGATCATGATGATTCAACCCAACTATCATTCTGGTGGTGCGGAAATTGCCGGGAATTGGCCACCAAGTTGGGTTCCTTATGTGGGTGGAGCGTTAAAGACAGCAGGCTTTAATGATATTCGCTTCGTTGATGCGATGACGGATTATATTGCTGATGATGCTTTAGCCAAAATTATTGCTGAACATCAGCCGGATGTGGTGCTGGCGACAGCTATCACCCCAATGATTTACCAGTCGCAAACCACCTTAAGGATTGTTAAAGAGGTTTGTCCCCAAGCGAAAACCATCATGGGTGGGGTGCATCCTACCTATATGTATAATGAGGTGTTTCAGGAAGCTCCTTGGGTAGATTATATTATCCGGGGTGAGGGCGAAGAAATTACGGTGAATTTAATTACCGCGATCGCAAATGGTACAGATGAGCGCGATCGCCGTAATATTTTAGGTATCGCCTTCATTGAAGATGGGCAAGTTATCGCTACACCCGCCCATCCCCCCATTGCTGATTTAGATACTCTCACCCCAGATTGGAGTCTTTTAGACTGGAGTAAATATATTTACACTCCTTTAAATGTGCGGGTGGCTGTTCCCAACTATGCTAGAGGATGTCCTTTTTCCTGTCGTTTCTGTTCTCAGTGGGCATTCTGGCGCAAATACCGTTCCAGCACTCCCAAAAAATTTGTTGATCAGATTGAAATTCTGGTGAAAAAACACAAAGTTGGATTTTTTATTCTGGCTGATGAAGAACCAACTATTAACAAACCCAAATTTATTGCCCTATGTAACGAATTAATCGAACGCAATTTAGGCGTTTATTGGGGAATTAATACCAGGGTGACAGATATCTTGCGGGACGAAGAGGAATTACCTCTGTATCGTAAAGCTGGACTGGTTCACGTTTCCTTGGGAACAGAAGCAGCCGCCCAATTAAAGTTGAATTTGTTCCGCAAAGAAACCACAATTGAGCAGAACAAAAAAGCGGTTCAACTATTAAGAAAAAATGGCATGGTTGCTGAAGCTCAATTTATTATGGGTTTGGAAAACGAAACCCCGGAAACCATTGAAGAAACCTATAAAATGGCTTTGGATTGGCAAACCGACATGGTGAACTGGAATATGTTTACCCCTTGGCCATTTTCTGAATTATTCCAAGATTTAGGCGATCGCGTCGAAGTTCGGGACTATTCGCAATATAACTTTGTCACCCCCATCATGAAACCCGATGCGATGGAAAGGGAAGACGTTCTCAAAGGAGTGTTGCGAAACTACGCCCGTTTCTACCTCCGCAAAACCTTAGAATATTGGTTCGTCAAAGATCCCTTTAAGCGCAGATATCTTTTAGGTTGTCTAAAAGCATTCGTCCAAACCACCCTCAACAAACGCTTCTACAACTTAAAACGAGTCAAGTATAAAGGATTACAAACAGAAATCGAACTAGGTTTCGACGAATCCAAAATTCTCACCCGCGAACAAATCGCCCAACGCAAACAAGCGCACCCAGAACTCGTGGCAGACGTAAACTTCACAGGTAACATTTCCGCCTGTGGCGCGCCTAATGATTTGCCGGAATTTCACGAATAGGGAATGGGGCATTGGGCATAGTGAAATCCTACCTTGTCATCTTCTGCGCCCTTCTTTGCGCCTACTCTGCGAGAAGCCACTTTGCGTCTTTGCGCGGCAGTCGCTTTAAGTCGGGAAACCCGCCCAACGCGCTGCCTTGCCTTTGCGTGAGCTTTTCAAAAATACTTACCGCAAAGCCAAAGCATTGATACAAGAAACCTTGTGTCTATCTTGCCTTGCTTGCGCCCTTTGCCTCTCCCAGTTCGCCAAACTTCGGACTCCACCAACCTTTCTGGGTACTGAAATAGGCTACATCTTGATGTTTCTTATCCTGGCGTGACTTAGGATTGGAACACCTTAACATGGTTTTCGACTGTCCATCTTTGGTGTAACTGTACTCCTCTAAAGGCTGCTTGCACACTGGACAAGAATAAGAAGTTACCTTAGCAGGCGGCTTGGCTTTATTTTCTGTGCCGCTTGCTTGGTTTTTGGGTGCTTCCCAACTTTTCGTGCGATCGCTCCAAAACAGTACAATGTTTTCACAGCCGCTAGTACATTTGAGAAAATATTTTTTCTGGAGTTTACTGCTTTTAATTTTAGAAAGACAATTGTTACACTCTGGGCAACGTGTTCTAGAGGTTTCGTATTGGCGTGGTGTAGATGTCGTACTAGTTGATACACCCACCACTACATTTTTAGCTTTGGAAAGGGCGGGGACAAAGTAATCTTGATTCCAATTGGTGAGATATTGTTGCCAGCCTTGTTTACCTTGAGCGATCGCATCTAAAGCGTCTTCCATCTTAGCTGTGAATTCTGCTTCTAGTAAATCTGGCAGTGCTTTCTGTAAAAAAGCGTCAACTTCTAGCCCTAATGGGGTGGGTTGTAAATTGCCCTTGGCTAACTCTACATAACCCCGATGCTTGAGGGTGGCAACTGTGGGAGCATAGGTACTAGGGCGACCGATGCCTTTGCGTTCCATGAGTTGCACTAATTTGGGTTCGCTGTAGCGTGGCGGTGGTTGTGTTTGTTTTTTCTCAAAATTGGCATTGTCTAGGGTTAAAGCCTGTTTTTGTTGTAACTCAGGTAACACCGAATCTTTACTGAGATTATTCCAATACTTGGCATAACCGTAAAATTCGATAATTTGCCCCCTGGCTTGCCACAACAGATTCCCCGACTGCGTGACGACTAAAGTTTTGCGGAGTTGGGCGGAACGACATTGAGAAGCCATTGCCCGTTTCCAAATCATCACGTATAAATTAAATTCATCTGCTGGTAGTTCTTCTCGTAATTGTACTGAAGGACGAAATACATCTGTGGGGCGAATGGCTTCGTGGGCTTCCTGGGCTGTTTTGCTGCTGCGGTGCTTGGCGACTTTAGGCGGGACATTTTGCGGGTCGTTTTGTTCTAACCACTGGCGCGCACTCTCGCAAAATTCAGGACTCAACATCACTGAGTCGGTTCGCATATAGGTAATTAACCCCGCCTCGTATAACTTTTGCGCCACCTGCATAGTTTTATCTGGGGCAAATTTCAGCTTAGAACCGGCGGCTTGTTGTAATGTGGAGGTGGTAAAAGGTGGTGGCGGTTGGCGTTGGACTGTCTTACCTTCTACGAGAATTACTTGATGGGGATGCTGTTTTGCTGTTTCAGTTAACCTAATAGCTTCTGCTTCTGACAGCACCCGCTTAGATTCTGGTGCTTTTGTGGTGTTATCAGCAGCATCATCATGGGTTTCTGCTTCTTGCTGTTCGGTTTCCTTTGCTGTGTCCGTCGTCCCTTTGTAAAAAGCCCGAAAACCCTCTTGATAATCAACCCAAACATTCCAATAATCTTGGGGAACGAAGGTTTGAATTTCTCTTTCACGCTGACAAATCAGGTGGAGTGTCGCACTTTGGACTCTACCGACACTTTTAGCACCGTTATTCAAAGCCCAAACTAAGGGACTACCTTTATAACCTACCAATTTATCGAGACAATCGCGGCATAATCCCGCACCTACCAAATTTAAGTCTAACTTTCTGGGGTGAGCGATCGCATTTCTCACCGCCGATGCAGTAATTTCGGTATAAATCACCCGTTTAGCATCACGTAATCCTAACACTTCTTTGAGATGCCAGGCGATCGTTTCTCCCTCCCGGTCTGGGTCAGTTGCTAAAACAACCTCATCTACTTGCTTACTAAACGCCTTAAGTTGTTGAATAGTCTCCTTGGCACGTTGGTCACGCGGTACATAGTTGCATCGGACACTACCGCCCTCCATACTAAACCCCAGCGAATCCTCACCCTGATTGCTCAGTTCGCGAATATGTCCACAACTAGCCCGGACTATCCACTCTGCACCCAGAATTTGGCTGAGTTTCTTAACTTTACCAGGAGATTCAACGACTAAAAGACGTTTCGCCATAACACCTGTTGGTTAATGCTCTATGGTATTTTATCAGACTGTTAGTCTAAGATTTAGGGGTGTAAGGGTGTAAGGGTTTACGGGATACAAGGGAGACAGGGAAAGAAATACTAACGATTAATGACCAATAACCAATGACCAATGACCAATGACTAATGACTAATGACTATTGACTATTGACTATTGACTATTGACTAATAAATGTATCTTATGTCTGTTGATTTCCACTGAACTTGCAGGTATTCTGCTTTCAACCCTAAAATTACCTTACACCTTCCATGCCCCGCAAAGCAGCATCTCCGCCCCGCACACCCCGCAACAATCAAACAACATCTTTAGCCCTTTCCGATTTACATATTCGTTTAGATGTACTAGAAAAAGAACATCAATCCATACTCAAACAGATCAAAAGAAAACGTACAGAACTCAATAATTTTGTGGAAAAGATGCGTTCTTTAGCCACAGATATATTTCATAAAGCTACGCCTAATTTCCAAAAAATGGCAGAACTTGACCAAGAAATTCATGCTCTGTTTGATGAAATTTTGACTAAAAGAAAATTTGGTAAGCAAACTAAAAATAATGTAGAAAAAGTTTACCGTAATTTACAATTTTCTGGAGTTATCAGTTTTAAAGAAAAACATACTGATGAAGATACAGACGATTCAGAACTAGATGAATTATTTGAAAATTTTCGCTCTCAAGAAGATAGTGAGCAAGATAGCAATACACATCGTCGTCCCAATTGGCAAACTCAACAACCCTTAGACACTCCCTCCACAGCTAGAACAGATGAATCAAGAAAGATTCGTCAAACCTTTTTGAAATTAGCAGAAATTTTTCACCCTGATAAAGTCCAAGATCAAGAAACCCTACAGAATCATACAGAGATTATGAAGGAAATCAATAAGGCTTATCAAGAAGGTGATTTAGCTAGACTTCTAGAAATTGAAAGACAACATCAATTAGGTGAAACTATTGATAATAATAGTGAAGATGACTTGACCCGTAAATGTAAAAGTCTAGAACAACAAAACGAAATTCTATCTAATCAATATGAAAACCTCAAGCGGGAATTAAGGTTAGCTAAAAATACTCCTGAAGGGGCAATGTTGGCAGATGCGCGCAAGGCTGCTAAACAAGGTGTAGATTATGTAGACTTTATGGTGCAGACAATGGAACAACAAATTAATATTGTCGCCCAAATTCGTGATTTTGTGCAGAGTTTCCGTGACCAGAAAATGACCATTAAAGAATTTCTCAAGGGGCCAGCCACTCTCAATTCTATGAATGAGGAAATGATGGAAGATTTACTAGACCAGATGATGTCAGAACTAGAGGATATGATTATTTTTGAATAAAAAATCATATTTATCTTCAATTATTCTTAGTCATATAGGACTTATATTTGATTTTTGAACAGATACCTAGATAGTAGGGTGTGTTAGCGACAGCGTAACGCACCTACTACCAAGGCTTTTGGTGCGTTACGGCTTACGCCTAACACACCCTACACATACTTAGAGAGAACTAAAGTTCTCATTACCAACCTTTAATTATTTCCCTGTTCTACTTATCTATTTTCAGCCAATATTATTGGTTTTTACCTGATGTTTGGTCATGCCTTCCATGACTCCACCCATAATGCGAACTCTTGCCCATCGTGGCAACGGGCTGAGGGAGTATGTTAAAAATTTTGATAGTATTCCTGGCAATATTGTAGGCTGACGACCCAAGGCTTTTAATGTTGGTTGCACTACAGCTAAGGGGTTCATCGTCATACCCATTCGCATACCAGCGCGACTGGCGAAACCACTATTTGTGGGGGCTGGCGCAGAAGAGAGAACATCAACGCCTAAAGGTGCAAGTTCAACATATAGTGCTTCGGCTAGAGTCTGGACATAGGCTTTAGTAGCTGCATAGTGGGCAGCAAATGGCATACCTTGAAATCCCACAATGGAACTCATCAACACTATCCCACCACGACCACGTTTGACAAACCGTCGCCCAAAATACCAGCTTAATTCTAAAAGTGCGCGGCAGTTAACATTGAGCATTTCTATTTCTGGTTCTAATTGCGAATTCAGAAATGATCCTGAAGTACCAAAACCAGCAGATGCAATGAGTAAACCGACATCTAAATTTCGGGTTACAACTTCTAGGGTTGCGGCTGCTTTCTCTTCAGAAAAATCTAGTTTGACAACCTGAACTTCAATACTATATTTAGTCGTGAGAGTAGTGGCTATTTGCTTGAGAGTCTCTTGACTACGGGCGCACAAAATAAGGTTAAACCCTGCTTCTGCTAAATGAAATGCCATCTCACGGCCTATCCCGGAGGATGCACCAGTTACTACCGCCCAAGTTCCATAGCGAGTGTATATACGTTTTTGCCAACTGTTCATAAATTGCCTTTTGACAACAGAATATTTTTGTTAAAAATAGAATCTGGAGATTTTTGAAAAAAGAGTTTTGGGATTAAGGACTAAAGTCCTTACTACAAACTTTTTTATTGCTATGCCTCAGATTTAACTAAATAGCCGTCTTCCATCCGAATAATGCGATCAGCAATATCTAAAATGCGGTTATCATGGGTTACTAAGAGAATTGTGCAACCTTGTTCTTTGGCTAATTGCTGCATTAAATTGACTACATCTCTACCTGATTTACTATCTAAAGCGGCTGTTGGTTCATCAGCTAATACTAATTGAGGGTGATGGACTAAAGCCCTAGCAATAGCAACTCTTTGTTTTTGTCCGCCTGATAGTCCATCGGGATAGTAATTTAGTCTTTCTCCTAAGCCCACTGTAGTTAACATTGCGGCTGCTTTAGCTTGTGCTTCTCGAAAGGGAACAGCATTATTCATTTCAAATGGCATCTGCACATTTTGTTGGGCTGTGAGAAAACCTAATAGGTTATGGGCTTGAAATATATAGCCAATATGGCGGCGGACTTCGACCATTTCATTTTTAGTTGCGCCACATAGTTCTTTACCTAATATTTTCAGGCTACCTGATTGTACAGAACGTAAACTGCCAATTAGTGTTAGTAAAGTAGTTTTACCTGAACCAGAAGGCCCTGTCATAATGACAATTTCGCCTGCTTGAATTTCTAAGTTGATATCAAAAAGTATTTGTTTTTTGAGTGAACCTACACCATAATAATGGTTGAGATGGGAAATCGCGATCGCAGATGACATAGTTAGGGGCTAGTGATTGGGAAATGGTGACTGGGAATGACTTTTAAAAAATATCGGCAGGGTCGGCAGCTTGTAATTTTTGTATGGCAATAGAGGCAGAAATTGTACACATCAAGGTGGTAAGGATGAATATCAAAACTGCTCTTTCAATCGTCATCATGATTGGTAACAATGTCGCTTGGCGAGTGATTAAGTATAAACCTTGAGATATGGCAAATCCAGGAATAAAACCAATAGCTGCTAAAATTAACGCCTCTTGAAATACCATTACTAGTAAATAGCGATTTTTAAACCCTATGGCTTTGAGTGTGGCATATTCTGGTAAATGGTCAGAAACATCACTATAAAGTATTTGATAAACAATTACCGCCCCAACAATAAAACCAATAATTGCACCTAAAGTAAAGGTAAATCCTACAGGTGTGCTAGTATTCCAAAAACTTTTTTCTCTAGCTACAAATTCCTGTTTGGAAAGAACTTGTACATCGTTAGGTAAATTAGCTTTTAAATTAGCAATTACCCAATTGACATCTGCTTCTGGTTCTAATTTAATTAATCCAAAATCTATTAAACCTTGTTGTCTTCTTTGATTACCAAACAGCCGCAAGAAATTCACATCACTAGTAATGATATTGCCATTGATGCCAAAAGACGTTCCTAACCTAAATAAACCAACAACATTTATTTTGCGGTTATTTAACTCTGTGCTAACTTGATGATTACCTTCAAACTTAGTGACAATTTGTCCAAATTCTTGACGCGAACCACGGTCAAATAAAATTGTATCGGGTTCTCTCAAGGCGTTTAAATTTTCTTGTACACCTGGTAGATTAGTAACTTTTTCTTCTGGATTAAACCCAATCGCGAAAATTTGCCAAGTCTGTTGATTATCAGGATTTTTCCAGGGAACAGAATCTAAATAAATCGGACTAACTGATTGCACCCCTGTAAAACCCAGTGCTTGATATAGTCTTCTTTGTGAGAATTGATCAAGGGAAATTAAGGCTTTATAACGAGAACTAACTAATACAATTTCACCTTCCAGACTGTTGTGGAATTGTACTGCACCATCAAATAAAGCTTCACGAATACCCAGTTGTAGGAACATTAGCACATCTGCAAACGCAATACCAGCGATCGCCACTAACATCCGTGCCTTTTCCCGCGACAATTGCAACCATGCTAAAGGAATTTTGCGTTTGAACATAGATAATTAGTCAATAGTCAATAGTCATTAGTCATTAGTCATTACTCAGCACTCACCTACTAATCATGACTCTGACTTTAGAATTAGTTAAACTCGCTACTCGTTGACTTGATTCTGGGGTGAGGCGGATTTTGACTTCTACTACTCTTGCGTCGATGTCTGCGGCGGGATCGGTGTTGAGTACGTCTTTTTTGGCTATCAGTAAACCGATTTCATTGACTGTTCCCTCTAGTTTTCCAGGGAGGTTGACTTGGGTGATGGTTGCACGTTGTCCGATTTTGACTTGATTAATGTCGGTTTCATAGACTTCTGCAACAACGTACATTTGATTGGTTTGTCCAATTTCGACAATTCCTTTATCGCTGACTACTTCGCCATCCCAAGTGTGAATTTTTAAAACTTGACCGTCTTTGGTAGCTCTGACATAGGCTAAATCTAAGTTAGCTTTAGCTTCTTGTACGGCGGCTTGAGCATTTTCTACTTCTGCTTGTGCTGCTTGTACATCGGTAGGACGTATCTCTGCAATCTTTTCTAGGGTGGCTTTGGCTTGTCTGAGTCTTTCGTTGAGGGTTTCTGATGTTTGAGTGCGGTTAGCTACGGCTTCTCGTAAACTCTCTTGTGCTGTTTCTAAGGTTAATTTTTTACTATCCCGCATCGACGCAGAAACAGCACCAGTTTCTTGCAGATATTGATAACGCTGATATTCTAGTTGAGCATTTCTCACTTCGGCTTCTAGGCGTTTAACTGTGGCTACTCTCGCCGCTACTTCTTGACGCAGTTCCGCTTCTAGTTCTGATATTAAGGCTTGTTGGGCAGCAATTTCTCCCTGTTTTGCCCCGGCTTTTACCTGTGCTAGTTGTGATTGTGCGACTTTTACCCGTTGTTGGGCGACTTTTAGTGCTGCTAGCCGAGTCTCCCGATTATCCAGAATAGCAATAATCTGTCCTTTTTGAATGCGATCGCCCTGTTTCACCAACAGTTCCGCTACACGGTTACTACCCGCAGTCTGAGAAACGGATATTTGTATGACTTCGCCTTCAGGTTCTATACGTCCTAACGCTGTCACAGCTTTTATGACAGGACGGTTATCTATCACTACAGGAGTGCTTTTTTCTCCGGTATTTCGCCCATTCAATACAAAATATAACGAACTTGCACCACTAGCCACAGCTAAAGTCACAGCACCCACAATTAACAGTCTGTTGGGATACTTAAAATTCTTAATTCCGCCTGCATTAAGATTTTGCATGAAGTCACCGCCTAATTTGGCAGCTAAATTTACTATATACAACTTCTTTGTAAAACTATATTTATTCAACTTGTTGTATACAAATTCCAGTGTACACTGAAGAAAATATCTGTCAAGTAGTTCCTTATGGGTTTATCACAAGCAATTCTGACCTGTTTAATTGATGCACCCCACAGTGGTTATGATCTATCTAAGGTCTTTAGTGAGTCTGTGGGTTATTTTTGGCAAGCTTCCCAGCAGCAAATTTACAGAGAACTGGGAAAACTGGAGTCAGCAGGTTTGGTTGTTTCTGAAGTTGTTCCCCGCGAAGGTCGTTTAGATAAGAAAATTTACTCAATTACAGAAATAGGAAAACAACAGCTAGTAGAGTGGATGCAAAAGCCAACTGAACCAGATGTGATTAGAGAAGACTTGTTAGTAAAAATTTTTTCCGGTGGCTTAGTATCAGTGAATGTATTGATAGCAGATGTGGAACGCCATCGGAGAATTCACGTTGAAAAATTATTAACTTATCGGGAAATTGAGAAAGAAAAATGTTCAGTATCAGAATTATCCACTAAGGAAGAGAGACTGAGGAATTTAGTCTTAATGGCTGGGATTAAACATGAGCAAGCTTGGATAGATTGGTGTGATGAAACTCTAGCATCATTAAAAAATCTATCTTCAGATTGAAAATACCGTCCTTTCAAGAAATGTAGGGGTGAAAGGGTATAGGGGTGTAAGGGTGTAGGGGTTTAGGGGAAGAAAAATATTTGAATCCTGGACAAAATTAATATTTTTTGAATAAATAAAACCCTGGAATAATATCCAGGGTTATCCTCGTGAACCACATTTTTATTTTTATTCAATTCTCCCGAATAGGAAAATAAGTAAATAGACATAATGCCTTGATTTATGTCTGTAATCACCAGTGATTTAAATTACTTTTAAATATAATTATTCATATCTTTTATAGAGAAATTTGGTTAATCATAAAAAAATATAGATAATGGGTGTAAATTGTTCATAAGCATTACAGACATATTTGTTGATTTTAAGTCTAATAAATCGATGTGTATTACTTGCCAAAATCAAAATATTGATAAAAAATTAAGTTAGCCTATAGCAAGATAATAGGCCATCTTGGTAATAACCTAACCTTATCCAATTTCCTTAGTCCGCGCAAGCGGACTTTATTTATATCCAAATATTATGTATTTTCTTCTAAATTATAGACTTGAATTTAAGGATTAAATCGGGGAAAATACTGGAGGTTTTCATGAGTTATTTGATGAATTACGGTAATTATTAATTATTGCCTAATATGTTGCTTTAGATACGGTTAATAGATGTGGGTAGTATGCGATAAATCTAATAAGGAATCAGTTTGATAATAGATATATTGCCTATATTCATTAAATAATGATCACCCAATTATATTGGAGGCAAAAAATGAATAATTTAGGTAGAAAAAGAGTAGAAACAGTCTTAGCAATTGCTAGCTATGCTATTGGTAGTGCGACTGCTTCAGTAGCACCAACACCAGGCGGAGAAATTCCCAAACAGGTAATATTAACATCTGCCGATATTTTAATGTATACCACTATTTGGAAAATCTATTTTGCACAAGACTTATCAAATAAAGAACTGATACAGATATTGACAGACTTAGGAATAGTAACGCTTACTGCTACAGGCACAGCTTATTTAGTCAGTAAAGTAACCACTGCAATGTTAAAAGAAATCACTAATTGGATTGGCCCTTTAGGATGGGGTGTAACAGCTGCGATCGCTGGTTCTATTAGTGGCTTATTTGGTGCTACTTGGGCATTGTATTGTGATTACCTTTATGTGCAGAGAAAGCAAGCTATTTAATTAATCATTTCGAGAGAAATATCAATAAAATTCATAAAAATTTATTTAGCATCAAAAACTTGACATTTCGCCATCAAAACTGGAAATATGCAAGTCATACCTACGCAAGAAATCTTTCTCCTTTTTTCGTGAAAACTGACAGCATATTTTACCAACTATTTCAAAGTTTCCCCAATATTTTTTTGAACTAATTGACCAACCTGCAACAACAGCCAACACTTATTAATTTGCATCAGTTGAAGTCAAGCAACTGGCGTTTCGGATCGATGGCGTATTTATTCTCCATAACGACACATCACAACCTATTTATTTTGTTGAAGTTCAATTTCAACCAGATAGAAAATTATATTCACGTTTCTTTACAGAAATCTTCCTATATCTAGATAAAACAGAATTATCGAATAATTGGCAAGGAGTGATTGTTTATCCCAGTAAAAACCTAGATATAGGAGAAACAGCAAGATATATCGAACTACTGACACCCCAAAGAGTAAAACGCGTTTATCTGGATGAATTAAATTCCACAGGTGAACGATCTCTTGGGATAGAAACAGTTAAGTTAGTCATTGAACCAGAAACCACTGCGGTAACGAAAGCCAAAGAGTTAATAGCTATAGCTAAACAACAAATAACAGATACAATTACCCAACGGGATATTCTACAATTAATAGAGACGATAATTATCTACAAGTTTCCTAAAGCTAGCCGAGAGGAGATTCAGCAGATGTTAGGGTTAGGCGATTTAAAACAAACCAAAGTTTATCAAGAAGGTAAGGAAGAAGGTAGGCTAGAAGGTAGGCTAGAAGGTATAGCCTTCATGCTAAGTTTAGGTGCAACTATCGAACAGATAGCTGAAGCTTTGAGTTTAGATATTGAGCAAGTTAGAAAAGTAGCTCAAAGTTATCAACAACAACAACAAAAATAATTTATCACAAAAGTTCTGTAATAGAAAATTGTCGCTCACGATCCAATTCTTGCAGCTTCAATTTTTCGCTGTAAAATGCTTGATAATAAGATTGCCACTTGTCTGGTTCTGTGTCTGGATCTGTTTCTTGCCACAGTTCTAAAAAGTGCCGATATCGCTTTTCTCTCAACACTCTTTCCATACAAGCGATCGCAGCCTGCACAACCTGCGGAGTACGCATAATTTCTTTCTTACTTTTCTCATTCAAATAAAACAAATGAGCAATTGAACTAATATCTTCAGCTAATTCTAAATATCTATCTTGTAAAGATGAAATTAAATCTATTTGTTCACCATATAACTCAAAAATTTCTCGCCACAAAAATCGATGGTGAGAAAGGCTAAATTCTAATCCTCTTTCTTCTAAGGCTGCAAAAATCGCTTCCCGTTGTTCTGCACAATGTAAATAAATCCGCAGTAATAAAGCTTCTGCTTGTTCTAGTAGACTGCGTTCTGTGGCGGCTGGGGATTGGGGACTGGGGATTTGGGATTGGGAAGATTTAGTTATTTTTTTTTGTATAGATGTAGTTGGAGAGATTTGAGTTAATAAATTTTCAACTCTTAGAGGGATGATTCTTGTGTCACCTAAACTGAGAATTTCTGCACAGTAAGAAACATAATAGTTGCGTGTATCACCGTTAACTATATTTTTGAGTAATTTAACTATTTGTTGTGTAACTTGTTGAAAATCTGTAGCCTGTTTTAAATTACGGTCTTTGATAATTTGTTGAATCTGCCAATCTATCCACAACGGCGCATTGATTAATAGTTGTTCATAGTCTTCTCTGCTATGGGAACGCAAATATTCATCAGCATCTTTACCATCGGGAATATTGAGAATTTTTAGTTGCACTTCACCCTTATACGCCAAATCAGCAATTTCCCCAATGGCGCGTTCTGCTGCATTTGTTCCCGCTTTATCAGCATCAAAATTAAGTACCAATTGTTTGGAGTCAGTGTAGCGTAACATCAATCTGATTTGTTCCAAACTCAAGGCTGTACCAAGAGAAGCGACAGCATTATTAATCCCCGCAGCATGAAGGGCGATCGCATCAAAATATCCCTCCACTACTACCGCTTGATCTAGTTGGGAAATTCCGGCTTTGGCTTGATCTAAAGCGAATAAAGTTTTACCTTTATTAAATAACTCTGTTTCTGGGGAATTTAAATACTTTGGCTGTTCATCAGTCAATGTTCTACCACCAAAAGCAATCACTCGCCCTTGTACATCCCGAATCGGAATCATCAAGCGATCGCGAAATACATCATAATACCCGCTACCTTCCTTCCGTGGCTTAATCAAACCCGCCTTTTCTACCAGTTGTACAGGATAATGCTTATCTTCTACCAAATAGCGGTGGAGAGTTTCCCAGCCAGGAGGCGCGTAACCCAAACCAAACTGCTGGGTAGTAGCTTCATTAAACTGGCGATCGCTACGTAAATATTTTAGTGCCGATTGTCCTTGAGACTGACGTAAAGCGTGTTGATAAAACTGTGCAGTTGAAGCCAAAATCTCATACAACTGTTCCCGCAAAGACAGTTGACGCTGTAATTCTTGGCGTTGTTCTGGTTCAAGAGTTTTGACAGGTACTTGGTAACGCCTAGCTAAATCTAGCACCACCTCAGCAAAAGAGTGCTTACCCAAATCCATCAAAAACTTAATCGCATTACCCCCAGCTTGACAGCCAAAGCAATAATACATTTGCTTATTGGGACTGACGGTAAAACTGGGGCTTTTCTCATCGTGGAAAGGACACAAACCCACAAAATCCTTACCGCGCTTCCGTAGTACCACATACTCTGATACAACATCCACAATATCAGCACGGTGTTTAATTTCTTCAATTGTGTCTGGGTGTAAGCGCGGAATTTGCATATTAGTCAATAGTTAATAGTCAATAGTCAACAGTTTTTCTCCCCTGCCCTTCGGGTTCGCAGTCGCTCATGGGGGAAACCCCCAAGACCGCGCTGTCTCACCCCCTGCTCCCTGCCCCCCTGCTACATACCTCCTGCCTTATTATATTCTTGTTGCCAAATCGAGAATATTGTATAGAATTGCTTACACTTAATCTGATTAAGAGGAAATACGGTCAATGGGGCGCATCTTTATTTCAGCAGCACACGGAGGCCAGGAAGCGGGAAGGGTAGATCCAGGTGCGATCGCCGGGGGGACTACGGAAGCTAGGGAGATGATTCTGCTGCGTGATTTGATTGTCACAGAATTGCGATCGCGGAATTTGGAAGTATTGGCTGTTCCTGATGATCTCAGTGCGGCGGGTACTATTAGCTGGATTAATTCCCGTGTCCGTCGTGGTGATGTGGCTTTAGAAATTCATGCTGATGCTGCTAATAGTCCCACGGTGCGGGGGGCGAGTGTGTTTCACATTGCTAATAACAATGAACGCCGCAGTAATGGCGAACTGTTGTTAGTGGGACTATTGCGCCGTGTTCCGCAACTACCAAATCGGGGTGTAAAACCAGATACCGAGAGCGGGTTAGGAAATTTAGCCTTTTGTCGGCAAATTGCGATCGCTTCTCTATTATTACAAATCGGCTTTATCAGTAATCCCGATGATCGGGCTTTGCTGCAAACTCGCCGCCGTGATTTCGCTTTAGGAATTGCCGATGGGTTAGCATCTTGGAGTCGTGTCATTGATCCCACCCCAGGCACTCCCGCCGATCCTAATTATTTACAAATTAACATTAACATTAACGGGCAGAACTACGCCGAAAAAGGCATTTTAGTCAATGGCAATGCTTATATTCCCATCGATTTAGTAGACAGATTGCGAATTGACTTATCAAAAGCCCCTAATGTCAATCGCATTACTTATCGCAAAATAGTTTATGTCAAAGCCGTAGAATTACGAGATTTTAATATTGCGGTGAGTTGGGATGCAAACACCCGCACCGTCACCTTACGTTCTAATTTAGTCATTTGTCCCGGACAATTTGACAGAATTATGTCTAATGGCAATACCTCAGAAGTAGAATTACAACTATTTTTAAGAAACAATAATGAAAATGCCTTAACCCAATTCCCTGATTTACCCAAACTCTATCGAGAAGAAGGGAATTTAGAAGGAGTAAATTATGACATTGCTTTCTGCCAAATGTGCTTAGAAACAGGCTTTTTACGCTTTGGCGGAGATTTAAAACCTGAGCAAAATAACTTTGCTGGTTTAGGTTCTATTGGCGGAGGTGCAGAAGCTGCTTCCTTTCCCAGTGCCAGAATTGGAGTCAGGGCGCACATTCAACACCTCAAAGCCTACGCCAGTCTAGAACCTCTAGTGAATGAAGTAGTAGATCCTAGATTTAGATTTGTCACCCGTGGCGTAGCCCCACTCATAGAACAACTCTCAGGACGCTGGTCAGCCGATTTAGACTACGGCACCAAAATTAACGCCATGCTAAAGCGTCTCTATGATTCAGCCGGATTTTTGAATGCGAATAGATAGGGCAGTGAATCAATTCAAAATTCAAAATTCAAAATTCAAAATTAAAGATTCTGTTCCCTGTTCCCTGTTCCCTGTTCCCTGTTCCCTAATGACTATTGACTAAAGCGCATCAATAAACTGCTTCACCTTCTTTTGAATATTGGGATCAGCGATTGCTTCGGCTAGTTGTTGGGCGTTTTGATAACACACTCTCGCTAAACTTTTACGCTTGGTTTTGGCGTAGAGGCTACCCATATTCAACAAAGTCGCAATCTCACCAAGTGAGTCACCCTGTTTTTGATAAATTTCTACGGCTTGTCTGTAGAGTTTTAGGGCTTTGCGGTGACTATCTAGTTGGTTGTAGATATAACCCATATTGTTGAGGGTGTTCGCTTCACCAGAGCGATCGCCCATCGCCTGGCGTGATAATAGCACTTGATGATAGAGCAATAGTGCCTTTTTCGGTTGTCCTATATCTATATAAATAGAAGCAATATTGTTTAAAGTAATTGCTTCACCCACAACATTCTTAGTAGCCTTTTGAATGGGCAATGCGGCTTGGAGAAATTCTAAAGCGTTTTCATACTCACCTAACACACTGTAGGCAAATCCGAGTCCGTTGAGGGTTGTAGCCTCACCGGAAAAGTCTCCCAACAGCCTACGCATGGCTAAAATCTGATTGTGTAATAATAAAGACCGTTTAGGTTCACCTATTCTGATGTAAATTAGGGCTATATCATTGAGTGTAGAAATTTCTCCTGGGGTGTCTTTTAATGTCCGAAAAATTTCCGCCGCTTTATCTAAATACTCTAAAGCTTGCGAAATTTTTCCCATCCGGTTGTGGGTAGAACCTAGATTGCTGAGTGCGGTAGCCTCAGCCTGTAAGTTGCCTATCTCAATTGCAACAGCAAAAGCCTGATGAAAGGATTCTAAGGCTTGTTCTAGCTGACAACAACCCAGATAGGCTAAACCCATATCATTTAATGTATGCCCTTCTCTGGCTCGATCTGCAATTGCTCTAGCTAACTGTAAATTTTCCTTGACTAGATCAAGATATTCTTGAAATCTTCCCTGCTTATAGTAGCTATTGGCTGTATCACGACGTTCTTCCCACTCTTTGACTAAATTGCAAGATTGCGTCATTTGACCTCAGTTGCACTGCAAATAAATTGGCGGGTGATTCTGAATCTTTAGGGATTAAGCAATGAAGGTGTTTCATGCTTAATTAGCCTTGAAAGATTATCCAAGTTAAATTCCGGTTAACCTTTATTTTCTACCTTTAGGTACAAGACGTAAAGAAACAGATGTGATATGTATAAGTCGCAATCAGCAGTATAAATTAAGCTGTCTTAAAAAACCTAATGATTTCGCGCACATGATCCAAAAATTGACCATCTGTGGAAAGTTGGGCGATCGCATTTCTGGCTTCCCTTGCTAATCGGTCATGTTCAGTTTGATTCACAGCCCGAAATTCTTCTAAGTTAGCAGCAATCTTGGCTAATTCTTTACGGGTTTCATCTGCAAAGCGTTGCTGTGTAGCGGCTAAAGAGTACGGTTGTTCTGGATTGAGTTGGTTTTCTAAAACTTCAATTTTCTGTTCTAATGCGTCAAAACGTTGGCGCAGTTCCACAATATCTTCACGGGGATACTTCCATTCTTGGCTAATCATCGTTAGCCGGGCATATAAATACTCATAAGCGCGAATTGCCGGACGTAAGATAGTTAATAACAAAGCCGCACCAGAACTGATATAACCCACAGCACTGATCCCCGTAGCCGCCAGGGTATAAAGACCAATTGCAGATAATAAGTGTAAAGCCAAAGCTAACCACAGCGATCGCTTGGCTAGGATTTTGACATAGTTAACTTGCTTTTCATCTACAGGGATTTGCTTGTCAATTGATTGTGCTGCTTCCGCTAAAACTTCCTTGGCTTGAAAATGAATATTCCAAGGAACAGTCACAATCACCAATAACCACCAAAAACTTGCACCCCCAATCACCCAATCGAGAAAATTCCCAGAGGGAATATGCAGCCATTGCAGCACCCCAAAAGCCAGCAGCACTACAGCCACAATTCCTGCAATGGAACTAATAAAAAAACTTACATACATATATAGCCGCCTCAACTCAGTGAAATTACCACCTTAATTTTGTCTAGGCGGCGAAATTTCTACCTAAAAGTTTGTGATGCTTTTTGTAGCTGCATACAATATTTAGAAAATCACATAACTACGCCAAACAGTTTGACCATTGAGACTTTCCTTAGTTGGTAACAGCAATCGCCAGGTTTTACCTTCCTTTTGGATCTGTAAATACAAATCAAAAGGTTGTTGCAGTTTTTTCAACTGTCTTTGGGGTAGCTGAAAAACTAAATCGTAGTCTCCCTTGACTCGAAAAGCCGGTAAATTTTCAATCGTCAGGGGTTGTTCTTGGCGAATTTTCAGATGTTGAATTTTAAACCCTTGGAACTTGATATTTAACTGCTGATTGAGTTGCTGTTGGGTTTGTTCTAGCTGGAGTGCGATCGCTTTCTCCACTAACTCGCTAGTTGGTAACAATCCAATATTGCCACAACCGACCAAGAGCATCAGCAAAACTGCTGTCAAAACAAACCGCACCATGTTACTGTTGATAGATTTTTAGCGATAGTATAGCGGAAGATGCCGAAAACTACCTAATGCGTGATATCAATAGATTCCTGGTAATTTTAGTGAAGAATTGACCAAAAGACTGCTATTAGCGGTAGCGCAGCATTCACCCCGTGCAATTAATCTTACTTTCTACTCAGCACTCGTCACTCAGCACTCAGCACTAAAGAAAGCGATCGCCAAAAATAATTGGCACTTAAGAATGGTTGCGGATAAAATTGACCTGCGGCTAGCATCGGCACTAGTAACTTTATTTATCCTTAATGATGTTCTATCTAGCTTTCTAATCAGGACTTTGTACAAATACTGTATACATATCACTCAGAATTTCCACAAGTCTATAACTTCAGCAGGATATCTAAACGCTATCAATATCTTTAGATAACTTTAGTATGATTAATCTTGCTCCCCACTCCCTATTTACTGCACAAATGGTTTTGTTAAATAATCAATGTAGATACATAAATTAATGCTGAAAATTTTAAATAAAATTCAAAATAAAACTTTAAGACTAATGCAATGTTTACCCATAATTAAATACCATAATGAGATTGCTTATCAAACAGAATTGCAAGAGCATATTCCCTATTTACCTAATCTTTCTAATTCTGACATTAATATAGTTGAAAACCTTCAAACTCATGGTTTAGCAATCACTTCTTTAAAAGAATTAGGTATTGAATCAAATTTACAGCTTTTGCAGTCAGCCAAGAAATTATCACCCCATATTCAACCTGATATTAATATCAAAAAACATGGATTTGTCGCTCATGCCAGTGCAGCACAAATGCTTGAATATCCCGAAATTTTCCTATGGGGATTGGAACAAAGATTATTAAATATTATTGAAAATTACCTGAGCTTACCAGTAGCTTATCACGGTGCATATTTCCGACAAGATATTGCCAACAAACTAGAACAAGGCTCCAGACTTTGGCACATAGATACAGAAGACCGTCAAGTCATTAAAATTATTATCTATATCAATGATGTAGATGAAGACACAGGGCCATTTCAATACCTGCCGCAAACTTTAACCCTAGAAGTAGCTAAATCCTTAAACTACACATCTGGTTATATTACTAACCAAACCATGCAAAATACTATATCGCCAGTACAATATAAATCCTGTGTTGGATCTGCTGGGACAGTAATTTTTGCTGCCACTAGTAGTATTTTTCATCGTGGCAAGCCCCCAACTCTCAATGATAGATTTGCCATATTTTTTGATTACACTGCGCGCAGAAAAAAAGATTTACATTACACAACTTCTGCTTTAACTCATGAGTTTCTAGTTAATTATTATCATCATCTTTCAGAACAACAAAAACAATATATTTATTGGCAATAAGAAATAGGGAATAGGGAAGAGTAATAGCAATGCCCCATTCCCTATGCCCTATTCCCAAATTTATTCACTCATCACAGAAGCACAAGTTTGAGCCGCCTGCCATAATTTGTAGACAAATAACTCTGTGCGTGAATTAGGCGCGTCACTAATCATGGTTACAAATACGCCATCCCCATCTTCATAACCATCTGATAGCCAATAACCACGCAGAGTAATTTCCACATACTCAGCATCACTAGTGGACACATCTATGATTTCCCTGTCAGCAAATCTAGCCTCTGCCTTCAGTGCTTCAATTCCTGGCAAGTCCGCAGGTAGCAAGAAGGAAGCAGTGCTGGGTTCAACACAGACACTTTGGCCAACACGTAAGGCCAAAATCACCCGTGTTTTCACCCATTCCTCTAAAGATAAAGCAAGATATTCCAAATAAAAACTGCTTTCGGTGTACGTCAATTTCAGCATTCCTTATGCTCTCCTGCTATTCCAGGTTTGCTTGCACATTTATCCAAAATTTGGTGGACTGTTCAATCACTGCAATTTTGAGGCGAATATACTTTGGTAGATCAACTATCAAGTTGGATAAATTAATTCGCCATTCATCTTCTGTATAACCTAGTGGAAGTCCTGCTTTGTCAGTAATTAACATGACACTGGCTCACTTAATATTAACCCGGCACAGTGGTAAGTAATCGCGCGAAAAAACCACCAGGGATTGCCCTAACATCGGCCTTGCAGTCGTCACAGTTTCTCTCCTTAATAAAAAACCCCCGCTTCTGACTTAGGTGAAGCGGGGGTAAAAGTTGACCATCATGTTGTTCGGTCTTATGTTGGTACAGCATTTCTCTGTCTGTACCTCCCGCTTCTTAAATTTGATTGTGGTTTGGCATTCAGTCTATCAATGCTGAAAAATATAAAATCATAGTCTGCCTCTGTGATTTGCTCAGGCTGGTGGCTACCATCACCCATAAATAAATACTCCACTCCCACAGCACCCAATTCCCAACTAGATCGGTAGTTGGTCGCGCGTAAGAAAGTAGAGATGGGATGAATGGATTTCACAGAAAATTTCACCTATTGAACATTCCTTTAAACATACTACACTTGTATTACTATCCTGTCCATACTTTAAAGGAGAAAAAGTCATGCACACAATTACTCGCACCCCAACTACCGATATGGAAGTAACTAGCATCCGCTTGGAGCGAGAACTCAAAGAGAAACTTAAAGAAATAGCTGGCAATCAGGGTTATCAAGCCCTGATTCGAGATATTCTCTGGAATTATGTACAGCAAAAATCCGGCGAGTGGAAACCGCGATTTTCACGAACGGATATTCGAGCTAGTATAGCAGCCACAGCTCAACAAGAAGAACGTTGTGTACTCACAGGTCAACTGATTCAACCCCAACAACCTATGTTGTTAGGATTAACCAGAAATGGCGAAATGGTTCCTCTCAGCATCGAGAGTTTAGCTGGATAGTTCGGTGTCTGGATGAATGCAGCTTAGTTGCTGCTTAATAAACAGCTAGGCTGCATTCATCGCTGCTGTCAGCAAAGGAAATTTATTTAGATAACTTGACAAATCAATATTTTTAATTAAGCAAATTAGGAACTAAAGAGTATAAATATATTCTTAAATATAGGTGATTGATCATTATTATGTTAGCTATCACCTGAATATCAAGGTGTTTCCCTGACGATCGCAATCTCAAGACAGCAACCTAGCGGTCTGAGCGCACTCACTGTTACCGCTTCTGAGATTCTTGACTTTTCCCAGAGTAGAGTATCGGATGATCGTTAACTCCTCAAAACCAATGACAAAAAGCAACGCTCAGGCTTTTGTGACAGCAGTATTAGCTCACAGTGTCTGTTGCAACAGTAGTAATGCGGTGAGTGAATATGAAGTTGTGGTTGTAAATCCAGAGAAATTACGGTTTATGTATAGTTACCCACAAGGTATGGTAAGGCAAAAGTGATTTACAGATACAATTCTATCCCCTTAAACCTAAGTTATATTAAGTATTTTCAACAATTTTACATAGTTTTATGACCATGTATAAATTAGCTTAATATACTGAAACTTGGTCATCTGTAAAATAAAGGGGCTATAACAGAATGATAGAAAATCTTGAATCAAGATTTGCCATCCATCCGGTATAGCAACACGACTAACGGTGAAGAATATGCCAGAAAGTTGGGTGCAATAAAAGTGGGGTCATTATTCAAGAATATGTCAGGAATGAAAAAGCATTTATTAGTATCACCAGACCGCCCCGATGACCCAGAGCGACTCAAACTATACCCAGTCAAACTGATGCAGCATCAGGAAGAAACAGCCCACCAGTTGGCGCACAAGATTAATCACATCATTGCTAGTAGTCCATCGACAGCATTGATGCTGCCAGAAATTACCAAATTGATCGGCATAGCCACTAATGTAGATTGTTGTTGTTTAGTGGCAGTAACAGGTGAAGATTCAACGGAAGCAACAACGGCTAGTTGGTGTGCTGATGAATATCTAGGAATGCCTCAGCCAGACGAATTGTTCTCTATGGAACAGTCAGTGCTGCAATGCGCTACTGAACCTTTCACGATAGAGGATATTGCCACAATTCGTAACAGTCTGGTGATTGGATGCCAACAATTGCCATTGCCTATCAAATCGGTGTTAGCGATTCCTACCCGTTTTGGCGGCAAGAATAATGGGGTAGTGAATCTGATCAAATTTCAATCCTATGATTGGGGAGAGGGAGAAAAATTCATTCTCAAAACCATCGCCGCAGCCTGTGCGATCGCTTTTTCCCAATTTACCCAAGCGCAGTTAATTTCTCATCAGCAACAATACTTACAAAGAAGTAATCAACATCAAAGCTTAATCAAACAATTAACTATACTAAGTCGGAGTAACTTGGAGTTAAATCAAATGCTCCAACTAGCCATAGCATCTACTGCTGAATCTTTACAAGCAGATCGGGGTTTATTAATCCTCCTGAGATATACAGATCCATTATTTAGAAGCACTAATAGAACCCAAATTCCCCAAGCAAGAGCCGATGTCATCGGTGAATGGCATCGGGAAAATCCCAATAATACAGAATCTTTAAATCAATCTTTTACTTTGGCAGAATGTGCTTTGTGTCAGCGAGCTTTCACTGAGGGAGGTAAGCCAGTCATCATCAATGACTACGCAGACCTACCGGACACAACCATTGTTGCGCCCTTGTTTGACATTACACAACTACCATCTGTACTGTTAATGCCGCTAGAAAATCAAGGTAGAATCCTGGGATTTTTAGTGCTACAGCAAGCAGTACCGCGTGAGTGGCAAGTAGCAGAATTAAATTTAGTGGAAATGGTCTGCGCTCAAGTGAGTAATGCCATTATTCAGTCCAAAACCCTCCGACAAGTCCAAACTTTAGTTGATGAGCGCACCGCCAAACTGCAAAGCAGCTTAGAACTACAGGCCAAGCTGCACGAAAGAACTAGGCAATATGTAGATCAGTTGCGAGAGTTGAGCCGCCTCAAAGACGAATTCATGAGCAATATCAGCGATCGCCTGCGCTACCCCTTAACCAACATGATGCTGTCAATTAAGAATTTGCAGCGTCCGGGAATCACCCCTGAGCGTCAAGGTAGATATTTGGAGATTCTCGAAAAAGAATGTTCCAAAGAAATCAACTTAATCAACGACTTGCTGACATTACAAAAACTAGAGAGCCAGCAAGAACCACCACGTTATGAAAACTTGAATGTCAACACCAGAATTCAAGAATTAAGCGAACTGTTGACCAAAAAACTCACAGAAAAAGGCTTAAGCATCAATTTAGACATACCTGAAAAGCCACTCAAACTGCAAACTGAACTAGAGAGTTTTGACAGAATTCTGCAAGAGTTATTAAATAATGCGTATACATACTCAGAACGGGATACGATTATCCACCTGCACGCCAGTCACCAGGTTATTCAGCTAGTTGATCAAGTTATGATCAAAGTGACTAACACAGGACGTGGCATCTCCCAAGAAGAGGCGACCTATATTTTTGATAGGTTCCGTCGCGGTAGAGGAGGTCGTTGGACACCCGGTACTGGCTTAGGACTCGCACTAGTGAAGTCCTTAGTGCAGCATTTAAACGGAGCGATCGCTGTTGAGAGTACCCCTATACCTGACTCTCAACTGAGTGAAATCTGCTTCACCTTGACTCTGCCCCAGTTTTCTGACGACAGTAAACCATATTCTGAAAGTGACTAACCAACAAACAACCTCAGAGGACTTTGAACTCGATTCCCATTCACAACCTGAATCGAGTTTAGTGGCGGATCAAACTGATGTACCCCCAGTAGAAGTCCAAATCGCTAAAGTGGCCGAGCGACAACGGCAAATTACAGCTACAGTTCAGATTCCCTATCCAGTAGAAACCGTCTGGAAGGTCTTGACAGACTACGAATCTTTAGCTGAGTTCATCCCTAACCTTGCTAAAAGCCGTCTTTTACAACATCCAGAGGGTGGTATTCGCCTAGAACAAGTCGGCTCTCAACGTTTTCTTAACTTGAATTTTTGCGCTCGTGTAGTCCTAGATTTACAAGAGCATTTCCCTTCAAAAATCAACTTTCAAATGGTAGAAGGGGATTTTAAAGGCTTTTCTGGTTATTGGTGTTTAGAGCCTTATTCCCTGGGTGAATTATTGGGGACTAGTCTCTGCTACAGCATCCACATTTGGCCGAAATTAACTATGCCCGTATCCATGATTGAAAATCGTCTTAGCAATGATCTGCGATCGAATTTGCTAGCGATTCATCAGCGAGTTAATTATTTAGCCAGTCAACAATCCTAGTCTTAAATTTAATGCCTACGATCTTATAATCGTAGGCATTAGCTTTTAAACATAAGTGAGATTTTGCAATCTCTTTTAGTTTATTTTTAGTACCCCCAGGGGAATTCGAATCCCCGTTACCTCCGTGAAAGGGAGGTGTCCTAGGCCTCTAGACGATGGGGGCATCAACCTCAGACCTTTTATAAATTAACGGATTTTTCAGATGATGTCAATACATTTGAAAAAAAAATTTTCGGGGTGTAAAAGTGTCGTGGCGTGGGGGTTTAATGGTTTGGGGGTATGAGGGTGTAAAGGTGTAGGGGAAGAACAATTTAATGCGTTCCTTGTACATCTTGCTGGCGCATAGTCACACTAGTAAAAGGCTAATTTCCTGCATCAAACAAGACTATAAATTCTTCTTACCCCACACCCCTACACCCTTACACCCCTTTGTACGCACTGAACATCTTTCACAAAGCAGATGATTCACGTCTATCAACAGTTGTACTTTTTTTGGTGTTTAATACCCAGGAGGAATGCTAACTTTTGGCAAATTGTCACACTCAGTCGCCAATCTAGCGAGAAATAGAGTATCCTATAAGACTACGTATGAAAAAACCTCTCAACTTAATACAGGATAAAGGGTCTAATGTTGTACCCTGTAAAGGGAATATTCATTATTCTTTACAAAAGATTTTGAAATACATCTCTCAAAATCCATAGCATGGAAGCATCTTTTGAAGTCACCCTACAGATGGTGATCACGGTCGTTGCAGGTATTAGCGCGCAGGTGTTGGCGGCATATTTTCGTGTCCCTAGCATCGTTTTGCTATTACTCTTGGGCATTTTTCTGGGTTCTGATGGCATTGGGGTATTACATCCCCAAATGCTTGGTACAGGATTAGAAGTGATTGTGGCTCTAGCAACGGCAATTATTCTATTTGAAGGTGGACTAAACCTAGATTTACGAGAGTTAGGCAGAGTTTCCTTAAGCTTGCAGTTGCTTGTCACTTTGGGAACGCTGGTGACGCTGATTGGTGGGAGTATGGCGGCTCACTGGTTGGGTGAGTTTCCCTGGAATATTGCTTTTCTTTATGCTTCTATTGTCGTGGTGACGGGGCCGACGGTGGTTGGGCCTTTACTCAAGCAAATTAATGTAGACCGTCAAGTTGCAACGCTATTAGAGGGAGAAGGGGTATTAATTGACCCTGTAGGCGCGATTTTGGCGTTTGTGGTGTTAGATACCATTGTCAATGGTGATGCTGACCCTATTAACGCCATCGTGGGGTTAATGATGCGCCTGGGAGTGGGTGCGGCGATTGGTGCTGTGGGCGGCTATGTGATGAGCTTGATTTTCAAGCGCGCCAATTTCCTATCAATCGAGTTGAAGAACTTGGTGGTTTTGGCGGTGCTATGGGGTTTGTTTACCCTAGCGCAGATGATTCGCACTGAATCAGGGGTAATGACTACTGTAGTTGCTGGAGCAGTATTTGCGAATTCTTCTGTACCAGAGGAACGCCTGTTGCGGAGTTTCAAAGGTCAACTGACGATTTTGAGCGTTTCTGTACTGTTTATTCTGCTGGCGGCTGATTTATCAATTGCGAGTGTGTTTGCTCTGGGTTGGGGTAGTTTATTTACTGTCTTGGTGTTAATGTTTGTAGTTCGCCCCATTAATATCTTGTTGTGTACAGGGAATAGTGACCTGAATTGGCGACAAAAGTTATTTTTAAGTTGGGTTGCACCGAGAGGAATTGTTTCGGCTTCTGTGGCTTCTTTGTTTGCGATTTTGCTCACTAAGCACGGGATCAATGGTGGTGATGCGATTAAGGCGTTGGTTTTCCTGACGATTATCATGACGGTGGTGTGTCAAGGATTAACAGCAGGTTGGGTTGCTAGATGCTTGCAAATCACTTCCCAGGAAGCCACAGGGGCAGTTATTGTAGGTTGTAATCCCTTAAGTTTATTAATTGCCCGTTTCTTTCAAGAACGGGGTGAAAATGTCGTTCTCATAGATACTGAGCCAGAATATTTGACTCAAGCAGAAGCTCAAAATATCAGGGTAATTGTTAGCAGTGCGCTAGATGCGGAAGTTTTGGAAGAAGCGGGGTTAGCCTCGATGGGGACTTTCTTAGCGATGACTAACAATGGCGAAGTAAACTTTGTGTTGGCGCAACGTGCTGCTGAGGAATTTCATCCACCGAGAGTTTTAGCAGTTTTTCCTCGTGATCCCCAAGCCAATAATTCAGTTAATAGTAAAGTGAATCAAGCTTTTGTCTCAGATGTGGCGATTAAAACTTGGAATGAGTATTTGAGTGATGGACGGGTGAAGTTAGGTACAACGACACTCAATGCAGGGGAATTTACCACCCAACAGGAACGTATCCAAGAGAAAATTCGGACTGGGGTGTTAATTCCGTTGTTGGTAGAAAGAGAGGATCGTTTACAGATTACGCCAGCTAACCAGGAATGGGAAATAGGCGATCGCATTATCTACCTGTTACATGACCCCAGACCGAATTTATTAAAACGCTTATCTGGTGCTAGTCAGTCTACACCACTGGTTCTAGAAAAATTACCAGAGTTGGAAGAAGTGCCTTGGGTAAAAGTGCTGAGTGCTGAGTTGTGAGTTGTGTTAGCGGTGGCGGGGTGTTAGGTTGTGTTGAGTTAAAAACTGTTCTAGGAAATGCTCTTATCAATTAAGTCATGACTTTAGGCAATTTTCTGGACTCGACACTTAACACTCGACACTCAACACCGACTAAACGCACGCTACCGCTAGCAACACTCAAATCAATTCAAAATTCAAAATTCAAAAATTGATTACTCACTACTCATTACTCAGCACTCAGCACTCAGCACTCAGCACTAGCTTGCTAGTTGAATACTTTCTTCTTTGTACATTTGTCTTTCTTGCCACATTAAAGCTGCAAAATGTAAGACGGCAAAAGTAATCGCTGCAAAAGTAATGATGTAACTGTGGAGAGTATATAAATGCTCAACAGTGACGCTGCTAATTGCTCCACCACCTGTGAGGATATCGCGCAATTGTGTACCAATGACAGGGATGGCTTGAATATTGCCTAGCTCAATGTTAAATCGCCAGTAACCTTCTTGCGTCCAGTCGAGAATCATCGCTGTCCAATCAAGACCGATCGCACTTAAAGTAAAGAAAATCCCACTCACCCACGCAAATAGCCAACTACGGCGAAATTGTCTTCCTAAGAACATCACCACAATTTGCACTAGTGCGATCGCAATCATGATGTTACCTGCAATATCATGCGCTCTATGGAATAGCCACCCATAGGATACTTGAGTGTCAATCATTCTCAAAGAGTTATAAGCTCCGCCTGCTGTGGGTTCGTAATAAAAAGCCAATAAAACGCCTGTAGAAACGTAAATCAAACACAGGGAAAGAATTACGACCGATAATATCGTGGCTGCTCGCCGCAAAATCCTATCGAACTGGGTGCGTTGCATAGTTCACCCCTCCTGTTATGAGATTGATTATGTATTTTTATTACAATATAACTAAGTTTTATAAATATATCTATATTCTCTTTGCAAAGAATAAATTTTTTTAAACGAGAAATTGTCCCCAATTTGGGAACTTTTCTGGTGAGCCATACCAAATTCCAGGACTTCTGGGAGAATGTCTGACACCTTCAATCACTAAATTTTCTGCACCAGCTAAATGAGCAGCTGCTATCGGTGTGATCCCATCACCCCAAGTGTTACCTTGTCCACAAGTCAATTGATAACTGCTATAAGCTAACCAGCCACCGCGCCGCCTTTCCCCAAAAATAGTTTTCCCGGCGACGCAAACGTAACGGATAGAGGGATAAAAAGCACCAGGATAGTTAAGATTGACAAAATCCAAATTTTTGCGTGTCCAGCGTTCTTGGCTAGTGTGGGGTGTCCCCAAAGTGATGAGAGTCGCCACCAAGGGGTGAGCATTCCAAATATTCGCACCATAAGGCTGTTCTCCCAAATAAATGCGAGAAATCCAGCCACCGGCTGAGTGACCAATCAGATTGACTTGAGTAGCGTGATATTCTTGTAGTGCTTGTTTAACAGTCTGGTCAAGCTGCTGCAAAATAGGTGTGATAGGTCTACCACCGATAGTGGGTATCCAGTCGCGCCTTCTGAGTGGGACTGTTAAAGTCGGAAAGCCTAACTGTTGCAGAGAAATTTCTAGTGGACGGTAAGCGATCGCACTTTCTAAATATCCCGGCACAATAATTGTAGGTAAGGTCATTTTGGTTGCGAATAGTCAATGGTCAATAGTCAATAGTCAATAGTCAATAGTCAATAGTCAATAGTCATTAGTCATTACTCATTACTCATTACTCATTACTCAGCACTCACCACTCAGCACTCAGCACTCATTACTCACAACTTTTCTTTGAGAAATAGCAAAACAGAGAACATTCTCTCATGTAGTAGGTGTGCTAGTATGTTTCGGCTTGCTGATGTTAATCTCAAAAGCCCAAGTTGATTGTTCGGAAGTGCAACTGCTGCTTCATCCTTGATTTGAAATAATGAGGCTTATATATCAATAGGGTTCAGATAAGAAAAATAAATTTCAACCAAGCCAGTAAATGTTTACTCAACAAAAAACGAAAAAATGATTTTGGAGGGGGTTTGGGGGACGCAACCGTCCCCCAATCGGGGGCTTGGGGGAGAATCCCCCAAATCTTGCTCATTGTCTAAATAGACAGAGCAAAAATTGAGAAATTAACTCTCACCACCTTAACTGAACCGTATTGGCCTATATATTTAGAGGGATGCGATCGCCTTTACTGGTAACTACCTTATGTTTAAGCGGAAATGATCGCGTTCATGATTGTGGCAATTCAAGAGCCGATATTTTCATGAATTAGCCTATCTACCAGTGAAATGTAAGAAAAGACCTTATAGATTGAGAAATTAAAGACTTGAATAAATGGGGATATCATCCCGTCATGGGGGCCAGGTTCGGCCGCTATGATCTTTATAAGGACGCATCTATTGCAATCAAGATAAAATTACCTTGCTAGTCAACTGCAACTGAGCCGAGTGAACGATTAACAGCTATGTCTTACGTCTCCGTACTAAAAAATATACCAGAGTTTCTCAGTCAACCAGCTGGGATAGCTGCAATAGCCTCTGTTGGCATTCACGGTGCTATTGCGTTGATTGTACCTCTAATGCCTGTAGATTCTAAGCAACCGAAAGAACAATCTACACAAAAAACTGTGGGAGTTTTACAACTAAGTCAGGCTGACTTAAGCCGTCTACCACAAACTCCAGACAACAACTCAGTAGCATTACAGCCACCAGCACCTTTATTACAAAATCAATTTCCTCAACAACCGCTACTGAATAATAATTCGTCTAATTTCAATGCTTTGGCGACTACTGTACCTCCTTTACCACCACCGCTTAACACTCCGTTATCACAGCCGCCAATAGCCTCAGTTCCTAATACTAGTTACCCTAGTTACTCTAGTTACCCCACTAACACTTTGTCTCAGCGTCAGCGTTTGCGGACATCTTCCCCAAGGGAGTATAGTCTTCACAATCCTGGGATTAGTTTAAGTGATAGCAAATTTGATGTTGTCGCCTCTAACCAGTTCACGAATCAGCCAACAATTCCCAGCAACTCACAACCTCTAGCTGTGAATAAGTTGCCACAATTGAACCCAGCAGAAACGCCAAGCAACCTAACTGGCAGTTCACAGGCTAATCTTCCAGACAATAATATTAAAAATCAAGCCAATACACAGCCTATTCCTCCAACAGATAGGATAGCTCCTGTTGTGAAAAATCCTGGTACAGCAGAGGATTTAAATCTTGCTAATCAAAGCATACCCAAGGAACAACAAGGCTCTACGCCAAATGTGACTGATTTACCATCAAAACAGACGCAACAAGGTGAAATTGCTCTAGTTAATTCCTACGAGAACTTAAGAAAAACACTCCAGCAACAGTACCCCAACTCCCAGGAGAAAGCTGTCATTCGTAACACCATCACCACTGAGAAGCCAGGTCTTGATGGCATAGTGTTGGGTGTTTTGGTGGTTGATACTCAAGGCAAACCTTTAGATATTTACTTCCAAGACAGGTCAATTGCTCCTGAATTACAACAAAGAGCTAAAGCTTACTTTGCTGAAAATACTCCCAAAGGCGATAAACAAATTAGTCGCTATCCCTTTAACTTGCGTTTTCAATATAACAGCAGCAATACCACACAACCCAATTCAGACAAGACTCCGGCTGTAGTGATTCCTAATTCTGGTAACAATTCCAATCCTAATAATCCTCAACCAGATGCTAACTCTAGCACCTTAAATCAACCTACACCAGCCGTAACCGTTGCACCATCTGAACAGACAACTAGATCAGATAATTCATCATCCACATCAAAACCTAGCAAAGAATTAATCAGGCAATTGCAAAATTTGCGTGATAGCAGACAGAAAAAGCCAAATGCTAACTAGTCGCGAACAATAGTCAGCCATTCTGTGTGCTAGGTAAACTCCGGTGGGTTGAAGCAAGGCTTAGGGACTTCCAGATAAAAAGTATCCCAACTGTAGGGTGCGTCAGTATGAATAATCTCTTGGTATAGTTAGTTTTTATCGCACTGACGCACCCTACTAAGCTGTTTATTTGGGATAATTTATTTTTTGGTGTTCCCTTGACTCAACCTGTTTAACTGGATACTTTGTCACTAGGCTGTTGTACGGGAGAGGTTAACTAAAATATCTGCCAAAACCCGCCCATACTGATTATTTTTACCAGCCTTGCTCTGATTTTTGGAAGACGTAAGCAGCAACTTCGAGAATTTCTGGTTCGCTTAACTTGTTTTTGAAGGCAGGCATAGCATTTTTACCGTTTTCTACTTGATAAATAATTGCCTGGATAGCATCTTCGTTGTAGTTGGCGAGGTACTTGGATAGAGCTTCTTTTTGCAAGGTTTTTTGAGGGACTAGAATATTACCGCCGCCGATATGGCAAGCAGAGCAGTTATTCTGGAAAATTTTCGCGCCTGAAGATATTTCTGCCGCTAGAACTGGACTGGTAAATGTAAGCTTAATTGTAGCGATCGCCAAAAATATAAATAAAATTATTCTCAACAGATTTTCCTCGCGACAAACATTTAGCAAATAAAAGTATTTGCTAGTCAATATTGTATTGCTGCTAGGTGCTTAACATATATTTACATTCTTGGCTGCATACAAGCCAAATAAATAAGTTTTAATTATGTTGATCTCGAATGAATTTTAAATAATAAATTTATTTAAGTTATTTAGGGAGTTCCAGAAAATAAATTATTCAATTTCCGAGAGAAAATATGAAAATATTTTGATTTTTCCCCCTGCTCCCTGCCCCCTGCTCACCACAGCGATTGTATATTTTTTTTAGTTGGAAGTCCCTTAAAATTTGCGGTGACAAGTCTATTCCTGCTGAATTTCGATCATTGGAAAGTTACTGAGGGGAAGTTAGACTAGTCACCGCCGTTAATTGGGATGTGGCTAGAAAGTCATGCAAAATCTAGCGACAACCAAAGATTTCTAGCCTTCAACAGTGATTTTACCAACCATACCAGCACCACGATGAGGCTCGCAATAGAAGGTGTATTCACCAGCAGGAGCATCTGCGGGGAAGGTAGTTGTTTCTTTTTGACCAGGACTCATCATCAATTGTTTATGAGAGAGTGCTTTAGCAAACTCACCACCACTGGGATCGAAGACAACGTTGTGGGGGGGTACTTTGTTGTTTAACCATTCGATGGTGTCGCCTGGTTTGATGGTCAACTTAGCTGGTTCAAATGCCAGCATTCCTTTATCTGTACCTAGTTTAATGGTGTGTGTTTCAGCCGCAGCACTAGGTGTAAAGATAGCAAAGCTGCTAACAACTAAAACTGCTGTCAATACGGCTAAAGTAAAGCGTCGCCAGGTTGCTGCAATTAACTTCACGGCGTTCTCCTAAATATATAGTTTTATTTTTCCCTCTCCTATTTTAAATAAAATTTACGCCAAATATGACAATATGTCGTAGAAGTTTTTTTGAAGAATTTATAGAAAGCAAAAAACTGTGAGTTCCAGATTCTGAGTACCGAGTCAAGAAAAATTAGGAATGAGAGATGAGCCATGCAAAATCAATGTTTTCATCATTCATCCTGATCCAATTTCCTTGTCTTCAGCACTGAGAACTCAGAACTCACCAAAATTCAGCCAATAGTGAGGATTTTAGTAGTAGATTTTACCGCCGCCCCATTTGTCGCCAAGAATTTTTGGCTGGAGTAGGATATGACCAGCGATGGATTCCAAATCCTTATCGGTCAGATTTCGCATTGCTGTGAAAATATCTGCACTCTTGATGCTGGGGTGCAATTCGGAAATTTCATCTACCCCATCATAGGTGGTGGGATTTTTCATGTAATCTACTAAGCCTTCAATATTGTCGCGCTTGGGTGTGGCTAACGCCAGGGCTTCTGGTTCAAGTCCAACGTTTTGGTTAGTTTTGGTCACACCACCGACGTGACATTGGGCGCAGGCGTACTGGAATAAACGTTTGCCTTCTTTTACTTGTTTTAAACTGAGTGTAACGGTATCACCCTGGTTATTTAATTTTACTGTTCTGGTAGCTTCGTCCAGTTCCACAGCTGTTGCGCTACCGACAACTAACTGAAAAGTCAGTAGAACAGTAACGACAACAACGCCAATAAGTCTTCTAAACATTGTTTCCCCTTAAAGATTTTGACGCTCAACACAGCTAATAAAGTAATACTCAACCTCTAAAATTGACAAAGACAAAACCTTGGCTACAGTCACACTGTAGTCTCCTGTTATCTCTGCGATCGCTAGGTTTGCCAAACTCATCATTGTGTGTTAACCCGCAAATAGAGATTGAGTCGCTGTAATACCAATATCACGTTAGGAGTGCAATTTGTTGCCCAAAATCTGGAATGGGGATTGGGGACTGGGGACTGGGGATTAGGAGACAAGGTAGACAAGGGAAGGGAGAATTGCTTTTGTGTTCTCGATGCCCGATGCCCGATGCCCATTTTTATCCTTTACCGCCGGTGAAGGTAACGCTTTGGATGAAATAGCGGTTGAAGAAGGCGTAAATACATAAAGCTGGTAAGGTGAAGACCATTGAGGCGGCCATGATGTAGTTCCAGTAGCTGATGTATTGACCTTTAAAGGTGTTTAAACCTAGAGGGAGGGTAAACATTTCTGGGTCAAATAAAATGACTACTGGAAGTAGAAAATTATTCCAACTACCCATAAATACAAAAACTGCCTGGGCTGCTAGAGCTGGTTTGGCTAGGGGTAAGATAATGCGGCGGAAAATACCGAAGGTATTTAAGCCATCTAGTTGTCCGGCTTCTTCTAGTTCTTTAGGAAAGTTAACAAAAAACTGCCGCATCATAAAGATAAAAGTGGCGTTGACCATACTAGGCACAATCATGCCTTGATAAGAATTGAGCCAACCTATGGCTTTTAATATGAGAAACGTGGGAATCAGGGTGATCTGGGTGGGGACTGCTAGGACTGCCAAAATCAGGAAGAACCAGAAGTTTCTCCCAACAAAGCGCAGTCTAGCTAAGGCGTAACCAGCCATTGAGTTGAATAGTAAGTTTAACCCTGTGACGCTGACAGCAATGAATACGCTATTAAACAGCCAGCGTAAAAATAAGGGTTCTTGGAGAAAGATTTGTTGATAGTTGTCTAGAGTAAAGTTGTTGGGGAAAAAATTAGGTTCACCACTGATAATTTCTTCAAGGGGTTTAAATGAAGCAGATAAAGCCCAGAGAAAGGGAATTAAGGTGACAATTGCATAGGAGACTAGTACAACGTACAACAGTCCCTTTAGCCAGGGAATAGTAGAGATAGTTTTCACGCTCTTTCCCCTCCGAAAAGTCGCCGTTGTAGGATAGTGACGGTGATAATGACCACAGCTAACAAAAATGCGATCGCTGCTGCGTACCCCATTTGAAGATAGCGAAACACATTTTGATAAATCAGCAATACTAACGTTAAAGTCGCATTATTCGGCCCGCCAGTCCCACCAGAGAAAATATAAGACTGATCAAATAATTGAAAGGTACCAATAACCCCAATTGCTACTACAAAAAAAGTCACTGGTTGTAGTAAGGGAATAGTAATGTAAATAAATTTTTGCCACCAATTAGCCCCGTCAATATCTGCGGCTTCGTAGAGTCTTTGAGGAATATCTTGCAAAGCTGCTAAATAAATCACCATATAAAATGGTGCAGTTGCCCAAATATTCATGAGCATAATACCCTTGAGAGCAACAGATGGATCACCCAACCAATTGTAAGTAGGTAATCCTATAAAACTCAGGAAATCATTGAGTAAACCATCAGTGTTATAAATCCACATAAAGATGAGAGTTAACACTGCTGAGGATGTTACTGTGGGCAAAAAATAAAGAATTCGCCACCAATTTTTAGCACGAATTCCAGAATTTAAAGTTACTGCTAAAACTAATGCTAAAATGCTTTGACTAGGTACAACAATTAAGACATATTCGACTGTATTTTTTAGGGCGATTCCCACTCTATTATCTGTTAACAATCTTTGGAAATTACGCAATCCAATAAACTCATAATCAATTCCTCCTAAGAGTTGAACTTTGTACAGGGAAAGAAACACTGCGTAGAAAATCGGGAGGATGACGAAAGTTCCTAACACTAGAATTGTGGGCATCATAAATATATACCCCACAAGATTAGCTTGGATATTCCATCTGCGAATTTTCCTGAGACTGCGTGCTAAAAACACAGTTAAGTCTCCATTTAATATTGTATTTAGCAATCCATAGCACAATAGAGTTCAGTTAACAGGAAATATAGAAACCCAAAATCCTTAACACTTTGTTGGGTTTCCTTGCGTCAACCCAACCTACCTAAATTTAATTTTTAGCCTTCGATGAAATGTATTTATCTGTAGAATTCCTATCTAATTGTCAAGAATTCGCGGTGTCCATAACTCCAACTTCTTTGAGAGAGAAATCGGGGTTCTGGTTTGTTGTTATCATTCTCCAGAATGAATTTCATTAATGTCTCACTCTTTCCTTGTGCAGAGGAACAAAGAAAAAGACAAGGTTAGATTTAAGTGATTAATTGTTTCACAATCTATAGCTCCTAATTTTTTTAGGAGCCTTATTTAAACAAAGTATTCTTATTGAAAATAATAGTTTTACCTTGAATTTAAATCACTCCATAGATTGAATTTGCTGATTAGCTTCATGCTGCGCTTGTAACATTGCCTGTTTTAATGGCTGTTGTCCTAACAAAGCACTGATAAACTGATTATCAAAGTTGTTGACAATGGCGGCTGGATGTTTACCGACTTGCCAAGGTGTAGCGTAATTCACACCGGCGACTAAAGGCGACCTGAGCCTATCTTGGTCATATCCCAAATTCTCGGCTACGGATTTACGAGTAGGTAAAGCAAAGCCTGTTCCTGTCCATTTTTGCATTCCCTCTTTCCCTGTGAGGTAAGAAATTAATTCCCAAGCTGCGGCTTTATTTTGAGATTGTTTATTCATGACATAGGCGACAGTAAACACCATTGTGCCTTTTTTGTTGTTAATAGTTGGTACTTGTGCGATCGCAAATTCCAATTGGGGAAAGGTTTCTTGCAGATAGGGAATTGCCCAATTACCTTCAATCACCATCGCCACTTTACCTTGACCAAACATTTCACTACCTGAGTTTGTTCCGACATCAGATTTTTGGGCTGAGGAACGGTCTTGGCGATACTGGTCAATGACTAACTGTAATCCCTGCAAAGCTTGTGGACTAGCAAATGTAGCATCATCTTGGGAATCAATGACTTGTCCACCAAAGGCTTTAATTTTATAAGCTTGACGGGCTAATTCTGGCATTTCACCAAAACCATATCTGTTGAGTTTGCCTGTTAATTGTTTTGAGTAGCTGCGGAGTTCTGCCCAATTTTGGGGCGGAGTGTTTAAACCAGCAGTCGCAAAGGCTTTTTTATTATAAAAAAGTGCCAAGGTAGAATAGTCTTTCGGTAGTCCGTAAATAGAATTTTGGTACTTAAAACTGTTGAGTAAAGTAGGTTCAAAATCTGCTAGATCAAATTCTGGGGTGATGTAATTATTTAACGGTTCTAGGACATTCTGACTCATCAAAAAAGGAGCTTCTAAGGCATCCAGATAAAAAACATCCGGTGCGGCTTCCCCAACTAAGCGGGTTTTGATGACATCCATGTATTGGTCAGAAATTACCTCATATTTGACCTTGATTTGCGGGTGTTTGGCTTCAAAGTCTTGTAAGACTTGTTTTAGTAATTTCTGTTCTACAGGAGAACCTCCCCAACCACTGAGTTTGACTGTGACTTGGTGGGGTTTTGGTAGACTATGGCAACTAATTATAGTCATGGCGATCGCGATCGCTACACCCAAAAATCGCCAAAAATTCTTCCGCATCACGATTAAATTCAAGTCTATTCCTTCTTACTTATATCGTCTGCAACTGCGGACTGATATTTAACTCATCTGAAGTTTTGTTGAGAAATGCAAGGTAAAATATCGAAGAATTATCCCCAAAGTATTTGAGTGTACACTGAATAACTCAATAGATTCACTTATGTCAGGGTGCTTTCCCATAAATAATATCTATGGATTCGATTCAGCTTGAAACAGTGTCACCCGTGATTCTGGAACTTCCCCAGATTCCTCAACCCCAAACTCACCTTGCTCTTAGCCGCCAATATGATAAGAATGCGATTCGCACCAGTTTAAAAGCCTCAACGGTGGATGCGATTTTTGCGGCTATTTTCTCCCTAGCTACCGGAGGAATTTTACTGAGTAATTTCTTGGTAGAGCTGGATGCCAGTCCGGTAGTATTTGGGATGATAACTTCAATCCCCATGCTGGTGAATCTAATTCAGCCTTTGGGAGCATATTTATCTGAACGCAGCACCAGCAGATTTCAATATGCTTTAAAAACATTTGGTATTGCTCGGCTATTATGGCTGATTTTATTACTTGGGGTTATCGGTTTTAGTTGGGGATGGGTAAACTCCCTGCAATTAGAAGTCTTAACTTTATTAGTTGTCTTAGGTAGTCATCTATTAGGAGGACTAGGAAGCGCGTCTTGGTTGAGTTGGCTGGCTATCATTGTTCCCCGACGATTACGGGGCAGGTATTTTGGTATACGTAATAGCGCAGTCAGCCTCACTAATTTAATTTGTGTACCTTTAGCGGGTTTACTGATTTCCCAGTGCTATGGGGGTACTCTCCAAGGTTATGGTGTAGTGCTGTTGGTGAGTATCATTTTTGGTATTCTTAGTCTGGGATGTCAGTATTTTAAAGTAGATGTCAACCCACAATTGCAAAATGCAGTCAGTGAATCTCCCCAGGAAGGTAGGGGACAGGCTTCCGCCGTGAGCGTCAGCCGAACGGGTGCAGAGAGCATAGGGGAAGAAATTACATCTTTAATCTTATTTAAGGAAGCAAATAAGTCTTTAACCGTTGATTTTGGGCTAAATATTTGGCAAAATACTAATTTTTTAAAATTTTTAATTTATTTTGGCTTATGGATGCTGGCTGTAAATCTCAGTGCGCCGTTTTTTAATTTATATATGCTGGATACGCTGCAACTAGATGTGAGTTGGGTGACGCTTTACGGAAGTTTGCAGGCGGGAGCTAACTTACTGATGATGATGTTTTGGGGTAAGTTAGCAGACAAAGTTGGGAATCGTCCGATTTTGATTTTTATTGGACTTCTGGTAGCGGTGACACCGTTACTGTGGTTGGGAATTGGCGGGAATCATCGAGATGTTTGGTTGTGGTTGCCATTGTTACATATTTTAACGGGCGGAACTTGGGCAGCTATTGACTTATGTAACAACAATATGCAATTAAGCATTGCTCCACTCAAAAACCAGTCACTATATTTTGCGATCGCTTCGGCGGTGGCTGGTTTTAGTGGCGCGTTAGGCACAACTATCGGTAGCTTAATCGCCCAATTCACTCAGCATGGTGGCTTATTGGGGGTTTTTGCCCTTTCGGGAATGTTGCGCCTATTGGCTTTGATTCCATTAGTGTTTGTTAAAGAGTGATTGGGAATTGGGCATAGGGCATGGGGAATTGGGCATGGGGCATTGGTGTAAAACTTCCTCTGCTCCCTGCTCCCTGCTCCCTGCCCCCCTGCCTCTTCGTCTCTCACTCGGCGGCGGTGGTGCTAAAGCTGATCGCTTCCCACCGTACCATAGGGGGGGCGGTAGGGACGGGTTGGTGTAGTGCGATGAGTTTGGCTAAGGTGTTCTTTAATTGGGTACGGGGTACGATTTCATCAACGAAGCCATGTTTGAGCAAGTCTTCGGCTGTTTGGAAATCTTCTGGTAGCTTTTCTCTAAGGGTTTGCTCAATTACACGGCGACCGGCGAAACCAATGGTGGCTTTAGGTTCAGCAATGATAATGTCCCCCAACATAGCAAAGCTAGCAGTTACGCCGCCTGTGGTGGGGTTGGTTAACACAGGAATATAGAGCAATCTAGCATCGCGGTGACGTTCTAGGGCGGCGGAAATTTTCGCCATTTGCATCAGAGAGAGCATACCTTCTTGCATTCTCGCTCCCCCAGAGGTGCAAACAATGACTACTGGGTAACGTCGTTGGGTAGCTTGTTCAATGAGGCGGGTAATTTTTTCACCCACGACAGAACCCATACTACCGCCCATGAAGCGGAAATCCATCACAGCTAGCCCTACGGGTAAACCGTTGATTTGCCCTAAACCTGTTTTAACTGCATCGAGAAGCCCTAGCTTGTCTTCCATTTCCCGCAAGCGATCGCTATAGGGTTTGCGATCGCGGAATTGCAGAGGATCTGTAGAACGCAGATTTTCATCTATCGCTCTCCAAGTATTTTGGTCTATTATTTGTCGGATGCGTTCATCACCGTCTACTCGATTGTGATGTCCACATTCCACACATACCATCTGATTGGCTAAAAGGTCTTTAGTATAGGTCAACACTCCACACTTAGGACATTTATGCCACAGTCCATCAGCAATTTCACGCTCTTGGCGTTCGAGGTTGGTAGCTCCCGATTTACGGCGGTTCGCAAACCAATCAAATAGAGACTTTAAACCGCGTGATTCTTCGTTGTTTGCCATTTTTATCTTATTCAAGTGGGTACGAGGTCGAAAATAAGTCCAGCAGTTAGGATAATTGAATTATCAATAGTCTTGATTAATTTTATTGACTATTGATGATTAACCTTTAACTGTTGACTACATCGCCAAATTACGCTTATAAGCAATCAGACCTAAATTTGCATCTTTGGTTGCCAGCTTAACGAAAATACTGATGCCAATACAAGTATTTGGTTCTTTTGGTGTTGTAAATGTATTGACAAAATTAAAGACGTTATCATACCAACCCCCCAACAGGATGCCTTTCCTCAACCCCCAGCTTGAAGTATTGCCCCCAAGATTGCAATTTGTATCGCCAGTTGATGAGCATTCAGCATTTACCAACAGGTACTCTTCAATTAGAGGGTGATACTAGTCACAAGCTGATATTACCAAAATGTCAAGCGTAAATGGGGTAATGAACGCTACAGTCGGGGAAAATTTAGTTGGTATTAGGAATGGGGCAGGGTGCAGGGGGCAGAGTGCAGGGGAGAAGAACTAATGACTAATGACTAATGACTAATGACTAATGACTAATGACTAATGACTATTGACTATTGACTATTGACTAAACAATCTCAAGTACGCGGATAAAACTGCTTCGCCGCCGAATAGGGTGAAGAATGCGCCGGAGGCTAGGAAGGGGCCGAAGGGGATTTTTTGTCCCCATTTGCGTTTAGATAGCAAAATTGCGCTGATCCCTACTATTGCACCTAGACTGCAAGCGATAAATCCGGCTAATAGTAAATGTTTCCAGCCTAGCCATGCTCCCATCATGGCTGCTAGTTTGGCATCTCCTGCACCCATTGCTTCTTTTTGTAGGAAAATACCAAGAAGTGCGATCGCATCAAATAACCATAACCCTAATACAGCTCCCACTATCCCCATCATTAAATGTTTGACTACGCTAGTAATGCTGGCTTCGTTTATATATCCCACTACTACCTGAAAGATCATTCCTAACACTAACCCTGATTTAGTTAGGGGATTGGGTAAGGTCATGGTGTCTAAATCAATCAGGGATAATGCTAATAACCAACTACAAAAAGCCCAGTATCCTAATGTCAAAATTGAGACGTTAAATATCAAGAAAATGAGGAGAAAAATCATCCCTGTCACCGCCTCTACCACTGGATAACGCACGGAAATCGGGCTTTTACAATAACGACATCGCCCTTTTAACCACAGCCACCCCAATACAGGCACATTATCATAGGCTTTTAGCTGGTTTAAGCAGTGAGGACAACGGGAAGGCGGCCACAAAATTGATAATCCCGCAGGTAATCGATAAACGACAACATTGATAAAGCTACCGATAGATGCACCCAAGGCGAAAACTATGATGATCGCTGGGGCTACCATCAAAATATCCATATATTTATTTGTCACAGGTTCTGAGTCAGTTGTCGTTGATATTTCGCCTTTTGTCGAGGGTGTTGGTCAATAGCTACAGGAATGGGGAATGGGGAATAAAAGTTTACCTAGCTTTGCAGAAATCAAATATGAGCCTCCAACTAGCGCAGTAGCAAAATATAGAAGAAACCTTTTTTCTTCCCTTACACCCCTATACCCCCACACCCTTACACCCCTGTATTTAAGTGAAATTAGTGAAGTTGTTTGATTAAATTTTATGAAGAATACGTGAGGAAAATCCGAAATTTCACGATTAGTAGTTGTGTATCTTAGTCAAGCCAAATTCTCCTATCAAAAATATCTGCGAAGCGCGGATTGATGATTGTTGAATAGACACTATGCTTGAAGAGTGTAACTAAAAATACTAGCTAAAAATTATGAGTGATAATAACAAACCTGAAGATTTTTTTGGCGAAGGTAGTAGTTTCAACTCAGATAAAATTAGAGTTGAAATCCCAGCCCAACGAGAACCAGGTTATTACGAGAGAATTCCCTCTGCGTATGACCCAATGGGTGAGATTTACGTCAGAGGTAGAGCCATGAGAACAATGTCTTCTGGCACAATGCCTTGGTGGGTGCTAATTGCGGGTTGGTTCTTATTTGGTGGATTATTTTTACTAATTATATTTGCGGGTATATCTTCAATGTCCTGGGGGATTATCCCCAGTCTGATTATTACTCTGATTCCTGTCTTAATTGTCTTTAGAGGAACTATGGCAAAACTTTCAGCCAAAAAACGCACAAGAAGATAAATACTGACAAATATGTGCTTAGAGGTTTTTAACCTGCTGGACACAGGAAACTTACCAACACTCAACTAATTATGAAGATCATCATCTTGGCTGTATTAATCTTTTTGATACTGCTGTTGTTGTATGTATGGTATCACCGCCGTGCTGTTAAACCAGGTTTTTCATCGCAGCAGCAGGTAACTCCTCCAGAAAATTCCATTGCAGAAACGTCTGTACCGCAGTCCTCTGTGTATTCTATGCCAGGGCGATTACTTACATCTCGTGTAGATATCATAGTAAGACCTGTTCCAGCATCGTCATCATTCGTTAAACCAATACAGACAACAACACCATCATCTAGCACATCACAGTCTTCAGTTTTTCCAGAGATAGAATCGCAGTTGCGCGAACTTGCAAAGATTGCCTGGACAACAGAAAAATCCTTCCAAAAACCGCAATTTTTGCTGGATTTTAGGGATTTCGTACGTATTGCTACACCAGCCCAAGTTGTTGAAGTTTTAATCCGCCATGCAGAACGAGTTACTCCAGGGTTTCAGGTGCCATATATGGTGCCACGGGTACTGGTGACGCCAACACCATTTGCAGCTGGAATGTTTGAAGAAGACGAAGAAGGTTGGGTTACTATCAAAGTTAGTACGGATTTCTTTCAAGATAAGTTGGCAGCGCAAGCCATTCTGGCGCATGAAGTATGCCACTATATTTTGAGCAATTCTGGAATTCGTAAAAGTAATTTTGAATTAAATGAACGCTATACAGATTTGTGTATGTTTGTCTGTGGCTTTGGAGAAATATTTCTTGCTGGATACAAACGTCAACCAGCACAGAATGATTATCGTCCAGGGCATCGTTTAGGTTATCTCACAGATGCAGAATATCAATTTGCCCATCAATACGTGATCCAACTGCGCCAATATAAGGAAATACTACCTCCTACTGAATTAGATGTACTGAAAAAGCAACTGTTACAACTGCTCTATAGTGATGAGAGTTCCTGCGAGCGAAATATTGAAGCAGAACGCAAACGTAGCCCGCATAAATCGGAACTAGAGCTTTATCGTGATGCGATTTCTCGCCTCGAAAGGGATCGTAGACGATAGTCTAATTACATAATTAACAGTAATTACTAATACATATGTGATTCTATCTGGCTCAAGGGTACAAAACATTCTTGAGGTAAGAGAACCGGCTGATTAGTAAAAATCACCTTACCACGGTGAGTCACCCGATTGATGGCTACTCCTGAAGGCTGACCGGCGATTTCAGGATGCACTTCACAATGAGTATAGTAAATTCGCCCCGCAGCTCTGATTACGGCAGGATCAATCAAAGGAGACTGATTTCTGGGGGCAGTAAATTGAGCTTTTCCCTGTTCTTGTCGTAAAGCGTACACTATATTGCTGCGTAGTTGCTAGATTTGCTTCTAGTTTAGCTGAAACTTTTGATAAAGGTTGCCAATTTGGCCGATTGTGCTAGGAAATTTTTCGGAAACGGGCAATTAATTGGGCATGGGGCATTGGGCATTGGAGACAAGGCAGACAAGGTAGGAGATGAGAAAAACCGTTCCCTGTTCCCTGTTCCCTGTTCCCTAATGACTAATGACTATTGACTAATGACTATTGACTAATGACTATTGACTAATGACTATTGACTAATGACTATTGACTAATGACTATTGACTAATGACTATTGACTAACAGCCTTAATCAATGAATCGCCCATTGCACGACAACCTAAAAGATTCATTCCTGGTGACATGATATCGCCTGTGCGATCGCCTTGTTCTAAAACTTGCAATACGGCTTTTTCAACTCTGTCGGCGGCTTGGGGTTGATTTAAGCCGTAGCGTAACATCATGGCTGCGCTTAAGATTTGGGCGAGGGGGTTGGCTTTATCTTGTCCTGCAATATCTGGTGCAGAACCGTGGACGGGTTCAAATAATCCTGGCCCCGATGCACCTAAGCTGGCAGAAGGTAACATACCTATACTACCTGTAAGCATGGCGGCCGCATCGGAGAGAATATCGCCAAATAAATTGCTGGTGACGATGGTGTCAAATTGCTTGGGGGCGCGGACTAATTGCATGGCTGCATTATCTACATATAGATGGGTGAGTTCCACATCTGGGTATTCTTGGGCTAATTTGGTCATGCGATCGCGCCATAACTGCGATACTTCTAATACATTGGCTTTATCGACTGAACAAAGTTTACCCCGACGTTTGCGTGCGGTTTCAAATGCTACTCTACCAATCCGTTCAATTTCTGATTCGGTATATACCATTGTATTCAAACCACGTTTTTCACCTGTTTCGGTGGTAAAAATTCCTCTGGGTTGACCGAAGTAAATCCCGCCAGTAAGTTCACGCACAACCATAATATCTACACCTTCTACTACTTCCCGTTTCAAGGTGGAAGCATCGATGAGTTGGGGTAAAATCTGGGCTGGACGTAAATTGGCAAATAGTTCTAAGCCTGCGCGGAGTCCTAATAAACCCGCTTCTGGACGTTGGTTAGCTGGGAGGCTGTCCCATTTGTAACCACCGATAGCAGCCAGTAAGACAGCATCACTGTTGCGACAGGTTTCGAGGGTAGCAGCTGGAAGGGGTTCACCTGTTGCGTCAATAGCTGCACCGCCAAGTAAGGCTTCTTGAAAGTCAAAGTGAATATCAAATTGTTTTCCTATGACTGTCAGCACATCTACCGCCACAGCCATAATTTCGGGGCCAATGCCATCGCCAGGAAGTAGGGTAATACGGTAGTTCTGAGTCATAGTTAGTTTCTATTCGGTAAATGCTTGCAGATTAAATATCATACCGAATTTGTCATGCGTAATTAGTAATTAGTAATTCGTAATTTAGGAGGGTATATATTTCGCTAAATCCCAGACTATATGCTTAATAACTAGCTGATATATGGTAATCAAAGATTAAAAAAAAGTATTTTTAGGCATTTTTAAGTGATTTTACTAGTATGTTCTTTAATAAATAGCTAAAATAAGAATAACTTATGAACTTTCAGCAGATTGGACAGGTTGCGCTGCAACTGTTAACACAGTTTGGTTTAAAAGTGCTAGGTGCGATCGCACTTTGGTTAATCGCCCAAAAACTGATTGATTTTGCTGTCAAGCTACTGCGTCGCGCTTTCCGCAGCCAAAATATTGAGCCGACGCTGATTAGTTATTTGCTCAATATCATCGGTGTTACTTTGAGAATTGTCTTAGTTGTGGCGATTCTCGGCTTTTTTGGCATTGAAACCACTTCTTTTGCAGCTTTACTAGCGGCTGCTGGTGTAGCCATCGGTGCGGCTTGGGGTGGACTGTTGGCAAATTTTGCGGCTGGTGCGTTTTTGATTGTTTTTCGTCCGTTTAATGTTGGTGATTTCATTTCCGCCGGTGGTGTAACTGGTACTGTGACGGAAATTGGACTATTTACCACCAGCATCAATACACCTGACAACGTCTTAACAATAGTTGCTAACAACAAAATCTTTGCTGACAATATCCAGAATTTTTCTGCTAATCCTTACCGTCGGGTTGATTTGGTAGCTCAATTACATCATACAGTCGATCATAATGAAGCGATCGCACTCTTAAAGTCTAGAATTAGCCAAATCCCCAACGTACTTGATAATCCTGCACCAGATGTAGAAATTATCGACTTTAATTTAGCGGGGACAGTATTAGCAGTGCGTCCTTATTGCAATAATGACCACTACTGGCAAGTTTATTTTGACACCAATAAAACTATCCGAGAAAGCTTTGGTGAAGCTGGTTATCCAGTTCCCGAACAACGCTATGTAGTTAATAGTCATTCAGGAAATGGTGCAAGTGTTCCAGCCGCATCTTTAAGTGATTTTGTTACACAGTAAAAATCACGCTTTCATGTGCAGAGTTTTCACTTAAAAATTGAACAAGTAAGTACAAGGTAGGTAAAGTCCAAATTTTACCTACTTTTTTATTATATGACTTGTTATTAATCGAGTAATTCTTAATTTTAAATATCTCTCAAAAGACAGAAACTACACAATCTATCTTCAGGAAGAGGTGAGTTAATAGCCTTATTCACACCATTATGACAAGTAGCCAAAATTCAAAATGTGATTAATATTTTTGTCTTTTTTTAAGAGAGGAAAAATTATGAATTTCAATCAAATTATTCCTGTTGTACTGGGATTATTAACACAATTTGGATTGAAATTAATAGGCGCGATCTCTATTTGGTTTATTGGGCAAAATTTAATTGATTTTGGCTTAAAATTACTCCGTCGCGCTTTTCGTACCCAGCATATTGAACCCACGCTGGTTAATTATCTGCTCAATATCGTTGCAGTTACACTGAGAATTATTCTAATTGTGGCGATTCTTGGCTTCTTCGGTGTTGAAACTACTTCCTTTGCTGCATTGTTAGCAGCATTAGGTATCGCCATTGGTGCGGCTTGGAGTGGTTTATTAGCAAACTTTGCGGCTGGTACTTTTTTAATGATTTTTCGTCCATTCAAAGCTGGTGATTTGATATCAGCCGCAGGTGTAACTGGAACAGTAGCAGAAATAGGACTATTCACTACTACTATTAATACACTTGACAATGTAATGACAATTGTCGCTAATAATAAAATATTTTCAGATAATATTGAGAATTTTTCAGCTAATCCTTATCGGCGTGTTGATCTCAAAGCACAAATACATCACAGTGTTAACCATAATGAAGCAATCAGACTCTTAAAACAGAGAATCAGCCAAATTCCTCATGTTTTAAATAATCCTGCACCAGATGTAGAAATTTTAGATTTTAATCTAGCAGGTACAGTTTTAGCGGTGCGTCCCTACTGTCATAATGAAGATTATTGGCAGGTTTATTTTGATACTAATAAAGCCATCAAAGAAACTTTCGGCGAAGCTGGTTATCCAGTTCCCGAACAACGCTATGCTTTTAGTGGTAATTCGGAAGATGGAAATACACCCTTGATTTCTTCTACATATTTTCAGAAGTAAGGACTTTAGTCCTTACTAGGAACTATCAGATTATGGACTAATTTGGGGTGGGGCGATCGCACTTATAAGGATACAGCCATTCACAGCGAAAAAGTCCACCTGTGTGTTTTTCAAAGAATGTCCCCGCGTGGCGACTTTTGGATATGTTAATTCCCGCCTTGGTTTTAATTTCGTACAACCAAGGAAAAGCAATTATTAAAGTAACTATTGCTACAAAAATATGGCTAACTTTAGGTTTGAATTTACTGATTTTCCGGGAATTGCTGTGATGTTTTTGAGGCATAACTTCTAAAACTGACAGTTAATTCAAAATCCATGCTAGCTTAATTTTTAAAATGTCGCCGAAAGCGGTGGTCAATTTTATCGGTTTTACGTTGATTACAGGTACAGCAAAGAGTCTGCAAGTTGCTGATATCGTTTTGCCCACCACGCGCTAAAGGGATAATATGGTCGATATTTAAATCAGTTTCTACGCCAGTTTTACCGCAACTTTGACATTGATATTTATCCCGTTGGAACACATATTGTCTAACTGCTGGTGGTATATGAATGCGTGGTGTTTTATTCATAATTATTCTTCATTGATCATGCGCCGCAGATCATCTAAAGGCGATGCCGATGCTGTTGTATTAGGTGCGTCTGGTATAAACTCTATGTTAACATTAATCCTAATTGTTCCTGTTTGCCAGCCAGCAGTTCCAGGTTGCAGTATTTCACATTCTATTCCTTCCTCAAAGAACTTAGCATCATAGCGGTAAAATCTATTACCAACTATATATCCACCAGGATCTATTGATATACCACAATCATTTAACAATATATAAAGTTCCTTAGATAATTGCTCAAGAAATATTTTTTGTATTGCTTGCCTCATTTGACTAGCTTTAAATACCTGATCTTTCACGGAAAAAACATCATTGTCACTACAGTTACTCAAATTAAAATTATCTTCCATTGTTATGTAGATGGATGAATTTGCGGTTATATAAGTAAAGTCCGCACAGGCGGACTTTTTGAAAGGACAGATTAAATCTGTGTCATACTTCCCGATAAACCATCTGAAATCAACACACCATTACTAGCAGAAATATTTTCTACTAATTCTGATTGAGTCGTGCTGATTGTAGGTAAGAGATGATTATATAACTGCATAGATTGCAAACAACTATTAATATTAGACACTGCCAAATTATAAGCCTCAATTTTTTGTTCTACAGCATTGAGTAACCGCCGATTATTAGCTATTTTCTCCTCAGCTTCTTTTTCTAATGTTTGTTCTAAATAAACTCGTGCTTGGGGATATTGTTGTAAAATCTCTTCGGCTTGACTTTCCGTCATTGGTAATAATTGGGTTTTGAGGATTTGGTTGATAGTTTGACGGAAGGTTTTACGGATAGTTTGGGAAACTTTGGGTTCAAAGTCTAACTTTAATAGTTGTCTGATTGCTGGTTCGGCTTCTACCATACTTTCAGAATCATAACTTTGAGAAGTTTGCAGCAAAGTTTGGCGGAATTGATATATAGAAAAAGTCCCTTCATCGTAGAATAAATGACTTTCTCTGACATAGCGATCGCATTCTACACTAGCTGCGTCAATTAAAGATTGTGATACAGCTTTTTCTAAGGTTTTTAACTTTGATTCAATACCTGCATCGTTACCTAACAAGCGATATAATTGGCGATAGTATTCTGATTTACGAACCTTCTCCATTAATCTTTGGAAAAGATTAGCAATCACTTGTTCGGAAGATTCCACTAAAATATCTTCTAATTGATTGGCAAGATAATAGAAAGCTTCGACTAAAATTGCTAGTAATGGTGCAGTAGCATTGCGTGGGTGACTCAGAGTTGCACGGCGATAAGCATCAGCGACAGAAAATGTATCTAATAACTCATCTAAACGGCGAATCATCCGAGATTGTAATTGCTTAAAATCAGTTTCAAAGCCATCACAGGAGTTATTAATTACTAAATTCACCTCTTCTATGATGTGCTGACTGAAATCTCTCCCAACTTGTTGCAATTGTTGATTGAGACGTTGCAATTCATGTTGTTTCATCGTCTCAATTTCACGGGGTTGACTATCTAAATTTCGATATGCCAATTGATAGTGTCTTTTGAGTTTGATACAAATATCTTCCAAGTCATTAGCCAGAGATTTAAAAAGCTGAGGACGCTTTTCTGCGGTGAGATAGCTAGTAATCGCACTGCGAAATTCCTCAATTCCACTATCTTGTATTAACTGATCGATTAAAGGTGTGCCTTGCTCTGATAAGATTCTTACATAGTTAGCATTGGGGGATTCAAAACCGTTAAGAGAAATCCGAAAATTAGTAGAAGAAAGTTTACCAGAACTGACACAGTAATTATTAAATGCGTAAACGAACTGCGGTGTTTCTTCTGTACCATGTACACCTTTAACGCTATCTACAAAAATAGAGTCCAAACCAAATCTGTCTTGTTGGTTTGTCTGTTTAATTTGACTACCGTAAAATCCTAGTAAACCACTGGTTTTATAAACGCGACTAGTATCACGAAACTGGGAATTAATTAAATCGTCTAGTCGTTGCCTTAATTGGGTATTGTACCAAGTTTCATCGATGCGGTTGAAGACATAAAACACGCGATCGCGTATTCCCCCATTTTGCCGCATTTTCTCTAACAGTTCCGTTTCTTCCTTCGTCATATCACCAGCAGATGCTGGTTTCAGCACACACACCACCGCCGATGTATCAGGATGTTGAATTTTAGCGTAGGTTAACCGTGCATCTTTTTCTACTGGCGCATCAATCCCAGGTGTATCAATAATGACGTTTCCATCTTGTAATAAAGGATGGTTGCAATAATATTCAATCTGTTTTAAAACCGCACTATTACTACCACGCCGCGCATATCCAGCCGCCTCTTTTAAATTCGTAAAATTAAATTGCTCCATTGAATAGGTAGCATTAATAGTTGGATGAATATGTTTGTTGTTAGCCTCATATCCTTGCAATAATAAAATTAAGGCTTTGGCTTGTTTAGCACGTTCTGATTTACTCTCCCCACCTTCTTGTTGAATAATTGCTTCACAGCCTTGATACAATAAACTTACTACTTCTGCTTGATTGATATTAGCCCCAGTTGTAAATCCCAATTGTTGACATAGAGAAGTTGCTTGTTCTCTGATTTCTGCTTCACTTAAAAAAGTTAAAACTACCCGTTCTTCACCTAATTCGGCATACTCGATTTTACATTCCGTACCTGTAGCGTGTCCTTCTGCACTATATAGTAACTCCCGTTCTAAAAGTGCATTAATCAACATTGATTTACCTGCGCTAAAAGCACCCGCAAACACAATTTCAAACCTGGGAGAAATGGCTTTACCTAGAGAAGTTTGCACAGATGTAATATCTTGCGATCGCAAAGCTGATTCTTGTTGTAAAAGTTGCAATATAGAGTCAACTTGATCTTTTAAATTATGGCACTGAAAAGGCAGGTATGACATACAAGTACCAATTACATTTTCAGTATATTTTAATCAAGTATTTATACTATTGCTTCAGTATGATCACGACGTTATGAATTGCCTCTTGGGAAAGAGGAACAATAAATTTTTCAGTATTACCATGATGCCAAACCATCAAAAGATAAATATGAAACTACTAAGTAACAGTTTTTCTGCCAATAGTATGATGCCCATCAAATTTTCATGTGAAGGTGCAGGAATTTCTCCTTCCTTAAAATGGGAAGATGCACCAACGGAAACTCAGAGTTTTGCCTTAATTGTCGATGATCCTGATGCGCCAAATCGAACTTTTGTTCATTGGATTCTCTATGATTTGCCCCATTACACTCACAATTTACCAGAAGCAATTCCCCACACACCCACATTAGATGGTAATGGGATTCAAGGGAAAAACGATGCTGATCAATTTGGTTATTTTCCCCTATGTCCCCCACGAGGAACTCATCGTTACTTTTTTAAACTTTATGCTCTGGATGGATTTTTAGGGTTAGATTATGGTGCAACTAAAGCAGAAGTAGAAGCGGCTATGTCAGGTCACATTTTAGCAACAGCAGAATTAATTGGAAAGTATAAAAAACATCGTTAAGACAATTCGCAATGGACTAACGTCCCGCTACGCTAACGCAATGGACTAACGTCCCGCTACGCTAACGCAATCAAGAAAGTCAGATACTATCTTGGTTTCAAGCTTTGCATCTGTTGCTTAATTTCGGAGAATTGGTATCAGTTCATTGCGGACTGCGAATTGGCATAATCTCCTAAGCACGCACCTCTTCCGGCCAAAGTTCTCGCAATGTTGGTGGCATCATATTAATTACATCTGTAATTTCACCTCTAGTCACCCTCTCAGACAAAAGTTTAAAAACAGCGCGCACAACCGTCTCCGCATCAATATCAGGATCGGAAGTGCGGAAGTAATCGCGGATATGTTGCAAAAATGCGTCCTTAGTTCTATCTTTAACTGGTGCTGCCCCAGGTCGCCAGTTTTCGTAGTAAAATCCCCCTAATAGGATGGGTAACTGCGCGCCTAAATGGGAAGCTTCTTCTATTGTCAGGCGATCGCGCAAAGCGTGCAAGGTCGCCCGTAATGCCTGAAATACTTTATGTTTGTTCTCCCAACCCAACTTATTGCATAATTCATTCACCCAAGGAATAGTATTCTGCAAGGTTGTGTCAAAAACATCTAATCCTGTCATTGTCATAGTTTTAACCCCAATTTTTTACTATTGATACTCTCAGCAATAACTAAAACAAAGCTTGAAAATTCCTATAGCCATGCTAGAAAAGTAATCAATTAAATCTCCTCTGACTAATGAAGTGTGATGCTAACTTCTTAGTCTGTCTAAAGGATTGATTCTTAATATTTCAATACTTCCTTTATTACTCCTACACCCTTACACCCCTACACCCCTACACCCTCTTGAAAAATAATCCCTAAATCATTCAATACATCCATGTTTAACACTTGACTTTCTCCTGCATCAGTGTTTTGAAATAGCACAGTAAAAGCACCAGCACCTAATCTATCTTGAGGAAAAAGGCGATAACAGGGAATATCAGTTAAATGTGATTGATAATCTTGTAAATGGCTAACTTTTACTGGCTGAAACTGCGGGAATTTAGACAAAAACCACTCGCAAACCTGCTCATTCTCCTCCGGCGAATAGGTGCAAGTCATATAAGCCAAATAACCCTGTGGTGCAACTATTTGGGCAGAGTTAGCAATGATTCTTTTTTGCCGATTAGCACTTTTATTAATAGCTGTAGGATGAAAACATCCTGGTGCTTTTTCACCTTTAGCTAATAGAGACTGTCCCGTACAAGGAGCATCAACTAATACCACATCACAAGTTGCAGTAATACTTTCTGCAAATATCCTAGAATCTCGATTCATCACTATACTAGGACTAACCTGGCAACGCTTTAAGTTAGATATCAACATTCCTAACCTTTTGCCAATTACTTCATTACAAATAATTAAATTTGGTTGCAAAGCTTGCCAAGCAAATATACTTTTTCCTCCTGGTGCAGCGCACATATCAAATACTAATCTAACTGGCTGAGGGATTGCTAATAAAACAGCAGCAGCGAATACAGAAGAAAAGTCTAAACAGTAAAAATATCCTTGATGATGTAAAGGATGTTGACCTGGTTTTTCTCCTAATTGTAAACGATTGATAAATTGTGGTTGCCATTTCAATGGTGATGTCACTGAAAACGGTTGGTTTTCTGGTGGATTCTGGCACCAAAGGATACAGGGATTAAAAGATTGAGGAGCAATTAACGCTTCAATAAACTTTTCTTGATTATCAAGGTTTTCAAACAAACGGCGTGTAAGTTTCAATAATAAATTTGATGGTTTTTCCATTAGTAAAACTGTTACAGAAGAACAATGCTTGTTAGTGAGTTGGCTTCATACTCTAGAATATTAGGAATTAGGGGCTAGGGATTGGGGAATGGGGACTGGGAAAAAATTTAAAAAGTAAAAAACAGAATGTTTTGACTTTGGGAATTTTGATTTTCAATTCCCAATCCCCCCTTCTCTTTCAGAGACGCTAACGCGAACGGGGTTCGCCAGTCTCTCATGGGGGAAACCCCCAAGACCGCGCTGGCTCACCAATACCCAGTCCCCAGTCCCTAATACCCAATCCCCACTTAATGACTATCTCTTTGCGTAAATCCTAGAAGATTGCCAAGCTGCCGAAACGCATTAGAGAGGGTCAAGATGTTCGATAATTTCCAGAAGAGACTGCGGCGGGAAGCAGAAATATGGCGTGATGAAGGCATTATTAGTGCTTCCCAATATCAACAAATTGCCGATCGCCATCAATTTAAAAGTATAGAAGCAGCTGCGCGCGATCGCTTTATGATGATTGCAGTAGCGATCGGTGGTGTCCTGTTAGTCTTGGGGACAGCCACCTTTATTGCTGCCAACTGGTTTGCCTGGGCTAGAGAAGTCAGATTTATCATGATGATGAGTTTGTTTTTCTCGGTTAGCATCATCGGTTTTTACACTTGGCAAGAACCTAAAGTCGCCAAGAAAGAAGGAAAAAAACCACAACGCAGCAACCGTTATTTAGGAGAAGCCCTGTTAATCTTAGCGGCTTTTATCTTGGGCGTGAACATCTTGCTGACGGCACAGATTTTTAATATCAGTGGTTCAGCTACACAATTATTCCTCGCCTGGGGATTTGGCGTTTCGATTATGGCCTATAGTCTTTCCCTGAATTCTTTAGGGATTATGGCCATTATCCTGATGCAGATTGGTTATTGGTTGGGAGTCAATGAGTTATCGAACCTCTCCACAGCTGACTGGAACTGGGCGCGGTTAGCAGTCCGACATATGCCTTTAATCTCTTGGCTGCTATTTGTCCCTCTCGCCTACGCCTGTCGTTCTCGATGGATTTTCTTTCTCGCAGCTTTATTTTTCGCTAGTTCTCTACAATTCAATCTCAACCCTTTACCACTCCAGAACTTTTCTAATATCGCTCCTTGGGTTGCATCCTTTGCCTTAGCACTGCCACCTGCTCTATTCTGGAGTTATGATGATCTGCTATTTCCCAACATTAACTACAGGCTGTTTCAACCCATAGCCCGTAATTTAGCTTTAATTGCCTTTGGTTTAGTCTTTTATGCCCTTTCTTTTCGTTGGCAATGGCAAGGGACTCTTAACGCCTTTCCATCCAGAAGTAACAGTCTCATGTCTTTGCCAATCATCGACTTGGGGATTCTCAGTGGTTTAGCTGTATTGCAATGGTTGTTTATCTACCGTCAAACCAATAACCCACCCCGCCGGGAAGTCGTCTTCAAAACTGGCTTAATTGCCACATTTCTCGGTTTTATCGTAGTCGTACCTTTTTGGCATCTAGCCATTAACCGCATTGGCGAACTAGGAAGTTTCACCTTTAGCGTACTCTTCGTTATCCTCGCTTGGGGATTTGTGCAGGAGGGATTAAAACTCAGCAATAGACGTTCCTTTTGGGGCGGGATGCTGTTGTTAACCCTACTAGTAATTAGCCGAATGTTAGAGTACGACACCGACTTATTGTTTAAATCAATGGTGTTCGTCATGTGCGGTTCAATACTCATTAGTGCCGGAGTCTGGTTTGAACGTCGCCTGACTGGGGGATCTTCTAGTTCATCGGGGAATAAGAGTAAGGAGTCGTGATGAGTGCTGAGTGCTGAGTAATGAGTGCTGAGTGATGAGTGGGAAGTGTAATAGTCATTAGTTATCCCTTTTCTTCCCCTGCCTCCCCATGCCCCATGCCCCATGCCCCATGCCCCATTCCCAATGCCCTTTTCCATTATCTGCGTAAGTCCTATTTTCATTTCGTCAACAACTAATTATTTTTAGGATTACGCCCATGTCAGAGAAATCTTCTGAATCTACCAAAACTAAAACTTTGTCTCCTGAAGCCGAATTCTCGAAGAAACTGACTTTTAAAGATTACCTGACTGCGACTGAGCAAAAATATAACCAACCTTTACCTTTTTGGCGGTTATTTGTTCCCCTAATGCTGCAAGCGGGATTAATTTTGTCGGTTCCTACCCAAGCTGCATATACTAACCTCACCGGTAGAGAGGTGATTTTACAGACTGTGGCTTCGTCTCCAGAAAATGTATTGCAAGGTTACGCGCTGAATCTTGATTACAACATAGCGCGTGTTTCTAACTTACGAAGATTACCAGGTTGGAATGATCTTGTGCGGCGAAATCGCGGTAGTAACGGTAGATTACTATCGGGGACTAATATCTATGTGATTCTCCGAGAACAACAATCCTTTACTCGTGGTGTACCCAGGGCTTGGAGGCCTGTACGTGTTAGTGACACTCTACCGATGTCTCTCCCCAATAATCAAGTCGCCCTCAGAGGGGTATATGAGGATGGTGTGATCAACTACGGTGTGGAAACATTTAATGTTGCTGAGGAACAACGCCAGCTAATTAGCGAAGATATCCGCCGTTCTTCTAGACAAAATAGAACTAGACAGCTACGACCCATCACCGTCAAAGTTAAAGTAGATCCCCAAGGTAACGCTGTACCGATGAGTCTATGGGTGCGCGATCGCAATTACAGTTTCTAGTCATCATGGCGCACATTCCAGGCTACACCAAAAGCGGCTCCTGCTCCTGCTAACAACCCTGTACTCATACCTTGAATGGTTTTCTGTAGAGGGTTTTGAGTCAAGCAATCGCTTGTAATGCGTTCGGCTTGCAAGCACTGATTGCTTTGCGCCCAACTACTAGTCCCGCCTAAAATGACACCAGCGACACTACAAGAAGCCACAAGCAGCAGCAGGCGTTTGGTTTTTATATCCATAGATGGATGCGTTTTAATTGAAAGTTGTATATTTTCCTCAACTACTGTACACATCTATCTTCCAAAAGGCAAAAGCCAAAAATTATGTGAATTTCGTCAGCTTTCTATCTATTTTGCCTAAAAACTGCACTCAAACATATAAATATAATGCTTGCGAAAAATATCTGTTTTCTCTTGAAGCTATGAGATGTTGAACAGATATTTTCCCAGGAATGAATCATGCAAGCTCACAACAAACAATTTCATAAATTGATTTTATATCCATTATTGATCGCTTTAGTGACCGTAGGAGCGATCGCCAGCGCATCAACAGCGAATACTGTTGCACCAAATACTACTACTACACCCAAACAAGCAGTAAAAAATCAAGGAATTTACCGCAGCGATCGCTTTAAGTTTCAATTTAGCTACTCAACCAAAGATTTTGTCATAGATAATAAAATATCTACTCCCAGAAATCCGACTGATTCACCCTTAGCTAGCATCGATATTTGGACGAAAAATCATGCTCAAAAAATTCGTAATGGTGAATATGCAGGTGGTACAGAATACCCCGCCAACGTCAGCATAACTATTAATAATAATCCCAAAAAATTGCCCTTACAAAGATGGGTACAACAGAGTAATCAATTTTCTGCCACCCGTAACTTCAAACCTGCCAGAATTGCCGGACAAACAGGAGTCAAATTTCAGTCAAGTGGCTTATACGAAGACGAAAACGTCGCTTTTGTTAATCCTAGAGATGGGCGAATAATTGTCATCGAATTATCTAAAACCAATTATGGCAATAATGACGCAATCTATCGTCAAGCATACCAACAAGTAATTAATTCCTTCACTGTGTTAAATAGTCGTCGGTAATTGAGTGCTGAGTAATGAGTGCTGAGTGCTGAGTGTTGAGTAATGAGTAATGAGTAATGACTAATGAGTAATGACTAATGAGTAATGAGTAATGACTAATGAGTAATGACTATTGACTATTGACTAATGACTAATGACTATTGACTATTAACTATTGACCTTTCTAACTTAGCCACAATCATAGAATGCCATTTCTCTAGTTTGTCCTGAAATGAAGGGTGTTGTAAATCAGAAAGCCAAAGAATTAAGGCATCTTCGCCATTATCTTGGTAATAGCCCCGTCGCCGCCCAGCTGTTTTGAACTCAAATTTTTGATATAAAGAGATTGCGGCTTGGTTAGAGGCTCGGACTTCAAGAGTTGCTCTTTCTAAGTTGCGATCGCAAGCTGTTTTCAGCAAAGAATAGACTAAAGCCTGTCCCAAACCTTGACCTTGGTACAGAGGATGAACTGCCACAATTGTAATGTGGGCTTCCTCTAAAATCGTCCAAAAGCAGCCCATACCAAGTAATAATGTATGGGAGTGAGGGGAAAATATTCCCAGTAAATCACTGTTAGGGCTATCTAATTCCCGTTGGTAGCCTTCCAGTGTCCAAAGTCCACCAAAACAGGTTTGATCTAGTTCCAAAATCGCACCTAGATCATCCGGGGTCAATGATTTGAGTTTTAAGTTAGAAGATAAGATCACTTTTATTGGGATAAGATTACTAACCCTTTGTAAACTGGGATCGGGAGACTGATTCACGCCCCTAATTTCAACAAGGACAATCTATATAAATATGGTATCGACTTACCCGGCTGGGGTTCAATATACTGGAGAGCAGTATTTACCCCAAAGCGACAGCGTAAATACAAATATTTCGCCTAACCAAGAACTCTTCCCACTAACTGCCAAAGTTAATAGTGCAGGTTGCTTGGCTATCGGTGGGTGTGATGTCACAACCCTAGTGCAGCAGTTTGGCTCACCTTTGTATATTTTAGATGAGGAAACCCTCAGAACTGCCTGCCAACAATATCGAGATAGCTTTAAAAAATATTATCAAGGCGAATCTCAGGTACTCTATGCTTCTAAAGCTTGGAATTGTCTAGCTGTAGATGCAATTATCGCCTCTGAAGGTTTAGGAATTGACGTAGTTTCTGGGGGTGAATTGTATACTGCCCTAACTGCTGGGATTAGTCCTGAGAAAGTTTACCTCCACGGTAATAATAAATCTCGTGAAGAACTAAACTTAGCCATTGAATCTGGGGTGACAATCGTTGTCGATAACTGGTATGAGTTACACACCCTAGTGGATATCTTGTCAAGTAATTCTCTACCACCAGTGCGGATTATGCTGCGCTTGACACCAGGGATTGAATGTCATACCCATGAGTACATTCGTACCGGACACCTAGACAGTAAGTTTGGTTTTGACCCCAACGATTTAGATGAGGTGTTTAAATTTGTCAGTCAGCAATCAAATTTAAACTGTGTAGGTGTACACGCTCATATTGGTTCGCAAATCTTTGAACGTCAACCCCATCAAGACTTAGCGGCTGTCATGGTGCAATGGTTGAGGGATGCAGCTAAATACGGTTTGAATGTCACCGAATTAAATGTGGGTGGCGGTTTAGGTATTAAGTATGTAGAATCAGATGACCCACCAAGCATTGAAGAATGGGTGAAGGCGATTTGTGATGTCGTACAAGCAGCCTGTGCGGTGGAAAATCTACCTTTACCAAAATTATTATCTGAACCAGGGCGATCGCTAATTGCTAGTGCCTGTGTGACAGCTTACACCATCGGTTCATCTAAAACCATACCGGAAATTCGTACTTATATTGCCATAGATGGCGGTATGTCCGACAATCCGCGTCCCATTACCTACCAGTCAGTTTATCGCACAGTCGTTGCCAACAAAATGTCTGCGCCTATCACAGAAACAGTTACCATTGCTGGTAAACACTGTGAATCAGGGGATATCTTAATCAAAAACGCCCAACTGCCCAAAACTGAACCAGGGGATACACTGGTAGTTATGGCAACTGGTGCTTACAATTACAGTATGGCATCCAACTATAACCGCTTACCCAGACCGGCAGCAGTTTTAGTGGCAAATGGCGAAGCAAACTTAATTTTGCAACGCGAAACTTATCAAGATTTAATTCGACAAGATCGTTTACCGGAAAGATTGAAGAATTAGTCACTAGTCCAAAGTCAATAGTCCAAAGTCCAAAGTTGACTATTGACTATTGACTATTGACTATTGACTAAGAACTAAACGTATAAGAGTTCCAGATGTCATGAAAGATTGGTGGAAGCAATGGCTGGCAAACCTGGGATGGTCTCAGTCCTTGCTGTTGGGGACTCTGGATATTGTATTGGTGCTGGCACTGACTTATATGATCCTCGTGATTATTAGTGAGCGTCGGACACTGTGGATGGTGCGGGGTTTTATCGTTTTAATGCTAGCCTCAGCACTAAGCGGCAGATTTGGTCTACCACTGTTAAATTTTGTGCTAGAAAAATTGGTGATTGGCTGTGCCGTAGCAATGGCAGTTGCTCTCCAGTCAGAATTCCGCCGCTTTCTAGAACAATTAGGACGCGGTGAATTTCGGCAATTGTTCCAACCATCCAATCTGACCATTCCTAAGTCTGATAGTGTAATAGATGAAATTGTGGAAGCGGTTAAAGAACTCTCAAAAAACCGAATCGGAGCTTTACTAATTTTGGAAACAACTGGCCCCATTGATGAACGGGATTTTTCTGTCCCTGGAGTTAAATTGAATGCTGATGTTTCCAAGGAACTGATACAGACAATTTTTCAACCCAAAACCCTACTGCACGATGGCGCAACATTAATCCGTGGTTCACGGATTGTATCATCGGGTATAATTTTACCGCTTTCGGGACGCACAGCATCGCGCCAGTTGGGTACACGCCACCGGGCAGCAATGGGAATTACTGAGCGAGTCGAAAATTGCATCTGTGTCGTTGTCTCAGAAGAAACGGGTTCTATTTCCCTTGCAGAACGGGGAATTCTAAATAGGCCGCTAACAATTAGGAAGCTCAAAGAGTCTTTAGAGGCTCGATTGTCTCCAACTGTAGATCGGGAAGCAGTTGCCCCTGGTTTGTTCAGCTTGGGTCGTCAGATTGGGAGTAAAGCATTGAAACTGGGTTCACGCTTACTTGGATTACCTTCGACCGCTTCTCAAGATAAAAAATGACAATACAACAAACTGAACTATACGAATTACCCCTAGATTTAAAACCAGAACTATTGCCTAAACACGTTGCGGTGATTATGGATGGCAATGGTCGTTGGGCTAAACGTCAAGGTTTACCCCGTATTATGGGGCATAAGCGTGGAGTTGATGCCCTGAAGGATTTACTACGCTGTTGTAAGGATTGGGGAATCCAGGCTTTAACAGCCTATGCTTTTTCCACGGAAAACTGGAAAAGACCCCAAGAAGAAGTAGATTTTCTGATGACGCTATTCCAGAGAGTTTTGCGTCAAGAGTTGCGGGAAATGGTCGAGGAAAATGTGCAGATTCAGTTTGTGGGCAATTTAGCAGCATTGCCGCGATCGCTGCAAGCAGAAATTTCCCGTTCAATGGAAGAAACCAAAAATAATCGCGGTATCCGCTTTTCTGTCGCTACTAACTACGGTGGACGACAGGAGATTTTACAAGCTTGTCGGGCGATCGCCCAAAAAGTCCAGCAAGGTATCCTCAAGCCTGACGAAATCTCAGAAGAAGTATTTGAGGATCATTTATATACAGCTGGAATTGCTGACCCCGATTTATTAATTCGCACTAGTGGCGAAATGCGTCTTTCTAATTTCCTCCTCTGGCAAATGGCCTATGGAGAAATTTACATTACTGACACACTCTGGCCAGATTTCGACCGAGCCGAATTTCATCGCGCCCTATGTGCCTATCAACAAAGAGAACGGCGATTTGGGAAAATTTAATTGCAATTTTTACAGTCTCTCTCCTCGCAGGAGAGAGATTTAGAGAGAGGTTTTCTATACCGTTGATTCTGTACTGTAGAGACGTTGTATACAACGTCTCTACATCATTTATTTGGCGTAACTATAGAGAATTGATAGAATACCAATTCACAGAAAATTTGATACAGATGCAAAACCTACAAGGTGTGCTGAGTATCACTTTCTTAATTTTGAATTTTGAATTTTGAATTTTGAATTGGTATAACTATTTTCTTTTCGCAATGACATTCCGTATCCCACTTTTTACCCCAAAACTATCACCTTGATAGCGAGGAATAATATGTATGCTGGCGTGCATAATGTTTTGCCCAGCAGCACGATTAATATTCATACCCACATTAAAACCATCAGGGGAAAATTCCGCTTTGAGCATTTCTTGTACCTTATTCACCATTAACCAACAAGCAGATTGTTCTGAAAAAGGTAGCTCAAAATAATTACTAACATGACGTTTGGGAATCACTAAAACGTGACCTTTACTGATGGGATAGCCATCAAAAATTGCATAAGCTGTTGCTGATTCAGTTACGAGATTCAGATGTCTGCCAGGATTACAAAATATGCAATAATTAGGAGAATTTCTTTGATAATTATAATGAATATATTCATATATTTCTCTCATTTCATCTAAATGAATAGAAGTAAATGGGAGTTTAACAATACATTGATATGTCGGTTTCTTATGGATATAATGTTCTCGAAAACCTTCTTTTTTGATATCTCTCCTCACAGCGTAATAAGCCTTACCCCCTGGTTTTAATAAATGGGATATTTCCATTAATACCTGAGTTTGTTCTTCAGGAGATAAAACATTTAAAACATAGAAGCAAATTATAGTGTCAAATTTATCGTGGGGATATTGGGGGTAATAATAAGGGTCATAGCCAGTGATATCACAGCCTTTTTGTTCCAATAACTTCACATCATTACCCAATCCACAACCAAAGTCTAAGATTTTGCCATTGAGCAGATTTTGATTGAGTAAAAACTGTGCCGGAAATGAGAGATAATTTCTATCAATGGCTGTGAGATGACTGTATTGATTCTTTTGCTGCTTCATGCAATTTGCGATCGCACAGTGATTCCATAACTTAATTATTCACTGATGACATTAGGCGATCGCATCAGGGTCAACACCTATCTCACGCAACTTAGCAGCCAATTTCTCTGCACGTTGTTTTTCCTGTTCAGCTTGTTCACTGCTCCACAACAAGATATTTCCTTCCCCATCCCCCATTCCCATTTAATATTCTGGAAACTTCCTCTCACGTACTTCTGTAGCGTAATCTTTTACAGCTTGGGTGATTGTCTCCCGTAAATTTGTATAGACTTTAGCGAATGGTGGTTGTTTTTCTGATAACCCCAGTACATCTGAGGTGACTAAAACTTGACCATCACAGTGCGAACCCGCACCAATACCAATTGTGGGAATGCTCAATTTTTGTGTAATCTGCATTGCCAAATCGGCGGGTATATGCTCCAAAACGATCGCAAATACACCTGCTTGTTCGAGAGAGATCGCTTCGTTTAAAATTTTCTCGGCTGTCTCTTCAGTCTTCCCCTGTTGTCGCAAACCCAACTGATGCACAGACTGCGGTGTCAAACCCACATGACCCATCACCGGAATTCCCGCCTGCACCAACCGCGTCACAGTTTCCACCATTGCGGGATAACCACCTTCTAATTTAACGGCTTGCGCTCCTGTCTCCTTTAATACCCGTCCAGCCGAGTAGATGGCTTGCTGCACACTTTCTTGATAAGTCAGAAACGGTAAATCGACCACCACCAAAGCCCGTTTGACACCACGACGCACAGCTTTAGCGTGGTGCAGCATTTCCTCTAGAGTAATAGGCAGCGTGTTTTTATACCCCAAAATCGCCGCCATCGAGTCCCCCACTAGGATTAAGTCTACACCAGCCGCATCGAGGATGTGAGCGATCGCGCAATCCCATGCAGTCAAGGCTACAATTGCGCGTCCCTGTTGTTTAAGTTGAATTAATTGCTGGGTAGTAATTGCCATTTTCGTCAATCAGAAATTGGGAATTGGGTATGGGTCATTGGGAATCGGGAATCAGGAATTGGGAAATCAGGAGACAAGGGAGACAAGGGGAGCAGGGGCAAAAAACTCTTGAATTTTGAATTTTGAATTTTGAATTTTGAATTGATACGCCCCATACCCAATTCCCATTTTTTCATTTCACAGCACGGCTGAAAGCTAGATGAGGTTTGGCACTTTCCATTTTGGGCATTAACCAAGCTAGACCTTCACTTGTACCAATCCATAATTTACTTGCAACGTCTGGAACAAGCGTCAAAACTCGACTAGAAGGTAGTCCCGCCACTTCATCTAACACTGCACCTGTATTTGGATTCAATCGTAACAAACCATCGTTAGTCCCTACCCACACACTACCATCTTTTGCAAAACGAACTGCGGTGACATTCCTCCCCCGCAAACGCGCCACCGAACGCAACACTATTCCAGTTTTGGGATTAATCACTAGTAAATTATTAGGCATTCCCGCCCAAATTAAACCTTCTGGACTAATAGCTAAAGTTTGTACTGTCGTCCCAGGTAAATCATTGATACGTTTCATAATCAACCCACTAGCGGTATTGACTCGCACGACACCATCCAGAGTCCCCACCCAAAGTTGACCTTCAGCATCTAAAGTCAAAGCATTCGCACTCACACCAGGTAAATTCTTCACTGTGGTCATAATTAAGCCTTGGTCAGGACTAATTAACGCTAAACCATTGTCAGTTCCCGTCCACAGATAACCACGCTTATCAACTAGTAGCGATAACACCCGCTTAGAAGGCAACAATAAATTTTGGGTGCTAATTTCATTAGTGCGCGGTTCTACCCGTAAAAGTCCTTCATAAGTTCCTACCCATAACCTTCCGACTTTATCCTGTGCTAAAGCACCAATGGCAGTATTAGGTAGACTAACACGCCCCAAAATTTTACCGGTTTTGGGGTCAATACGTGATAATCCTCGCCAAGAACCCACCCAAAGATTACCTGAAAAATCTGCGAGTAAATTATTCACCCGATAATCAGTTTCCACTGCCCGTTCTTCCAAGTTTCGTTCATCAGGTAGCGGTGCTACTCGTGGCGGCGGTGCTGAAGGAGGATAAGTCGGGGCTAACTCCGAAGCATCAACTTTAGGAGTAGTTTGCGCCTTAGCTGAAATATTCGGCACAACCATCAACCCCAGCAATATTGAAGTCATCAATAAACTAGTACGTTTGTAAAGTAATACCACGGTGAAATTTCCTTTGGAGACAATACCTGTAGCCATTACCTAGACTGGCTAACAATTGATCTCAGTTTTCCCGCAGTTAGTAGTTTTTAAACATTAGGGGTGGGATTGGGGATTGGGGATTGGGGACTAGGGATTGGGGACTGGGGACTGGGGATTGGGGACTGGGGACTTGTACTGAGCTTGTCGAAGTATTGGGGACTGGGAAACTAGGGAAGCAGGGCGAGAAAAGCGATAACTAATGACTATTCACTCATCACCAGCTAAACGCCGCACTACCGCTAACAGCACTCAGCACTCAGCACTCAGCACTCAGCACTCAGCACTCAGCACTCAGCACTCAATCACTTCGCCAAAGTGCTTATAACTAAAGAGTTATTTTGTAAAGTCTTTGAAACAAAATGTTTAAATATTTATGTAATAACAAATTTAAATATATAAGTTAAAAATTTTCAAAGAATAACTTATGCCATTTCTTGATATATTGTGAGACAAGTTACAAATTCGTGGTGTGCAACTTTTTGTCTCGCGCTCATCACTCCACTAGGTACTCCGTCAAGTCAGACTCTCTCCTGTTGATTATTTCTGGTAAATCAGGAAGACATCAGGAAAGTATGGGCGGAAACTTGTGAACAACAACCCGATTACCTAAATACACAGGGATTTTGGGAAATAACTCATACTTTCACCCTAGCGCGAAGGTAGCAATGAGATAAAGCACTGTAGTGGAGTGAGAAAAACAGATAAAAGAGAATTTTTAAATGTTGGCATGAGGGATAAAGCACAACCGTGAAGTTATGCAATCCCCACGAGGGAAGACGGGTGAAGAGATTTACCAGTCGTCACTAGCAGAAAATCGCTACCCTCAACCAAAGAAAACCTCTAAAAAAAGTTATTCCTGTTTTTCTCCTTGCTGATGGAGAGATAGAGCGATCGCGAGAAAAAACTGCCCACAATGTGATTTGATAAGTAAAAAGAGTGACATCTTGGAAGGATAGATATGTCTTACGCTCAAACGAAGACTCAGTCAAAAGCTGGGTATAAAGCCGGGGTTCAAGATTACAGACTAACTTATTACACACCTGATTACACACCTAAAGATACGGATATCTTAGCGGCATTCCGTGTTACACCCCAGCCTGGAGTTCCCTTTGAAGAAGCAGCTGCGGCTGTAGCGGCTGAGTCTTCTACTGGTACTTGGACAACCGTATGGACAGACTTATTAACCGATCTAGATCGTTACAAAGGTCGTTGCTACGATATCGAACCAGTTCCTGGCGAAGACAACCAGTTTATTGCCTACATTGCCTATCCTCTGGATCTCTTTGAAGAAGGCTCCATCACCAACGTTTTAACCTCAATTGTAGGTAACGTATTTGGTTTTAAAGCTTTGCGGGCATTGCGTCTAGAAGACATTCGCTTCCCAGTTGCTTACATCAAAACATTCCAAGGCCCTCCCCACGGTATCCAAGTTGAGCGTGACAAATTAAACAAATATGGTCGTCCTTTGTTGGGTTGCACCATCAAACCAAAATTAGGTCTATCTGCTAAAAACTACGGTCGTGCAGTGTACGAATGTTTACGCGGCGGTTTGGACTTCACCAAAGACGACGAAAACATCAACTCTGCACCTTTCCAACGTTGGCGCGATCGCTTCTTGTTCGTAGCTGATGCTATCCACAAGTCTCAAGCCGAAACAGGCGAAATCAAAGGTCACTACCTCAACGTCACCGCGCCTACCTGCGAAGAAATGTTGAAGCGGGCTGAGTACGCTAAAGAACTCAATATGCCCATCATCATGCACGACTACCTCACAGCAGGTTTCACAGCTAACACCACCTTGGCGCGTTGGTGTCGTGACAACGGTTTATTGCTGCACATCCACCGCGCGATGCACGCTGTAATCGACCGTCAAAAGAACCACGGTATTCACTTCCGTGTATTGGCTAAAGCCTTACGTTTATCCGGTGGTGATCACATCCACACCGGTACTGTAGTAGGTAAATTAGAGGGTGAACGTGGTATCACAATGGGCTTCGTTGACCTGTTGCGCGAAAACTACGTTGAGCAAGACAAGTCTCGCGGTATCTACTTTACCCAAGATTGGGCTTCTCTACCTGGTGTAATGGCAGTTGCTTCTGGTGGTATCCACGTATGGCATATGCCCGCACTAGTAGAAATCTTCGGTGACGACTCCGTACTACAATTCGGTGGTGGTACACTCGGACACCCCTGGGGTAACGCTCCTGGTGCAACCGCAAACCGCGTAGCTTTAGAAGCTTGTATCCAAGCTCGTAACGAAGGCCGTAACTTGGCACGCGAAGGTAACGACGTTATTCGTGAAGCTGCTAAGTGGTCTCCTGAATTGGCTGCTGCTTGCGAACTGTGGAAAGAAATCAAGTTCGAGTTTGAGGCAATGGATACCGTCTGATCATCAAGTAAAAGGTAAAAAGTTAAAAGGTAAGCCACTGCTGAAGTGAGAGTTTCCCACATCAGCAAGCGGCTCATACCAAAGGGTAAAAGAAAATTTTCATTCCTTCTTTTTACTTTTTACTTTTGACTTTTTACTTAAACTTGGGCTGGGTCAAGCATGAATCTCAAGCAAATTGCGAAGGACACAGCCAAGACTCTCCAAAGCTACCTGACTTATCAGGCACTAAGGACAGTTCTGGCACAGCTAGGCGAAACGAATCCTCCTTTAGCGCATTGGTTACAAAACTTTTCTGCCGGAAAAGTTCAAGATGGAGAAAAATACATCGCAGAACTTTTACAAGCAAAGCCAGACTTGGCACTGCGAATTATGACGGTCAGAGAACACATAGCCGAAGAAGTTGCTGATTTTCTCCCCGAAATGATTCGCACCGGCATTCAGCAAGCCAATATGGAACAACGTCGCCAGCATTTAGAACGCATTACGCAGCTGAGTTTATCCAACCCCAGTCCTGAATCAGAACAGCCAAGATTTTCCGATCCTGACCGGGATAACTTAGCCAGTTAGGAAATCTCTCAGTCGTCACCAAATAGTAAACAGTTATTACTTAGCCATGCAAACCTTACCAAAAGAACGTCGTTACGAGACCCTGTCTTACTTACCCCCCCTCACCGACGCTCAAATTGAAAAGCAAGTTCAGTACATCCTGAACCAAGGTTACATCCCCGCAATTGAATTCAACGAGACTTCCGAACCTACCGAATTCTACTGGACAATGTGGAAGCTCCCCTTGTTCAATGCCCAAACCACCCGTGAAGTATTAGGCGAAGTTCAAGCTTGCCGTTCTCAGTATCCTAGTAACTACATCCGTGTTGTAGGATTTGACAACATCAAGCAGTGCCAAATCCTCAGCTTCATCGTTCACAAACCCAGCAGATACTAAAAGCTGATTTGGTTTAAATAATTTATTCAAGAGAGGTAAAGTCATTTACCTCTCTTTTGTTGTCTTATGAGTGAAGCAAAAATAATTCTCAATACATCATCACCCCGTACTCGTCAGAGTTTAGCCGCAGATTTATTCCATGCGGGACTTATCCCAGGAATGACAGTCATAGTTCATTCCTCCTTAAGTTCATTAGGATGGGTTTGCGGCGGTTCAGTCGCAGTAGTTCAGGCCTTGATGGATGTCATCACACCAAGCGGAAACTTAGTCATGCCTACCCACTCCGGTGATTTGTCTGACCCTGCTGCATGGCAAGAACCACCAGTTCCTCAAGAGTGGTGGTCTATCATTCGTGAAACTATGCCAGCTTTTGATCCACAAGTTACCCCAACACGAGGTATGGGTCAAATAGTGGAAACCTTCCGTACTTGTCAAAATGTGCTGCGAAGTTCTCACCCGCAAGTTTCCTTCGCTGCTTGGGGAAAAGACGCTGACAAGATCATTGCAAATCACTCTCTTGATTATTCCCTGGGAGAAAATTCACCATTAGCTCATCTCTATAATTTGAACGCTTGGGTATTGTTATTGGGAGTGGGATACGACAACTGCACAAGTTTTCATTTAGCTGAGTACCGAATTGGTCAATTAGAAAAAGTGACAAAAGGCGCGCCTATTATCGCCGCAGGAGAGCGAATTTGGCAATGGTTTACAGATATTGATATTGATAATAGTTGTTTTGCTGAAATAGGTGCAGCTTTTGAAAGCACCGGTCAAGTGAAAAGCTCTACTGTTGGTTCTGCCACAACAAAATTTTTTAATATGCGAAATGCAGTTGATTTTGCTGTTAATTGGTTTCAAGATCATCCTAGAGATTAATGCCAATAGTTAGAGGTTATGTGAACGATAAATATAAATCGCAAATCAGAATTTGTTTTCTAGGAGAATCTTTTGTGAACGGCACAGGAGACCCAGAATACCTGGGCTGGACAGGACGAATCTGTGTCAATGCTCATAAAAAAGGTTATGACATCACCTACTATAATTTAGGTGTCAGGAGAGAAACAAGTACAGAATTAAGACAGAGATGGTTAAACGAAGCCTCCTATCGTTTACCACAAGAATATGATGGTAGAGTTGTATTTTCTTGTGGTGTTAACGATACCAGTATGGAGAATGGGAAAACTCGTGTTGAGATTACGCAATCATTAGCAAATATCCATAGTATTTTAAGTGAAGCGAAAAATTTATATCCTGTTTTAATGGTTAGCCCTCCACCGTGTGGAGATGAGGAACAAAATCAGAGAATTGATGATTTAGCTCAGGAATTTGCTTTAGTTTGCCATGAATTAAATGTTCCTTATCTTAACGTATTTTCAAAATTAAAACAGTCGAAAGTTTGGCTAGAAGAAGCCAGAAATTATGATGGCGCACATCCGAGAAGTGCAGGTTATGCAGAATTTGCCCAACTTGTTGAGCATTGGGATGCTTGGCAAAATTGGCTGAGATAAAAATTGCCTATACCAGATGCAGCAACACTCCTGTGAGGAATCTGCTAATGACATCATCTTTAGAAAAAGGCTGTGAGCAAAGTGTAAAAATTCCTCCCCTAGAAAGTGGGGACAGACTCACGCGTCACGAATTTGAGCGTCGATACACAGCTAGTTTAAATTCTCCAGCATATGAAAATTTTATACAACAGCTATCAAAATAGTCTTAATTGATTAAATTAGAAAATATTCATCTCAATTTCACTATAGGCAGAAATTATGACACAAATTACTTTAGCTGAAGCTTCTCAGAATTTATCAGATTTGATTGATGCAGCACTCGGTGGTGAAGAAATTATCATCGTTAAAGACAATCAACCTGTTGTAAAATTAACTCCTGTATTGCCGATAAAACGCCGTCTTGGATTCGGGAGTGCCAAGGGAATAGTCACAATATCTGATGATTTCGATTGCTAATTGCATAAGCTATTACAGAAAATCTACCTATCCTCAGTGCAGATACAATTTTTGATAACTATCCCATACAACGTGTGTGGTAAAAAATTTGTAACTTCTATCGCAAGTTAAATCAACATTAGACCCCAAAAAAAACTTAGCATTATTGTTATAAATATTCACCAGGGATGAACTTATGGCTTATTATATTGCTCCACGCTTTTTAGACAAACTGGCGGTTCACATCACCAAGAACTTCTTGAATATTCCTGGTATTAGAGTCCCTTTGATTTTAGGAATTCACGGACGCAAAGGTGAAGGTAAAACATTTCAATGTGAGTTAGCTTTTGAAAAAATGGGCGTGGAAGTCACATTGATTTCTGGTGGGGAATTGGAAAGTCCCGATGCAGGAGATCCAGCAAGGTTAATTCGCCTACGCTATCGAGAAACAGCCGAACGCATTAAAGTACGTGGCAAAATGTGCGTACTGATGATTAATGATTTAGATGCAGGCGCAGGACGCTTTGATGAGGGTACACAATACACTGTAAATACTCAGTTGGTAAACGCCACACTGATGAATATTGCTGATAATCCTACCGATGTGCAGTTACCTGGAAGCTATGATGCAAATCCAATTCGGCGTGTACCCATTATTGTGACAGGTAATGATTTTTCCACTCTCTACGCGCCATTAATTCGTGATGGACGAATGGAAAAGTTTTATTGGGAGCCTAACCGCGATGATAAGGTGGGAATTGTTGGTGGAATTTTTGCGGAAGATGGACTTTCACAGCGTGAAATTGAACAGTTAGTGGATACTTTCCCCCATCAATCGATTGACTTTTTTAGTGCATTGCGATCGCGCATTTACGACGAACAAATCCGCGACTTTATCCATCAAGTAGGATTTGAACACATCTCTTTACGCGTCGTCAATAGCGTCGAAGGCCCACCAGTCTTTAAGAAACCAGATTTTAGCCTCTCTCACTTAATTGAGTCTGGGAAATTCATGGTGGCTGAACAAAAACGCGTAGAAACTTCCCAGTTGGTAGATGAATACAATCGTTTGAATCGAGGTAAAAGCTATCAACCCACACCCTCAGCTGAGGTAAAATCAAGCAATCCACCAAAACAGCAAAATTCTAGTACACATTTAAACCTAGAAACACAAGAACAAATCCGGCAAATCCTATCTCAAGGTCATCAAATTAATTTTGAACACGTAGACGAACGTCGCTTTCGCACCGGTTCTTGGCAAAGTTGCGGTAGTATTCACATTGATGCTGAATCTGACGCTATTTCTACTTTAGAATCTTGTTTAGCTGAGTATAGTGGTGAATACGTGCGCTTAGTTGGCATTGACCCCAAAGCTAAACGGCGGGTTGTGGAAACCATTATTCAGCGACCGAATGGGAAGAATTAGGGGACTGGGAGAAGGGGAGACAAGGGAGACAAGGGAGACAAGGGAGACAAGGGATAAATATTTGCGCCAACGCCCAATGCCCAATTCCCCATTCCCCATCTATCATTAGTTGTCTCTTGTCAAACTATCAGCACATTAAATCACGGGATCGCTTGCCGTATCGTTCACATTTTGTTACAAAAGTACAAAGAACTTCTAGAGACCCAAACCAAATGTTCGGCGGACTAACTGGTTTACAAGATCCAAAAGGCACTGATTGGGGCGAAAAAATGCTCAACACAGTCGCCAGCCAAACGATTCGCCATTTGTTTACTCAAAGCGAGTCAGTAGAAGTCCTTGTGCGCTGCTATCCCTCCAGCAAACTGTTGCAAGGCAGCATTGATAGTTTCAAAATGAGTGGTCGTGGCTTGGTGATTCGCAGAGATTTTGCAGTCGAGGAAATGTCCTTTGAAACCGATGCTGTAGCTATTGACTTTAGTGCAGTTCTAGCGGGTAAACTAAATCTCAAGCAACCAACTCAGGCGATCGCTCAAGTAGTATTATCAGAAGACGGTATAAATCAAGCTTTTAATGCTGAACTAGTCAAAAAACGTCTAGTTAATCTCTCAGCACCTGCTTTAACAGAATTATCTGGTGGTCAGCCAGTCTCTTTCACTGATGTCCAAGTAAAACTATTACCGCAAAATTGCCTACAGCTTTCCGCCAAGGCAGATTTAAATAATGGTGAACTCATACCACTGCACATGATTTTAAGCATAGCCGTGGAAAAGCGTCGCCGGATTGCTTTTAAAGACCCCAAAATTGAGCTTGATTCAGTCCCAGAATCACAAAAAGCTATTTCCCAAAATCTTGGTCTAGCACTGGCAGAGATTTTAGATAATATGGTTGATTTGGATAAGTTTGACCTAGATGGGGTGAAAATGCGGTTAAATCGTTTAGACACTGAAGGTCAAAGGTTAATTTTTAGTGGCTACGCCGAAATTGAAAGAATTCCCCGTAATTCGTAATGGGCTGCGCCTCGCTACGCTAACGTACTTAAAAACCGTCCAGAAACTTCTAGACGGTTTTTAGTGGTGTTATGAAACTAATTAGGGTCTGTTGAATAACTTTAAAACTCTTTGTTAGTAAGCAATTCGCGGTTATTTTTGGGAAAAAAGTGCAAGAGAATTGGGATATGAGGCTGAAAAAGTTTGCGTCTCCAATTTTTTTGCCTCCAAAAAATTGGAAAAAATTAGGGTAAAACTGTTTCCTGTTCCCTCCCTCCACTAAAGGACTTTTTCCGCAAGCCCTAATTATTAGTTAATTATCTTCTACCAACGCCCACATACTGGAATCCAGCACGAATCATGGTTTCGGGGTCGAGGAAGTTACGACCGTCGATAATTACAGGATTATTCATCAATTTTGCCATCTTGCTGTAGTCAAGAGAGCTAAATTGTTGCCATTCAGTGACGAGTACCAACGCATCACAACCATCAGCTAAACGTTCAGCATCAGTTTCTACCAACACACCGGAAAGACCATGACGCATTCCGGTTTGGGAAATGATGGGGTCATAGGCCTTGACCTTAGCACCTAAGCGGTTTAGCTGTTCGATTAAATTGAGTGCTGGCGCATCGCGTAAATCATCAGTATCAGGTTTGAAGGTCAAACCCAATAAACCAACTGTTTTACCTTTGAGGATTTTTAAAGCTTGCTGGAGTTTTTCTAATGCAATCAGACGTTGACGTTCGTTAACACTAACGGCAGATTTTAATAACTGAGCTTCATAACCATAATCATCAGCAGTGTGAATCAACGCTGAAACGTCTTTGGGGAAACAAGAACCACCCCAACCAATACCAGCTTGTAAGAATTTGCTACCAATACGGGAGTCTAAACCAATACCTTTAGCTACTTGAGTTACATCAGCACCAACGCGATCGCAAATGTTAGCTACTTCGTTAATAAAACTAATCTTAGTTGCCAAGAAAGCATTAGCAGCATATTTAATCATTTCTGCTGAACTCAAGTCTGTCACCAACACAGGTACAGAAGGTGAAGATTTATCCTCAGCAAATTTGCGCTCTACAATTGGTGCGTATAGTTCTTGCATCATAGAGATTGCTTTTGTGCTGTTACCACCCAAGACGATGCGATCAGGGTTGAATGTATCGTATACAGCCGAACCTTCCCGTAAAAACTCTGGGTTACTCACGACATCAAACTGGGGTGTAGAGTCAGGTAGTTTTTCTTCGCTACCGCCACCAGCTGTCACCAGAGTTTTTTGACGTTCAGCAATCCCATCCATCACAATCATTCGTACCCAGTCGCCTGAACCGATGGGAACTGTGGATTTGTTAACAATTACCTTATAACCCCCATTGAGGTTAGCACCAATACCGCGCGCTACCGCCTCGACATAGCGAGTATCACTTTCGCCAGTGGGTAAAGGTGGTGTACCTACAGCAATAAATAAAATTTCTCCGTGAGTAACCCCAGCAGCTAAATCCGTTGAGAATTCTATCTTCCCGGTTTGAATCGCAGACTGCATGATTTCCGATAATCCAGGCTCAAAAATCGGCGACTGCCCAGATTTCATCAATTTAACTTTTTCTTCGTTATTATCTACACAAATAACATCGTGTCCGATGTGAGCTAAACAAGCACCTGTAACCAAGCCAACGTAACCAGTACCTATTACACAAACACGCATTGTTAACTCCTCATTTTATCTAGGGGGTTTATCTTAAACAACGTAGTCCTCAATACCAAAGTTCCAATCTTTGAGGAAGCACCGCCAGTTTAGTAGCAGTTACAAGTCGGTTTAGCCAGCATTGAGTATGAGCATCTAGACACTGTTGTTCAGGCGATCGCGGAAATCTGCTATTGTTAGCTTTAGCCCTTCCTGTAGAGGGATAGTAGGTTCCCAATTTAACAAGGTTTTGGCTTTGGTAATATCCGGCTGACGACGACGAGGATCATCAGCAGGTAAAGCTTCAAATTTAATCTCTGCATTGGGATTAATTAAATTTTGCACAGCTTCAGCTAATTCTAGAATCGTGTATTCACCAGGATTTCCCAAATTGACTGGCCCGACATAATCACTATTCATCAGGCGGATAAATCCTTCCACTAAGTCAGAAACATAGCAAAAACTGCGAGTTTGCGAGCCATCACCATAAACCGTTAAAGGTATACCTTTCAGGGCTTGCACAATAAAGTTACTAACAACTCGCCCATCATTTTCTAACATCCTTGGCCCGTAAGTGTTAAATATACGGACAACTCGAATATCAACCTTATTTTGTCTGTAGTAGTCAAACGCTAAAGTTTCAGCAATTCTTTTACCTTCGTCGTAACAGGAGCGTATCCCAATCGGGTTAACACTACCTCGATACTCTTCAGGTTGGGGGTGAACCTCTGGATCTCCATAAACTTCGCTAGTGGAAGCCAAGAAAAATCTCGCTTTCACACGCTTGGCTAACCCCAACATATTCAGTGTTCCCATAACATTGGTTTTTACAGTTTTTACGGGATTGTACTGATAATGAACAGGAGAAGCTGGACAAGCTAGATGGTAGATTTGATCTACTTCCAAGCGGATTGGTTCGGTGATATCGTGGCGAATGAGTTCAAAATTGGGATGATTTATCCACTTAGAAATGTTACGCTTGTGACCTGTATAGAAGTTGTCTAAACAAATGACTTCATGTCCTTCGGGTATGAGTCGGTCAATCAGATGTGAACCAATAAACCCAGCACCGCCCGTCACCAAAATTCTCATATTGTCTCAGTTAATTACAGATATTGCTAGCTGTTCTTGATATCGTTTAATTTAGAATACCCAGTCCAAGTATAAAAATACAGAAGAAATAGAGCGAATTCAAAATCTAACAGTGTTAATTGTGTAATTTTACTGTGTATGTATTTTTGTTACTCTTTTGTGGTTAATTCATCTAGCAAAATAACAAACATCGTCTAATGTTTGTCGGTGAGTAACTTATAATTCATCAAATCTTCAATAAGATAAAGTTTTGTTAGGACAAAATTTTAAAGTTTTGGTTAGGACATGGGACATGGGGCATGGGGCATAGGGCATGGGGTATAGGGGTGTAAGGGTGTAAGGGTGTAGGGGAAGAAAATCCAATCCCCAGTACCCAGTCCCCAATCCCCAGTCCCCAATCCCCAGTCCCCAGTCCCCAATCCCCAGTCCCCAATCCCCAGTCCCCAGTCCCCAATCCCCAGTCCCCAATCCCCAGTCCCCAATCCCCAGTCCCCAATCCCTAATCCCTCTTACCTTGACTACGATGATTTGCGGCTTGTAGTAATAACGATTCAGCAAAAGCGATCGCATCACTGGCTGATTTACCACCGGCTAATTGTGCTAGTTCATCCCGACGGGTAGTCAAATCATCTAAGTTAGTCACTCGCACCACTGTACGCTGTTCGGTGTTGCCATTGTTTGATTTCTTACCTTTACCTTGGGTGATAGTTTGCTTATTCACTCTGAAATGGCGGTCTGCCATTGCTGCTACTAAGGGTTGGTGAGTAACACATAATACTTGATGATGCTGGCTGAGTTGGTGTAATTTTTCCGCGATCGCTTGGGCTACTCTTCCTGAAACTCCTACATCAATTTCATCAAATACTAATGTTCCGGCTGCGTCAGCTTGGGTAAAACAGGCTTTGAGGGCGAGTAAAAACCGGCTCATTTCCCCACCGGAAGCAATTTCTGTTAATGGTTGCAATGGTTCGCCGGGGTTGGGGCTAAACATGAAGGTGATTTTATCTGCACCCGCCGCCGTTGGTGGTGTGGGGGTAATTTCGACTTGAAACTGTACCTTTTCCATCGCCAAGGGTTTGAGTTCAGCTATCATCCGAGATTCGAGAGTAGCGGCGGTTTTTTGGCGTAATTGGGTTAATTTTTCACAGGCTTGAGTGAGTTTTTCTAAACAGGCTGCTGTTTGCTGTTCTAGACTTTCAATACTTTGTTCACCGTCGTTAAGTTCTGCTAATTCTGCTTGAATTTTTTGATAATAGGCGATCGCTTCTTGTAAACTAGGGCCATACTTCCGACAAATTTGTTTTAGCTCTCGAATGCGTTCTTCTACTTCCTCTAACCTTTGGGGATCAGCTTCTAAACTTTCGCCATAGGTGTTGATTTGTCGTGCTACTTCCATTAAAGCTGTTTGTGCATCTCTAATTAAGTCTAGGAGTGGTTGCAGTTGGCTATCATACTCCACCATGTCATTTAATGTAGCTTCACTATCACCTAATAAATCGGCTGCGGCTGGGGTTTCGTCTTCGTTTTGATACAAAGCTTGGTAGATTTTGTAACTCATTTGTTGCAAATCTACGACATGATTTAAACGTTCCCGTTCTTGTTGGAGTTGTTCTAATTCTTGGGGATCGCTGAGATTAGCTGTTGATAGTTCTTGGACTTGATAGGTGAGTAAATCTAGTTGTTGTAAACGTTCTCGTTCGGAGGTGCGGCGTTTTTCGAGGTTGGTGTGGGCTTGTTGGTAAGCACTAAAGGCTGTGGTGATGATTTGACGCTGTTTAACTAAGGAATCGCCGCCATATATATCTAACCAATCACGGACTTGGGCGGATTGTCCCACCTGTACAGTTTGACCTTGGGCGGTAATTTCCACCAAGCGATCGCGCAATTCTGTCATGATTTGGCGGTTAACTAACACACCATTGACCCGCGATCTACTGCGAATGTTACTAGATGTAGCTGTAATTTCGCGACTGATGACTATAGAACTATCATCAATTGAATCAATTTCTTGTTCCGTCAACCAAGCAGCTAAGGGCGGCGTTGAAGAGAAAGTCCCTTCCACCATCGCCCTAGCCGTTCCTGTACGAATGGCGCGACTAGAGACTTTCCCCCCTAAAATCGCATCAATCGCATCTAAAATAATCGATTTTCCTGCGCCGGTTTCACCTGTTAATACGTTCAATCCCGCGCCAAATTCCAGTTCTAGTTGATCAATTAAAGCAAAATTCTCAATTCGCAGGCAGAGCAACATCAGAACAACTCTCTGTGAAAAAGCAGGGGTGAAGGGATAGCAGGAGAGAAACACCAAGGTATCTATCGCCTACCGTAAAAGCGAAGCTTTGAACCTTAATATTTTGTTAAAAGTAGATGCCGAATATTGTCAAATTACAGGAAGTTAAGCTGAATTTTTGAGATTCGGCAAATACCTACTAATATTGAACTAGCAAGCACATTTAAGTGTAGCAAAAGTAATTAGTTATTAGTTATTAGTTATTGGTCATTAGTCATGAGAGGAGAGGGAACAGGGAACAGGGAACAGGGAACGGTTTTTCTCATCTGCTACCTTGTCTCCCCCAAACCCCCATACCCACACTCCACAAAATTAAGATTTACGAATTACTTTAAACATATTGTTACAATGCTTAACATATTCAATCCAACCGGCGGCTTTTTCTATGACTGTTAAGACACTTCCCACTAACTCCCGACCGATTGAGGGCGAAATCCAAACTATAGAACAGGCGATGTTGACAACTAGTACCGAGCCTGAAACATTGAGTTACAATCCTGCGGAAATCGCTGTTTATTATCAAGGAAGACCCTTACAGGTTTTGCGGCGCATTTTCGCAGTTTTGAGTCCTACCTTGTCCTTTGTTTTGGGCTTATGGTGGGATAGAAAACGGGGAATTGTGGTGAAAAGCGATCGCCGTCGCGCAATTCAATTAAGAGAGTTGCTGACGCGCTTGGGGCCTGCTTACATCAAAATTGGACAAGCTTTATCCACAAGACCGGATTTAGTCCCTCCCATTTATCTAGAAGAACTCACCAGATTACAAGACCAGTTACCAGCTTTTCCCAATGAAATCGCCTATCAGTTCATTGAAGAAGAATTAGGAAACGCACCAGAAGAGATTTACACCGAACTTTCCGCTACACCAATTGCGGCTGCTTCCTTGGGGCAAGTTTACAAAGGTAAACTGAAAACAGGTGAAGAAGTGGCTGTCAAAGTCCAGCGTCCTGATTTAAGAGAACGCATCACCATAGACTTATATATTTTAAGAGGGCTGGCGGCTTGGGTACAGAAACAAGTCAAGCGAGTCCGCAGTGATTTAGTCGGGATTTTAGATGAATTAGGCGATCGCATTTTTGAAGAAATGGATTATATCCATGAAGGTGAAAATGCAGAACGCTTTTTTGAATTATATGGTCATATTAAAGACATTTACGTACCGAAAATTTACTGGGAATATACTAACCGTCGTGTGTTAACGATGGAGTGGATTAACGGTACAAAGTTAACCCAAACAGCAGAAATTAACGCTCAAGGGATAGATGCACGCTATTTAATAGAAGTCGGTGTGCAGTGTTCTTTAAGACAATTACTAGAACATGGATTTTTCCATGCTGACCCCCACCCAGGTAACTTATTAGCCACACCGGATGGTAAATTAGCCTATCTTGACTTTGGGATGATGAGCGAGATTCAACCGCCCCAAAGATATGGTTTAATTGAGGCGATCGTTCACGTTGTTAACCGTGATTTTGAAGGACTAGCACAAGATTACGTCAAGCTAGATTTCCTCTCCCCAGAAACTGATTTAACCCCGATTATTCCCGCATTTTCCAAAGTCTTTGCTAACGCTCAAGGTGCTAGTGTAGCGGAATTCAACATTAAAAGCATCACTGATGACCTTTCAGAATTAATGTATGAATATCCCTTCCGCGTTCCTCCCTACTACGCCTTAATTATTCGTTCTTTGGTGACACTGGAAGGTATAGCTATATTTATAGATCCCGAATTTAAAGTATTGAGTGAAGCTTATCCTTACGTGGCTAAACGGTTATTAACTGACCCCGCACCACAATTAAGAACCTCACTCAAAGATTTACTCTTTAAAGAGGGTAGATTCCGGTGGAATCGCTTAGAAAACTTATTACGTAACGCACGCAAAAACCAAGAATACGACTTTAATTTAGTAGTCAATCAAGGTTTAGATTTCCTATCTTCTGAACGTGGTGCTTTTATCCGCGATAAGCTGGTAGATGAATTATTAAATGGACTGAACGCTGTTGGTCTAAATGTGCTGCATAACTTTACTTATCTATTGCGAGAAAGAGTAGGGATTACAGCCATTAATGAAACACCAGCCGCCACAGTTGAACAGCAACAAACCCTAGAACACATCAAAAATATCTCCAGTATTTTGAGGGAAACTCGCGGTTTTGATCCAGCAAAATTTGCACCTCAAATTGCTCAATTGTTATTTAATCCAGATGTGCAACGTTTAGGTCAACAAATTACTAATCAATTGTTGCAAAAAGCCATAGTCCGACTAATTCGGGAATTACTAGCAGCAGCAGAGGAAGCTAATAGCAATAACAATAGTGATTTAGTACAGTCATCCAATTTATCACTGACTCTCAAAAGAGGATAAAACCAATTCGCAATTAGCAATTCGCAATTCGCAACGATGCTCCCGCCCCGCTTCGCTAACGCAATGGACTAAAGTCCCGCTACGCTAACGCTAACGCCCACCAGGGGCGAAGTTTTGAATCTATCTTTTTCCGATAAAATAGATAAACCCCAACTATTGCCAGTAGTTGGGGTTTTTAAAATGATAAATTCCTATTCTACACAGTTGGGATTACCGCTAGGTGTTGCATCTGGATAGAAAGTACGAACACCGCCACTTCTTCTCACAAATACAGCCTTAAATGTTTGACCTGCATCAGTTACAGTCAAATGACAAGCTAGATTAGTGGAACTGGTGTTAGGGTTATTTTTATAACCTAAAGTTGCAATTGACAGAATTTCTTCAGCGTTAAGCGTGTAACCATAACCTTTAATAGTAGATTGAGCAGTACCGCTACCTACCTTTACAATTGCACCAATAGTGTAAATAGCATTTGGTAAAACCTCTTCGTTCGATGTATTGTTGGCTAACCGTCCAGCTAAACCTTTGTCTTGTAATTCTAAATAACGACCAACAAAATGTAAGCCACCAATTGAACCACCAGCTACAGGTTCACCACAAAATACGTGTTCAAATCCTTCGACGTTAAACCAGACATTCGTTAAATCTTCTAAGAACTGTGCATTTGATGTTCTTCCAGGTACAAGAAATCCACCTACATAGCTTTTAATATTTGCTAAAACAGTAGGGTTATTATTCATCATGGTTTGGAAATTACTAGGAGTAACTACTGTACCAGGTGCGCCACAGAGGTTGTTTACTTCTATGTCAAAGCTATTGAGAGTCGGAGACGGGGGAGTAACATCGGCGGGACTACCAAAAGCTAAACCAGAAACAGAATTGTTGATATTATCAAAAAATGGCACAGAACCAGCTGGAAGAGAAGAACCAGAAGCAGAACCATAATCTGTAATGACGATATCATCTATGTTGGTTCTATTAGTAGTTCCATCTGTTTTTCTAACTTCACAACGAACTGTTCCAGCGATATTAGGGGTGAAAGTTACGGTTTGCAGAGTTGTAGAATTAGTTGTGACTGTAGAACCAATTTGTGACCAAGAAGCACCACTATTAGTTGAACACCATAAACCCCAATTTGTACTAGCATCACTACCAAATTTAGCGTGTTTAATAGTAATTGTACCTGCACCTGTGGTGCGGTTAAATTTCATTGTGATTCTGCCACTATTGCGAATCCGAGCCGATTGTATACCAGTTTTGGCATCAGTTGATAAATTACCAATCAAAGCATCATTTAAATTCCAAATGCCCGTACTCAGGGTAACATCACCAGCAGCATAACTACCTTTAGTACCACTCTCAAAGCCTTCTGAAATTGTTGCACTGTTGGCTGGAGAGATATTCAAAGATAGTAGAAATACAGTTCCTCCTACCATCTTAAAAAGCGAAATAATCTTGGACATAAAACAACAATATTTAATTACTCAACTAAAATCTGAGTTTAAACTTCATTGTTTATAATGGGATTAACTGAATTTTAAAATTAGAAAATATCGATTTTTGTAGTGAATTATTATTAGATTTAATAGACCACCTACATAAATACTTAAAAAACAAAACTAGATAACTTCAAGAGTAACCTTCTGCGTCCTTCTTTGCGCCTCTGCGCCTACCCTGCGGGAACGCCAAGGGCGAATGCGTGAGCTTTTCCACCCTCTTATCAGCAACACCAAAAAACATTGCAAAATCCAAATAAAAACCCCAATTCCTCATAGGAATCAGGGTTAAATTAATCTAACCACAAAAAATTTTATCGACAACCCAAAGATTCACGAGTATCGACACCAGTTTTAGAATTCACCCCGCTAGCCTCAGCACAGAGTTTTTTCACCTGTGGCCTATCTAAAACCGCATTAGTAAAATCTGCCCCAGTGACATCAACATTATCAAAAGTGGAACGCAGCATCATCGCATCTGTTAACACTGCATCACTTAAATCAGCATTTTTAAACTTAGCTAGATAAGCAATACCATTACTGAAATCTACACCATGTAGATTCACACCCTCCAGAACCGTACCGTTAAACACGCCACCCCGTAAGTCAGCATTGCTAAAGTTAGCATTCTCTAAATCCACATTGGTAAACTCATTACCAATTAAACTTTGACCACTAAAATCCTTACCCTGAAACTCATCACCAGCCGAACGAGTAATGCTAGAAGAACTAGCAGCCTCCGCCGACACAGGAAACAATAATAAAGCCATCGCTAAGACAAAACTAGCTAGCACTCGCCAATATTTCATAATTTCTTCTTAACAAAACTCAACACTCCCTTTCAATATTAAACATCAGGAGGAAGGCAAACGGTAAAAAGCAAAAGGTCAAAGAAAAAAATCTTTTGCCTTTTACCTTTTTACTTTTGCCTTTTTGATGCCCATAGAATATATATTGAAGTGCGATCGCATAAGTAAAACTACCTGTGGCTAATCAACAAAACTCTGCCGAAACCTTAGCGCGAACCCCTTTATATCAACAGGGTGTAGAACTCCAAGCCCGCTTTACTAGCTTTGGTGGCTGGGAAATGCCGGTACAATATAGCGGTATTACTCGCGAACATGAAGCTGTACGCAATGTAGCCGGGATGTTTGATATTTCCCACATGGGCAAATTTACCCTCCAAGGTAAAAATCTGATTTCGCAACTCCAGAGTTTAGTACCTTCCGATTTAAGTCGTTTACAACCAGGACAAGCCCAATACACCGTATTATTAAATCCCCAAGCCGGAATCATTGACGATATCATCGTCTATTACCAAGGGGAAGATTCCACCGGTACACAACAAGCATTTATCATCGTCAATGCAGCCACCACTAGCAAAGACAAAGCATGGTTATTACAGCACCTTGACCAAAATACAGTCAGCTTTCAAGACTTATCACCAGAAAAAGTCTTAATTGCTGTACAAGGGCCAAAAGCCATCAGTTATTTACAACCCTTGGTCACAGCAGACTTACAACCCATTAAAGCCTTCGGTCACATCCAAACCACCATACTCGGTCAACCCGCCTTTATTGCCCGTACTGGTTACACTGGGGAAGATGGTTTTGAAGTATTGTTAGACCCAGAAATCGGCGTAGAACTATGGCGAAATCTGTATGAGGCTGGTGTCATTCCCTGTGGACTAGGGGCGCGAGATACCCTACGCTTAGAAGCAGCGATGGCACTTTACGGTCAAGATATCGACGACACCACCACACCCTTAGAAGCTGGCTTAAATTGGTTAGTTCATCTTGATACCAAAGGTGATTTTATCGGTCGGGAAGTTTTACAACAACAAAAAACTGCTGGTGTGCAACGCCGACTCGTCGGTTTACAAACCCAAGGAAGAAACATCGCCCGTCATGGCTACCCAGTCATTGCAGACGGTCAAGTCATCGGGGAAGTGACAAGCGGAACTCTTTCCCCCACACTAAGTTATCCCGTGGCTTTAGCTTATGTTCCTACGCAGTTTTCCAAAGTGGGACAGCAACTAGCCGTAGAAATTCGCACTAAAACATACCCAGCCACCGTAGTAAAACGTCCCTTTTACAAATCGAAAAACAAACCCTCAATTTAGAAGACCGAAGCTAACGACTATTGACTGTTGACTATTAACTTTTGACTTTTGACTATGTGTTGTAAGATACTCAAGCTTACAGTATGGTTAATTGCTAAGTATGACCTAACTTACTGTGAGAGTGATTTTTTGATATTGCAGAGGAATAGAAATGTCTTCGTTTAATTATCCTGAAGATTTAAGATATTTGGATACTCATGAATACGTGCGGCTAGATGGTGAAATAGCTACTGTGGGTATTACTGAATTTGCCGTAGACCAATTAGGTGATGTGGTATTCTTGGACTTGCCAGAAATTGGTGATTTGCTGACCAAGGGAGAAAGGTTTGGTTCGATTGAATCCGTTAAGGCTGTGGAAGAGTTAAATGCACCAGTCACCGGTACAGTTATCGAACGCAATGAGCCTTTAATTGATTCTCCCGAAGCAGTGGCGGATGACCCCTATGGAGAAGGATGGCTATTAAAACTGCGGGTGAATGACCCTGATGAATTTAATGATGCGATGACAGCAGAGGAGTATCGCGCGGAAGTGGAGGGGGCTTAGGAAGGCAAAAGGCAAAAGGTAAAAGGCAAAAGTAGAAAGAAAAGAATTGTTGGCCTTTTACCTTGGTCTTAGGGTTGAATATGCGTGATTCGGAAAGCTTTTAGAGACGTGGCGTTGCTGCGTCTTTATTGTTTTTCTCACCCTAATTAGCAAATCCTTGCATAATCTGTTAAAGAATTTACAAACTCAGGCAGCTTGTCAAGAGTATTTGTTGCAAAATATGAATAAGTTACGTCTGGAGTATTAAGTTTGTGGTATCTTTTGCATCTATTTCTCAATCTAGCGATGGGCTACGCCCCACTGAAGGCGATCGCCAACATCAATCACTAGATAAAACAGATAATTTTATACAAAGGCATATAGGCGTAAATTCCCAAGATATCCAGCAAATGCTTGATGTTTTAGGATTATCCACCCTAGACGACCTCATTGATAAAACCGTACCCGCATCTATTAGGCTAAATCAACCGCTACAATTACCAACGGCACAAACTGAGTACGCCGCCTTAGCCAAATTAAAACAAATTGCTGAGAAAAATCAGGTATTTCGCTCATACATTGGTATGGGATATTACGATGCTATTACTCCCCCAGTAATTCAACGTAATATTCTAGAAAATCCTGGTTGGTATACTGCTTACACCCCCTATCAACCAGAAATTGCCCAAGGACGACTCGAAGCCCTGCTAAATTTCCAAACCATGATTATTGATTTAACAGGTTTGGAAATTGCCAACGCCTCATTATTAGATGAAGGTACAGCCGCCGCCGAAGCTATGACGATGAGTTACGGCGTGTGTAAAAATAAAGCCACTGCCTATTTTGTTTCTCGTGAGTGTCATCCCCAAACTATCGACGTTTTACAAACACGGGCAAAACCTTTAGGTATTGAAATTATTATCGGTGATCATCAGAACTTTGATTTTGCTCAACCGATTTTCGGTGCGGTTTTGCAATATCCCGCCAGTGATGGCACTATCTATGACTACCGCGCTTTTATCACAAAAGCCCATGCTGAGGGTGCATTGGTAACGGTAGCAGCAGATCCCCTAAGTTTAACTTTACTCACCCCTCCCGGTGAATTAGGGGCAGACATCGCCGTTGGTAGCACTCAACGCTTCGGTATTCCCTTGGGTTTTGGCGGCCCTCACGCTGCATACTTCGCCACCAAGGAAGAATACAAACGACAAGTCCCAGGGCGCATTGTGGGTGTGTCGAAAGATGTCTACGGTAAAACAGCTTTGCGTCTAGCTTTGCAAACCCGTGAACAACACATCCGCCGAGAAAAAGCCACCAGTAATATTTGTACAGCCCAAGTGTTACTAGCTGTGATGGCAGGTATGTATGCCGTTTATCATGGCCCCGATGGACTAAAAAATATTGCGGCGAATATTCACCAGTTAACTGCTATTTTGGCAGCAGGTTTACAACGTCTGGGTTACAAGATTAGTTCCAAAAACTTCTTTGATACGCTGCGGGTAGAGTTGGGAACACAAAATCTAGATGCTATTCTCGCAGGTTGCCAAGCCAGAAATGTGAATTTGCGGGTTTTTGATGAGACTGCTGTCGGCATATCTTTAGATGAAACCACAACTTTAGAAGATGTCATCGAACTCTGGCAGATTTTTGCTTTGACAGATGAGTTACCCTTCACCGCCACCGAATTAACAGTTGCTTCTCATATCTCCTTACCCCGAACCAGTGCATATCTCACTCACCCCGTTTTCAACCGTTATCACTCGGAAACAGAATTACTGCGTTACCTGCACCAACTAGAAACCAAGGACTTATCCCTCAATACATCAATGATTCCCTTGGGTTCTTGCACCATGAAGTTAAACGCCACAGCCGAAATGATTCCGGTGACATGGGCAGAATTTGGGAAAATTCACCCCTTTGCACCATTATCACAAACCCAAGGTTATCAAATTCTCTTCCAGCAGCTAGAGGCGTGGCTAGCAGAAATCACCGGTTTTGCTGGAATTTCCCTGCAACCAAACGCAGGTTCGCAAGGAGAATACGCCGGACTGTTGGTAATTCGTCAATACCACGAAAGCCGACAAGAAGCACACCGCAATATTTGTTTAATTCCCACCTCAGCCCACGGGACAAACCCCGCCAGTGCGGTCATGTGTGGTATGAAAGTAGTAGCAGTTGCCTGTGATGCTGACGGTAATATTGATGTAGCTGACTTAAAAGCCAAAGCAGCCAAACACAGTCATGAACTAGCGGCGTTGATGGTGACATATCCCTCAACACATGGCGTATTTGAGGAAGCCATACAAGAAATTTGCGCCATCGTGCATAGTCACGGCGGCCAAGTCTACATGGACGGTGCAAATATGAACGCCCAAGTCGGTATTTGTCGCCCTGGTGATATTGGTGCAGATGTGTGTCACCTGAATTTACACAAAACCTTCTGTATCCCCCACGGCGGCGGCGGCCCAGGTATGGGGCCAATTGGCGTTGCATCCCATCTCGTCCCCTTCTTACCAGGACACCCAGTATTAGGGACTGGGGACACTTCGACAAGCTCAGTGCTTCGCTGGGGACTGGGGACTGGGAAAGAAGCCATACCTAATTCCCAATTCGGTGCGGTAGCGGCTGCACCTTGGGGAAGTGCTAGTATTTTGGTGATTTCTTGGATGTATATTGTGATGATGGGGGCTGCTGGGTTGACTCAAGCAACCAAAGTGGCAATTCTCAACGCCAATTACATCGCCAAGAGATTAGAAAACTACTATCCAGTGTTGTACAAAGGGCAGAATGGTCTAGTTGCCCATGAATGTATTTTAGACTTGCGATCGCTCAAAAAATCCGCCAACATCGAAATCGATGATGTAGCAAAACGCCTCATGGACTACGGTTTCCACGCCCCGACAGTCTCTTGGCCTGTGGCGGGTACAATCATGGTTGAACCCACAGAAAGCGAATCGAAGGCAGAATTAGACCGTTTCTGTGATGCGCTGATAGCAATTAGGCAAGAAATCGCCGAAATTGAGTCAGGTAAGATGGATGCTGAGGATAACCTCTTGAAAAACGCACCCCACACTCCTGAAAGCCTTATCGTTGGCGAATGGACTCACCCCTATTCCCGTGAACAAGCCGCCTATCCTGCACCGTGGACAAGGGAACATAAATTCTGGCCGAGTGTAGGTAGAATTGACGCAGCCTTTGGAGACAGAAACTTCGTTTGTTCCTGTCTCCCAATGGATGCTTATCAATAAAGCAACTTGAATTAGACCCTTTCAAGTTCCTTACTTTAAGTAAATTTAGGGATCATCACCCCATCATCCCTAAATTTACTCCTCTGCTTTTTCTATAATCTCTAATAATTCCTCTTTAGTTTGCTTCGTAAATTGAACACTAGTGATAGTAGCGAGTTCGCCACCTCCGGTTGTCAGGCTAGCTTCAGATACTTTATTAATTCAATCATTCAGCAAAGGCGTAAAGTTTCGCTTTGCGCCTTTGCGTGAAATTATCCCACAACTTCAACCTGCTGTGCTTCTGGCAATAACCGCTTCATTCCTTGCTTGACAAAACCTTGCAGAAAAGCTAACTGCTGATTTTGTTGGAAGACATTTTGTAAGGTTTGACGCAATTTATCTAAATTCAAATTATTACCAGAATCTAAAACAATTTCTTGTTGTTCAAAATATGCAATGAGACTCAATCCAGCAACTCTAGTGAGATAAGCCGCACTCACACCTTGCACTAAACCACCAGCGACAAAGGTGACAGCGTTACTTTTGAGAACTGTGCTAATAGCTTTAGTCGAAAGTTCCACTAAACCTAATTTCAACATTAAACTTCCCATTGTTCCCGCTACGGTTTGCGCTTGTTCTAGGGAAAATTTCTGCTGATAAATATTACCCAAATCCATTACCATTTGAGCATTAATCGCCGCCGTGGCTAAAATATCCAGTACTGGCACTGGGTTAGCAAAAGCAGCAGCCGCAGCTATCCACTGATATTGTTCAATAATTGGGGTAGCGCGATCGCATCTCACCCCATTTAAATAGTTTTTCGCCTCAGCTTTTAACAGTAGAGCCTGTCTAGTGGTAGTTGTCCAGACTAGCTGTTGACTTTGCTGTACTAAAATCTCATTCAATTGCTGCGTCAACTGCTGAATATCTGCTGCTGGCTGTTCCATCCATTCTTGTACAGTTCCATCAGCCTGATGCTTCCGCACTTTCACTGAGATGGGGGAAGCGGAGACAGCAACCGCATTATCTTGCTGACGTTGTTTTAATGACTGCAAAATACTAGCACGTTCATCTGGCAAATATTGGTCTTGTTTGTTGAAAACTAAGACTTGCGGCTGATTAGTTGCTGTTAATTGTTTTAAAGCTTGAAATTCCGAATCAGTTAAATCACCGTTAGTTAAGAACAAAACTAAGTCTGATTTTGCTGTTTCTGTGAGAATAGCAGCATCAGAGGTTTCTACTTCTCGAAACAAGGGTGCTGTTTCGTAAAAGCTGACTTTTTGCTGTGCTTCTTGCCAATTACTAGACTCTAGCACCTGAATTAAGGTACTTTTACCAACGGATTTACCGCCAGTCACAGCTAGTCTCAAATCTTGTCTGTCTAACTCTACAGGTAATGGGGCTAGCTGTGTTTTGAGTATCTCTAAAGCTGGATGGTTGATCGCTTCTTGCGCTAACTGATTAATAACAACTTCAGTTTTAGCGATCGCATTTACTGCTGTTTCCCGATCAGTAATGATACCACTCGGTTGTTCTGCATGGTCATGGGGGAAGTTACGCTTCCACAGCCACAAACCACCACCCACAGCTAAGAGACTGACTAAACTTAGCTCACCTACCTGCATAATTGAATGATGCCAACTTTGCACCATCCATAAGGAAAAGGATAATCCTAATCCTCCTATTAAAATTGGTCGCTGTAACTTCACAACCATGACTCTCCGAACTTTTTGGAATGTTCCAACTCAACAATAAATCAAAACCCTGCTGCACCAAATTGTAAAGGTAAGATTAACTCCCAAGCCTCACGATATTTTGCCGAACGGGGTTTACGCTGGCGTTTGTCGGTTTCGACAAGGTGTATTTCGCTACCATAGCCGATAAACACATCTACCGGAAAGACATAGAAAACATCAAGTGGTTCTATGTAGGCTAGGGCAAAATCAAAGTCTGATGGTTGATATGTTGCTCTAAGCATGAGTCGGCGATTTGTTTTAGTGCGGCGATTGTCTACAACATAATTACCAGATGGCTCATGCAACCAAGCATACTTGACTTGGATTTTAACTAAAGTTCCCTCTATATCAAATACTAAATCGTATGGCAGGCGATCGCCAATTGGTTTTAAAACACCCCAGCCACGCTTTAAAGCATGAAGCACAGCAGCTTGTTCTGCTATGTCTCCCCTCAGCTTTGTGTCCATTGGTCAGCCGAAATAACTTATATCAGCATAAAACAAAACCCTGCAATCTTTGAAGACTACAGGGTTTTATTTCTAATTTGGTGGCGGGAAGTGGATTTGAACCACTGACCTTCGGGTTATGCTTACCATCTACAACTTTCGTTGCCCAGATCAACTGGTTTGTGGTCTGGACTGTCCCTTCACCCTCGGCGTTATCGTTAGGGTGCCTGCCTTCCAGTCTCTACACCTTCTCTGTTTCCAGAGCTTGGTTCGGGATTACCGCGCTAGTGGCTTCCCCGAATTTGACAGGTAATCGCACATGAGTTTCTTCATGTACCGCCCACTGCAAAACAAACTAATAAGCGCGTAATTAGTTTTGCTAGTTGAGCCCGACGAGCTACCAGGCTGCTCTATCCCGCGTCGCTCTCGCTCTTGACTTTTCAAGTATAACCCGAAATCTCAAGTTTGGCAACTATAAAAACGATAATTCTCCCACAACCTCTAGACGCGTGTATTTGCCTGGGTTCATGAACTTTTCTGCCAAGCTTTCGGCAACACTAGGAGTAATCCAGCCCATTTGTTGCAGCAGGTGAATGGCGACGGCATATTTAGCGCGTTTAGAACCATCCATGACTTTAATCGCCAAACCCATGCCTTCACCCAGCCTCCCAATACACTGGACTCCTTCCGCGCCTGATTTGCTGACTAGTTCCCCTGGAGTAAGACGCATTAATTCCGTGTCGAATTCCCCATCGCCAGCTACCATTGCGGGGTGATGAGTCATGGCGCGGACAATACGCTCCATATCTAAGTTATTACTAGCCGCTAACAGGGCATATAAAGAAGCGATTTGACCCAATTGCATTAGATATGTAGGTGCGCCGCAGTCATCATGCGCGCTGATGAATTCTTCAGCAGGCATTCGCAGTAATTCTGCTATCTTACCGACAATTAATTGCTGTACAGGGTGTTTACGATCTAAATAATTATTCAATGGCCAGTGACGCTGCTGACACACAGCTAACATCCCCGCGTGCTTACCAGAACAGTTGTACTCCAGAGGACTACGCTTGTCCTTGGGGATGGGACACTGGAGGACTGAGGGGTCTAAGTCAGCTCGCCACAGGATATTAAACACCTGTCGGACTTGTTCTATACGTCCTTTATGAGAACTGGTGATAATTGCTAAGTCGCGATCGCTTAGATCATAACGTTCCAGTGTGCCTGTTGTGGTAACAGCCAATGCTTGGAATGGCTTGAGTGCTGAACGGACAAATGTAGCGGTTTCCGCGTTACCTGCAACAGTTAGCACCCGCCCCCGTTCGTCGCATACAACCGCCTGGACTATATGCCTCGATTCAATAATACCTTCTCGCAACAACCGGACTTCCAGTGCTGCCGCTTGAGTTCGTTTTCCCATTGTCATGGGTTACATCTATCACTTTTTAGTTATGAGTCATTGGTCAAAAGTCCATAGTCAATAGCCATTGACTTTTGACTATGGACTTTTGACTTGTTTAAAACAAATGCCAAACTATAGTACCAGTAACAAACATTCCCGCCAAGGCAGCAAGGGTAAATTTTAACCGTTGGAGGATGGGTTTAATTTCGTAGGTAACAATCAAGCGATCGCGATTTAACACTTCTTCCGGTTTGAGCCAAGTTTGGCCATCATACCAGCCTGATTCTTCATAAAACACATTTGTACTGTAGAGGCGATCGCGTATATATAACCAGCCTAGATACAAATGCACTAATCCTAAAACTACCCCGATACTGGCCCCAGCAGCACCACAGAGCAGGAAATGCGCTAGTTGTTTGTTTGGTGGAAAACTAGCTGCGGCGACTGGCCCTGCAACTAGCCACGATAAAGCCCAAATCCACGCTAATTTCTGGATATACTGCGGCCAATGTAAGGTGCAGTCACGAAATAGCCAAGCAGTTTTTAGCTCTTCATACTCATTAAGAGGCTGTTGTTCTGTGGGTACTGGGCAATTTACCAGTGAGGAATTCATCATATTGGACTACCACCACCTTCTTGAGAGTTGGGAAGGGAAATGCGTTCTGCATGAATCCAGAATGCTTCTAAATTATAAAATTCCCTTTCCTTTGGCATCATAATATGTACAATTACGTCGCCGTAGTCTTGTAATACCCAGCTACCTTCCGCTTTGCCTTCTGTCCGTAGAGGACGGCGTTGCAACTCAGTTTCTACTTGATCTTCAATTGATTGTGCGATCGCCCTGACTTGTACTCTAGAATAGCCAGTTGTCATGACAAAATAATCTGCTAGGTACGAGACATCTGCTACCTTCAAAACTATGATGTCCCCAGCTTTGCGATCCGATGCGGCTTCGGCAATTATGAGAGCCAAATTGCGACTTGCATCATTTTCACCCTCTGAAGTTCTGAGCGCGCTTTTGGTGACAGAGACGGATTGTAATGGTAAATTTCCTTGGAAATAATCAGACATTCAACCTCAGGTGCTTTATCCCTTTTGTGATGTTTTTGAGAATTACTGACAAGCTCCAACTAAGCGATAAGTGCGTGTTGGTTTTTTTGAATACTAACAAAAAAACAGATGTTTATGGGATTGCCTAATATATTGCAATACTCATGAGAGCCAATCACAGTGCTAGTGACTGTAGCGTTTACATCACTAATCGCTGGCATAGTTGGTAAATAATATCTGGAGTCAGGTGTTTTTTGGTGCGGTTAACAGACTCATCAACTTAATATTGCATGGCGATCGCTACTGCTGGACTCTATTAAACAGTATATAGCATAACTAGTTTGAGAGTGGTGAGTTGTGAGTGCTGAGTGTTTAGTGATCAGTTCTTTAATTCTGAATTTTGTAGACGCAAGCCTTTCCTTCTCTACAAGAGGCTACGCCAACGGAACGCTAGGCGAACCCGTAGGGTATTGTGAATTGATTTGAGTTTTGTTAGCAGTAGGGCGTGTTTAGCCTGTGCTGAGTAGAAATTCTAGTACCTAGTCAAGAATTTCACAAATGACAAAACAGGACTTGGGGAATCTAGAATTTATAACCCAATGTCCTGAATTTGTGTTTTATGTTGTTTGACTAACTGAGTAGAGGTTTAAGCATGGAAAGAAACTAGACTTCTTGCTTGGAGACTACTTCTGAGCCAACTTTTTCAGCATCCGCAGTCACAGCATAAAATAGATTTTCATACTGGTTTAAAGCTTGCTCAAAAGCGTACTGCTCTACAGCATATTTCCGGCTGTTGTAGCCTAGAGTTTTAGCTTTTTCTGGATGTTGATATAGCTCTAAAGTTGCTTTAGCTAAAGCTTCAGGATCTTCAGGAGCAACAACTACACCGCCTCCACTTTGTCTAATGGCTTTAGCCGCCGTACCGCTTTGGGGTACGGAAGCAATGATGGCTCGACCACTAGCCAGTAAAACTTGAATTTTAGATGGCATATTGAAGGAAATTACATTCTTCTTCTGCACGACTAAACCAATATCTGCTGCTGCTAACATTTGTGGCAGATGCTCACGGGGTTGAAACGGTAGTAACAAAACGTTATCAGCACCACAGTCTAAGCAATATTGTTGTAGTCTCTGCAAGCCTTTAGCTTCCCCAACAATCACAAAGGCAATTTCTGGAATATGACGTAACATCGCCGCCGCTTTAATCACAGTTTCTAAGCCTTGTGTCAAAGCAATGTTACCAGAATATAAGACTACAAATTTGTCATTGAGGTTATGTGCAGCCCGAAAAGGGTTGTTTTCCTTTGGTAAGGGACGAATAAAATTGACATCTACCCAATTGGGGATTTGATCAATTTTTTGTTCTGGTACACCCTTAGAGAGTAAATTGTCTACAAACCCATCGGCAATAACGCTAACTTTAGTAGCACTTCTATAAGCAAATTTTTCCAACAGGGAAAAGACTTTAATTAACCATTTATTTTTGAGTAAACCCACATGAATGGCTGCTTCCGGTAAAATATCCTGTAAATTCAAAACTACAGGACAAGCACGCAACCATCCTAACAAGGACGCAGGTACACAAACTGGTAATGATGGTGATGTGGATAAAATCACATCCGGCCGCCAGCCTAAAAGGGCTGGCCAAAAACTGGTAGCAACGAAACTCGCATCAAGTAAAACTCGATCTATCAGTTTGGGTTGTGGACGAATCCAAACAAAACTTCGTTGAATCTGGACACCATTTTTGTATTCATTAACATACCATTTACCCCGATATCCTTCGTAAATTTGCCTTTCAGGGTAGTTTGGCATGGCTGTGACTACCCGCACTTGGTGTCCTCTTTTTACCAGTCCCTCTGCTAATTCCGTCATCAGTGGGGCAATCCCAATCGGTTCTGGATAGTAATTGTAAGAGTAGATTAAAATCCGCATAACAAATTAGTCAGAATTCCCTGGCGATTTTGGAACATTAAAAATTTTGTCTTAATTGAATGTTGCTCTTTTGTAAAAGCATCTTTTAAGACTGAACATATCTAATTTTGACTTTAGACAGCCGATTTGTCAGTGTTTTCTAATTAAAGATTAAGTAAATATTATAGTGACTTTCTTAGGTATGTTATGGACTATTGTAGTTTCATTGCTGGGAAAATCACTGATATTTGCTATATCTAAATCTAAGCATAAATTCTGTGAGGATTAATTAAACTTTCTACTAACAATCAGTACATATTTGTAAAGTGTAAGTAAAAGCTAGTGTTTAAGCAAGTGTAATCGTTTTTATTTAATTAGAAATACAGTGCTTATCAACTAAAGAAAGTCTATATCCCATGAGGATGAATTTCAGTAATAATAGGGATGTCAACGATTACCTAATTTAGATTGGCTGAATTTTTTAATTTTTAATCAATTCATTAGCCCAGTATCCTAACACAAAAAGCAACATTTAACTTAAATATCCCTCATATTGGCTATTTTACGCCCAAAATTTTCAGGACATAAATCTAGTTCTCCACATATTAATGATGACGCGATGCCTTGATAATCAAGAACTTTGACAGCTTGTAGCCGGCTTTAAAACTTCAATGCGATAAGGTTGATCTATTAAGTTGTAGATATTTTGATGATGATTATTTTCTTAACACCAGAAAACAATCATCATCAAAACCTGAAATATTTAAACAGAGACAATGATTTGAGTTGATTTCTGACATTTGGTGAGAATACTACGATAAGCTTGAGTGTTTGCCTAGTGACTTGAGTCATAATTAGGGACAAAATTCTGATAGTGATCAAGGGGGAGCATCTCATCAGAGATTTCTGGGAATCATATAGTGCTAGGTGTGAAAATAGCAACACTATGTAGACGAAAAAGTTACAGATAATGTTTCGGAGTGAATCCACTCCTGAGACAGATTGACAGAAAATACATAAATTTGAAAATTTCAGTGATTACTGGTAATGGTATTTAACTAACTTCATTGAAAATCACTAAACTTTCGGAAATTTTCCGCACAAAGAGATACTTCCAACGCAAAAAAATATCCCATCGCTTAGATAGGTAAGCAAGGGAGTTAGAGCTTTAGTGTGTATAAATGCGGATTTCTAGAGGATTTGCGAGAGAAATTTGCGAGTTCGTTCTTCTTGGGGTTGGGTGAAAAATTGATCTGGTGTAGCTGATTCGACTAAATTTCCACCATCCATTAAAACTACACGGTCAGCCACTTCACGGGCAAATCCCACTTCATGGGTAACTACTACCATTGTCATACCTTCAGAGGCAAGCTGTCGCATGACATCTAACACTTCTCTAACCATTTCTGGGTCTAGTGCAGATGTAGGTTCGTCGAATAGCATAATTTTAGGCTGCATAGCTAAAGCACGGGCGATCGCCACCCGTTGCTGTTGTCCTCCAGATAGCTGTCCTGGATATTTATTAGCTTGAGCTAAGATTCCTACTCGTTCTAATAGTTGCATAGCCAATTCTTCGGCCTTGGCTTTCTGCCAGCGACGTACCCAAATAGGGGCTAGAGTGATATTTTGCAGCACTGTCAAATGGGGAAATAAATTAAACTGTTGAAATACCATCCCTACTTCTCGCCGAATTGCGTCTATGTTTCGCAAGTCATGGCTGAGAGTTATACCATCAATGTTAATTTTGCCTTTTTGGTATTCTTCTAAGGCATTAAATGTGCGAATAAAAGTTGATTTTCCTGAACCAGAAGGCCCCATTAAAACTACGACTTCTCCACGGTAGACTGTTAAACTCACACCTTGGAGGACATGAAATTTGCCATACCATTTATGAACATCTTCAGCAATAATGATGGGTATTTGTTCGCTCATGAGTGTTTACCGGAAAATAGGGGATTGGGGACTGGGGACTGGGGATTGGGGACTGGGGAGACAAGGGAGACAAGGGAGACAAGGGAGAAGTAATGAGTAATGAGTAATGAGTAATGAGTAATCAATTCAAAATTCAAAATGAAAGCTTCTGTTCCCTGTTCCCTGTTACCTAATGACTAATGACTAATGACTATTGACTCAACTTTTTCTCTAGTCTTCGGGAAGTTAGAGACATAGAGTAACAGAATAGCCAGTAAATTAAACCGATAAATAAATATACTTCTGCGTAACGACCGATAAATTGAGGCTGTGCCAATATAGAACGGGCCATTCCTGTAAGTTCTACTAAGCCCACAAGGGATACTAGGGAAGTATCTTTAAATAAGCCGATAAATTGCCCGACAATGGCGGGAATTACTGCTCTTAAAGCTTGCGGTAAAACAATAAATATTACTGTTAGAGGTGTGTTTAATCCTAATGCTTTGGCAGCTTCTATTTGTCCGCGAGAAATAGCCTGTAGTCCACCACGGATATTTTCTGCCATATAAGCAGCACTGAACAATACTAAACCTGCGATCGCTCTTACTACTTTGTCTAAACGTACATCGGCAGCAAAAAACAGGGGTAACATGAATTGGGCGAGAAATAAAATCCCAATTAGGGGAACTCCGCGCACAATTTCAATGTAAAGAATACAAAACCAACGCACTACAGGCAAATTGCTAGTTCTTCCTAAAGCCAGTAAAACCCCTATAGGAAAGGACAACACAATACTAACTGCGGCCATTAGTAAGGTCAGTAACAAACCATTCCACGAATTGCTGGATACAGGCAATAAACCAAATCCACCACCAATTAACCACAAAATCACAGGGAAAGATAACAACCATATTAAGGAAAGCCAAGGTGCAATAAATTTAGCAATGGTGAACTTTTGCTTACCCAAGAATGTCCCGACTGTGATTGTGCTTAAAGTCGTAATAATGGCTAATACAAACCAAATTCGCCAGTATTGACTTTGAGGATATCTACCAACTAAAAATAAGTGTAAGTTGACTTGAATTACTGCCCATTGTGCTTGAGTAGTAGCCCAAATCAAAACTCCCCGCACCAACGAAAATAGTAACACCAAGCACATCACAGTTAATAAACTGTTGTACCAACTGTTAAAGAGGTTTTTACGTAGCCAATTTAGTTGTTTAGTCATTAGTCAATAGTCAACTGTTGTTACTTACCTTTCTCTAATTTGGACTCTGCGATTAAATAGGTTCATGATTAGAGAGATGGTTAAACTGAGGGTGAGGTAGGTGAGGGTGAGAATTAACATGACCTCTACGGATCTACCTGTTTGGTTAAAAGTCGTAGAAGCAACAAAATAGATGTCAGGATAGCCGATCGCGATCGCTAAACTGGAATTTTTGGTGAGATTGAGATATTGGCTAGTCAATGGGGGAATAATTACCCGCAAGGCTTGGGGCAGAATAATTAAACGCATAATAATACTAGGATTAAAACCTAGCGATCGCGCCGCTTCCCATTGTCCTTTGGGAACTGAACTAATCCCACCCCGAACGATTTCTGCAATGAATGCACCTGTATAGAATGTCAATCCTAAAAGTAAAGCCGCAAACTCTGGAGAGAGGTTAAACCAAGGTGTTGCTATGCCATTTTGACTGAAACTCAAAAATCCCCATAGACTGATTTGATTGTCTATCTTGGGAAAACTTAAGAAAACAGCAAAGTACCAAAACAACAATTGCAACAGTAGCGGTGTATTGCGGAAGACTTCGACATAAACCAGCATGATGTTCCTGACTAGCCAGTTGTCAGAGAGTCTGCCAATTCCAGCCATAACACCGATGATTGTGGTGAAAATAATTCCTAATACTGCTACGCGCAATGAGTTAATCAGTCCCACCCATAAGGCGCGACTATAGGAATCGGTTGGTTGATAAGCGATTGGTGTTTCGCCAATATCAAACGATGCTTGTTGCTTTAAAAAGCCGAAACCAAACTGAATGCCTAATTGTTGTAAGTTGCGATTGAGATTTATCCACAGTATCGCCACAATAGCAAGTGCTAAAACTACAGCAATCAGTTGTCCAGCAATTCGCCAAAAGCGATCATCTCGCCAAAAAGGGGGTTTAGTGTTGGTCATTAGTTATTAGTCAATAGTCATTAGGGAACAGGGAACAGGGAACAGGGAACAGGGAACAGAAGCTTTCATTTTGAATTTTGAATTGATTACTCATTACTCATTACTCATTACTTCTCTCTTGTCTCCCCAATCCCCAGTCCCCAGTCCCCAATCCCTTTACCGGAACGGTGGCGAATACAACAGTCCACCTTTTGTCCACTGCTGATTTTGGCCGCGAGGGAGGTTGAGTTTGGTTTTGGGGCCGAGGTTGCGATCGTAAATCTCGCCATAGTTCCCAACGTGTTTGATGGCTTTCGCAGCAAAGTCGTTAGTTAAGCCGAGTCCTTCACCTAAATTGCCCTCAGTTCCCAATAAACGCTTGACATCTGGATCGTTACTGGTGGCTAATTGTCCGACGTTCTGGGAGTTAATGCCCAATTCTTCTGCTTTAATCAGGGCATAAACTACCCAAGTTAGAGTATCACGCCATTTAGTATTGCCTTTGGCTACTGCTGGTGCTAGGGGTTCGGAAGAGATGACTTCATCTAAGATGACGTTATCTTCAGGTTTGGGGAGGGTTGTACGTCGAGAAACTAAAGCAGAGCGATCAGCGGTTACGGCTTCACAACGTCCTTGGGCATATGTAGCAAAGGTGACGTTAACATCTTCAAAAACTACGGGTTTGTAGGTAATACCGCGTTTCCGCATCTGGTCGGCTAAATTCTGCTCGGTAGTTGTACCTGTTTGTACGCAAATAGCCTTATCTTTCAAGTCTGCTAGAGACTTAATGTTGCTATTTTTACGCACCATAATAGCTTGTCCATCATAAAAAACCACGGGTGCAAACTCTAAACCTACTGAGGTAGCGCGGCTTAATGTCCAGGTTGTGTTCCGGCTGAGAATGTCTACTTCCCCTGTTTGTAAGGCTGTAAATCTTTCTTTGGCACTGAGGTTACGGTATTCTACGGCATCTGGATTATCAAACAAAGCCGCCGCTACGGCACGACAAATATCTACATCTATTCCGCTATATTTGCCGTCTGTACCAACAAAACTAAATCCTGGTACTTCGCCACTGACTCCACAAATTATCTGTCCACGGTTTTTGACAGTATCCCAGCGATCTGCTGATGTGTTACTGGGATTTGTGGTTTGTGCTGTGTTACCACCACAAGCTGTAGTCGCAAATATTAAGGATGTCCCTAGAATTAAAGTTAATTTCCTCATACTTCAAAGCTGATTGTTCCTAAAGATGTGTTTGTAAATACAATATTTGTATGAAATCAGATTTACTCCTGTAATATAAAGCTTTTTTAGCCCCTATTGTTGCACTTTTATGCACTGCCGAAATATTGATGATTTTCTTGATTTGTTGATTTTGTATTTATAGAAAATCAATTCTCATATTTACAGCTTTGATAAACTATATAAAATACTTGCTGTTGTTAATTTTTGGGGTTAAACAATCTTCTTCTGAAAATCTGTGATTTTTTGATTTTTTAGTGTAATGTCTATCTAAAAATCAAAAGATAAATATTTGATAATTCGTAATTAAATAAAAGATGAACCTGTTCATGGTTGGCAGATTTATTGATGCTGCGTTTTGAGTGAAGAGATTGTGGCTAGAGTCTTGTAGAAAAGCGATTGGAATTTTTCGTTGTGATGATGTCACTGCTCAAGGAGAAAGATTTGATTAACATATTTGATTTATGGGATTAATAGTAGGATTTCATATTTTTGGGTGGCAAAGTCAGAGAATCTAGACTTTTTAATGAAAATATGGATGTTTTTTTCAACTAATTCAATCCAAGCGATCGCCACTAAGGGGTTAAACTAGTCTTCGTGACAGCTGCTCCACCGTTACTTAAAGAGGGTTTTATGGGAGCTAACCTCAAGCAAATTGCCAATTACTTAGACAAACTAGGCTGGGACTACCGTCTTGATGAGGAAGAGGACAGAATTATCACAGGTGTAGAAGCTGATAATTTAGAAGATTTTTTAATAGTTGTTCAACTAGATGAAGAGGGCAAATTTTTTCGCCTATTCGCGCCTCATGTTCTTCCAGGAGTGGAGAACCATCCCTACAAGGCGGCTATTTTACAGACGATGTTGGCTATTTCTTGGGAAACAAAAATGCTCCAGTGGGAATATGACCCCTCAGATGGTGAAATTCGTGCCATTATTGAGTTTCCCCTAGAAGACGCACTGCTAACGGAAAGACAATTTCATCGTTGTCTGAGTGGATTAATTCAAATTGTTGACAATATAGCTATCCCCCGTTTGCATGAGGTGATGGCCACAGGTAACGATCCAGGAAATATAGAACTGGGGGAAAGAATTTTGCTGAGTATCCAAGAAGAAGCACCAGGATTGCTGGATTTACTGGCAAAGGCAATTGAAGCCAGAAAGCGAAGAGGAAGTTTTCCTACAGAGTGAGACGAAACACCACTTAAATAGCTATACTCCAAAGTGATACCCTCACTATATACTAAAATTTTCTAGGGCTGGATTTTATGACATCCTATGCAACCTCCTCTGCCAAAGCGGAAATGAGTGAACTCCGGCGGTTAAAAGGCTTACTACCGCCAGAATTGCAGAGTTGGGTCACGGTTGAAGGCACAACTGAGGTCAATCCACCCCTGATCCGCAGCGAAGAAATTGGTAAAGACCAAGTAGAGATTCAAATTGACTTGGTGAAATGGGATACTCTAGCAATGGATCAGCGTAATCTGCTGTTCTGGCATGAAGTAGCCCGCATTCAAAATGACACAATTCCCAAGGATGGTTGGGAAATGGCAGCTTTAGCCATCGGTTTAGGTGGTGCTGTCGGTGAGTTGTGGGTACAGGATGGATTATTGCTAGTGTTAGCTTTGGCACTGTGTGGTGTGTCAGGCTGGCGACTATATCAAAAGAATAATGGCGAGAAGCAAATGCGAGAATTAGTTGATGCTGATGAAAAAGCGATCGCACTAGCAACTCGTTTCGGTTATAGTCTCCCTAATGCTTACAAGAGTCTAGGTAGTGCCTTAAAAACCCTGATCGATAATACTCCAAGTAAACGCCAACGTTCCCGCTATGAAGCCAGGCTTTCCGCTCTCAAGCGCAGTGCTAATAAAGCGAAGTCTAAATCTAGAAGCACAGAAGACGGCGGAATTTAATCTGCAAAAATTAATTAGGGTGGGAAATACCCACCCCATGATTTAATTATTGATTTTTCAAAAGTTTAAGATTGTCGCTTTAGCCAAAAGGCACTCCAGCCAAATAACAAGAGTCCCAAACCCATCGTTGGTTCGGGAACTTTCGTAGGTGGTACAAACCCTGCTAACTCTTCACTACTAGCTTTAAAGGCATAAAGATAAGTAGGAATTAAACTTGTTCCTGGAGGACAAGTGCCGTCAATGGGAATTTGTGTACCATCTGTACAAACATCAAACTGCGTTCCACCACCAGTCTGAGTGACGCTATAGTCGTTATCTGTGCCTAAAATGACAGCATAAGATCCATCATTGAGTTTAGGCCCGATTGTTATACCTTCAAATTTTTCTGGGATAACTAATCCCGCAACTTTTAAAAGCTCCGCCACATCAATAAACGGTGATTTAGACTTGCTGACAGGCACTACACCAGCAGGTAAATCATTGCTTCCTGCTAGGCTAATACCGCTTACATCTGTAGCTCCTGACAAGCTGATTTTGTACACTCGTTTACTGGCAACAGGATTTACTCCCGCAGGATCTTCTACACCCACTCCGCGATTATCTCGCTCTAAGATGAGAAATTCATCATCATTCAAGGCGATAATCGCGCTCACACCTATATTCCGTCCTTGGGAATTTGGCGCGTAGTCATTAGCTGTACCAGGAATACGGTCATTAATTTCAGCAAGCCTTTCTAGCTGATAGATATATTGTGCTGTACTGTTGCCAGTTGCTGTATCAAATTCTACTATTCGCACATTATTACTGCGCCGCCCATCAGGTGAACCTTCATTGACTAAAGGATCTTGGAGGATAGCATAGAGTTTCTTTCCATCTGGGGAAAGTGTTATACCTTCAAAACCTCTGTTATCTTGGCGACCAGTGGTAATAGTTGGACGACCATCTACATAGTTCAGTGTGCTATCACTCTGTTTCGCAATAATGTTACTTGGACTATTGAAAGCCCGAATAAAAGTTCCATTAGGGCTAAATTCATAAACAGAAGGGCCATATTCATCAGAGACGTAGAAATTCTCATTGGGAGCAACAGCAAATCCCTCTGGATCAAAACTTAAACCCAGAACAGAAGCATCACCATTAAGTAAACGAGGATTTAAGCCATTGAAGTTTTCACCGTTTTTGGTGAACAAAATCGTGTCTAATAGCTGGAAGTTACTAATTGCTCCACTGTTGGGATCAACATCTAGAGAAAATTTTTGGACTCGTGTGTTGTAAGAGATGACACCGCCACCAGGCCCCCGGTCTGGCAGACCATAGTAAACATTGTTGTGGCGGTCATAGTAGAGATCAGAAATAAACCCAGCTAAACGGTTAACGTTGGCACTGTTAACACCGGGTGACACCAAATCTACGCTATCACCAGGTATTGTGAGGCTATTGACCAAAGAAACAGCACTAGCAGGGGTTGGATCTCCTGTAATACTAACTAAGGCTGTCATCAGTGAAATGCTTAAACCAGAAATCCAAAGCCTGACGGAAATCATCTGAATTTTCCTAAATGTCCAATTTCCCTAGCTTTGGACTTCCTGATTAACAAAGGATTAACAAAAAATTAAGGTAGTTATTGAGACATAGACTTTTCATAGAATGCTGAATGATAGGAATACATCTTCATCAAAACTTTAATAATTAGGTATGGTGCAGTACAGTGCGTCTTTTTCTGCCATTGGTTTGAGAAGGAGTGCAGGGGTATAGGGGGTAGAGATTGAGATTTGATTCCTCAATAGTCTTCCTCCCTTACACCAATTCACTAAAATCATGAAACAGATACAAAGCCAGAAATCCTTGTAAAATCTGGATTTCTTAATTTTGAATTTTGTTAGCGCAGCGTTAGCGAGTCCGCGAGCGTCATTTTGAATTTTGAATTGGTATTACCTCCTACCTCCTTCAAAGTTGATTTAACATTTTGTGAGTCTGAGGAATAACACGCACTTGTTTTAAAATCTTTTTCATCAAAGTTTGCCAAGCTAAAACCTGTGCTGGTGTGGGAGCAAGGATAGGGGTGTGATTTGATGACTCAGATGCAATTAAAGGCGTAACAGGTTGTAAAAATACAGGAATTTCAGGGCTAACATCTGCTACTAGCAAAGCAGCCTGCTCTAATTCATGGGTATCTGTGTGTTGGGAAATAATTATTTTAATGAAGGTTTCTAAATTTGGATAACAAATTTGTAGAAACTTCATATGTTCTGACCAGTAGGATTCACCACTGACACTGGGAAGTTTTAAATCCATACCTACAGAATCTAGATATGGTAATATCATGGCCAACTGTTCTGGGCGATGTCCGCCGGTTTCCAAGTATATAGGCAAACTAATGAGCGATCGCACTTGGGGCAGAAATTCCTTTAAGAAAGCTGCATGAAGAAGTGGTTCTCCTCCTGTTAAGCTAATGCTATCGTGTAAACAAGGTAAATTCTGCCGTGCAATCCATTCTAATAAGACTGGAATTGCGACAGGGTTGGAGTGAATTTCAAAATCTCGGAATCCGGGCGTTCGCTCGATCCTACAGTCAGCAGGAGCATTCCAAGTATGGACACTATCGCAAAAGTGGCAACGTAAGTCACAAAAAGCAAAGCGAATAAAAATTTGACGTGTCCCGACATTCAATCCTTCTCCTTGAATAGCAGAAAAGACCTCAATCAGGCGTGCTGTAGGTGCGGTTGTAGTGTTAGCAGTCATAGGATATTACCAGAGCGATCGCCCTGTATCAATTCAACAACAAGTTAAGTTTTCAACTTCTTCTTGTTCTATTGTCAATCGTGCAGGCAATCTCTAACTCAACCTATAAAACTAACTATGAGCCATTATTCCTACTTATTTAACATGAGGTTAGGTGATTTTCTAGGACAAAATAATGTTTGGCTGATTAAATTTATATGGCAACGAAAGTGCAGAGCTTCATGACTAGCCAACCCACTGAGGTAAATTTTCCAGTTACTACCTTAAATGAAACGGTAATAGTGCAGGTATCTGCGCGTCTAAGCGTGCTTGAAGCAGTGAGCTTTAAGCAAACCTGCCAAAATTTAGCCCAAGGAAATAACCATCCCAAGCAAATCATTATTGATTTTCAGCAAACCACTTTTATGGATAGTAGTGGTTTAGGTGCTTTGGTGAGTAGTTTTAAAACCACCCAAGAAAGAGAAATTGCGATGATCTTGCGGAATGTCACCCCCCAAGTCATGGCAGTGTTGAATCTTACAGGACTAGATAAGGTTTTTGCTATTGAGTCTAGTAGCGAAACATCATCCGTAACATCTGATAGTGTTACAGATACTCAAAAGACTTCATCTCGTAAAATAGAGTCTCTTCCCACTACTCATCCCTCCGTAGCATCTTGGATGAAACGATTTATAGATATTGTCGGTGCGTTGGTGGGTTTGGTAATCACGGGGATTTTGTTAATTCCTATTGTCATTGCCATTCAAATTGATGATCCCGGCCCGATTTTCTTTGGTCAAACTCGCTGCGGTTGGATGGGGAAACGCTTTAAAATTTGGAAATTTCGCTCAATGTGTGTAGACGCGGAGGCGAAAAAAGCCCAAGTGAAAAACCAAGTCCAGGGTGCTTTTTTCAAAAACGAAAATGATCCCCGCGTGACGCGCGTCGGCAAGTTTTTACGCCGGACTAGTTTAGATGAGTTTCCGCAATTTTGGAACGTCTTGAAAGGCGACATGAGTTTAGTAGGGACTAGACCACCTACACCCGATGAAGTGGAACGCTATGAAGTTCCAGAATGGCAACGTCTTGATGTTAAACCCGGTATGACTGGAGAATGGCAAGTTAACGGCAGGTCTAAAGTTCGCAGTTTTGAAGATGTGATTAGGTTAGATTTGCAATATCAGCAAAACTGGAATTTGATATACGACTTGAAGTTAATTTTCAAGACTATTGCTGTTATTTTTAATAAAAATAGTGGTGCTTATTAACAAGTTGATTATTCTCTCACTTTGTTAATGACCTGTAACTACCAAATAAAAATTTATCTGCAATCATGCCCAAACTTATTTTAGTTTTGGGCATTTTTTATTCATTATAATGATATTTGCATGACAAAATAATTATTAAATCTTCTTCTATTTTGTAAACTAATCTATGCTCATCTGTAATTCTCCTTGACCAATAACCTTGCAATTCATATTTCAGGGGTTCAGGCTTACCGATTCCTGAAAATGGTTCTCTTTGGATATCTTTAATGAGATCCAATATCTTTTTCAAAATTTTCTTATCTTCTATTGTCCACTGACCTAATTGCTCAAAGGCTTCTGGTTCAAATGCTATTTTTTTCATATTCATCTAAATCAACATAGATTAGATTTCCTTTCTCTACATTTTCTAAAGCTTTAAGTAGGTGTTTTTTATTAGCTTCTGATTTAAGGAGATAAGTAGTTTCATCTTCTTCTGTTGGCTGTTCAACTAGAACTATCACTTCTACAATAGTACCCTCTGGTAATTCGGTTGTAGAAAGTTCAATTTTACCATCTTTACCGACAATAGCCTTTTGCTTAATTCCACTCAGCATAATTTTTAGTAGATAATCTTTCTTACTTTATTTTAACTCTATCGAACTAATGACATTTTTGGGCGATCGCTCCCCATATTCCATTATCTATCTTTTGTGAAAAGAGCGCGATCGCTCTTTCATGAGATATTCTCTAACCAAAATTGGGAATAATAGCTAAAAGGCAGCTAGCTGCTGCATATAGCTACTATGACTTATTACGCTACTGAGGTTTAGTAAATAGGAGAATATTATGAGTTTACCACTTCAAATTACCTTTGCACTTGCACCACATATTGCTAAAGGTTTAATAAAAGGACTATATCAATTGTCTGGCAATACGATTATAGAACTTACAACAAAAAATATTATTGGTTTTGTGAGACCGACAACATCTTATAATTCGTCAAGTAATATACTTAACATGATTGTTTCTGGAGCAAACTTACTCACCTCTGGAGCAAATATAGCCGTATCTGCTAAGGGATTTAGTAATGTTAACAATAAACTAGATAAAGGGTTTTCTGACATTAATCAGCAATTAGATAACATTGATAATCAAATACGAACAATTGGTAGACCTTTACAGATTACTCAAGACCTTTTACAGATAAATACTGCTGCTAGTATCCTGAATCTTGGTGTAACATTAATGGGTTTTGCTGTGATAGCACAACGATTAAAAGGAATAGAAGAACAACTACAAATTTCGCAAGAATTATTGAACAAAATTAACCGAAAGGTGGATCTGAATGCTTATGCTAATTTCCAAGCTGGAATCGAATTAGCTATGAATGCTTTTACAATGAATAAAATCGAAAATCGCAGAAATAGTGCTTTACAAGCTATCAATCGATTTTTAGAAGCAGAGCATATTTACAAGGAATATACTGTTAACGAAATGGCTCAGAAAAGCCAACTTATTAATCAATATATACTCACATTATCTTTAGCCTATATTGCCGAAGCACGTTGTTACTTAGAGTTAGAAGAACAGGAAACAGCGATTCGACGTTTTCAGGAGGGTGCGAAAGTTCTTAGATTATTAATTAATAAATATATAGAAATTCTGCTGACTCCCAATCCAGCAGTATACTTGCATCCTCAGTTTAAAGGTCAGATTGATTTACAAAGAATAACTAAAATTTACCAGTGGATTAACCCTAGTTTAGATGAAAATGCTGTATTTGATTTACAGCGTGAGAATTTATTCAAAATAGCGCAGGATTCTAACCATTGGTTATCCTCCCTGCCTTCTGCCATTGTGGATCGTGGTGAAATTCAATGGGGAATATTTGGAGCAAATCCGACTCCACTGACAGGAAGATTTGAAAAAGAAGCTTATAAACGTCTTCCGCAAATTATAGAAAACATGGAATCTCTTATTGAAACCAATCACCGATTTGAATCTTATCAAACAGAGATACAAGCAATATCTCAACTAGGTATCAGCTTTCATGAATGGCTTAAATTAACTCCTACAGAGAACCAACCAAACGGCGCAGAATTAATGTATATCATTCCATCCACGTCCTTACAAATCTCACTATCCTCTTAAACATACTTTTTTCCTTCGCGCCTTTGCGCCTCTGCGCGAAACATAAAAAAAGGCGAACCCGTGTTCGCCTCTAAAATAATTATTTCAAAACCTAAAATCTAAATCTTCGCTTCTTCTTTCACCAACTTATCCCAACCTAAATCTTTCAAATTATGATTACGACGCAGTGGACGAGTTACTAACTCTAAAATGTCACGCGCATTGGTAAAACCGTGAATTTGAGCAAAAGTAAACTCCACAGACCATTTTGTATTGATCCCTCGCGCTTCTAAGGGATTAGCGTGCGCCATACCAGTAATGACTAAATCTGGCTGCAAATCATAAATTCGCTGTACTTGGTTGTAATTATCTGGTTTCTCAACAATTTTTGGCAGGGGTACACCCATTTCTTGACAGGCTTTCTCTAACATGGCTAACTCAGCCGCTTGATAGCGTTTATCCATGTAGGGGATACCAACTTCATGTACAGTCATCCCGCAGCGTACTAAAAAGCGTGCTAAGGAGACTTCTAGCAAGTTGTCACCCATGAAAAATACAGATTTACCCCGAATTAATTTGACGTAATCTTCTAAACCCGCCCAAATTTGCGCTTCCCGTTCCTCTAAACCTTGGGGTGTAATCCCAAATACCGAGCAGATTTTTTCAATCCAAGCGCGAGTTCCATCGGGGCCGATGGGGAAGGGTGCGCCGATGAGTTTACATTTGCGTCGGCGCATTAAGGTGGTAGCGGTGCGACTGAGGAAGGGGTTGACACCAGCAACATAATACCCTTCTTCTATCACTGGGAGTTCGGTAAAGCGTTTTGCGGGTAGCCAGCCGGAAACTTTAATTCCTTGTTTTTTGAGTTCTAGAGTTAACTGAGTCACCACGGGATCAGGTAGAGAACCGAAAAGAACCAAGGGGGGATGATCTACATACTCTGATTCTTCTTGAACTACGTCTTCTTTTTTCTTACCGAAATTGAGCAGCTTTTGAATAGCGTTACGCTCGTGTTTTTCGCTTTCCGCTACCGGAACTTGACTAGGACAACGGTTAGCCATTGCAGCTAACACGGTGTCTTCCCCTTGGGTGAAGGCGTAATCTAAGCCATTAGCACGCGCCACAACGATAGGAATACCGATTTCACCTTCTAACTTGGGTGCTAAACCTTCCAAGTCCATTTTGATGATTTCGGTGGTGCAAGTGCCAATCCACACAATAACACTAGGATTGCGATCGCGTTTAATTTGCTCACACAATCGCTTTAACTCTTCATAATCATTGAGTTGTGCTGAAATATCCCCTTCTTCTAACTCTGCCATTGCATAACGGGGTTCGGCAAAAATCATTACCCCCATCGCGTTTTGTAGGAAATACCCACAAGTCTTAGTACCAATCACTAAAAAGAAACTATCTTCGATTTTTTGATATAACCAGGCCACACAGCTAATTGGACAAAAGGTGTGGTAATTTCCAGTTTCACACTCAAAATTTAAAGCTGTTGATTCTTGCGCGATGGTCATGTGAATTTTTCTCCCCTTTATATCTCCAGGCAGATGAAATAGGGACGACATCAGGCGTGGAAGTAGTGAGTAGTATTACACCCTACTCCCGATTCCCGATTGCTGATTCCCTACTCCCTAGCCATATTTAGGCGTTGGGGAAGAGACGGGCAATTTCTGATTCATCAAAAACCCCACTTGGTAATTCTTCCCCCATGAAATCATTGCTTTCTTCACCCTTTTGTAAGGATGTTTCATCACCCCAAACATCAGATAACACGTCACTGAAAGCACTCTCATCTGGTGAATTCAAATCCGCAAGCATTTGCTCTTCTAATCTTTCGGCTGATGAAGTTGTCAGATCAAAAGAAACTTCCTCAAAGCCATCATCCTCTTGACTACCAGCGATTTCATTGAAGTTGTCTTCCATATCGCCCACTATCAGCGTATGGGAGTCAGTATCTTCACTGTATGTATTGGTATGAGGAACATCAAAGTCATCATCTTGCGTATTTTCCCTGATACTGATGGGAGATGATTCCGTGTCAGTAATTGCACTGTTACCGAGAGCGATGTCTGGGTCAAAGTTTAATTCCAGTACCTCAATTAAAGTATCCGCATCGGGATTTAATTTAGCGAAAGGAAACATTAACTGCGCTAATTTTGGATCTAGCGCGTTGATCACTCCCAGGATGAGGTAAGAAGGCGGTCGCTTACCACCGTCGGGTGTATATACTGACTCCACTTCCATGTGGAGTTTAATCCAATCACGGTTGGCTTGGAAAAATTGCAACCACTTTTGTCTAATCGAATCCGTAAAGCTATGAAAGAAAGCCATTGATTGACCCCCATCCTGAAACTAGATGATTTATACAATCATCAAGTCTAATTCCTCTTCAGGATTAGCAACCTGTGGTTTACGCGGATTTAAATAAAAATCAGATAACAAAGTAAATAACTCCCGATCTGGAGCATCGTTAGGAACGACTCCTTCGGGACGGGCGAGAATTTGATCGGCAATGTTGAGGTAGTAGTCGCACACGTAGTTGAGTGATGGGTCTGACTCTGCCATTTCAAACAAAGTTTTACCCTTGACGCGAGACACCCTAATATCTTCTATTAATGGCAAGACTTCCAGCACAGGCATTGGAACTGATTCCACATACTTCTCAATCAAGTCACGCTTGGAGGTACGATTGCCAATTAATCCGGCTAGACGCAAGGGGTGAGTTCGTGCTTTTTCCCGCACCGAAGCTGCTATGCGATTGGCAGCAAATAAAGCATCAAAGCCATTATCAGTCACAATCATGCAGTAATCAGCATAATTGAGTGGTGCTGCAAAACCACCGCAAACAACGTCACCCAAGACATCAAACAAGATCACATCATACTCGTCAAAGGCGTTGAGTTCCTTGAGTAATTTCACTGTTTCACCGACGACGTAACCACCACAGCCAGCACCCGCAGGTGGCCCACCAGCTTCAACGCAGTCTACACCACCATACCCTTTGTAAATGACATCTTCCGGCCAAACATCTTCGTAGTGATAGTCTTTTTCTTGCAGGGTATCAATAATAGTGGGAATTAAAAATCCGGTTAGGGTAAAGGTGCTGTCGTGCTTGGGGTCACAGCCAATTTGCAGCACTTTTTTGCCGCGTTTGGCTAAGGCGACGGAAATATTACAGCTAGTTGTAGATTTACCTATGCCACCTTTTCCGTAAACTGCTAATTTCACTGTTGTTTGCCTCTTATCGTTTTTTTGTCAAACGCACTACTAGCCGCAGTTGGCAATGTGTGAGGTACGTGAGTGTGATTATTGTCGAAATTTCGCAGGAAATAAAGGGGGTGGTAATTTGAAAAACCGCTAAATAAGAAAATAACCAGTTAAATTAAGATATTTTAGATTACAAATTCTATAAAATCATATTTTTTGGCTTAAAAAAGCAATTTAAACTATTTTATTAAATTTTATATATAAAAATAGTTACAAAAAACAAAATTACTAAATCAAGAATTATCAATATTTTCCATTGATTTAGCAGGCTTGAATCAGCACTGTGATATGGCTAGACAGGATTTAACTAATGGCGATGGCGTTCCGCCCAGCTTAGCTGACCGCAAATTACATATTGAACGCGATGTGCGACTTATTCTCGAAACCCCTCTCCAAAGCTCTCACGCCAGTTGCTACCCTACGGGAACGCTCCGAGAACAAGTCGGGCATTGCCCGCCCAACGCACTGGCTCCCCTGCAAAGAGAGAGGCTTTGATTGTTGCTCCCCTTCCCTTGTAGGGAAGGGGTTGGGGGTTAGGTTTGAAGAAAAGTTGCACACGGCGTTATTGATGTAATCAGTAGATAGACCAAAAGCCATGATCAGTAAAGAATTCTACCCTTTCTGCCTATATGTAAACTGCGCTTGTCTGAAGTAGATTAGCTAAATAAAATTAGCTTGTAAAAAATTATTAATTTTCCCAATATCATCAAGATTTGACTAAGATGTTGCCTCGGTATCTAGTGCGGCGATTTCTTGGAGTGATTGCCATCCAGCTTGCCATTGCGAACCATCTTGCAATAATTTGGCGTTCATCCAAAACCGGACATGAGGATCACACGCCGCTACCATCTCAGCGTAAACCCACTTACCTTGATTTTTGCGGTTGACGACTTGAAAGTGTCTCCAACCATCTACTTTTTGTGTGGCTGTCCATTTAGAACCCAGCAAGTAAGGGAATTTCTGTTTTTTATTCATTTGTCAATAGTTAATTTTATTTCTTGATAAATATTTACATTAATGTATCGTACTAATAGCTGTGGGTTAAATGCAATTCTTTACAGTTATTGCACTTAACCCACAGCTACCGATTTCTACGTTGAAATCAGATTGATTGTGATATTCAAGAATTTTAGTCAAAATACTTGTTTTACTTAAAACCCAGCGAAACCATAAATTAAAATACAACAAATCAGCTAAATACTTTTGCTTTCTGTCCTTTGCTGATACTTAGTGCTGCTAGCGGGCGTATTTGACCGCAATTGGTGGCATTCTAGTATCCGTTATATCTCATATCTCGGTCGTATCTTTCCTGTCTTTCGTATCTGTCACCTCTGTCGTATCTATTATCTCGGTCGTATCTGTCGTATCTGCCACCTCTGTTATATCTTTGAGGGACTGCAAATTGAGCGCGACAACCGTTTCTCACCCAAACGCGATCGCGGACATAACCCCAATTTCCTCTACAACTCGCGTCAGATACCTGTCTGATAAATCTAACTCGTCCTCTACCTATATAACAGACATTCCGGCGATTATTCACACTTTCACAAGTAACGATTTCTCGTGCGGATGCGGGAGGAGCAAAACTTAAAAGTGTACTGATACTACTGGCAACAGCTAAGGTAGTAGCTATGACTGAAAAACGTCTAAGCATAATGAATTCATCTCCGTGAATATAACACCATGACAATTAAGTAAGTTTGGTGAAATCCAAACTATCTTGATCATAAAATTCGAGATGAATGACCAAATATGCCAAAAGTCACGATTATAACTGTGATAAAAGTCATATTTATGAATGAAGCCGCCTACCGTCAACTCAATTGGAGCTTATTTTGCTCTGTCTTGACAATTGACTAGTATGAACTGACCGTGACTTATGGCACATTTGTCAGTATTGTCACGAGTGAAAACAAGATGCGGGATTTTCCTGGCTTACGCATATCCCCAGGTAAGCAGACTCAACAGCATGAACTAAAAGGTAATACTACTACCTGATGAAGACGTGAAGACCGATCCAGCTATTGGTGCTGGAATTCATAAAATAACCATATATAGCAGGGAAAGAATCAATTCAAAATTCAAAATTCAAAATTCAAAATTAAAGAAGACCATAAGTATAAAGCCTGCTCTCAAGGACGAAAGTCTTGCTAAATGAGAGTTTCTCAATTGCGAATTGCGAATTGCGAATTGCGAATTGGTCTAACTGCCGACTAAATTTTTATTTGCATCTGCGCGTCTACGTTCCTCAATCAGCCTATGCAACCGACTAACCCGAACCAATTTACAGAAAAAGCTTGGGAAGCGATCGCCCACACTCCTGAGATAGCTAAACAGCATCAACAACAGCAGATAGAAAGCGAACACTTGATGAAAGCCCTCCTCGAACAAGAGGGTTTAGCCAGTGCGATTTTGACGAAAGCAGGTGTGAACTTACAAAAAATCAGTGACCGGACTGAACAATTTATCCAACGTCAACCAAAAGTCTCAGGAAACAGCACTTCTGTATACTTGGGGCGGAGTTTAGACACGCTGTTAGACCGTGCTGAAGGACATCGGAAAGATTTTCAAGACGAATATATTTCTATTGAACACCTATTGCTGGCTTACACAAAAGACGATCGCCTCGGCAAAGGTTTATTTCAAGAATTCCGTTTAGATGAAAACAAACTAAAAGATATTATTAAACAAGTTCGTGGGAGTCAAAAAGTGACCGACCAAAATCCAGAAGGAAAATACCAATCACTGGAAAAATACGGGCGTGACCTCACAGAAGCAGCCCGTCAAGGTCAACTTGATCCAGTCATTGGGCGCGATGATGAAATTCGCCGCACTATTCAAATTTTGTCGCGCCGTACCAAAAATAACCCTGTGTTGATCGGTGAACCAGGTGTGGGTAAAACTGCGATCGCGGAAGGTCTAGCACAGCGCATTGTAGCGGGTGATGTTCCCCAATCTCTCAAAGACCGCAAGTTAATCTCTCTAGATATGGGGGCGATGATTGCGGGGGCGAAATTCCGGGGAGAATTTGAGGAACGTTTAAAAGCTGTCTTAAAGGAAGTCACCGAATCCGGCGGGAATATAGTTCTATTTATCGATGAAATTCATACCGTCGTCGGCGCAGGTGCAACTCAAGGCGCGATGGATGCGGGGAATTTGCTCAAACCCATGTTGGCGCGGGGTGAGTTGCGTTGTATTGGGGCGACTACTTTAGATGAATATCGTAAATATATAGAGAAAGACGCAGCTTTAGAAAGACGTTTCCAACAAGTTTACGTAGACCAGCCCAGTGTAGAAGATACCATCTCTATTTTACGGGGATTGAAGGAACGCTATGAAGTCCACCACGGGGTGAAAATTTCCGATAGTTCCTTAGTTGCAGCCGCTACCTTGTCTAGTCGTTATATTAGCGATCGCTTCCTTCCAGATAAAGCCATTGACTTGGTAGATGAAGCCGCCGCTAGGCTCAAAATGGAAATTACTTCTAAGCCAGAAGAACTAGACGAAATCGACCGCAAAATTTTGCAGTTGGAAATGGAGAAGCTGTCTTTGCAAAAAGAAAGTGATGCAGCTTCCCGTGAACGGTTAGAAAGATTAGAAAAAGAACTGGCGGATCTCAAAGAAGAACAAAGAACCCTCAATGCTCAATGGCAGTCAGAAAAAGATATCATTACCAAAATTCAGTCTGTCAAAGAAGAGATTGACAAAGTTAACTTAGAAATTCAGCAAGCCGAGAGAAACTACGACCTCAACCGCGCCGCCGAATTAAAATATGGCAAGTTAACCAATTTACATCGCCGACTCGAAGCCGCAGAAAGCGAACTCGCTAACGCCCAAAGAACCGGCAAATCGCTATTGCGGGAGGAAGTCACCGAAGCGGATATTGCGGAAATTATTTCTAAATGGACAGGGATTCCTATTAGTAAGTTAGTGGAATCGGAGAAAGAGAAACTCCTAAATTTAGAAGACGAATTGCATCACCGAGTCATTGGACAACAAGAAGCAGTGACGGCTGTAGCTGATGCGATTCAGCGATCGCGCGCTGGTTTGGCTGATCCGAATCGTCCCATTGCTAGCTTTGTCTTCCTTGGCCCCACAGGCGTAGGTAAAACCGAGTTAGCCAAAGCGTTGGCGGCGTATATGTTCGACACCGAAGAAGCATTGGTGCGGATTGATATGTCGGAATATATGGAGAAACACGCGGTTTCGCGGTTAATTGGTGCGCCTCCTGGTTATGTAGGATATGAAGAAGGCGGACAACTCACGGAAGCAATTCGCCGCCGTCCCTACGCTGTAATTCTGTTTGACGAAATCGAGAAAGCGCACCCCGATGTGTTTAATATTTTCCTGCAAATTCTCGATGATGGTCGTGTGACTGATGCCCAAGGTCATACTGTGGACTTCAAGAACACCATTATTATTATGACCAGTAACATCGGTTCGCAGTATATTCTCGATGTAGCTGGGGATGATTCCCGCTATGATGAAATGCGTCATCGGGTAATGGAAGCTATGCGGAGTAGTTTCCGTCCTGAGTTCCTCAACCGGATTGATGAAATTATTATCTTCCACGGTTTGGATAAGCGAGAATTACGGCAGATTGTCCAATTACAAGTGGAAAGATTACGGGAAAGATTGGGCGATCGCAAGATGTCCCTACGTCTCTCAGAAGCTGCTCTTGACTTTTTAGCCGAAGTAGGGTACGACCCTGTATTTGGAGCGCGGCCACTGAAGCGGGCGATTCAACGCGAGTTAGAAACGCAAATTGCTAAGGCGATTTTGCGCGGTGAATTTAACGACGGGGATACAATTTTTGTCGATGTCCAGAATGAAAGATTGTCCTTTAGTCGTTTACCTGTTGAGGTGTTTAGTAGTTAGTTAACTAGAAATTAACTCAACCATATTGCCAGCAAAGACGCATTTTTATTCATATGTGTCTTTGCATTTTTTGCTATTTTCAATCATTGAATTAATTTAACGTGAGTTCAACGAACAGAAAAACCCCTCTCCAAACCTCTCCCCTGCAAGGAGAGAGGCTTTAAAACCCACATTTTTCGTTAATATTTTAGCTCTTTACTCCCCTCTCCGCGTCGGAGCGAAAAGTCTGAGCGGAGGTTTCCTCCGATCAGAACTTTTCAAGAGAGAGGGGCTGGGGGAGAGGTCAAAAAAAGCTTATCGAATTCACGTTAATCTATGGTTGGAATGCTGTAATACCAATTCTCTATGAAGTTGCGCCAAATAAATTATGTAGGGCTTGCTGAAAAAGTCCTTTAGTGGAGATAGGGAACGGGGAACAGGGAACAGGGAACAGGGAATAGTTTTACCCTGATTTTTTCCAATCTTTTGTAGGCAAAAAAATTGGAAATGCAAGCTTTTTCAGTCTTATATGCCAATTCTCTTGCACTTTTTTCCGAAAAATAGTCGCAAATTGCTTACTAGTAAAGCGTTTTCAAGTTATTCAACAGCCCCTATGTAGATATGTTGTATGCAACCACTCTACTTCATCAAGACATGGTATGAGCAGCATAATTATTTTTTTATCTGGGAATAAATTTAATATTTAACTAATACCAAATTGGGATAATTAGTATGGATTTTTACTCAGCAATCATCACAGGCTAAATGCCTGTCTACCCCTAACAAAACTCACCATCGGCTAACACCGTACTCCGCTACCAGCACTTTCAAGTTAGACTCGGAGTATATATGGTTTAATTAATAATAAGATTGTTATTTTTTTATAAACACATATAGTTCATTTATTTTGGTAAAAGCACGATGGCAGCAGACTATCCAGATATTGATATTGCGCCATTTATCGATCATGCCTTGTTAACGCCAACAGCTACACCAGAGCAGGTTGAGCAATGGTGTCAACAAGCTGATAGATTTAATTTTGCGTCGGTGTGTGTATACCCCGTTTATGTCAAACAAGCCACAGAACTTCTACATGGGAAAAAAACCAAAGTTTGTACAGTCATTGGTTTTCCTACAGGGGCAACAACGGGGTCTGTGAAGTTGTATGAAGCGCAGGAAGCAACAGAAAACGGGGCTACAGAGTTAGATGTAGTCATGAATTTAGGTTGGTTAAAAATTGGTAAAACTGATGCTATTCACCGAGAAATTGCTGAAATCTGTGAGGAGACAGGGCAAACAGTCAAGGTGATTTTGGAAACTAACCTATTGACAGATGCAGAAAAAAAACTAGGGGCTGAAATTGCAATGGATGCAGGTGCAGCCTTTATAAAAACCAGTACAGGCTGGAATGGTGGGGCGACAGTCGCCGATGTGCGGTTGTTGAAGGAAGTCGCACGCGACAGAGTTGGAATTAAAGCTTCTGGGGGAATTCGTACCCTAGAGCAAGCCTTAGACTTAATATTGGCGGGTGCGACTAGATTAGGCACATCTCGTGGTATTGATTTGATCCGAGGGCGCGATAACCTGGAGAAAGGTGGATAGTCTGAGTCATTTGTCATTTACTTTTTGTCTTCACATAATGACTAGTGACTAAGAACTAATAGTTAATAACTAATGAGTAGAACCTATAAAGCCACGGGTATTAATCTTAAAACCCAAGTGCTGGGAGAATCAGATAAAATAGTAACCATTTTGACAAGGGAATTTGGGTTGATTCGAGCAGTAGCCCCAGGCGCGCGCAAACACAATTCTAGTCTTGGGGGTAGAAGCGGGATGTTTGTAGTCAATGACCTACTGATTGCTAAGGGGCGATCGCTCGATAAAATTACTCAAGCCCAAACAGTGAAAACTTATCCTGGTTTAGCCCAAGATTTGGGAAAATTGGCAGCGAGTCAGTATTTAGCGGAAATAGTTCTTTGTCAGGCGTTAACTGAACATCCCCAAGAGGAACTATATGAATTACTCAATGAACATCTCCAGCGTTTAGAAACTGTACCCAAAAATCAGCAGTCCAGTATTTTAGCCTGTCTCGCCCATGCGGTTTTTCATTTCTTAGCATTAGCAGGACTCACCCCCCAAGTCCAAACCTGTTGCTTAACTCAACGTCATCTCACCCCAGACTGGACAAATCCCCATTGGCAAGTAGGCTTTAGCATCTCATCAGGTGGCATTGTTTGTTTAGAAGCTTGGGAAAATTTGCGAAAAGCCGCCAGTAGGGAAGCAAGGGAGCAGGGGCAAATCAATTCAAAATTCAAAATTCAAAATTCAAAATTAAATACCCCAGTCCCCAGTCCCCAATCCCCAGTTCCCAATCCCCAGTCCCCAGTCCCCAACCCCCAACCCCCAACCCCCGAATACCAAACCGTTGTCCATCGCCAAGAAATCCCCGTGATTTCTGTCAGATTAAATTCTTATGAACTGGCAATGCTCCAACAGCTCTCACAACCAGAGATAATGCAAAGTAGCACCATCAAAGATGAAAGCTGGTTATCTGTAGAGCAGATTTTACGCCAGTATGCTCAGTATCATTTAGGTCGCCCTATTCGCTCCGCCTCTTTAATCGATTCTTATTTTGCTGCCAACCATGATGCAACCGTCTGATTTTGATACGACAATTCTGCCGTTGTCACCCCCACACGCCAGAAAACAGAATAGGGCATCGGCTCCTACTACCGTACCCAGTTATTTAAATGCTGTTCCCCATTCTCTGCCCATTCACACCCACAGCCAAGAAATGTCCGGTGAAGACATTTCCCATCAAAATAAATCTTGGACATCGGAAAAAACTCAACCAGATTTACCAGAGCCTTTAAAGCTGACGCAGCCAGATGAAAATCCTGCTGGTGAACCAACTAATGGACATAGTAATCATCAACAGTCCACTACTCCAAAAACAGAATCTCCATCAGCAGGCGATTCTGGTGTTGGAGGAGTCACAACTTCCAATGGGCAGCCACAGCAGGGTTTTGGGGCTGTATTGAAAAATCCCAACTTTCTCGCGCTTTGGGGTGGTCAGGTATTTTGTCAGCTAGCAGATAAAGTCTACTTAGTATTGATGATTGCTTTGATTAACAGTGAATTCCAAGGCAGCAATCAAAGCATCAGTGGTTGGGTATCGGCTTTAATGATGGCATTCACGATTCCGGCTGTGCTGTTTGGTTCGGTGGCGGGTGTGTTTGTCGATCGCTGGTCAAAAAAGGCTGTGTTAGTTGCTACTAATGCGTGGCGGGGCATTTTAGTCTTAGTGATTCCCCTGTTGCTATGGTTGACTCATGATTGGCAACCCATAGGGATGTTACCTGTAGGTTTTGCGATTATTTTGGCGGTCACTTTTTTAGTGTCTACATTAACGCAGTTTTTTGCCCCAGCAGAACAGGCAGCGATTCCTTTAGTAGTCAAAGAACAGGATTTACTCTCGGCGAATTCTTTATATACAACCACAATGATGGCATCGGTAATTGTGGGGTTTGCTGTAGGAGAACCGTTACTGGCTTTGGCGGATACGATTTGGGCGCAACTGGGTGGACATAACGGCTTTGGGAAGGAACTTTTGGTGGGTGGTAGCTATGCGATCGCCAGTATTATTTTGTTATTACTAGCCACTAACGAAAAAACTCACGCCCCAGAAACAGAATTTCCCCATGTGTTTTCCGACTTGCAGGATGGGTTACGCTATCTCAAAGAGAACTATCATGTCCGTAATGCCTTACTGCAACTGACCATTTTATTTTCTGTGTTTGCTGCACTGACAGTTTTAGCTGTGCGGATGGCAGAAATTATTCCTCATTTAAAAGCTTCTCAGTTCGGCTTTTTATTGGCGGCTGGTGGCGTAGGAATTGCCATTGGTGCGACCTTGATTGGTCAATTCGGGCAACGTTTTTCCTATAATCAACTAAGCTTATTTGGCTGCGTAGGTATGGCAGCATCTTTAATCGGTTTGTCTGTATTTACCACACAATTGGGTTTAGTCTTACTTTTAGTCACAACCCTGGGTGTGTTTGGGGCTTTGGTGGGTATTCCAATGCAGACGACTATTCAAACAGAAACTTTACCAGCAATGCGCGGTAAAGTCTTCGGCTTACAGAATAACGTTGTGAATATTGCCTTATCCCTACCTTTAGCATTAGCAGGGGTGGCGGAAACCTTTGTGGGTTTAAAAGCTGTATTTATGGGATTAGCCGTGATTGTCATTTCTGGCGGGATTTTAACTTGGTATAACTCCCGTGATTAATATCAGCTATTTCATCCAAATTTTTTATCAATGCCAGGCGATCGCTCCTGCATTCAAAGCCAAACCTTTCATGCTAAACTAATCTCATAAAAATTTGACTTAACTTTGCTGGCAATCAGTTGGATACTTACCAGGAATCCCTGTGATCAACGTACTTCTACTTACAGGTGAAAACACAGTAAATCAGCCCATAGAATATTTGCTTTATAACAGAATCAAGCCGATTTTTATGGTGAGTTTATAGTGAAAACACAAGCAATAGACAACCAGCAAGCCGACAGATAACACAAACAATTCAAAATAAATAATCAACCCTGCTCTTCTGATAGCTGATCAAGAATGCGTATAGCCTGGATTGGAAAAAAGTCACCCTTTTGTGGCAACGTTACTTACAGTAGAGAAATCACTAACTCTTTGTTAGATCGCGGGCATCAAGTTAGCTTTCTACACTTTGCTCAAGAAGAATCTGAAAGTGACAATTGGCCAAACTTTCAAGAAGTTTCTTTGCCTTTCATTTATAAATCGCAGGTTTACACCATACCAACTTTAAAAGCCACAAAGGTTTTAACTGAGTCACTCAGGGAAATCAAACCGGATATTGTCCACGCTTCTTTGACTTTATCTCCCCTAGATTTTTTTCTACCAGAAATTTGTGATCAATTAAATTTGCCCCTAGTGGCTACATTTCATACGCCATTTGCAGGGAAAGGGGCGAAGCTAATTTCAGGAACACAACTTTTAGCGTATCAACTCTACGCGCCTTTTTTGGATAACTACGATCGCGTCATTGTCTTTTCTCAAATTCAGCGAGAATTGTTAGCCAATATGGGTGTACGCGACAAAAAAATCGCAGTCATTCCCAATGGTGTAGATATAGATAAATACTCTCCTGGTTATTCGGAAGTTAAAGCAGAATTTAAAGCAGAACGTTTGTTTGTTTATCAAGGCAGAATCGCTCCCGAAAAAAATGTAGAATCTCTATTGAGAGCTTGGAAGCAAGCCAATATGGGAGCAGGTAGCAAATTATTAGTTGTAGGTGATGGCCCGTTAAGAGCTTCCTTAGAGCCATTTTATGGTGCTGAATACGGTATTGTCTGGCTAGGGTTTGTCGCTGATGAAGAGCGACGCATTAAGATTTTACGCGGTGCAGATGTCTTTATTTTGCCTTCATTAGTGGAGGGATTGTCTTTATCTTTATTAGAGGCAATGGCTTGTGGATTAGCTTGTATAGCCACAGATGTCGGTGCAGATGGGGAAGTCTTAGAAAAAGGTGCAGGAGTCGTTGTCAACCCGAAAACAGCGCGATCGCAATTACGTACTCTGTTACCTTTATTTCAAGACCATCCTGAATTAACAACTTTGCTAGGTCAAAAAGCCAGAAACCGCGTATTAGACCTTTACACTCTCAGTAAAAACATTACTAAATTAGAAGAACTTTATCAAGAAGTTTTAGCATCACAACCAGTAAAGCTTAGTTAGGATTTATACCCAAGTCTTTGATTGTTCAAAATATTGAGAATCGTTAATTTGACTGAATTTTCGGGAATTATGTATTTAAAGTCATACTTTCCCCATCAAGTCAATTAACAATGGATATCAATGATTTAGCTGCACAAAATGACTTAGGTAGCTTTGTGCAGAACTGTCAGGCTGAGTTCCTTTCACGAGCATATCTCGTGGGTATATCGATAATAACGTCGTTATTATTTGTAATATTAGTAGTATCTCGCAATGTAGATATATTTATCGCCCTGCTTTTAAGTTTGGGGCTATTTTTCATCTCTACCGCTATATATTTTGCAGTATTTCTGGCAAACAAAAATAAAGAGTTATTTATCTACGAAAACGGATTTATTTATGTTAATAAGAATAATTCAATCATAGCTAAATATGAGGATGTTCAAGAGATATTTCAACAAATTATCACGACATCCGTAAACGGAATTTCCACTTCAACACAATATAAATACACAATTTATCTCAAAAATCAGGTTAAACCAATATCTCTGACAAATATTTTTCAAGATATTAGACAAGCGGGAGAGTATATCCAAAATAAGATATTACATCACCAATTACCCGTAGTTTTATCGGCTTATCAAAGAGGTGAGAACGTTAAATTTAAAGATATTACAGTGAACCAAAATGGGATAATTATCGAGAAACAATCATTACCCTGGGAGCAAATTAAAAATATTAGAGTAGTCCAAGGTCAAGTATTAATATTAAAAGAGCGTGGAGATTTACTACTCAACATTGCAGCTATTCCCAATATTTATGTATTTTTGAATCTGTTATATGAAATTATGGCTATCACCAAGCCACAAACTACAACTCCCAGCAAAGGTAATGATATTCACCTAAATCTCAAAATCAGCCAAGCTGAAGCTATATCAGGCTGTCCAGAAAAAGAAGTGAGCTTTAGTCGTTGGGAAATTTGTGATGAATGTCACGGTTTAGGGTTAGATAGTCGAGGAAATCAATGTTTTGTCTGTCTAGGAGAGGGACAAAATCAAGTAATGAGAAAAATCAAGATGGCAATTCCCCCTCATAGTGTAGCAGGCGATCGCCTCACTATTGTAGGGGAGGGCAACGCAGGTCGTCGCGGTGGTGAACCTGGTGATTTATATATTGATTTAGATATTCAATAGCTAAAACCTAAACTAGTAGGTTGTTCGTAAATCCGCTTTAACGTATTCACATCTCTATGGGAAATAAACGGCGAGTTGCGGACTTGGGAAAAGTAAAGCGCGTCCGTTTCTAGGGGACTATGACCCCAAATTCCCAAAGCGTGACCGAGTTCGTGACGGGAAGCTGCTAAAAGATAACGACCAGTTTGGCTAGGACTCAATAAAATACTGACACGGTGCAGTAAAACATGATCAAGAGTATATAAATCGTAGCGAGTTAAAGCAGAACGCGCACGCGGAATTCTATCTTCACGGGAAAACTCTAAAGGCGGGGTTTTGCGCTCAATAGTAATGTCAGCTATGTCTGAAGACTCTACTACTAGTAAAGGTAAAAAATCATTCCACTCTTGGACAGTTTCTAAAACACTATTAAACCAAACTTGCGCCTGTTGGTCATTAATTCCTGTTGGTCGTTGAATAAACACTTTCACAGGAAATTTCGACCACACTAAATAACCGACTTCAGTGGTGGCTATTTGCGAGAAATAGTCACCACTATTAGTGTTATCTTGCCATTGAGCCAGTGTAGGCGGTAGGGGATGGGTTTTGGCTGGAGGTAATTTTGGGGAAACAGCAAAACCTGAGAAATTAGTTAAAACAACTAGCAGCCCCGTGGCGATCGCCAATACCAAGGCTGCTAATAACTGCTTGTTAATGAACTTGTTCAGGGTATTAGGTTTTGGGTATGAAATATTATTCCCCATCTACCTAGCTCCTGGTAACTAGATTTTGACTTATTTTAGCCAACCAGCACTTAAAACTACTGTTAAACCCAGAAAAATCACTGTTAATGCCCAAGTAATGCGGTTTAAGGTATTTTCTGCGCTTTTGGTGCTGGTAAATAACTGTGCTTGTCCACCAATAGAAGCGATACCATCACCTTTGGGGCTATGGAGTAATACTAAAACGATAACGCCCAGGGCAGAAATCGCCCAAATAGCTTGCAAAATATTCATTACTGTCATGGTAGCAATCTCTTTTGATCAAAAGTTTTAAAATATGGTCGGGGTTGGGGACTGGGGACTGGGGACTGGGGATTGGGGATTGGGTGGACAAGGTAGACAAGGGGGGAATTGAGTTCCTCACTCAGCACCCAGCACTTCCAACTCCCCACCAGCTAAACGCCGCGCTAACAGCACTCAGCACTCCCAACTCCCCACCCAGCACTCACCACTCAGCACTCACCACTCAGCACTCTCTACAACCCTACTGGTATAGGTGTGCGAGGGCGTTGTACGTCGTATTCTGCTGGTTTGAGCAGCGATCGCCCGGTCATTTCTGGTGGTTGGGGTAGTTGTAAAATGTCTAAAATCGTGGGTGCGATGTCAGCTAGTTTGCCATCATTCCGCAATTCGACATTTGTACCATAGCCAGGGATTTTGGCTTTTTCACCTTCCACTAAAATTAGGGGAACTGGGTTAGTAGTGTGAGCCGTCCAAGAATTACCTGCTTCATCTAGCATATACTCGGCGTTGCCATGATCGGCGGTAATAATAGCTGTACCACCGGCTTTGCTTACACCTTCTAACAGACGACCTAAACAATTATCTACTGTTTCAATGGCTGTGACAGTAGCATCCATTTGACCAGTATGACCTACCATATCTGGGTTTGCATAGTTGATCACCACCAAGGAGTAGATGCCTTTGGCAATGGCGGCGATCGCTACATCAGTTACGGCGGCGGCTGACATGGCCGGGGCTTTGTCATAGGTCGCTACCATTGGACTGCTGACTAATTCCCGGTCTTCTCCCGCAAATGGTTCTTCTAAACCCCCGTTAAAGAAATAAGTAACGTGGGCGTATTTTTCGGTTTCCGCAGTCCGAAACTGCTTTAAACCATGATTGGCGATGACTTCACCCAGAATATTACTCAAATTCTGTGGTTCAAAGGCCACAGTTACAGGCAAATCGCCATCATACTGGGTAAATGTCACAAAGGACAGAGGCTTGACTTGCTCTCTAGCAAAACCTGTAAATTCTTCGCTGACAAACGCTTGAGTTAATTGTCTAGCACGGTCAGGGCGGAAGTTGAAGAATATCACCCCGTCTTCTGGCTCGACTGCGCCAGGAGCAATACGTACTGGAACAATAAATTCATCGGTCACGCCTTCGGCATAGGATGCTTGTAAGACATCCACCGCTTGACGACCGTCACCGTTGCCAGTTTGGGTCATGACGTTATAGGCTTGTTGGACTCGATCCCAACGGCGATCGCGATCCATTGCATAGTAACGACCACTAACAGTTACAATGCGTCCAATGCCTACACGATTGATGTAGTCTTCGATAGCACTGATGGCTTTGATTCCATCTGTGGGTGCAGTGTCACGGCCATCAGTGATGGCGTGGATACAAACTTCTGAAATTCGCTGATCTTTGGCTAAGTCAAGTAGTCCGAACAGATGGGTGATATGTGAGTGTACTCCACCCTCAGAACACAGCCCAACTACATGCAGCTTGCCATTCCGAGAGCGAACTTCCTGGCAAATTTTGACAAGAGCTGAGTTGCTGAGGATAGAACCATCCTCCACAGCATCAGAAATGCGTACCAATTCCTGTGGTACGACTCGACCTGCGCCGATGTTCAAATGACCAACTTCTGAGTTACCCATTTGACCCTCTGGCAATCCTACGGCTTTCCCTGATGTGTGGATGAGAGTATGCGGGTAGGCTGCCCATAAACTTCCCATTACTGGCGTTTTGGCAGCGATAATAGCGTTTCCTCGCTTCTCCTCGCAGTAGCCCCATCCGTCTAAAATGACTAGCACCACAGGAGCAACAGGTGCTTTGGTCATAGTAAAATTGCCCTTTACTTTTTGTAATAACCGAATGATACCACTGCTATCCACCACTGCAAGTGAATTTCTGCCTATTAACTTCTTTCATGACATAATTCCATATTTTTTATCTTTTCTTAAATTTTATTGATTGTCGCGAATATTTTGTGATAGAAGAAACCAGCAATTAACAGTTTAAAACTCAAAATGCTGTACCTTGAAGTTGAAAGCCAGACAGCACAGGAAGCTACAGGATGAGGAGAGCTAAATCTGGCAAGGGTTTTGAGATTTGATTGTGTTAACTTGACTGGAAGGCACGCAACCTAATTTGACATGGTATTAACTGATAAGAATAAGCATTTTTGCAGAGTGGAGTTAGTATAACGTTAATCAAAAGTAGGGTTTTTTGATATTCTCACAGAAAATATCAACATATCCTAAGCAAGAACTTCCACCAATTTGTAAAATTAATACCTCCACTACTTTGCTAACCTGAATAAAGTGACATCAAAAGTTAAAGAGGATCAAGAACAGCTATGTACGTGCTAATTGGTGGAGCAGGCTTAGTGGGTCTCTCTTTGGCTCAAAGGCTGGTAGAACTGGGACACACTGTGGCTGTGATTGATATTGACCCTACCGCTTGTCGCTATGCTCGTGAACAAGTAGGCGCAATTGCTTTTGAAGGGAGTGCAGTTAGTACAGAAGTTTTGTTAGAAGCAGGAATTCGTAAAGCCAATGCGTTAGCTGCAATGCTTCGTAGTGATGCTTTAAACCTAGCAATGGTCACTCTTGCCAAACACTATGGTGTGACGCATATTTTAACTCGGATGCGCCATTCTGATTTTACTGAACCCCTGCGTTTAGCAGGAGCAAATCATATTATCAGCACTGTGGATTTAGCCGTTTCAACAATGGTAAATGCCATTGAATATCCGCAAGTTGAATCAATGATGCACTTTGAGCAAGGGCAGATTGAAGTATTAAAACTCTCTATCCCCAACAATTGTTATGTTGTTGGTCGTAGTTTGGCTGAAATTGCCCAAGATTCCCGCTTTCCCTCTGGCTCTCTCATTATTGGTTATCAAGCCCATCCCCACGAGGATTTAACAATTCCTAACGGCAGCACAGTCCTAGAACCTGGTTCTACTGTCTTGATTGTGACAAAACCTGGGTCTTTACATCAAGTAATTGACTTTATCGAAGGCTGTAAATAAAGTAAGCAAATTACATGAAATTATCACCATATTTTTGTTTAACAATTGCTTTGATGTTCCTGCTGGTATCTTGTACATCATTAGAAAATTCATCAAAATTACAATCATCTCCTAATCCGAAAAAATCATCTGCAACAGTGGTGACTGTGGATAAAAATTTTCAGATAGCAATGGGTCAAACTATCTATGTACCTATCTATTCCCATATCTATCATGATGATCGCCAACAGATTTTAAATTTAGCAGCAACCCTCAGCATTCGTAATACAGATTTGACCAATCCTGTCATCATTACTTCTGTGCGTTACTATGACTCAGATGGTAAATTAGTTAAGCAGTATTTAGAGCAACCAATTCAAATTGATGCCTTAGCTTCAACTGATTTTTATGTTTCGAGAAACGATACTAGCGGCGGTTTAGGGGCAAATTTTATTGTAGAGTGGGTAGCACAAACAGAGGTTTCTGAACCGATAGTAGAGGCAGTTATGATTGCTACTGAATTTCAGCAAGGGGTTTCTTTTGTTAGTTCTGGTAAAGTCATCAAAAGCCGCGGAAAATAAGAAATATAATTGGCAACTCAGGATTAACTAAATATATTAATCATCTTCTAATTTCAGCAATTGCTCGTCAATTTTTCTGAGTCGCACTCGAACAATGTCTTCGGAAATAATCCGCTTACGCATCGCTTCAGTGAGCGCGCCTTTCTCTGCTAGTAGTAATCGACGACGAATAGCATCAAGTTTAGTAAATTTACCACCTTCAACATCAAACTCATCGGAACGGCGATTGTAGGATTCTCGTAATGTTTTTTCCGCAGCTGCTACTTGCACCTGGTAAGTGGAACGCATCTCTTCATAAACAGCTTTTGGTAATACCCCTGTTTTTAATAAAGTATCTAATTCATCCTGTGCTGCTTTAGCTGTGATGAGTTGGGCTTGCAATTCTTCTAGTTGCTGATTAGAGGTTGATGATTGAGATAACTGTAACCGTTTTACCAACCACGGCAAACTTACTCCTTGCCCAAGTAAGGATAGTAACACCGTGCCAAAGACTATAGCAATGAGTTGTTCTCTGCCTGTCACTGTTGCTGGAATGCTAAGTGCCAGTGCCATAGAAAGAGAGCCTTTGATGTTACCAAAAAACAAGACGTGCTGCCAACGCCAAGGAATAGGACGATCAAACCAACCTACTATAGCTAACAGGGGATAAACCGAGAGTATTCTTCCTGCTTGATAGGCAACAATTGCTAACACCACAGCAGGTAAAGTTCGCCAAAAAGTGATTAAGTCAATTTCTAAACCAATGAGTAGGAAAATAAAGCTATTCACCCCAAAAGCTATAGATTCCCAAAAACTAAACAGTGTTAATCGAGTGGAAGCGGAAACTTGATCTGAAACGCCTACATTCCCGACAATTAGCCCAGCCACAACCACGGCTACTGCACCGGAAACACTGAAAAATTGCCCAATTTGAAATGCGCCTAGAGCTACAGCCACTGTCAGTAGAATACTACTAAGCGGCTCATCTGAACGCACAAATAAACCTGTACTTAAATATCCGACAGCCAAACCTACGAGTGTTCCACCGACAATCACCATAAACAATTCTTGACATCCATCTAAAATTGTCAGTGAACCGGCTGCGTTAAATTTAACAATCAAACTGAATAAAACTAAAGCTATACCATCGTTAAATAAACTTTCACCTTCCACAATGGTGGAAAGACGAGAAGGGACAGACACCTCTTTAAATACAGCGATTACCGAAACCGTGTCGGTAATTGCCAAAATTACCCCAGCCAGTAATGCTGCTGTCCAATTCAATCCCAGTCCAAATTTTAACAAGACCGATGTGACAGTTGCAGAAATTACCACCCCTGGCCCTGCTAATAAAGCTATGGGTTTAATCGTGCTGCGGAGACGACTGATATCTGTATTGATAGCTGCCTCGAAGATCAGAATCGGCAAAAATAGGTTGAGAATTAGGGAATCACTCAGCCCAATACGCCTTGGCAAAAGTTCAGTAATCGCTAAACCAGCTAAAACCAAACCTGTAACATAAGGAACTCGTAGCCAACGACTGAGCAGAGCTACAATCGTGGCTACTAGTAGCAGAATAATGGAAATATTAACTAATTCAGCAACATTCACTTTGGTTATCAAGAAATAGTAGCAGCACCATTTTGCCGTGAATTACTGATAATTTTGACAATCCAATTGGATATTACTTCTTCTTAGTAGAAGCTTTAGCGGCTTTGGCAGCTTTTTTAGCGGCTTTTTCCGCCGCGATCGCTTCTAATTTTGCCGCTTCTTTTTCTTCGGCAATTTTTCCGAGATAATAGTGGTAATCACCTAAATAAACGCGGAATTCACCATCACGAATTTCCACAATTTTATTCGCCACTTGGGAAATAAAATAGCGGTCGTGAGAAACTACAATAGCTGTACCATCGTAGTTTTGCAGTGATTCTTCTAACATTTCCTTGGCGGGAATATCCAGGTGATTTGTCGGCTCATCCAGAATAATTAAGTTTGCCGGACACAGCAGCATTTTAGCTAATGCTAAACGGGCTTTTTCGCCTCCACTTAATGCCCCAACTTGTTTAAATACTGTGTCACCACTAAATAAAAACTTCCCTAAAAGCGTGCGGACATCTTCGTTTTTCCAGTCGGGAACTTCATCGTGAATAGTTTCCATGACTGTTTTATTTAAATCCAAAGCTTCGGCTTGATTCTGCTCGAAATAGCCAGGAATGACGTTATGTTCGCCTAATTCTACCTTGCCTTCCGTGGGTGGTTCTAAACCCATAATCATTCGCAATAAGGTAGATTTTCCTGCACCATTGTGACCCAGGAAGGCGACGCGATCGCCTCTTTCAATCAACAGATTTGCACCCAAGAATAAAATCTTGTCGCCGTAAATATGGGTTAAATCCTTAATTTTGACTACTTCTCTACCACTCCGAGGTGCAGGGGGAAAGCGGAAATGCAAGGTTCTGACGCTACCTGTGGGTGCTTCGATGCGTTCGATTTTGTCTAGTTGCTTTTCGCGGCTTTTGGCTTGGGTGCTGCGGGTAGCACTAGCACGGAATCTATCCACAAACGCCTGTTGTTTCTCGATTTCTTTTTGCTGACGTTCGTAAGCACTCAGTTGTGCTGATTGATTTTCAGCTTTTTGTGTGAGATAAGAGGAATAATTGCCTAAATAAGTTGTGGAAACACCGCGTTCAGTTTCCACGATTTGGGTGCAGAGACGGTCAAGAAACTCTCGGTCGTGGGAAACTATCACCATTGGGGTAGTTAAACCTTTGAGGTAATTTTCTAACCACTCAATGGTTTCTAAATCGAGGTGGTTCGTAGGTTCGTCCAGTAGTAAGACATCGGGTTTTTGCAGGAGGATTTTACCCAAACTCATCCGCATTTGCCAACCGCCAGAAAAAGCACTTACGAGGCGATCGCTATCTTCTGGCTCAAATCCCATTTCTGGGAGAATTTTCCCGATGCGTGCTTCTAAACCGTAGCCGTCTAAAGCTTCAAACTGACGCTGTAGGCGATCCAACTTATTAATCAGCGCGTCCAATTCTTCAGGAGTCGCCGTTTGCATCTCATGCTGTACCTGCGCCAAAGCCAGCTGTACTGCGTTAGCTTCTTTAAATACAGTCCAAAATTCTTCTCTAACCGTGCGGCCTGGATCTACTTCAAACTCTTGATTCAGATAAGCTATGTGCAGACTAGCAGGACGAATAATTTCGCCAGCCGTCGGTTCGATTTCCCCCATGATGATTTTCAGTTGGGTGGATTTTCCTGCACCGTTCACACCGACTAAACCAATGCGATCGCCTGGCTTGACTTCCCAGTTGATATCTTTGAGAACTTCGCCTGTAGGATAAATTTTACTAATATGTTCTAGTCGCAGCATTGAGTTTTTCTTGGTTAGGAGTTAAGGAATTATGGACAGTTATGGACGAAGCACCAGCACTGTGTCCAATATTAACAAAAATTAACCAAAAATTCCTCTCAAAAACTCTTTTCAGACAAACAATAATCTTGTTTGAGCAATTGAAACAGTCACTTGCTAAATTTTCGCTCTAAAACTGCTACGAAATCAACACTTCCTCTTTCTTTTCTGTCACCTATCACCCGTCATCTGTCGTATGTACAGCCTGCTGTACTTCCTCAACACTTAATTCTAGAGCTTGTGCTATCTGTTCTATTGTCAAGCCTGCTGCTAACATTGGCGGTACAACTTTTAATTTATCTATACGCACACCCTCTTCTCTACCTTCTTCTCTACCTTCTTCTTTACCTTCTTGGAAAACATCCTGAAAATATCGGGTATTCCTTAACTCACTGAGGCTAAACATTTCCTCTAGCTCCTCTTTAGTGATTGTGGGCAACTTATACAACAAGATAGTCTCTATTAATTGTAATAATTGCTGTTGTTTTCTTGGTGAGTCTATTTCTAATTTTGTTCTTTCTACTAAATTTCTAGCTGTGGTGATGGCTGCATCCTCAGATGCCACAATCAATTTAACTGTTGCAATACCAATGGGTAAAGGTGAATCTGTACTTAACTCATCCAAGTAAATCCGTCTGATTCTTTGACTAACAAAGAATTCTCTGTAATGTTTAATATCTCCTATATCTAAACTTCTGTTTGGGTATAAAACCACAGCACCCCAATCATTTACAGGTTGATTTTGACGTAGATATAAGCATATTTCCGCCATCAGACGTGAATAAATCCCATCATCAGCTTGAAACTGCACTTCTACAAAGTAAATTGGTTGCTCATTTTCTCCATTGGGAACAAATACACCATCGATTCTAAAGGCTGTTTGCTTAATTTCGATGGACGAAAATTGGTAGATACTAGCAACATCAGGCGAATTTCCAATCAATTCAAAGAATATATCGGGAAATTCTTGAAATAGACGATAGAAAATACTGTCTGTTTTCACAATTATTGATATGTGAACTGTGATTTATGTATTGTTTTGTATGGATGAACCATCTCGCACCTCTAACAATCGCTCTTTGGTAACTCCGAGGACGCGTGTGAGTGGTAGCAACAACTTATCATCAAATGCCTCACCTGCATAGATACTGTTTAATTCTGCGGGGGAAATTTTGAAGGTATCACAGAACTTTGTAAACTCCGAATCATTCAAATCTAGTTCTGCTTGTCGTTCTTTTAATAAAAGTGCGATCGCTTTAGTTCCATGTTTAGGACGTTCACTCACCTGTATATATTTTTTGATTAAACTACTAACTAAATTAATATCTTTGCCAGTTACTTTCAGCAAATCAGCGCAAGCTCTTTTTAAAGCTTTCTTTAAAACTTCATCTTCATTCAGAAATTGTATAACTTCATTAGCATATTCTTGCTTAAAAAAACCGACTAAATTACCTTTATGATAAATAGGAACATAATTATCTTGAGTATTTGCTTGCCAGTCTAAAGGTTCATTGCGGAGAGACATCATTGCACCTAGTTAAATTTGATGCTCACCATTTTAGAACCGTTTACACTAACTCGTCATTGTTGAAATCTGGGATAAATCCTATATAACTTAATTTTTCAACTCTTTGAAAAAATAGGTGATCTAAATCCTGATTTTTCACGGTATCTGAACAACCCCTCTCCATAAAGCGAAGTTCTTCCCATAGAATACCTCTCCACCACAACAAGAGAGGCTTTCTCTTTTCCCCCTTCCCTAGTAGGGAGAAGGGGGTTAGGGGGTTAGGTCTAACATTCACTTTTCCACATAACGAGAAAAATTAGATTCTGATTAACTTATATAACTGATTCCACTGGACACCAAGCACCAATAATCTTTATTCCCTGTTTTTCTTTTTCTGCCAATTCTGAATTTAATAGCAAAAGTTTCTCTAAAATATCGTCTTTAGCATTAAACCCATAAGCTTGCATAACTAATTTATCTAACTGCTGATGTAATTTATAAAGCTGGCTAGTAGGCTCATCAAAAAACTTATTATATAGTGTGGTGATTCCCCACTGTTTTGACTCCATTTGTTCTGTGCGATATTGATGGAGTTCTTCAGCTTTAGTACGAACTTTTTGAATTAATTTAGCATCTGGGTTTTGAGGAAAGGGGAATGTTTCAAAACAAGTTGTTGGCGTATAAGCGGTTGTTTCCCCTAAAGTTGATTTTTGAGCATTCATCCAAGTGCGATGTATTTCTGATGAAACAATGCCAAAAACATAAAAATCATCAGTGGTTAGAACAACAGACTTATCACCTGCTAACCAATTAAGAGGTGCTGGAATAAAGACAGACCACTTAGACACTCTAGGCACAGTAAAGTAGAATTTTAAACTAGCAATGGCTTTTCTCATTGCTTCATTAGTGCGCTTGAATATCCACCATTTTTTTCTCAAATTGATTTCACGATTTTTTGAACGCTCTGGCTTAACACATCTTTCTAAATAGCTGAAAGGTAAAATGTAACTACTTGCTTCTTCAATAGACATATTTACAAAATCAATAATCCAACGTTCTGGAGTTCCATGAGGATTTTTGGCTAAATTAGCACCCATTGAAAATGGTTTCAGAATTTCTTGATTTCTCGCATCATCCATGATCCAAGCCTTTACTTGCTCCTCAGTCACTATAAATCCGTTACCATTAGGTTCTACTCCACGAATACACCAACCAGTATTAGCCTTTAAACGATTTGCTTTAGTAACATCAACAGTAGATTTTAATGAAGAGTTTATAGCTATAACTGAGCAATTATCTAAATATAATTTATGTGGTATTTCTTTACTCCAATTAATAATACTTACATGAACACTAGCTTCACCAGACCAAGGTTGACTAGAGATAGCATCATGAATGTGTCCTTCATGACTCACAATGTAATCTAAAGCAGCCTCTCTATTTTTACCTTGACAGATTGAGTTAGTTGCTACTAATCCTGCTCTGCCATGTACATTTAATTGTGAATGGGCTAATCGAAACCAATAACAAGCAATGTCTATTTGTTGGTTACTAACTTCTTGGAATGTTTTAAAAATATTTTCAGTGTAATCATCCCCCAACTCTTTCCTAATTCTATGCCCACCTAAAAACGGTGGATTTCCAATAATTGCATCAGCCTTCACCCATTCATGAAATAGCGCATCCTGACAAACAATATTGTTATCCAAACTATCCAAAGGTAAAGCAGGCTCAGTCAATTTTAAATTATCAATCGCAATCTTCCGCGCAATCATCAGCGTCACCCTAGCCAACTCCACTGCAAAAGGATTTGTATCCATACCAAAAAAATTCAATGGCGTAACAAATCCCATTTGCATTTGTTTATCTTCTGACTTCCGACGCTGAGAAATTTTATCAAGCAATAACATTTCTATCCGCTTGAGTTCCTGATAAGCAATGTAGAGAAAATTACCCGAACCACAAGCCGGATCAAGTACGCGATAACTTTGTAATTCTAATTGCAATCTTGATAATTCACCGATTGTATTAGCCGCCTCTATTCTCTCTTCCCAATAACGGCTAATTGTCGGACGCACAATTTTCATGATGTCCGCTTCTGAGGTGTAATGAATACCTCGCGCATGGCGTTCTATTGTATCTATGGTACTTTCAAATAAATTACCAAAAATTGCGGGACGTACCTGACTCCAATTTTCCTTAGCTGATAACTCCAAAAAATTTAATTCGTCTTTAGTTAATTCAATTGGATGAATAACCGAAAATAACCCACCATTAAAATAATCTACTCCCTGATAACGCCCAGCAGGTGTCATTCCTGGCTGATTCATTTCCCGAAATAAACCACCTAAAACATCATAAGAACTCGTCCCATTGATACAGTCTTCAACACAAGAAATAAACATATCACGGGGTAAAAGCTGTCTATCTTCTGCAAACATCGCTAACACACATTGCAAAATAAATCGCTGTGCTGTTAACTTAGCAATTCCGCGTTTTTCCAACTCCAGCAGCAACTCGCCCATACGACGCGCCGCCCGTTCTGTCACTTCCACCTGATTGTTACGGAAAATAGGAGTTTTTTCCCCTAATTCCATAAATCCAAATGCTCCAGCCCTTTCTGGTAGCTGCTCAAGAGGAATTACATCGACAGGTGTATCTAATTGGATATCAAAATCGAAAATCCAAAACTCATCAAAATTGCACAGAATCACATATTTAGGACGTTGTGGTACTAACCGCGTCCAATAGTCAAAAGCTTGGGAATAATGCTTACTTAAATCTTCTCCTCGCTTTTTCATTTCAATTAAAACACGGGGTTTCCACACCAAATCAGCAAAACCCGTTTTACCTTTTTTGCTACCTTTTTTAATTGCTTCCTCGTAACTAGCTCCCGCTTCTAATGCACCTTCATGACCAAAAGCCCGAAAAAAGCGGTCTAAAAAAGTTTGTGCTTCTTTCTTTTCTTGTCCTGTGATGTGCTGTTGACAAAAACTAACAAATTTACTCAGGCTTTCAGGTGTTGCTTTTACCATTTGTTTAGGGGATTAGTCTACGCACTTATAACTATTCCCATGTTATAAATTCATCTCTTCAAATGGTAAGAAAAATCTACATAATTAATTGATTTAACTAGCTTTTGCTTCCTCATCAGATGATTGTGCCACAGCCGCTAGTCTATCCGCCGCCGCTTGCACTACCAGAGCTACTTGACTTAGCGGCATATGCTTGATTTGTCGTAAAATTAAATTTAAGTCAGAAATTTCTTGTACTGGTTTTCCTTCCAAACAACAGAGTAACTCTTCCATTGTGTAGCCTGCTTTGGCCGCGATTTGAGCCAGATTTTCTGTATCTGGCACTTTTACGCCCTTCTCCCACATCTGAACCGCAGTCGCAGAAACTCCCAGCGATTTACCAAAGGCTCGCTGACTCAACGAACCGCGAGCCGATCTAATGATTTCAATCAGTTTTTGTCTGCTTTCAACGTTCACTGCTTTTATGGCTAGTCAACTGTATTTACAAATTTAGTTGTAACACTATCCGTTGACATTTTGATTGACAGAGTTTGGTTTTAGCTGTAGTGTATATAATCTAAGTTTTAATATTGCAACTGAAGTAATAGGTAAAGTTACTCTAAAGTAAGTAGTCTTGAGCGCGAATTAATGTTTCAAGGCTGCAATGCCAGTGTGTGTAATCAGAACAGGTGCATCATGTCTCGCAAGCTACGCAGAATTAATCAATATCGCCGTAAAAATAAAAATTTAATTGCAGCTAATAAAATTAAACCACAAAATTGGTGTATATCTCACACTGAAGCACAAGCAGCTTTAAATGCTCAAGGCTATAACGTCAAACAAATTAAAAAAATCTATTGTCTGAAACATCAAGTTTGTATCTCTTTTTGGGATATAAAAGGCAATATATGCAGTAGCTTTTTTAGTTACCGAATCTTTCTGCGTTGGCAAAAGGAAGTAGAAAGTTTAATTTCTAGCTGTCAAATTATGAAGGAATGGCAGAGATTAAATTATCTCTTAAAATATGAATTTGTCTATTATCGATATTCTCAAGAGATGGAAGAAGAACTACAAGCGGCATTAGAAAACCGTATGAAAGTCTTAACAACAACAGCACCACAAGCAGTTTAGTGATTCAAGTTTGGTAGTGTACCCCTCTGGGGAAGCAAGCTACGCGCAGCGTCTCGTAGAGAGAACTCTAGTTCCCAAAGAAGGACTAAAGTCCTTACTACGAACTGAATTTAATAAGTTATACTGATATACCAAAGATTTCATCAACGGTGATTTTGACATCAGGAAAGCCAGGAATTACTAAAGTTTCACCACGAGTAAATTTCTGTATTTGCTGATATCCAGTGACAGTTGGTTGTTGATAAACTTCAATAGTTTGTTCGTTAATATCTATTAACCAAACTACACTTATATTTGCAATCGCATATAAAGGTATCTTGACTTCTCTATCAAACTGAATTGTGGAATCAGCGACTTCTACTAATAAGAAAATGTCCTGTGGTTGGGGATGTGCATTTTCATAAAAATCATCACGGGGTTTGATTAAGGCTACATCTGGCTGAGGTTCGGAACTATCATCAAGTTCTACAGGGTCTTGAATAGCAATTAGAACTCTATCACCTAATTTATTAGCGAAAATTTTATTTAAACGCTTCACACAAGAAGCGTGTTTTGTTCCAATAGGTGACATCTCAATAATTTCTCCTCGTATCAGTTGCACCCGATCATCTGCCGTCAGAATTCCCGACTCAATCATTTTATGATATTGGTCTACTGTAAATTTTCGTCTTAATAACTGCACAGTCATAACTACCTCTACTGTCTCTTGTATCTTCATTATGGAACAAGTCTTACAGAGAAATTATGATCACCAAAGTTTGCACTTCTTCAAATACAAAATTGGGTAGAGCGATCGCCCCACCCAATTTATAATCAATATTTACTAAACCCCTATACCCCTACACCCTTAAACCCCTATACCCCTAATTACTACCAGAAGCTGCTAACTCTGCTAATCTTTCTTGCTGGTCTTGAGAAATACAAGATTGGATGAGGTCTTCGATATCTCCTTCCAAAACAGGGTTAAGGGAGAAGTTTTGACCTAAACGGTGGTCAGTGGCGCGGTTATCTTTATAGTTATAAGTGCGGATTTTTTCTGAACGCGATCCTGTACCAACTTGCGATCGCCGCATGGAAGTTACTTCTTCTTGCTGTTCCCGCAACTTCATTTCATATAGTTTCGCCCGCAGAATTTGCATCGCCCGTTCTTTGTTTTGCAACTGGCTGCGTTCTTCTGTACAGAAAATCCGAATTCCCGTTGGTTTGTGCATCAAGTCAACCGCAGTTTCCACTTTGTTGACGTTTTGTCCACCCGCACCACCAGAACGTGCTGTGGTCATTTCAATATCTTTCGGGTCAATGTGAACTTCTACATCATCGACCTCTGGCATAATTGCAACTGTAGCTGTGGAGGTGTGAACCCTTCCCCCAGCTTCCGTGGCCGGTACGCGCTGCACCCGATGAACACCAGCTTCAAACTTCAGCTTACTGTAGACACTCTCGCCTTGAATTTCCAGGATCACTTCTTTGAAGCCGCCCATTTCACCCAGAGACTCACTCACCAACTTGACTCGCCAACCTTGAGTATCAGCATAGCGAGAATACATCCGCAGTAAATCTCCCGCCCAGATACTTGCTTCGTCACCACCAGTCCCAGCCCGAATTTCCAACATGATGTTTTTATCATCATTGGGGTCACGGGGTAGCAGCAACACTTTCAAGCGGGTTTCTAAATATTCGATTTTTTCTTCTAATTCTTTTACTTCCAAAGCTGCCATTTCTTGCAACTCAGGATCGCTGTTTGCCTCTTTGAGTACCTGACGCGCCCCGACTAATTCTTCCTGCGCTGTTTTCCAAGTGTCGTAAGTATTAACGACTTCTTCCAAGGAAGAACGAGACTTAGCAATTTTTTGATACTCATCAGGATTTTTAGCAGTATCAGGGTCAGCTAGGCGACGAGTCAATTCATTGAAGGTTTGTTCAACGGATCTCAGTTTCTCCAGTAAGTATGTTTCAGCCATAACAGTGCAACGCTCCTTAAAAAATAACAAGTTGGCTCAGGCATTAAATGACAATCGACCCAGCATTTGCAGGGTCGTCGTTAACAGCAGAGCCAACCAGCTACTTTTTCTTTTTGTCGCCTTGACTGCTAGACATACCGTATTTGCGAAGGAATCTTTCCACGCGTCCTTCGGTGTCAATAATCTTCTGAGTACCAGTGTAAAAAGGGTGGTTTCCAGACCAAACATCTACGTGTAATTCGGGTTTGGTAGAACCAACAGTCATCACAACTTGACCGTTGCAATATACTTTTGCTTCTGGATACCACTGGGGATGAATATCAGGTTTAGCCATTGTTCCTTTTGTGGTGAATCTATATAAATTATAACTTTTTGCTTGTATTTAGGTACTAGGTTTTGGGGACTGGGGACTCTGACAGGTGTAGGTATTTTACAAACGTGGCTGAAATGGGGTTTTTCCGTTAGTTGAAAACTCAAATTTTAGTCTTTGATTTTTTACCTAAGAACGAAATTTCGTTATTTGAACCACGTTTAGAACTCTGTTTGAGAGTGTCCACTCATTCCCACATCAAAAACCTACACCTGTCAGGACTGGGGACTGGGGACTAGGAATTTAAAATGTTTCCCAATACCCAATCCCCGATACCCAATTCCCTAACGTTTGGAGTATTGAGGAGCTTTACGAGCTTTGTGCAGACCATATTTTTTCCGTTCTTTTGCTCGTGGGTCACGAGTCAAGTAACCTTCAACCTTGAGGGGTGGACGGTTTTCGGGGTCTAGTTGGCATAAAGCGCGAGCTATTCCCAAACGTACAGAGTCGGCTTGTCCAGTTAAACCGCCGCCTTCTGCTTTGACTAGAATGTCATATTCGTTTTCTAGTCCCAAGGTTTCTAAAGGAGCTTTGATGACTCCCAAATAATTGGCATTGAATTGGAAGTACAAGTCTCCAGGTTTGCCGTTGACAATCAATTGGCCAGTACCGGGAACTAAACGCACCCGTGCGACTGCGGATTTACGGCGACCAGTACCCCAGTACACGGCGCGGCCGCTATTTGCTTCTGCTACTACCATTAACTTTCTGCTCCAGGAATTGTATTAATGTTGAGTTCTTTGGGTTTTTGCGCTGCGTGGGGATGTGTAGGCCCTGCGTAGACTTTCAGTTTAGTAAATAACTGCTTACCCAAGCTATTTTTAGGTAACATACCTTTGACGGCGTGTTCCACAATTCTTTCTGGTAAACGCTGTTGCAGTTTGGCAAAGGTTTCAGTCTTCATTCCACCAGGACGGCCAGAGTGACGACGGTAGAGTTTCTGTGTCCGTTTTTTGCCTGTAACTGCTACTTTCTCAGCATTGATGACAATTACAAAGTCCCCTGTGTCTAAGTGGGGGGTAAAGTGAGGTTTGTTTTTGCCTCTTAAAACCATTGCGACTTCGCTGGCGAGCCGACCGAGACGTTTATCTGTGGCATCTACTACGTACCACTCATGCTCAAGAGAGTCTTGAGGAGGAAGGTAGGTTTTACTCATCATTGTGTATTATCCTTTGTCATTTTTTTGGGAGTCGATAGTCAATAGTTAGAGCAGTTGACTATTGACCGTTGACTCTTGACTAATCACTAACTTTGGCATGGTGTCATACCAAACATCAGGGGAAAAGGGAAAGTCAGGGTAGCCGACTCGCAATAGACATAAGCCTTGCGGTGGTGCGGCGTACTTGACTTCTTGGCGGCGTTGCTCTTTCCAGATGTCGGTGAAACTAGCGAGGGTTCTTTGTCCAGAACCTACCTGTGCTAGCATCCCTACTAACAACCGCACCATGCCATATAAAAATCCATCTGCTTGAATTTCAATATGGATAAACGGCCCTTGGCGATGACACTCTACTGCTTGCACTTCCACCCAGGAATGCGATCGCTTTGACCCAGCGCGATGAAAAGCTGCTAGATCATGCTTTCCCAAAAGTGGTTTTAAGGCAGCTTGCATGAGTGATTCATCTAAAGGCGGATGATAATAATGCCAACTGAAGGGTTTGACAAACAAGTTGGGACAACCTTCAGTATAAATGGTGTAGCGATACCGCCGATACGCTGCACTAAAACGGGCGTGCCAACGGTCGTTGACACTTGCCGAAGCCCTGATTAATATATCGTCGGGCAAATAACTATTTAAAATTGCTGCCCACCTATGTGCCGGAATCAAACTTGCTGCATCAAAATGGGCTACTTGCGCCGCAGCATGGACTCCGCTATCGGTGCGCCCTGCACCGTGGAGTGTGACATGATGTCCCAATATATTAGCGATCGCTGTCTCTATTTCTTCTTGGACTGTGCGATGTTGCTTTTGCCGTTGCCAACCATGAAAATGAGTGCCTAAGTATTGAATTACTAAGGCGACTCGCTGAGTTGGTTCTGGTTGGTGGCTCGCTAACATAGGATTTTGGGCAGTGCTGAGTTATGAGTGCTGAGTAAAAATAATAATTTTTTCCTCTTGCCTTCTGCCTCTTGCCTTCTGCCTCCTGCCTTCTCTACACTAGTTCGATGATTGCCATTTCCGCGTTATCTCCACGGCGGGGAACGGTGTGGAGAATGCGGGTGTAACCACCTTGACGATTGGCGTAGCGTGTGGGGGCCTGCTCAAATAGAGCATGAACTAGCTGTTTGTCGTAGATATAGCCTAAAGCTTGACGACGTGCTGTTAATGAACCGTCTTTAGCCAGGGTAATCATTTTGTCTACTTCAGAGCGCAGTACCTTGGCGCGGACTAAAGTAGTGGTGATCTTACCATGACGAATCAGTTCAGTGGTGAGCGATCGCAGTAGGGCGCGACGCTGGTCAGTTGGTTTACTTAGTTTTTTAACCCGGCAACGGTGACGCATAAAAATCTACTTTGAAATAATTAACGGTGTTGGTTTAGCTGTGTTTAGAGCTTCTTTCTTGAGGTAAGGTAATACCTAGACGGCGTTGCAGTGCTTCCACTACCTCTTCTGCTGACTTCTGTCCGAAGTTCTTAATCTCTAACAAATCTTCTTGGGTGTAATCCAATAAGTCTGCCACAGAGTTAACCTGCGCTCGCTTGAGACAGTTGTAAGCCCGCACAGAAAGTTGTAACTCTTCAATGGGGATTTGAGCTGTGGGGTCGTCAGGAATCTCTGAACTTGTATCCGTAGGTTCAAGGGAGATATCTTTCAGGGGATTAAATAGGTCTACCAAAATCCCAGCTGCTGAAGATAGTGCTTCTTGGGGTGAAAGACCACCATTCGTCCAGACTTCTAAAAGCAGCCTGTCTTTGGGGATCGAACCATCTCCACGCGCTTCTTCAACGCTATAGTTGACTTTTCGCACTGGCATAAACACTGAGTCGATTTGCAAAAAGTCTAGGGATGTAGCTTCTTCACGCCCCCTTTCTACGGTGCGATACCCTTTGCCTCTCTCAATGCGAAATTCCATTTCCAGTTTGCCCCCCTCGGCAACGGTGGCGATATACTGGGTAGGATCGATGACTTCGACTTCACTTGGCAAATCAAAATGTGCCGATGTCACGGTTGCTGGCCCATTCACCAACAATCGACCGATTTGGGGTTGCGAGGAGTAACTCTTGAGAATCACATCCTTCATTCGCATCAAGATATCTAGGACATCTTCCCGCACGCCTGGAACTGTGGCAAACTCGTGAGTAACCCCAGCAATTCTAACGGCTGTAACTGCTGTTCCTTCTAAATTTGAAAGTAAAACCCGACGTAGAGCGTTGCCAACTGTTGTGCCTTGACCACGTTCTAGAGGTTCTAAGATAAACTTACTGTAATGACTCCGACTTTCTTCTGTACTGGACTCTACACATTCAATTTGAAATTGCGCCACGGAGTAGCCTCCCTTATTTAAGGTGCTGCTAGCAGGCAAGTTGATTGCCTCTGGAATTTAATTTATTGCCTTGGGCCTGCTTTTGGTGGATCAAACTGCCAAATTTGAGAAATTCGCTAAATTTGACACACCTACTGAGCTTACGGGCATTCATTATAGTTGTGAGTGATTGTAACCTTAACAGCCCTCCCCAGTGGAAGAGCTGATATGCTTTTGATCACTCCAGCCGTCGGAATAGCTCCAGCTATCACCCTGCGTGACAGGTTTTTCACTAACTTACCAGCATTATTTACAGGTGATTGCTGTTGATTAAACGTCTTACCCTCAATGGCCAATAGCTTAAGTGTTTAGACTCGGCGGCGTTTGGGTGGACGACAACCATTGTGAGGAATAGGGGTGATATCACGAATGAGTGTAATTTCCAGTCCTGCACCTTGCAATGCACGAATTGCAGTTTCTCGTCCTGCTCCTGGGCCACTCACCATGACCTCAATTTGGCGCATTCCTTGGTCGATAGCTCGACGAGCAGCACTTTCAGCAGCAGTTTGGGCAGCAAAGGGAGTTCCTTTCTTGGCCCCTTTGAATCCACTAGAACCCGCACTAGCCCAGGAGATCACATCTCCGTTTTGATCGGTAATAGTGACAATGCTATTGTTGAAAGTAGACTGGATGTAAGCCATCCCGTTGGGGACGTTACGTTTTTGCTTCTTGCTGCCAGTTTTTTTAGTTGGTTGTCTTGCCATATTCGTTTAGTTAATCTAGGGGGAAACTTGCTGAGTTCAGCAGCAAGTATACGAAATTTACTTACCAGGAGCTTTTTTCTTACCTGCTACAGTCTGCCGTCTGCCTCGACGGGTTCTAGCATTGGTACGGGTTCTTTGACCTCTGACTGGCAAGCCCATACGGTGACGACGACCTCTATATGTACCGATGTCAACCAATCGCTTGATATTCATCGCTTCCCAGCGTCGCAAATCACCTTCAACTTGATAGTTGCTTTCAATTTCCGCACGCAAAGCTGCGATATCAGCATCACTCAGTTCTTTAACACGGGTATCAGGATTAACTCCTGTATCCGCCAGAATTTGTTGTGATCTGGTCAATCCAATTCCGTAGATATAAGTGAGACCAATTTCAACGCGTTTGTCGCGTGGCAGGTCTACTCCGGCAATACGTGCCACAATTAACTCTCCCTATTGTTACTGCAATTGCTGATGGAAAACGCTAACTCAGTGCTGAGTTATGGGTGCTGAGTTATGAGTGAGATACTTTACTTCCTTGGGGGATACCTTCCCCGACTACTAACAGAACCCGTTCCTCGGAACTATCAGACGGACTTTATTTTCAAGTGCGATACCCCACTCAGCACTCAGCACTTTCAATCACACTACCCTTGACGTTGTTTGTGTTTGGGGTTGATGCAAATCACCATGACGCGACCACGGCGTTTGATCACGTTACACTTTTCACAAATTTTCTTGACTGAAGCTCTGACTTTCATGTCGTTTGCAAATGACTCCAAATATTAAATTATAGCATTTCTAGAAAAATTTATCCAATTAAGTAAATGGGTAACACCCAAATAATTTTTTTTGTGGTAGACTGCTATACGTATATCTACTTTTTCCGCAATCGGTAGGTGATTCTGCCCTTTGTGAGATCATAGGGAGTCAATTCTACTTTGACGCGATCGCCAGGCAGAATTTTAATGTAATTGCGGCGAATTTTCCCAGAAATGTGTGCTAAGACGTTGAATCCATTGTCTAAGTCTACCCGAAACATCGCATTGGGCAATGATTCTGTGACTGTACCTTCCATTTCGATCAAATCTTGTTTAGACAAGTTTTTCCCTCAACTCAATAGTTGTTTGTTCTTTCGCAGTATTGTTCTGCAACAGAACACAGTATGACAAATATATCAACAGTTTCTTAATATATCTTAGCTATCTGATGGGGAGTTGGGAGTGGGAAGTTGAGAGTGGTAAATTCTCTATTCCCCATTCCTGATTCCCTATTCCCTGTTTTCTAAAGTAGCTTTCAATGCGTGAGTGACTTCTGCTTGGGATTGATCACCATTGACTGTCAAGAGTTTGTGGCGATCGCGATAGTAATCAATTAAAGGTGCTGTTTCATGGCGATAGACTTCTAGACGGTGGCGAATCACTTCTTCACTGTCGTCCTTACGTCCTCTAGACAGTAGTCTTGCTACGACCACGGCATCTGGAGCATCTAAATTGACTACTTTTTCGCCGCCTTGACCAGTGGTTTGCAGTAATTCCTCTAAAAAGGCTGCTTGTGTCACCTTACGGGGAAACCCATCTAGAATCCAACCAGACTGAGCATCTGCCTGTTCTAGACGTTCTGCCACAAGGTCTTGCACCAACTGGTCAGGAACTAAATCTCCGCTATCAACATAGCTTTGAGCTTTAATTCCTAAAGGAGTTTGCTCTTTCATAGCTTGCCTCAATATATCCCCCGTAGAAATATGAGGAATACTGAGATGTTCTGCCATAATTTGAGCTTGAGTTCCTTTTCCTGCACCCGGCGGCCCCAAGAAGATTAGTCGCGTCACTATTGCTTCACCATCCCTTCATATCGCTGAGAAATTACGTAAGTTTGGATTTGTTTGGCAGTGTCTATAGCTACGCCCACTATAATCAGTAAGGAAGTAGCCCCTATGCCTTGGAATGTTTTAACTGGCAGATTGCTTTCTACAGCAGTGGGGATAATTGCCACTAAACCCAAAAACAATGCACCGAGAAAAGTCAGCCGATTAATTACGCGCTCAATATACTCGCTAGTTGCTTTCCCTGGACGAATTCCTGGAATACTAGAACCCATTTTCTTCAAGTTCTGTGCAACATCAACTGGATTGACGATCAAAGAAGAGTAGAAGTAGCTAAAGAAAATGATGGACACAAAGTAGACTAGAGAGTACAGCCAGGAATTAGGCCCATTAGGACTCAAATAATTACTGACAATTCTGGTCACTGCTTCATTTTTGGTCACGTTAGCGATCAGTGATGGCAAGCTGAGGATAGCAGCAGCAAAAATAATCGGCATTACACCGCCTTGATTGAGTCGCAGAGGTAGATAGCTGCGTTGCTCCGCTAAAACGCGTCTACCAACTTGACGACGAGCCGAAATAATTGGTATGCGACGAATGCCTTCCTGCACAAACACAATACCGACAATTGTGGCTAGGAATAGTAACACTAGTACAATCACGCTACCGACAATTTCCTGACCCCGCACTTGCACTAACTCAATGGTATTGCCCAAGGATTTAGGTAATGAAGCCACAATGTTGATAAAAATCAACAATGATGCACCGTTGCCAATGCCTCGTTCAGTGATCAGTTCCGATGCCCACATCACAAACATTGAACCAGCCGTGAGGGCGATCGCTGTTTCCGCTACAAATATTGGCCCAGGGTTTAAGGCAAACTGTTGGAGAAACAAAGCCGAAAATGCCGTACTTTGTATAATTGCCCAACCAAGAGAAACGTAGCGTGTGATTTGGGAAATTTTCCGCCGACCAGCTTCGCCTTCGTTTTTTTGTAAATTTTCTAAAGATGGAATGGCCGCTGTTAGTAATTGGATAATAATGGACGCATTAATAAAGGGCAAAATCCCTAAAGCAAAGACCCCTAAAGTGGAAAGTCCCCGTCCAGAGAAAATATCCAACAAACCGAATATAGAATTATTGCCCGATATAGCTTCAGCGAACCTAGCTCTATCAATTCCTGGTACGGGTAAAAATATACCCAAGCGAACCAAAATTAAAATACCGACAGTGACAAGCAGCCTACCTCTCAGTCCAGCTGCTTGTGCCATCTGCATAAAAGTTTCTTGAGCCGTTGGGGCTTTATCTCGACTGATCATAGAGTGCTACCTTTATCGTGAACCAGGCACCGGAAGCAAGTTGACTAGTATTTTAAGTGCGCTGTTCTGGCTCAACCTAAAACTTCACAACTCCCTCCAGCGGCCTCAATTTTGCTCCGAGCTTGACCTGTAAAAGCTGCTGCTTTCACTGTCAGTGCCACACCTAATTCCCCATTGCCCAAAATTTTCAATGGGCCTTTGACAGCAGTGAGAATACCTGCTGCTTTTAAGGATTCCAATGTTACTTCTGTGTTGGCAGGAAGAGAGGCGAGCTTCTCTACATTAATCGTAGTGTAAATTTTACGATTAACTAAAGGAAAGCCTTTGAGTTTAGGTATGCGGCGGTACAGTGGCTGTTGACCCCCTTCAAATCCTGGTCTAGTGCTGCTACCTGAGCGAGCCTTTTGACCTCTCATACCGGCACCGGCGCTGGCACCTTGTCCAGCAGCAATACCTCTACCGACACGGCGACCGCGCTTTTTAGAGCCTTTTTGGGGCTTTAGATCGTTGATTCTCATGGTGTAATTGATACCTGTTTACAGAAAAATTTTGTAACAGTTGCTCTACTGAACGTAGAGTTTTTCAATAGCAATGCCCCGGTCTTCAGCGACTTCGGTTAAGGTACGCAGGGTAGATAAGGCGTTGACTGCGGCTCTAGCGTTGTTGAGTGGGTTGTTTGAGCCAAGTTGTTTAGCCAGAACGTTACGCACTCCAGCTAATTCCAATACTGTGCGGACTGCGCCACCTGCAATTACCCCAGTACCAGGGGCAGCTGGACGCATGATGACTTTAGCACCACCACCCACACCATCAATAGGGTGAGGAATGGAGTTGGATTTAGTGATGGGGATGTCAATTAGGTGTTTTTTGCCATCAGCGACACCTTTTTTCACAGCTCCAATTACATCGGAAGCTTTGCCTACTCCCACACCGACTTGACCACGTTCGTTACCAACGACCACAATGGCGCGGAAGCTGAGTTTTTTACCACCTTTGACCACTTTGCTGACACGGCGAATCTGAATGACGCGTTCTTGCCAGGTGGTTTCTTCTTTTTTTGCGCGGTTAGCTTTACGACGACCAGTTGCCATAATCTATGCTCTCTATTTAGTCATTAGTCATTAGTCATTAGTCATTAGTCAATAGTCAATGCTTTTGACTTTTGACTTGGGACTTTTGACTGGTTAAAAATCTAGACCTGCTTCGCGTGCGGCTTCCGCTAGGGCTTTGATGCGACCATGATATAAGTTACCACCACGGTCAAATACGACTTTGGTGATCCCTTTTTCTAGCGATCGCTGGGCGATTAATTTACCAACTTGGGCTGATGCTTCGCAGTTACCACCTGAAGATAGACTAGCCTTCAATGCTGGTTCTACAGTCGACGCTGCTACTAGCGTATGATGCTGTGTATCATCAATCACCTGAGCATAAATATGCTCATGGGAACGGAATACTGCTAACCGTGGGCGTTCTGGTGAACCTTTAACTTTGCCCCGGATGCGTTTGTGACGACGCTGTTTTGATTCCCTACGAGTAAGTTTCATAGCTTATTTCTTACCTTTACCTCCGGTCTTACCAGCTTTGCGTCTCACCACTTCGCCTGCATAGCGGATACCCTTACCTTTGTAGGGTTCTGGTGGACGAACGGCACGGATTTTAGCTGCTGTATTCCCGACAATTTCTTTGTCATAGCCACTAACAATGACGTTAGTGTTATTTTCTACCGCAAACTGAATGCCTTCTGGTGGTTCAATTTGGACTTGGTGGCTGTAACCCATGTTCAACACTAGGTTGCGCCCTTGCACTTGCGCCCGATAACCCACACCTTGGATTTCTAGGCGGCGTTGAAACCCTTGGGAAACTCCCTCTACCATGTTGGCAACTAAAGTCCGGCTCAAACCGTGCATTTGCCGAGAGGTACGAGAGTCATCCTTACGGGCCACTGTTAAAATTTCTCCCTCTTGAGAGACTATGACGTTGGTGGGTAAATCGCGGGAAAGTTCACCTTTAGGCCCTTTTACGGCGATTTTTGCCCCATCAATGCTTACTTGTACTTTGGCGGGAATAGTAATTGGACGTTTACCAATACGAGACATGACTGTTTGACCTTTGTGATTCGTCGATAGTCTATGGTCTGTCGTCAAAACTATTGACTGTTGACTGTTGACTGTTGACTCTGGAAAACTACCAGACGTAGCAGAGGATTTCACCACCTAAGTTCTGACGACGCGCTTCGCGGTCGGTCATAATACCACTGGATGTGGAAATGATGGCAATACCAATACCACCTAATACCCGTGGTAATTCTTTTCTGTTGGAGTAAACACGCAAACCTGGTTTACTTACCCGTTTGAGTGCAGTAATTAGGGGTTGGCGATTTTTACCTTTGTATTTCAGAGAAATCACTAGGTTACGTTTTATGCCTTCGCCCTCTTCTGCATATTCAGCAATAAAGCCTTCTTCTTGTAGCACTTTAGCAATGCTACGGGTCATTTTCGTAGCAGGCACTTGTGTATTTTTATGCCTTGCCATGTTGGCATTGCGGATGCGCGTCAGCATATCTGCAATTGTGTCGTTAGCCGCCATCGTTCCCTCTTTAGATGAACTTATTGATCGCGAAAGGGCATTCCTAATTCTTTAAGTAAGGCGCGGCCCTCTTCGTCGGTTTTTGCTGTGGTGATAATGGAAATATCTAAACCACGGATTTGATCGATGCTGTCGTACTCGACTTCTGGAAAGATTAGCTGTTCTCTTACGCCGAGAGTATAGTTACCGCGACCGTCAAAGCTTTTGGGGCTAACGCCGCGAAAATCTCTAATTCTGGGTAGTGATAGGCTAATGAGTCGGTCGAGAAAGGCATACATTCTATCGCCTCTGAGAGTTACCATAATCCCAACAGGCATACCCTGACGAATTTTGAAGCCAGCGATCGCTTTTTTTGCTCTGGTGACTACTGGTTTTTGTCCAGTAATGGTCGCAATTTCGCTCAAAGATGCTTCGAGTGCCTTAGCATTTTGCGCTGCTTCCCCTAGACCTCTGTTTACAGTCACTTTCACCACTTTCGGCACTTGATGAATGTTAGTGTACTGAAACTGATTGGTCAGTTTGGGGACAATGGTCTCTTGATATAAGGTTTTGAGTCTTTGTGTCGCCATAGTTTTTTGTCCTGATTTCCCCTGGTCTTGGTCAGGGAAACTTTAATTTCAGATTTTAGATTTGAATCTAAATTTACAATCTAAAATCTCAAGTTGATGAATTCCCTAGCTATCGAGAATTTCACCAGTTTTCTTGAGTTTTCTGACCTTTTTCCCTTCTGCTGTGAAGGTGTAGCAGACACGACTAGCAACGTTTTGCTTGGTGGAATAAAGCATGACGTTAGAGCTGTGAATCGGAGCTTCTTGAGTAGCAATCCGCCCAGATTCCCCTTCTTGCTGGGGCTTGACGTGCTTGGTCTTAATGTTTACGCCTTTGACAATGACTTTACTGAATTCGGGCAGTGCTTTAATCACTTCACCGACTTTGCCTTTGTCTTTACCAGCAATCACTTGTACTGTGTCGCCGGTTTTGACGTGCATTTTGTGGAATTTGGGTTGATCTTTTCGGTTTCCCATTACAGCACCTCTGGAGCTAGAGAAACAATTTTGGTAAAGTTCTTGTCACGTAATTCCCTCGCTACTGGGCCAAATACCCGTGTACCTCTGGGATTACCTTCTTTGTTGATAATGACGGCAGCATTATCATCAAAGCGAATGCTCATACCGCTATCACGATTGATATTGTGGCGGGTGCGAACAATTACAGCTTCGACTACATCGGATTTTTTGACTGCCATGTTAGGAATAGCATCTTTGACAACAGCGATAATTCTGTCGCCCACAAAACCGTAACGTCTGTTACCCGCGCCTAAAACACGAATACACATCAGTTTGCGTGCGCCGCTATTATCTGCCACATTCAGGTAAGTTTGGGGTTGAATCACAATCGGTCTCCCTTATGCACAACTATCAAGTTGTAGCTTTAGTGTTGAGGATTTCTGCCACTTGCCAGCGTTTAGTTTTACTCAGGGGTCTAGTTTCCTGAATTCGCACGCGATCGCCCACTTTGCATTTATTTTCTTCATCGTGGGCTTTGTAACGCCGGGTCTTGACTACAATCTTGCCGTACTTGGGATGGGGAGCGCGGTTTTCAATGGCAACAACTACCGTTTTTTGCATTTTGTCGCTCACTACCAAGCCAACTCGTTCTTTGATTGCCATAATCTCCTACTTTGATTCTTGAGGCGTTTGACTTGCTGCCCGTTTTCTTTCTCCCTCTACTGTGAGTAGTTGGGCGAGGCGGTGACGGGCGTGGCGGAACTGGTGGGGCTTGTCTAATTGTCTGGTGGCTTTTTGCAAGCGCAACTGAAACAGTTGTTTTTTCACCGCAATAATTTCCTCGGCCAGTTTTTCGTCAGTTAGTTCTCTAGCTTCTGAAATTTTGGGAAGAGGCATAACCTACTCCTGCTCCTCGATTTGCGATCGCACAATAAACTTGGTCTTGATGGGTAGCTTGTATGCCGCTAGTCGCATGGCTTCACGCGCTATTTCTTCCGTAACGCCAGCGATTTCAAACAAAATCCGCCCTGGCTTGACTACGGCTACCCAAAACTCTGGATTACCTTTACCTGAACCCATCCGGGTTTCAGCAGGACGCATGGTGACAGGTTTATCTGGGAAAATGCGAATCCAAATTTTACCACCCCGACGGATGTAACGAGTCATTGCCCGACGGGAAGCTTCGATTTGCCGGGAGGTAATCCAAGCTGGTTCTTGCGCTTGCAGAGCAAAGTCTCCAAAGTTGAGGGTGCTACCACGGTGGGATAGACCAGTCATTCGTCCGCGTTGTTGTTTGCGGAATTTAGTTCTTCTAGGACTTAACATGAGTTTTACTAGGGATTAGGGATTAGGGATTGGGGATTAGGGATTAGGGATTGGGTGTGGTTATTTTCCCAGTCACCAGTCACCAGTCACCAGTCCCCTGTTATCCTTCATTGGAACGGTCTTCAAACTGCTGGCGACGACGCTGTTGTTGACGGCGGCGTGGTTCGCGTTCACGGGTTGATGGTTGGGATGGGGCTTCTTCCTGTCCGGGAATGATTTCACCCTTGAAGACCCAAACTTTGATGCCTAAAATTCCGTAAACGGTTTTAGCTGTGCAGTAGGAATAATCAATGTCAGCCCGTAAGGTGTGTAGAGGTACTCTACCTTCGCGAGTCCACTCAGTCCGAGCAATTTCTGCACCGTTGAGACGACCACTGACTTGCACCTTGATGCCTTGAATTCCTGCCCGTTGAGCGCGTTGAATCGCTTGTCTAACTACACGGCGGAAAGAGACACGACGCTCTAGTTGTTGTGCGATGTACTCAGCAATCAAGTAAGCATCAGCATCAACTCTTTGCACTTCTACAACGTTGATGCGAATTTGCCGTTGACCACCTAATAAGTCTTGCAGTCCGGTACGCAATGCTTCAATTCCTTGACCACCACGACCTACAACTACACCTGGGCGCGCAGTCCGCACTTCTAAATCGATTTGGTCGGCTTTACGCTCAATCCGCACCTCGGAAATACCAGCATTGTTTTGAGCATATCTGCCCAATTTTTGGTCTATGTATTTCCGAAGTTTGTGATCTTCTTGTAAAAGTTCAGGATAGCGTTCTGGGTCGGCAAACCAACGCGATTGGTGTTCTTGGGTAATTCCCAGGCGAAAGCCAACTGGATGTATTTTTTGTCCCACAAATGTTTCCTCTAAAATTTCTTACTTTACGCAATTTTTAGTGTTTATTTTAGTTACTTAGCGTTAGCGTCAGCCGCTACAGCTAAGGTAATATGACACGTTGGTTTGCGAATTTGGTAAGCTCTACCTTGCGCTCTAGGTTGGAAACGTTTGAGTACGGGGCCTTGATCAGCGTATGCCTGAGTAATAACTAATTGAGCGCGGTCTAGTCCTGCGTTATGCTCGGCGTTAGCCGCCGCACTTCTCAGGAGTGTCAGCACTGGTTCAGTAGCTCGATAGGGCATAAATTCGAGGATAATCAGTGCCTCTCTATAGGAGCGACCCCGAATTTGATCAAGTACACGACGTACTTTAAAGGGAGACATTCTTATGTAACGGGCGATCGCTTTTACTTCAGTAGTATCAGTAGCCATATGTTTCTCCATTTGTCATTAGTCATTAGTCGTTAGTCATTAGTCATTAGTTTTTACTCTGGACTGTTGACTTTGGACTTGGGACTTTTGACTATCTCCCCGATTTTTTGTCAGTTTTACCATGGCCTCTGTAGGTGCGTGTAGGAGCGAATTCTCCTAACTTATGCCCCACCATTTGGTCACTGATAAATACAGGTACGTGTTGCCGCCCGTTGTGAACTGCGATGGTGTGGCCTACCATTTCCGGCAAAATTGTGGAAGCGCGCGACCAAGTTTTGATTACTTGTTTTTCGTTTTTAGCGTTCAGTTTTTCAATTTTGCTTAACAAATGATCCGCAACAAAAGGACCTTTTTTAAGAGAACGACCCATAGTTGAAAAAGTTTTGAGGTTAAGTTTTGAGGTTAAGTTTTGAGTTGCTTTATGCTTTCTGGCACTCAGCACTCATCACTCAGCACCGATTAAGACTCACGACCACCGCGTCCGCGTTTGGATGATTTACGACGACGGCGAACAATCAATCTGCTGCTAGCTTTCTTGGGTTTACGTGTTTTCGCACCCAAGGTTGGTTTACCCCAAGGAGTTACAGGGCCGGATCTACCGATGGGCGCTCTACCTTCACCACCGCCGTGGGGGTGGTCTACAGGGTTCATGACGCTACCTCTAACTTGCGGACGGCGACCTTTCCAACGAGTTCTACCAGCTTTACCTGCACTCAGGTTTCTCGCGTCGGTGTTCCCAACTTGTCCGATGGTGGCGTAACATTCGCGGCGAATCATCCGAACTTCACCAGAAGGTAACTTCAGGGTGACGTAATTACCTTCTTTAGCCACAACTTGAGCAGTAGCACCGGCTGCACGAACGATTTGACCACCTTTGCCAGCAATCAATTCTACGTTGTGAACGCTAGTACCCAAGGGGATGTTAGCTAGAGGTAAGGCGTTGCCATCTTCAATCGGAGATTCTGGCCCAGCGATGACTTTTGTCCCAACTTTTAAGCCGTTGGGATGCAGAATGTAACGTTTTTCGCCATCTTCATAAGATAGCAGTGCAATCCGGGCGTTCCGGTTGGGATCGTATTCAATAGCAATGACTGTAGCGGGAATACTGCGTTTATCCCGTTTAAAATCAATGATGCGATAAAGTTTTTTGTGTCCGCCACCCCGATGACGGCAGGTTATCCGCCCTTGATTGTTCCGACCTTTGGCACGGTGGATATAGACCGTGAGTGATTTTTCTGGTTCGGTTTTAGTAATTTCCGCGAAGTCCGAGATGGTAACTTGGCGTGTGCTGGGGGTATAAGGGCGATAAGAACGAGTACCCATGATATCTTAGACCTCTGGGAATAGCACTTGTCTGATTTTCTCTACGTCCCCAGGTGCGACAGTAACGATCGCTTTTTTATATTGGGGTTTGAAACCAATGAATTTACCAACACGCTTCTTTCTACGGGGTGGTAATGTGGTGTTCACTTTGACGACTTTTACTTGAAATAAGTCTTCAATTGCTGCTTTAATTTGGGTTTTGTCAGCTTTGGGAACTACTTCAAAGGTGTATTTGTTTTGTTCCATCAGAATTGTCGCTTTTTCGGTGACGATGGGGCGACGGATTAAATCAGGAAGGTTACGGGTCTCAAATCTAGCCATTGTAGACCTCCTGAATCTTATCTAAAGCTGATGTTGTAATGATAATTTTGTCAGCGTGGAGCAAGTCGAAAACATTTAATTGATCAGCAGCAAGTAACTTGAGATTCTCGATATTGCGGGCTGATAAATACACGTTTTCAGGAAACTCGGACAAAATTAATAATGTCTTATTTTCTGGTGCTGCTCCCCAACGGACTAAAGCTGCTACCAAATCTTTAGTTTTCGGACGGGATAGCTCGTTATTAAATTCTTCTACTACAATCAAGTCCTCTAGACGGTTGACTAGGGCTGTACGTAGTGCTAACCGCCGTTCTTTGCGGTTCATCTTGATGCTAAAATCTCTGGGTTTTGGCCCGAAGATGACACCACCACCCCGCCATAAGGGAGAACGAATAGAACCTGCACGAGCGCGACCTGTACCTTTTTGCCGCCAAGGTTTGCGTCCACCACCCCGCACTTCTGAACGAGTTTTGGTGCTAGCATTTCCCTGCCGAGCGTTATTCAGTTGGCGTACCAGGGCGCGGTGGACGATGTGAGTCGCCGTTTCTGGTTTGGCGGAGCGCAGGTCGAACGCTTTTTGCCCGACTTCCTCCCCTTGCCAATTTTTAATTACACTTTCAACCATTTTTGTGTCCTTATTTCAGTTAACAGTTAACAGCTAACAGTTAACACTCAGCACTACTTGCCAACTAGCTTGGCTGGCACAATACTCAGCAATGACCCTGGTTTGCCAGGCACAGCTCCTTTAATGAGCAGTAAATTGCGATCACTGTCAACTCTGACTACGGTCAATTTTTTGATGGTGACGCGGCTACCACCTAAACGTCCTGCCATCCGCTTACCAGGATAAACACGACCAGGGGTTGTACCTGCACCAATTGAACCGGGCGCTCTATGGTTTTTAGAACCGTGGGACATTGGCCCGCGACCAAAGTTATTCCGTTTTTGGTTGCCTGCAAAGCCGCGACCGATACTTGTACCGCAAACGTCTACGATTTGACCTGCACTAAAAATATCTGCTTTAATCTCTTGGCCTAAAGAATAATCATTAGGGCTATCTGTGTGATACTCTCTCAGATGCCGTAATGCAGGAGCTTCGGATTTCTTCAAATGACCCAATACGGGCTTATTCAGTGCTTTTTCTTTAACTTGTTTGAAACCAACTTGGATCGCTGAGTATCCATCGGTTGGGCTTGTTTTTATTTGGGTAACTACGCATGGCCCGGCTTGGACGACTGTTACAGGAATTGCAACTCCTGCTTCGTCAAAGATTTGGGTCATGCCCAGTTTTGTGCCGAGAATGCCTACAGACACGGTAACTGGTTCTCCTTTCTACTTGCTGACCTTGAAATCGGGTTTTTGAACACAAACTCTCATGAACACCGACGAAGACGGACGAGCCTTTATTATCGAAAGCATTTTTGTCTGCTAACGATGGTGTCGGAAACAACAAGTTGTGTTGTTACTGTTTGGTGATGTTATTTAATTCACTCTTTTGTTCACCAGAACAGTCACAATTACCTTCTTTGTAAGAAGGAATAACTTCTGGTATCAAGGCAATGCTATATAGCTTTGCTCTTTGTGCAGCAACGCTTTCGTCCTAGCGTTTGCTTAGGCACTTTCTGGAGGCAATTGCCATTTGCGGGTCTCCCGATTGGGCAACTGCCGCGTCTCAGTGGGACTTAAGCAGTTTTTACCGCTCAGTATCCGTTGAACCGAGGCTTTAATGTAATGTCATCCAGCTAACATCACTACTCAGCTTTTCTGCACTGAATCAATCAAACCTGGAGTGTCAGGTGTTGATTGCTTTTCTGACTACAGGAGTGGGTGTAGCCTGGTGATGAGGGTGGCCTTTTGATTTCGGCTGCTACCCTGAACTTGACCTAAAAGCTTTATAAGTTTACCAGCTTTTGAACTGTTTCAGCCTGGATGTTTTCCTGGTGAAGATTTCCGTTAACTTTAATGTTAGCGATCGCCCAAAATGGTGATTACATGGTATCTTAATTTGCGAAATTGGTCACAATCTAATACTATAAGCTATTGACCACTCTTTGTCAAAAATTTATTTTTGGCATTGGGCATTGGGCATTGAAATAAAATCTACCTTCCCCTGCTCCCCCTGCTCTCTTCTCCCAGTCCCCAATCCCCAGTCACCAATCCCCAACCTTTCCTGATAAAATTGAGTTTAGCTTATCTAATCCATAAGCTTTGTGATCTCACTTGATCGAACACTTCAAGGTCAATAATAGAGATATCAAAGTGGGATAGGACAATAATCCGAAAAATCTATGGCACTAATTACCACTGGCAACGGTTTCATCCGCAATCTGGAAAAATTGGGTTCGTTAGGTGTTTACACACCCTTGGAAGGGGGTTTTGAAGGTCGGTATCGTCGTCGTCTGCGTGCTGCTGGCTATACGACTCTAGTATTGACTGCTAGAGGATTAGGTGATGTGGCTGCTTATCTGACAGGGGTTCACGGTGTCAGACCTCCCCATTTGGGTAAAAAAAGCACAGGTAGCGGTGCAGCAGTAGGTAATGTTTATTATCTGCCACCTGTTGTTAACTACCAACTAGAACAACTACCACCTAAATCTAAGGGTTTGGTGTTGTGGATTATTGAAGGAAATATCCTTTCTGATCAGGAAGTAGAATTTCTGACCAATCTACCTAGTTTAGAACCAAAAGTGAAAGTAGTTGTGGAAAGAGGCGGCGATCGCTCCTTCCGTTGGCGACCCCTCAAGGATACTTTCTCGGCTAGTTATCAAGCAGGATAGAGGAAGCAGGGGTGCAAGGGTGCAGGGGTGCAGGGAGAGAAAATACAATTATCTACCTCTTGTTCCCTGTTCCCCGTTCCCTCAATATTTAAAAGCTAACTAAGTAAATTAAATCAAATTGACGTTCCAGGGTTATACGGCAAGTATTATTTTGATTTTCTAGGATTTCATACTCTAAGTTGCCTGTAATTTGTGTTACTGGTCGCTTTAATGGCTTTTCAAACTGATACCATTCGCGGTTACTCCATTCAAAAATAGCTGCATCTATATTGTTTTGCAGTTCTGAGGCTAGTAGTAATAACTCCAATCTATTTTGAGGGTTGCCTAAGATAACAAACTGCAAAGCAATTGACTGGTTAATAACTGGTCTGGGTTCATTGGCTGCGGAGGTGTTGCAATTACCAAACCGGAGATCATAAGGCTGTAGCTGCAAATTTTCTGTTTGTGACCAGGTTTGGGCAATTTCCTGCAAGCGTTGATATAAATACGGTAGTAGCCCTAATTTGCCATCAGTTAACAACTGACGAATGTTGGAAACTTTAGTCATGACTGGATTTGATTCCACGATATCCAGTCAGATTAGCGTTTTGTGGAGATGACAAATCAGAAACTTTGAAAAACTTTGTTTGTGGTTAGTCTTGTTGGTGAGCGAATTTATAACCACCCCAGAAGGCAATGGCGATCGCGATCGCTAGTAATATTGGTATGCTGTACCAGGGAAACTGAGATAAAGGTAAATTAGCAGCTGCCCGTAGTCCAGTGCTGGCATAGGTTAAAGGGAACAGGTAAACAACTACTTTCAAGGCAGTCGGTAATGTAGCAGGATCAAAGAAAGTCGCTCCTAAGAATGACATGGGAGCTATCACGAAGTTATTGTAAAGTCCCACTGATTCGAGTGATTTTACTGATAACCCAACAATTACACCCAAACCTGCAAATACTGCACAGTTCAATACCAGTAATAGCAAAAACAACGGATGGAGAAAATGCCAGTTACCTGTAAATAGCAAAGCTATCAGAACCACAGAGCCAGAAGTCATTAACCCCCGCACAATTCCTGCTAGCATTTGACCAAAATACAACGCTAAAGGATGTATAGGAGTCAGTAATAATTCCTCAAAGGTTTTACTAAATAGCCTATCTCCACAAATTGAAAACGTCGTTCCAGCAAAGCTAATAGTCATTGATGATAACGCCACCATTCCCGGCAACATGAATTCTAGATAGTTACTGTAATTACCGCTAATGCCAGAACCTGGTTTAATGGCACTACCTAAACCCAAACCAAAAGCGACAATGTAAATCAGTGGAGAAACTAAACCAGATGCAGCTACTTGCGCGATTCTAACGCGTAAATCTATCCACTCTCCCCAAAAGATAGTCAAACTGTCCGCTAAAATAAGTTGCACTTGCGAAGCTTTGAGCTTACTAACCCAGAATGAGCCTGTTATAGATTTCACTTTATTTGTGTTCAGTCAGGTATCGAATATTTTCGTAAATATTACTTTACATTTTTTCGTTGCTCATTTTAACGGGAAGCTGACAGGTGACAACGGGGAGAAGTTCTGACACGATTTCTAATACCCTGTTTAGTCTCATTCAAAGTTCCAATATTATCTGAAAACTTGCAGGCAAATCTCCTCAATAATCGGCATACTGAAATAGGGAGACACTCCCAAATTTTTCAGGCGTGAAGGTTAATCAGCACAAATGAGACGTAAATCAACTGGTAGAGCGACTACTACATCTAAGCCTTCTAGTTTCCCATCTTCTATGTTTAACTTCACCACTATTGCTATTTTGGCAGGGGTGTTTGTTCTGGGAATTGGGATTGGGATTGCTTTTAGTTCCACAGCTACGTTCACTCCATCTAACGTAGCTTCCCGTGATTTTATTGATACCAAAGCACCGAATCCTGAGATTTGCGTCCAGTATGGAGCAAGTGCAATGGTGATGGATGCTCGATTATTTGTAACTCTCAACCCTTTTAATGTTTATGTTTCTCAACCAAGTATGCGTCCTGGGTGTGTAATTCGTCAAAATAACTGGGCAATTTTAGAACAGCGCAAGCTAGTGAGTTCTGACCAAGTGAGAGAATGTAAAAATCGTCTGAATACATTTGGTTTTACTGGTACTTTAGATGAAAAGCCTGATATTAGATGTATTTATCAAAATGAAGCAGGGCAAAACTTCTTCTTGTCTCAGCCAGGAGCTGTTGAACAAACACAGGAAACAGAAAGATTCTAGGATTGAAAGGAAATAGGGAACAGGGAATGGGTAATAGTTATTAAACCCAGTCCCTATTGTCCATTCCCTAATAATTTTGCTTAGGTATGGGTTGACCAAACTCAATAACCACGGGATTAGTGATGTTAGGCGGGGTTTTGGGTTGAGTGGAAATAGTAGGAGTGGGGAAAGATGGCGAAGAATTTGGTGTGGAAACAGAATTTTTGGAGTTGAGGGGAGGTACAGTCACCAAGGGTTGTTGGGGACTGGCAAATGTTGGGGTTAAGGTACTGGGTAATTGTAAGTAATTATATTGGGTGTATTGTGCTGGGGAAGGGTTTTTAGGTGGATTTTTGGCGTTGCTCAATGGTTGAGAACCACTCATGAAAACAGGACGCAAAACCCAGCGAGTAGGGTTTTGTTTAGAAACGGGTTGTAGTTTAACTTGATTGGGATCTATAACTACGCCGTTGGCTAAATCTAAGACAATACGAGTCATATTGGCGTTTAATTGGGAAACGCGAACACGTTGGACAGCACCAGTAAAATTTTTCTGAGTTGGTATCTGACCTAGTTTAGTTTCAGGAATGTCGATGACTAGGCGTGGCGGTTCAGATAGGTAAAAGTAGTTCGGTGTTTTACCGACGGAAAGATTAATCTCTAACTTACCGGCTTGTGGAGAAAACCGCCAATTGTTCAACTGAGCGACCTGAGCCGCAATTGTACTGGTAGTTGGCAGGATAAATGCAGCAAATAAACTAATGCTAAATAGTTGTTTGCCCCTGTGAAAAAGTTGCTGGGTTGAGATTCCATTAAGCATGATGAATTTATCTATGATGAGGTTACACCATCAGGCAGGGAGAGTTATGAGTGCTGGGTGCTGAGTGCTGAGTACAAATTACTAGCATTTAGCATTTAGCATTTAGCTTTTAGCTCTAGACCTTTGTTTTTTAGGCACTTGTGTAATAAGTTCCTAGAAACTGCCTCACGAATTGCCCATTTTAATGGCTATTTGAGTTTTTGGTTTCTGCCTGGGCTGCTTCAGGTGTAGCATTAAATTCTAAATTTTGCGCGATGGTAGTGATAATTATTTTGCCTTGTAGCTTTTTACCATCTGTGAATCGCATTTGGGCTTGCAGGGTATGGGGTGGAGCAATGTTACAAAGGTTGGTGTGGTAAACTTCGCCGGTTAAGTTTAATTGCTGATGATTTAAGATACCTTTGAGAGAATACTGCTTTTGAATTTGTGTATTAGTTTTGGCTGGTAACAAAGAAGCGTTGACGTAGATTCCTGACTGCTGAATTTCTAAGGTTAAAGGTTGCGATCGCCGACATTCAGGTACATTATCAGTAAAAGTCAGACGATAAACGCCATCAATGACAGGGGAGGCTTGGAGGTGTTTTTCTCCATAAAAAGTAACGCTTTGAAACAAAATCAGAACTGAACCGATAGCAGTAGCATAAAATGTCAGGGATTTAAAATTAAAATGGTTCATAGTTTTTAGCTATTGACAATAGGCTCGTGATGATTCGGTTCAGACAGTGCAGAAGTCAAATGAGAAGAGAGTTGGCTGTAGCGACGGGTAATTAACAGAGAAGAACGACATTGAATTGCCAGTTCATCTGTATATCTTCCCAGGGTTTGACGCTCAATTCCCCAGGCGCGGCTAGTACCAGCGATGGTTAAATCTACGCTTTCTGAGGCTGCAACTACGGCGGCAATGGGGTCGGGTGCATGGATAATTTTAATATTGATGCGATCGCGCACACTGGCTGGTAATCTCTCAATCATGGCGTACAGTTCATAACTCAATTCCTCATGGGCTTGGTTTTCTTTGTGTACCTGTAATACTTGCAATGTACAAGTGTCACGATTGATTAATAGTCTCAATGCTAGTGTCAAAGCCAAATCATCGTGGATATTTGCAGAATAGGGAACTAATAAATTTTCTAATCTCTCTCCACCCCTATCTACAAACACAGCCACATCTACGGGTACAGTGCTGAGAATTTGACCGACTCTACCACCCAAGCGATTATTACTAAAGGCTGGACGATGCCACCCTACTAAAATTAAATCTGCCTGCTCATGTTTGGCAATTTGGGCTGTTTCTCTAGCGACGTTGCTAGATATCTGCACAATGGGATGAACAAAAGGCTGTGTTGGTGGTTCGAGGGTAACAATCAACTCTTCTAACTGCTGACGACGTTGCAGAATTAATCTGTCTGCTTCATCGGGCGTATTTTCAAAACCGTAATCTTCTTCTAATTCAATTAAACTGAGGGGATTGACTACAGCAGGTTGGCGAAAATTGAGTCCTAGTGTGACAGCAAGTTGTAATAAGCCTTTTTGGGTGCTGGGATTGGCAACTGGGACTAAAATCCGGTAGGGACGTAGGTAAGCATCATGGGAAATGGTAGTGTTGAGATTGTCCTCTGTGATTGGTTCTGGTTCGACTACATCTAATTTGATGAGTTTTTTGGGATAAGCCCACTCTAGTAAGGGCGAAGTCATGAAGGTGGTAACTAAAGCCATAATTACCAGCATAGTAAACAGTAAGGGAGAAATTACCCCCAATTCCAAACCAATATTCAGGACGATTAACTCGGTTAAACCGCGAGTATTCATTAACCAACCCAAGGCAGATGCTTCTCGTTTGTTGATTCCACTAAAACGGGCGGCGATATATGTACCAATATACTTGCCAGCGATCGCCACTAAAACCACAACTGCACACAATAACCAGAGTTCGGGACGGTTCAATAAACCAATCTGCGTCCGTAAGCCACTGTAGGCAAAAAATATTGGCAAGAGAAAAATCAGGACGAAATCTTCAGTTTTAATGGCTAATTCCCGCACTAAGTCTGCATTCTTGGGCATAGCTGCACCCAATAAAAATGCCCCAAAGATTAAATGAATCCCAATTAATTCAGTAAGCAGTGCTGAGGCGACGACGGCGACATAAATACCCGCCAATACCAGTTGACTCAAACGCCCGGCGCGGTGGTAATGGGCTGCAAGACGTTGCAAAAACCAGCGTCCTACCGTCACCATCAAGGCAATATAAATGAAACTTTCCAAAATTGTTGGCAATGCACCTATGATGTTACCAGTTCTAGCTACAGCGATCGCTACTGCCAGTAAACACCAAGCTGTAACATCGTCTACCGCCGCACAAGTTAACGCCAGTGTTCCTAAACGCGTTCCTTGCAAGTTATTTTCTGTAATAATCCGCGCCAATACAGGAAAGGCTGTAATTGACATTGCCGCACCTAAAAATAGAGCAAAGGCAGTAAAAGAAACACTAGCATTAGAAACTAGAGGATACAAAAGTAACGATAATAATGTGCCGAGAGAAAAAGGGACTAAAATACTGACATGAGAAGTTAAAACTGCCACTTCTAACTGTCCACTGAGATATTTAGGATTGAGTTCCAACCCAATCAAAAACATGAAAAATATTAGTCCCACCTGAGATAAAACGTTCAAAAAAGGTAGAGTTTCTGGCGGAAACAAAGTAGCTGATAATTGGGGAGCAAGTAAACCCAATAATGAGGGTCCGAGCATAATCCCAGCCACAATCTCACCAATTACTAAAGGTTGTTTAATTGATTTGAATAGTAATCCTACTAATCGAGATAGACAAATGACAATTAACACTTCAACCAGAACGAGAATTACTGTGTGCATAGTTTCCTCAAGAGACACTACCTGGTTTCCCTAAGATGATTCTGCAAGTGAGTCATAATGTCAAGCTTAGTAGTTAATTTATGATGCTTTGCGCTGGAGTTTAATGTTAATTGTTGTAAACTTGTTATCAGTAGTTAATAAGCACACAAGAATACACTTTAGTGGTTTTAATAACTGGCTACTATGAGAGTGGATGTAGTTTTTTCAATTTAAAAAACCAAAATCCCCGATTTCGGAAAAAGTTGGGGATTTTGTTATTGCTATTATTGGTGTGAATCTAACGTAAATTGAGCTAAAGCGGAACCCGCAGGTTAGATGCAAAAAATCACTGGTTAACAATGTGAAAAAGGCTTAATTCATCCCACATTGATGTAACAACCATTAGTAAGGTGTACCGTCTTTGTGGGTAAATTTCCACTTACCATTTTCTAGCACGGCTATGAGGTCATCATCGGGATAACTTCCTTCATCTCCTGGTGTTCTGTCCCCAATTTCCAAGTAAACAACATCCTCAGATGTTTCGTTGATCAGATGATGACTATTCCCAGTACCAGCTTTAAACCCAGCACACATACCGGGAGAAAGTTGTGTACGACCTTCATCAGTGTATAGCGTGGGATACCCTTGGAGTATATACACAAATTCATCTTGCTTGGTGTGAGCGTGACGTAGGGCTGAGATGGCGCGGGGAGCTAATCTTGTTAAATTAACACCAAAGTTTTTCAAGCCAAATAAGTCGCCAAGGGGGTGTTTTTCCCTACCTACCATGCGTGATGCAAACGGTTCGGGATAATTGGAAGCCTTGGTTCTAGCTGGTGCTTCTGAAGCTGAAATCGCAATTAATTTTTCTGACATAAATTAAATGTTTACAGCCATTGTCCACCTCGAAATCGCGAACGAGGAAACAAAATTCGCATGATGCTTTGGGATGCAATAAAAACAGATAGCCAGACGACACTGTAATGTAATAAAAAAGTGTCTATGGGAATGAATTCTTTAGGGACAGGAACTGGTAAAAAACCAAAGATTTTAACTCCACAGCCAACAAAGATTAATTCCCAAATACCAGCCAGGAGTTGATAAGCAGCAGGCCAGTCTCTATCCCATCGAAACTTTTGTAAAAAGTTATAGATTATGTCCCACACTAAACCAAAGACGGCGACATAACCAAGTACCCAAAAATAGATAGCACCCGTAGCATTAGGGTTAACTATACCAAATACAAAAGGTAAAGATACTATTACACCGACGGTAGCCAGTAGTAATAACCGAGTTTGCCAACGACCTAAAAGAGTAGGAGTCATAGTAGATAGTCAATAGTCAATAGTCAATAGTTATTAGTCAATAGTCAATAGTTATTAGTCATTAGTCATTAGTCATTAGTTATTAAGAATTCTTCCTCCTTGTCTACCTTGTCTACCTCATCCCCCCAAGTTCCCACGCCCTAATCTACCAGTTGATACTGAGGTTGGGTGTGATAAGTTGCTAAGGCTTCCCAATTTATAACTTCTTCTAGCAAAGTTTGATAACCTAAAGTGTTGGGATGGAGTCCGTCTAAACTTAAACGCTGATTGCGCCAAGTTTCTGTGTGTGCCATCCAGTGATCAAAAATGTCTAAATAGGGAATTTGTCTTTGGTGACAGGCTAGGCGTGTGGCTTCTTTGTAACGATATTGATCAGCATGATTATAGTAAAAACAGTCTAGAAAGGGCATCTTTGCTTCATTGACGGGAATCATACCTACAAATAGTACCGGACACAGTTGCTGTGCTTGATCTAGTAGGGCAGCGATTTGTGATTCAAATATATTAAATTCTGTATAATGTTTGCCGTCAGGACGGCCGAGACGGGGACAATCGTTAACTCCTACGGAGAGGATAATTAAATCGGGGACGCGATTTCGCAGTTCGCCACGATGACGAAATTCTACTTCTAATCTTTGTGCTACTTGCTGGGTGCGATCGCCTCTTACGCCCAAATTATACAGGACATGACCAGAACTTTCGGGTAACATCCACAAACGCCGTAATTGCTCTACCCAGCCACCGTTTTTGGGGTCGCCAAAGCCATATACTAAACTATCCCCCAGTGCGACAATCTTCAAAGGCTGACATTGATTTGGTGATAAAGACAGCTGCATTGAGGAAGGAACTGGTAATGTTTGCATTTTAAAAAGGCAGTTATTTTATATTTTTACAAGATTCTATACATTTCTACACTATTAAACAGTATATTTTTGTATTTTTTGCGATCGCCTTTCAACTTTCTAGGGCGTGAAGGTTAGTTAAATACGGCAATCGTGTATCTTTCTGTGGCCAATTCCGCTTGAGGAAACGCAGTAAAAAAGGTAATGAGATGCACATTAATAAAACTCCTACCCACCAACCAGAACGCAATTGTTCTAGAGAGTTAACAGCTGATGTAGTCATAGTTTCGGCTTGACCAGATAAAAATCCCATTCCTGATGCAATCAAATTATTAAAGGCATGACAGACAATGGGTACGATGAGCGATCGCGTTTTGATGTACAAAACTCCCATAACCAGACCAAACACCGTTAATCCTACGAAGTTAGCGTGTAAAAATCCAAACAAGACGGAAGAAACCACCAAAGCGGAACGAATCCCCCATTTAACAGCCCAACGTTGCAGAATAAACCCCCGAAAAAGGAATTCTTCGGTGATTGGGGCTACAACTACATAAACTATAATTCCTAGCAAATTTTGAAATAGGGGTGCAGAAATATCTGGGCCGGGATCATTTGCAGCTTGACGCAGCACGCTTTCAATAAAAGTAGGTGCTACAAATGATATGACGGAAAATGATACCAGATAGGCACTGATAGAAAAAATAATCATCAACAAAACCAAGCCTAGTGCTGATAACCATTTGTAATTTCTAGGAATATTCCCGATTAAGCATTTGAGATTCACACCCGCACGGACAAAATCTACCCATGTCCACAGAGACAGTGAAATAACTATAACCACATAGAGAACTAGTGTTAAAGCTTGACTATCAAATTTTTCTCTAGTAGCTTCCTGTACTATGCCTTGTACGAATCCAATAGCAAAAGATATAACTACAAACTGCCAAAATAGGTAACGAACCTTCAGTTTGTAGAAAGGATTATCTGGAGTTTGATTCATTGTGGGGATTGGGGATAAAGGCAAAAGGTAAAAGGCAAAAGGCAAAAGTAAAAAGAAAGGAAAAGATTCTTTTGCCTTTTTACTTTTCTTGGGACTGGGGAAAAGGAGACAAGGTAGACAAGGTAGGAAATGAGAACAACTGTTCCCTGTTCCCTGTTCCCCGTTCCCTGTTCCCTGTTCCCTAATGACTAATGACTAATAACTACCTATGGCGATTGATTGAAAACCCACTTTAACCATTGTCCAAAGGAACTGAAGGGGTTTAAACGACTTACTCCTGGGGCGCGGGCGGTGGCGAGTCCATCGACGGAAACTAAGGCGGAGTATTGCAAGCCCAAAAAGCTATCAACGGCTGCATAGGGGCCGCCAAGGGTTATTGCACCGGCTACATACATTTGACCTTTGCCATTTCGCATTTCTGGAATTTCAAAGTTGTTGGCGACAGCCAAGCGTCCCATGAAATTGAGGGGTAGGTTGTAATGCTTCACTAAATCATCTAGCAGGGGGTTAGCGTGGACTTTGGCATCTAAACCGGTAGCATCAACAATAAAGTCGGCAGTTAATTTCATTTGACCAAAGCCTTTTTCCTGGATTTGGGTAATGGTGCGGTTTTGTGCGTCTCTTTCTACCGTTAATACATCCCCAAAAGTAATTTGATACCAACCCTCTTTTAGACCATCTTCCGTGATTTTTTGCCAGTCTTGACGGTCGGCGGTGGTTGTTCCTCCCCAGTCTGTGAGTAGGCGTTGACGTTCGTCTGGTGTGGCTTGTTCTAACATGACGCGTAGTTCTCCACTCCAACAGGATTTAGGCCAGTTGAAGGGTTGGAACTCGTAATGATTTTTGACTGAACGTTGGGCTTTGTCAAATTTGTTACCTTGGGGTTTAGGCGATCGCATTAAATGCAAAACTGTAATCTTATTGTTTTTACGTCTGGCTTCATAAATACGCTGCACGATTCTGGAAGCTACAATTCCCCGTCCACGAATTAATACGGTTCCGCCTTGACGTTCTAATTGTTCATATACATGATCGTGTGCTTCATAAGCATTCACGACGGATTTAAAATCTTGATATTTTTCTCTATAAGCTTGCAAATCCGGGAGAAATTGAATTGCTGGATACCCTGTAGCTAAGTGTAAATATCTAGTAACTAAAAAAGCGTGATTCCCTTGTCCGCGTGAATAAGCTACACAATACCGACCATCATCGGTTTTACGAATGGCTCTAACTCGTCCATAACGATATATTTGATCCCAGCCGATACGCTTGGCTTCTCTGTCAATGGAATCGAACACATTACCCGCACGGGGAGTATAAGTTTCAACAAGGGTTGGTTCTCCAAAAACTTGCCACAAATACTTAAATGCTGTGTTGAACTTACCATGACCTAAATCACGCCAGGCTTCTCGCCAGGCATAGCTAGGCCAACCCCAAATATTGTCAGGACAAGAATCAGAATTAGAACGCAGTCTTTCGTGTAAAGGTATTTGGGAGTTCAAACACAAACGCTTATAACGGGCGTAAGGTTCTGGTTCTAACCCCAATGCCATGATTTTTTCTGCCCGGACACCGCTAATTCTCAATAAATCCGACCAAATAAAACTTCCTAGTCCCGCGCCCACGGCTAAATAGTCACATTCATCTACAGGTAAACCAGTAGCGTGGACTGCTTGTACAACTACCTGTTGTGATTGAAATGCTGGGGGTGGAAAATTACTGCCCAACGGTGTAATTGGAGGGGCAGCCGGTAAGCTGGGTTCAGGGAGATTAGTGTTAGGGTTAAATTGAATGATGGATGGAGAGCTAGTAACCGCTTGAGTTGGTACAGTGGTGTTGTTAGCAAAGGTGACTGAGATGATGTAGGGGCCGATTTGCAATGTATCACCATTGTTAATCACACTACGCGGCTGCCTTTGACCGTTAACTAGCACCCCATTGACACTACCTTGGTCAATGACTACTAATTGATGATTTTCCCAAGTAATCAAAGCGTGGTAGCGCGATACTTGGCTACTATTCAACAGCATTCGAGCCACATTTTGGCCATTCAATTCTGCTGGTAAACGCGCAAATTCTCGACCAAAGGCGATAGGTGGATTTAATGTTGGTTCTCGCCGTTCCCCTGTCGTGGGGTCTTCCCAAGAGAGTTGAATTTGTTGGTTAGTCATTGGTCAATAGTCAATAGTCAATAGTCAATAGTCAATAGTCAATAGTCAATAGTTATTAGTCATTAGGGAACAGGCAACAGGGAACAAAATCTCTAATTTTGAATTTTGAATTTTGAATTTTGAATTGATTAGCCCCCTGCCCCCACGATCAATTCCCTGGTGCTACCAGCACACTGACTGCGGCTGCTAGGGATGTACCACACCAAGGACAACCTACTTGTAAGTTTTCCACTGGGGAAACTTTATGGCATTTGGGACACTCTAAGCCGTAATTTCCTTGAACTGGAGGATGATTGTGTACAGGAGGGGTAAACTGTTGATTTGCTGGTGGTTGTGGTTGTCCTATGGGAGTTACCTGTCTATTTTGGTACACAGGTTGCTGTGGTTGCCCTAGAGGAGTTACTGGTTTATTTTGATGGGCTGGTTGCTGTGGTTGCCCTAGAGGGGTAACTTGTCTATTTTGGTACACAGGTTGCTGTGGCTGTACAGGTGGCGAAGTTGGTTGGACTGGATTGATAATTGTTGCTGGCATGGAATTAATATTGACAGCAACTACTTGCAGTTGTACTTGACCTAAGTGGATAACGCTACCTTGGTTGATTGGTCTTTCACCTTGGATGAGTTGCTGTCCATCAACTAAGGGGGGATTGTTTGGCTGTAAATTTCTGATGTAAAAACTTTGTTGCTGAGAGTTAAAAAAGATTTCTACGTGCAGACGAGATACAGTCCCAGGAATTAGAACAATGTCGCATTGGGATTGATCTCTACCGATGCGGATAGTACCAGGTTTTTTACTTGGCTGTTGTTCGTATATTTGCTGAGTGTGATTTTGACCGGCATCATACCACTGTAAAGTTAGTGCGTTCATTGTTCTAACTTGGATAACTCGTATTTAGCTACTTCAACTTCCTTCTGTGCGATTCCTAACACGATTAAGTGGTATCAGGCAAGTTTTGAGAACAAACTTCAAGAAATTAATACGCTAGGGGATGAGGGACTGGGGATTGGGTGTTGGGGTTTAGGGGCTGAAAGTTAAATAAAATAGGGTTTTTTAGTGCTTTTTCCTTGTAGAACTGATGTTACTGTGTTAGCACGTAGGTACTGGCAAGGAAAATCACAGTTTGGCGATCGCAGTTATTACTGCTATTACCTAAGTAAGTGTTTTTAAGATGGCAGGAGTGTAAATTCTATTTAAGGATTGCGAAAGTGTTGAAATTCATAAACATAAAATAGTCGGCTGAATTTCTGCAATAAATATCCCACAACTGCAAACAAGACTCCGCCTCCCAGTGCTAGCCAAAAACCTAACGGTGGAAGCACTGCTAAAGATTGTGCTAATGCCGCTTGTGTTGCTACCATGCGTGCATCTATCATCACTGCTAATAGGCACAATACAGCCGCCACTATATAAGCTGATACTTTCAAGCGATTGATGTTAGTAAGGGCATTTTGGCAAACTGTGCAGTGTTGCGTATGGGTTTTCCAGACATCAAATAACTGTTGTGGTTCTGTTTCTCCTAAAGCTAAATCACGGCTGTAGCCTTCCGCCCAAGGAATACCACCACCGGCACGTTTCTCTAGCCATTGGCGGAATGTAATCACCATTTTGTCTTGGGGATTCGGTGTAAATACGGAATTAAGCCATTTACCGGGTCTTCTTTGGGAGATAAATTTTTCCTGGTAATGTAAGAAAACCATGTCCTGATGCAAAAATAAGGATGCTAAGACATGACCCAACCAAGTAGGTAAGGGAAGGGCAAAAATTGATAAACCTGGAGGTGTTTTACCTTGGGGATTTTTGACCAAAACTTGACAACCAATGTGACGACACCAGCCTGGACGGGTGGGTGTAGCATACAAAGCTAAAATGAACTTACCTCCATCTTTGGGAAAAGAAACAATCCTCATGTGACAAGGTGGCTGGAAGTCGTGAATTGCTTGTTCAATATTGCCGGATGTCGGTTGAATTTCAAAAGCAAAGCCTTCTTGGGTGGATATTTTACGGACAGGAATCATGTCATAATATTTGGCATCTTTGTAGCGATCGCCTACAATCCCATGATGGGAAACTGGTACGTGGGCAGGATCGGCAACATTTTCCATAAAATAATCCCATCCATAGGGCAAATCACGGAAATTCCAAAATAACTGCACCACTTGGTCTGATTTTTCTTCTAATTCGGGAACCAGACGTGGTTTTCGCAGTTGGCTTTCTTCTTGCGCTTGTTCTCCAGATTCTGCCCATACCCATAATAAACCTTGATTTTCTTGGGTGGGATAGACGATAGCGCAGGATTTGGGGTTTTTGCAGTTCTTGACTTCGGTTTGCTGGTCTATAGACTGGGGAATACTGACACATTTACCTTGACCATCAAATCGCCAAGCATGGTAAGCACATAACAATGTTCCGTCCGCTTCTACCCGTCCTTGAGACAGGGGAACAAGTCGATGGGGACAGACATCTTCAAAGCAACGCCATTTACCTGCGCTATCTCGCCATAACACGATATCCTGACCTAATAGTTGCATTGCGTGAGGGCGTGAAGGATCAAGATATTCCACAACGGCTACTGGATACCACTGCTTCGTCCATTGGAATACCTCTGGTTCTGCTTGTATTTGCTCGTTATTGAGATGATTGAATAGATTAGCCTGCAAGTTGATCTCAGTAGTCATAACTATTTCCGTGCTGTTTGAGATGACATGAACTTAGCTTAGTTAATTTTCCTTACTGGGTGGTAGTCAAGACGAAAATTCTGACTCCAATTACAAGAGCCATTATTCTGATTAAATAAAGTCTATGCTCAAATTTTTCAGCATACACAATGGCACAATCCAACCAGCAACAACAAGAATCGCAAAATCTCACCTCAAAACTGCTGTGGATAACGGCAGCAATATACGTATATGTCTTGTTGTTGTCTCCCCCAGGACAGTTATTACCAGGTGAACCAGTGTGGGCAATTCAACCCCAGACTTTACAAGAAATTTGGCATGAATCGATCAATTTCTTTTTTATTGTGCCGATTTTACATCTTCTGGGTTTGGGAAATGTGCCGGAATTAGTGTCCCATCCTTGGATAGAGTCGCTGTTTAACTTTGCTGAAGCTTGGATGTTGATGTTTTTACCTGTGATGTTTGCTGATACTAGGGGGCGCAATACACCCAAGTTATTAATTTGGTCTTTGGCGATGTTCCTGACTAATACTTTTTTAATTCCCTATATGGCGGTGAGAGCCACAAATCCAGTAATTTTGGAGGAGAAGAAGTCAAATCCAGGTTTGCTAAAAAGGATTTTTGGCATTATAGGCTTAATTGTCGGGATTATTGCCTTAATTTGGGCTGTAATTGCTAGACCAGAATTTGGCGACTTGACACAAAGAGCCAATTATTTTGTACAGCAATTAATGAGCGATCGCCTAACTATTGCCTTTTGTGTAGATTTAGTTTGCTTTACCATTTTCCAAGCCATTCTACTCGGCGACATTGAACCACCAACCAGTCAAAAACGCTGGCTGAGATTTATCCCTTTTTGGGGCTTAGTAGCATGGCTGGTTATTTAGGCAGGGGTGCAGGGTGCAGGGTGCAGGGGAGACAAGGAAGACAAGGGAGAAGTTATTAATAGCTAATGACTAATGACTAATAACTAATGACTAATGACTAATGACTAATGACTAATGACTATTGACTATTGACTAATGACCATTGACTATTGACCATATGCAATCTCAACCAGAATTATTTTTACCACAAATGGGCTGCGGCACTTGGGCTTGGGGAAATCAACTGCTTTGGGGATATGACGAAAGCATGGATGACCAGTTGCAAGCGGTGTTTAACCTGTGTGTGAGTCATGGTGTGACGCTGTTTGATACTGGCGACTCTTACGGAACAGGACGCTTGCAAGGACGCAGTGAGTTACTGTTAGGAAAGTTTTCTCGCACATATCAAGGCGTAAATCAAGAGCATATCTGCATTGCTACGAAATTAGCTGCATATCCTTGGCGATGGACACGCCAGTCGATGATTCAAGCTTGCAACGCCTCAGCGCGCCGCTTGGGGCGAAATGTGGATTTAGTGCAGATGCACTGGTCAACGGCAAATTATGCACCTTGGCAAGAAGAAGGGCTTTTAGATGGTTTAGCAGACTTGTATGAACAGGGTGTAGTCAAGGGTGTGGGGTTATCGAATTACGGTACTAAACGACTGCGGCGTGTACATCAAAAGTTTGCAGCGCGGGGAGTACCAATTAAAACTTTGCAGGTACAATACTCACTGCTATCAACATATCCCGTTACGGAATTGGGGTTAAAGGCGGTTTGCGATGAACTGGGTATACAGCTAATAGCCTACAGTCCTTTGGCGTTGGGCATATTAACAGGGAAATATTCCGAAAATAACCCTTACCCTAAAGGTATCAGGGGTTTATTGTTTAGACAATTACTACCAGGAGCGCGATCGCTGTTAACCTGTTTACAAGCTATAGCCACATCGAGAAATAAAACTATGTCCCAAGTCGCCATTAACTGGTGCATCTGTAAGGGAACAATTCCCATTCCTGGAGCAAAATCTGTGACTCAAGCACAAGATAATCTTGGTGCGTTGGGTTGGCAATTAGATGCTGGGGAAATTGCCGAGTTAGATCAAGTTGCTGCTCGTACAGATAAGAAAATGGTGCAGAATATTTTTCAAACTAAGTAGATATTCTAAGCCACAGTATCAATTGCTCAACGGATTGAATCGATCCTCTCTAGGAGGAACTTCTAGGCTGTAGTCTTCCTCTATACAGATTTGACGTAATTCAGCAAAGGTGTCAGCTAGGGAGTTTTGATGATGTTGGTGTTTCCATTTTAGGAATTCTTGAAATAATTCCGGTTCTATCACAGCAGCAACAAGTTGATCCTGATTGTAAATCAGTTGAGGCTCTGCGATCGCATCTTGGATCAGTTGAGATAACTGCTGTTGGGCTTGCTCAATTTTCCAGTTCATCATAGTTTTGTTTGTAATTGAACACGCCATTTAATATGGTCGCTACCCGTATTTTAGGATATTCTCCTAGCAAATACCATTTAAAAATTATCTCATTGAAGCAGTAAAACCAAAATAGCTTTTAGCCTTGGCATCTGTATTATATTTTTTTGTGAGTTGGGATAATTAGCCAAATTTGATTTGATTTTCACCCTAAAGATTTGAGCAATGTAACTAAATTCAATTTATCAACTACATATACTCCTCTGATTTTCTCTAAAGGTAATGAGACTTTAGCTTGAGAAAAAGCAACGATTGGTGTGACAAAATTCAATTGTTTCTGTTTTTTTACTTGTAAAGCTTGTTTCATTACCATTTCTAGAAAATCTTTTTCAAATTGATGATTAACTTTGCCCATTTTTCGTGATATGTATTTTCCATCTGTAATGATTTCCCCCCGATGAGATTTGACATCAATTACATAAGTTTTACTTTGGGGGGAAGTGCAAATAATATCTGCATCTCCTAAACCATTACCCAACAAAGTGCCATACTCAATTCGCCAACCAGTTTTTGTTAATATATTTAATGATTTGGCGATATTCTCTTCCCCTGCGGCACCTTGATCAGCACGATTTGCCATTTTCCAAAGATTGACACCATTAAATACTAATCCTAAAGCTACAAATATGAAAAGAATATAAAGTAAACTAGGCAATTGTATTTTAGGTGTTGCAGATGAATTCAAAGATGGCAGTTGTTTGAGAAAATTATTAAAAATCGATACTAAAACATTAGGAAAAATAGTGATTAATGCCGCAGATACAAATAAAGAAATCGCCTTTAATCTTCTTTTTAGAGCCAGTTCTCGGACATTTTGTCCAGCATTGCGATATACTTTTGGCATATTGTGAATTATTAGGATATTTGAAAGACAGTTTAATTGAATATTTGTATTTATAACTCTGTGTAATTACGATTATCTAGTGCAACTAGTAACGCTGAATTTAATCTTCCTTCCTCTTTAAAAGCAATATTGAAAGTAATTCAGGGTGAGTGATGGGATTCGATATATTTTTCCTCCCCTGCTTCCCCTGCATCTCCTCACCCAAGCGATATTTTTGAGTTGATAGTCCTTAAATCTCTCCACCTACAACCACATCCCGAATTCGCAGACTAGGGCCGCCACAACCTACAGGTAAACCATTCTGTCCACCTTTCCCACAACCACCGGACTCATCCCAGTGAAAATCATCACCAATGGCTTCAATATCTGCTAAGGTTTGAAACACGTTACCCGAAAGCGTCACATCTTTAACTGGTTCGGCTATTTGACCATTTCTAATCATCCACGCTTCCCCTGCGCTAAAGGTGAACATTTCCCCGTTAGTCATGCCACCTAGCCAATTGCGGGCATAGACTCCTTCTTTGATACCAGTAAATAAATCTGCTACTGGTGTTTCACCCCTTTCAATCCAAGTATTCGTCATTCTGACGATTGGGGTATAGTGATAATTGAGACAGCGTGCGTTACCTGTAGGAGTTTCCGCTAATTTACCTGCGGTTTCACGGGAATGCAATCTCCCGACTAAAATCCCGTCTTTAATGAGTTGGGTGGTGGTGGCTGGTGTGCCTTCATCATCATAAAAGTAACTGCCCCGATGGCCTTCTGGGGCTGCACCATCAAATATTTGCAACTCTTCGGGGCCAAACTGCCGTCCGATGGTCATAACTTCTAATAAATCGGGGTTTTCGTAAGCCATATCAGCTTCCGAAAGATGTCCAAAGGCTTCATGAACAAATAAGCCTGTGAGTATGGGATCTATAACTACGGTGTAGGTATTACCTTTAACGGATGGTAGAGATAAGGCAGCAACAGCCCTCTGGGCGGCACTTTTAACTTGTGTATCTAAATTAACTAAATCTTCGTAGGCTTTACGAGAACCTGTAGTTTCTCTACCTGTCTGCACAGTTTCGCCATTTTTAGCTGTCGCCGCAAAACGCATTTCCATATCCACCCAAGATTGACTGATGAGAGTACCTTCTGAGGTAGCGAGGATGACGCGTTGGGAACTGTCACTATAACGGACTGAGGTGGTGGTAATCCGATGATCTACGCTTTTTAGTAATTCAGTATAGCGATCGCATAACTCTTTTTTCTGGGCGAGGGGAATTTGGCGCGGATTTTTCCCAGTTAGGGGTAGGCTGCATACTGCTTGTACTGGTTTGATAGGAGCAAGTAAAGTTTTTTCATCACCTACCATTTTCGCAGCTGCGATCGCTTCTTCGATTCTTTCTTGGACGGTAGAAAGCTGATTAAAACTGCTTAATCCCCAGCCACCTTTATAACAAGCGCGGATATGTCCCCCAACGGAGATTCCCTCACTGAGGGTTTCCACTTTGTCGCCACGCAACAAGATATCTGTTCCTTCTGCTTCCTCTATGCGAATCATCAGGTAATCTACATGGGATGAGTAGCGGGAAATCAGGTCAGAAATTAAATTTTGTGCCTCAGCAAGTTTAGTTGCCATGTCTCGGTAGTCACCAGATGAACTGCATTTATTGTGCAATTATTTGGGGATTTTTTACCAATTAATAATACATTCGGCTTTTAACAGTAAAAAGTTTTCTGTTTCCACCACTGCACAAGCTTTAGTTACCGTCGCTAATGCAGGAGTCTTTTCTGAGGATAAATTATTGACAGTTGCCGTAAATACTGGCTGAAAGCTTTTTAGCCAAGTCTTACTCGTGAGATATTCCACTTTAAATGATGTAGTTTCCACTAACCAAAAATCAACACCATATTTTTGAATTAGTTGTTTTGCTGATGTTAAATCTGGGCTATATTGAGCCTGAATTAAATCTATAGTCCGTTGGCGAATTTGAGTGTAATAACCTAAATGAAATGGTAGTGCATATTCTCTGCCCACTAAAATAGGTCTTTGGGCGAAAGTCGGGATATTGTCTGCTTCATCTGAGAGAGTCGCAATTAAACTATCTTTGGGTTGCTGTTGGAGATATTCATACAATGCTGATGCCGTCGAGGCTCTATAATCTGTAGTGGGAAAGCGTCCTGAAAGATGGGGGTACAGCAACAAAACTGACGTTAAAGTGATTGCTAATCCTAGTCGCCAAGATTGATGTTTTTGCCGATAAGTCCGCAGTAAACAATCTAAGATTACAGCTAAGGTCATACCAGCTGCGATCGCCATTACAATGCGGAAGGTGTGTATTGTGTAGCGAGTCGGGAAAAATAATTTGAGTATGACAGCATGGGCAGTGAAAAATAGAGTCAACGAAACGATAATAATTTGTGACAATATTTTGGCTTGTGGATTCACCAAATTCATCAAAGGGAACTTGTGAACCTTTCGCCTCAATAGAGGAAAAAACAACCCCAACCAAATCAAAGGCGGCATTAATGGCGGTAAAATGCCGCTATGTTGTCCAATCAGCCAAAATCGTAAAGGATTGGGGTGAAAAAAAGGATGTCGCCCTCCTGGCCAAAGTTCTGGCATTTTGAAAGCTTGAGTAGCTGTCACCACTGGGCCGAATTGGGCAGAATTTAAGATGTAGGGTAACATAACGAGAAATGCTAACCCTGTAATTGCCATCACCCATAAATAATGATCACGTAATCTTATTAATAAAATGCCTAAACAGATGAGTATTAAGGGAGGGTAAAACAATCCTGCTAAGATGATTAATAGGCAGAGATTTAACCAAGAACCAGTAATTAAATAGTATATAAAAGCTAAAAATATTGGTGTAAAAAAAGACTTAGGTGTAGCAGAAACCAAGTCAGATTTAAACCAAAGACTTTGATTTAAAAGTAAAGTGATGAGAAACGCCGCCCCAGGGAAAGGGAAAATTTTAATACATAAGTAAAAGCAATAAATAGTAATAATTAAACCCAAAAAAGTCGGGATGATTTTACTTAGAAGTAGTGGCTCAACACCGAAATACGCCATGATTTTATATAAACTGGCATATCCCCAAGGTGTAATTGATTGGAAATAATCGGCAATCAAATCATGCTGAAATAATTCTGGGTCTACAAATTTTTGCATCCAAAATACATATTCTCTGGCATCATCTTGAGCCACATAGGCGGTTCTCAAGCCTTTTTGTAGTGCTAGAAAGCTATAGAATAGAGAAAATCCTATACTTAAAATTAAAGGTAAAGCAATTTGTTTCCAAGAAAGTTCTTCAGTAGAGGTAGATAAAGGATTTTTTAGTGTCGTGATAGTTTTATACAAATTCATGAAAAATAATTACGGTAATTTCAATCCCTTCTGGATTTAAGATTTTTATGGTGTCAGCGAATATTTTAGATGGTTGATTTTTAACTTTGTTCCTATTCCTATAAAAATTAAATCTTATCTTGATATTCTCAATAAATACCAAGAAATAATTTTTAAAATTTCAAATCTCAAATTGACACTATCAAATAACTAAATTCGTAATCCCATAATTACCAAGTCTCGTTCTACACCATCTAGTTCTGCAACTTGGGGTAAATGTCCCCACTTTTGAAAACCAAAAGATTGAAACAGGTTTAAACTGGGTTGATTATGAGCAAAGATATAACCCAACAGAGTTTTTAAACCTAACTTGGGGCTTTCGTGGATGGCTGTGGCTAACAGTTGCTTCCCTAAACCGCATCGATGAAAAGTTGGGGCTATATAAATGCTAATTTCGGCAGTAGCGTGATAAGCTGGTCGTCCGTAAAATGACTGAAAACTCAGCCAACCGGCGATGACTCCCTTTTGTTCGATTACCCATAAGGGGCGGAAGTTAGGCGATCGCCCCTGAAACCAGGCGCGACGACTTTCCACAGATACGGGTTCTAAGTCAGCAGTGGCGAGGCGGTTGGGAATCGCTGCATTATAAATAGCGACGATCGCTGGTAAATCACTTTCAGTTGCATGACGGATGCTCATTGCTACCGGGTTCAAGAGGATGTAGATAAAACATTCACAAATAATACATTGTTCCCAGTAATAATTCTATGTTTTATACAAATAATTGCCGGACGGAAGAAAAACCAGAAATACACTACACTACATCCCGATTTTGTGATCAAAATAGATGGTAGACGAATGTGCATTTAAGTTTCTTAAAAACTAGGGCTAAAGCCCTTACTACAAACTAGGTTATAAAAATCAATTGCTATTAGCTAAAATTTAATTTGATTATTTTGCTATTGCTTGATGACAGTTAACTATTAGCATCCGACAAACCTCAGAGATGATTGGGAAATTTTTAGGTTAACAGCAATTATTTTTAACTGAATTTTTTATATATGATTCATGTTTGATTTCTATAAAACTGGGTAAACTTTGATTAATTATTAATTCTCGTTTTCCATTCCCTGTTGCCTTTTTACGCAAACAATTTCAGGAATTAAACCATATTCCTATATTGATGATTTTAAAAAGAATCGTGGTGAATTATCTTTCTTAGGTTCTACTCTGATCGACTTGATTTTACTGGATAAACACAAAGAATCTTACTTGAATTTCTACTATAGATAGAGTTAATCGTGATTATTAGTTTTTAGCATCAATGTAATAGCTAAACATTTATTTTGATTAACTCTTTTTATGTCTAAAGATTATCATCATGGCGAGCGAGCAGAAGTAGATACTTCTATAGATATAGAAATATATCAATTTATCAATAGATTTAAAAGAGGAGTTTGGTTGTTTGGGATTCCATCTTGGATTTTTGGGATAACTGATAGAAGTATGGCTGCATTAGCAGATGGTTATGTATCTGTAACGGAAATTGTGCAGATGCTGACAACATCTTTCTTTTTTATAGTTTGGCTATATTTAAAGCCAGAAGAAAAGTTTGACGCAGATATTGATATTACTAAATATCAAGGATATTTGTGTTTATCTCAAGAGAATAGATTTGAGCTAAAGAAAAGGCACATGATCAGCCAAGAATATATTTTGCCTTTTCCTTATCTCTGTCAAATTTATCATTTATTGAATCTTAAACATTTAGAAACTGTTCATAGTTTTAGTTTAAATAACTTGAAAGTTTTGCGAGTTAGTGACTTTCGCCCGACGATGATTGGCGGCATGATTAAGTTTCAAACTCTTTTAGATTCTCCTGTTAATCCTTTGAGAATTTGGCGACAGCCTATAGTGGAGGTTGATTTAATATTGCATACTCCCCACACAATTGAATTGAGTATTCCTGTCTATGATAATAAAAGAATAATAGTAATATTTTATGCTTTTCCTTTGACTGAGAAAGAACATAGATTATTCATCGAAATTTATAGTGATCTCCAATGGCCAAAACCGATATTGCAGATTTTATTGCATTTTGCTTCCTGCATAACTCTATTTGAAGATTTGCCTTATTTGCGTAATTTGGCAGAGATTGATATAGAACGTGCTTTTAAATTAAGCAGAGTATCAAAGCAAGCAAATATGTTACTTTTTAAAAGATTTGTGGAACTGTATGGAACAACCAAAGAAAACGTGAAATTAATTGAGGGTCAATAGTCAATAGTCATTAGTCAATAGTCATTAGTCAATAGTCAATAGTCATTAGTCAATAGTCATTAGTCAATAGTCATTAGTTATTAGTAGAGACAGGATGGATATTTTTGTCTCTACCAACATTCAAAATTCAACAGTCAACAATCAACAGATTAATTGTATTGTTTAATTTTACGTCTTTGCTAGTAGGGGGGCGGCGGCTAGGAGGGTTTGAGTGTAGGGATGTTGAGGATTAGCGAAGATTTCTTTGGTTGCACCTAGTTCGACGATTTTACCACCGTGCATGACAGCGATGCGATCGCACAAAAATCTCGCTAACCATAAGTCATGGGTAATGAACAAATAGGTTAACTCAAACTCGGCTTTCAATTGCAACATTAAATCCAGCACTTGCGATTGTACACTGGCATCTAACATACTTACGGGTTCGTCGCAGATTACTAGTTTAGGACGAGTAATCAATGCACGGGCGATCGCTACTCGTTGCTGTTGTCCACCGGATAAGTCTGAGGGATAACGCTGATAATATAATTCTGCTGGTGTTAAGCCGACTTTCTCTAACATCCATAAAACTTGTTCTTTGGCTTTGGCTGCGTCGGCTAAATTATGAATTAATAGGGGATCACCTATACTTTGTCCCACTGTCATGGCTGGGTTGAGACAAGCATGAGGATCTTGAAATACCATTTGAATTTGTCGCCGGGAAGCGCGAATTTCCTGACGCGATAATTTAGTTAAATCTTGTCCTAAAAATTCCACTTTCCCTGATGTGGGACGAATTAACTGTAAAATTGTCCGCGATAGTGTACTTTTACCGCATCCAGATTCACCTACTAATCCCAGAATTTCCCCCGGATACAATTCCAAGTTAATCCCATCTACAGCTTTGATGGTTTGACTTTCACCCTTAAACAGTCGTTCGATAAAGTTAGGTTCGATAGTGTAATACTGTTTAAGTTCTGTCACCCGTAGAATGGGAGACTGGGGACTGGGGAGAGGAGACTGGGAAACGTCTTCTGTTCCTACTTCATCGATAGATTGAATATGTAATGCTGCTTGGAGGAGCGATCGCGTATACTCATGCTGTGGATTTCTAAATACTGCGTCGGTAGTACCCATCTCTACCATTTTGCCGTTGTACATCACCCCAATGCGGCTGCAATATTCCGCCACCATCGCTAAATCGTGGGAAATTAACAGCAACGCCATATTTTCTTCACTACAAAGGCGTGTTAATTCTTGTAAAATTTGGGCAGAAACGGTGACATCTAAGCTGGTAGTCGGTTCATCAGCGACGATTAATTTAGGATTTAACAGAAGGGCGAGGGCGATCGCTACCCTCTGACGCATTCCTCCGCTAAACTCATGGGGGTACTGATTCCACCGACTAGCAGGAATCTTCACCTTCTCTAAAGTCGCCAATGCTTTTTCCTTGGCTTCCTTCGCTGATAACTCCGGTAAATGCGCCTGTAGAGTTTCAATACAGTGATTTCCAATCGTCATTAAGGGATCAAGCCGAGTCATGGGATCTTGGAAAATTAGTGCTACAGCTTCCCCTCGAAATTTCCGCATTTGGTTGGGTGTTAAATCAAACACCGATTCTCCTTGAAACGTCACCTTTCCTTCCACAAGGCTAGAAGCTGGTAACAAGCGCATCGCCGCCCGTCCCAAGGTAGACTTACCACAACCAGATTCACCCACCAACCCCATTCTTTCCCCTGGTTGTAGGGTAAAAGATACATCATCAATCGCCCAACTTTGTGCTTCACCGCTACGTTGAGGATAGGCGACACGCAGATTTTCGATACAAAATAAGTCTTTACCCATAGTTTTATTTACCAGCCCAAAGCCATTAGCCGGGATAATTTTAAATTTAAGTTAGTGTATCAAATTCCTGAAAGTAGCTGCGCGCAAATATTCAACTAAATTTTGGCTAGGTATCTTAATAACTGTAGAGAATAATTTTCAATTAATACCAATATAGTAGAAATCATGAGCATCATTAAAATGAGTTACTCCTGTAACATCTCTTATTACTGCTCTCACGATAGAACTCACTTGCCAAACTGTCCATAGTTCCTCTTTTCTCATAAAATTGCCAGAATAGTGTGCTGTGATCCAATTCACTAAATCTCTGACAGTAAGAGGTTTAAAAAACATACCTACACCCAGACCAAACGAGCGTGGTTTTTGTATATTCAGAGCAGAAAAAACTTCACTTAAAGTTTCCTGAAAATTCCTTTTGGGTAGTAAATTCCGTAAATTATTATTGAGAGTGATTTGGCGACATTGCAACCCAGTAACTTGATGAATAGCTTGGCGAACACAATAATAGACACGCATTGTAGGACATACTCCTACACTAGTTTTTGATGCACCTAACTTTGCAGAAAAAAGATTAATTGCCATTTGAGGTGTTTGCAGGTTAACAGCTTCATCATCTGTGATTTCAACCCCAAAAGCCGCTTCCCATCCCATAATCAATTCAACTGCATCAAGTCCCATATTAAATTTTTTCCCAGATAACACTCAATTAACATCTCAACATTCTTTCTCTGCACCTCTTGGCGTTGAGATTTACATCCACTTTTTAGGGAATTATAAAGTTATATTCTGACTTCCCAGCAAAATTGTAATTTATTGTTCACACATTAGGAATTCATCATCTCGATATTGTAGCAGCAGTAATGATTGCCAACAGGAGGGCATTGGGCTATGAAGGCTTTCTGGAACGTAACCTTTGAGGGCATATTCTGGCTATGGAATCTCAACTTTTTAACGCTTGTCTATTTTGGTATACTGCCTTGGGTAGCTGTGCCATTATTCCAAGCCACTTTACAGGGTCAGATTCCTGTTGAATTTTCCCTAACTCTAGTTGCTTTAATTGCTGTCCCCACTATCTCGACAATTATTGGCGGTAAGTTTTTACTCCTACAACCCCTGCAACTCATCCGATTCTTTTATGGTGTAGAAGCACCATTATTTCTATTGTGTTTGCTGCGGTTATTCGTAATTCGAGAATTGACACCTGCTAGTACCCAGATTCTCGTCACAATTAGTATTTGTATTGTGGCATTTTGTGGGGAATTATTTTGGGGTTATGCACCTAGTAGAAAAAATGCTCTGCAATGGCTGCAAATGGCAACTCATACTTTAATGTTGCTATTTGGCATTTATGCGAGTGTGATTTTACTATTTTATGCCTTGCCACTAGCAGCATTCTTATTACAAGCATTCCTCAGATTTGAGTGGCTAGGAGGTTTGTGGTCTATATTAAGTGATCCTTACTCACTCGGCACTTTATGGCTTTTGAGCCTTTCACTTCTGCTGTTTATTTTCAGTGGCACTTTATTTGTTTTAATGCCTTCGGTACTAGCGGCAATGTATTTAAATTCTGGTTATAGGATTTTAAAGAACTTTGCTAGAGACTATGGCAATAAAAAAATGTTATCTGGTGCGACTGCTGTATTTATTGCCTTTGCTATTACCTTTGTCTCTTTACAAAACCAACCGCAAGTATTGGCTTTTTCTCTATTAGCAAATAGTCCAAAAAATGAGAGCGATCGCCAAACCATACTCACTCAATCAAATCAAATTCGTGATGGCTTAGTCAACGCCTATTTGTCTTCCTATCGCTATCTGAGCAGTAGAGAAGAAAATAATCATATTAGTGCTATGTATCAGCACGTTTTGGGTTTAGATAAATCAGCAGGAAAAAGTCTGCAAAACATCTACAACTTTTTCATGTCGCCGTTTTTGTATCAAGGGACAAGCAAAGATTCTGATAAAGCCGAAAAACTCTATGCAGAATTTTTCGATACTCCCCTCCAAAAAGCTGAGAAAATAGCCGTTACTCACGCCATCCAATCTACTTTTAACCAACAGGAAGTCAAAGCTGGTTTATTAAATATTAATGACCAAAAAGTATGGCTAGCATCACAACAAGTTACAGTCAAAGAACATGGTGATTGGGCTGATGTGGAGTTATACGAAGTTTACAAAAACCAAACTCCCGAAGTGCAGGAAGTTTTTTACTCTTTTTCTCTACCAGAAAGTGCTGTAATTACCGGTTTATGGTTAGGCGATACTAACAACCTTTCTAAACGTTTCCCCTTCAAAGTTTCCCCCCGTGGTGCTGCCCAGAAAGTTTATAATTCCCAAGTTAGAAGAGAACGCCCTGTAGATCCAGCTTTATTAGAACAAGTAGGGCCAAGACATTATCGCCTCCGGGCTTTTCCCATCCCTCCCAATGATGTGCAGCAGTTCCCTGGTGAAGCAGCACGACCCACGGAAATGCACCTATGGTTAACTTATCAGGTGATGGGTCAAGAAAAAGGCTGGCCAATGCCAGATTTAGGAGAAAGACGCAATATTTTCTGGAATAATGACACTAAACGCACCCGCAACAATCAAGCGGTTAATTTCAAAGATGATGCTTGGCTAGAAAGTTTTATCCCTGCCAGTGGTAAGGTACAACCTGCACTGCATGAGGTAAATTTAGATAATGGCGATCGCATCACAATCAAGCCTTTATCACTGAAAGATTACTCTCTACCGCAAGGTAAACGCATCGCCCTAGTTTTAGATACTTCCCGCAGTATGGGAAATCATCTTAAAGAATTGTCCCAAACTTGGGATTGGTTGAACAAACATGGCTTTGCTGACAAAGATTTAACTAATAACGATGCCGATTTATACATCAGTGTCGCTAAAGATGCAACAGCTAAAAGAATAGATGATATTCAACAATTTCAACCTGAAAAAACCATTTTTTACGGCACAATTCAGCCGCAAGAAATGTTAACTCAGTTTAACTCTCTGCGTGGTGATACAGCCTACGATGCCGTGTTACTAATTAGCGATGAGGGCAGTTATGAGTTATCCCGCAGTAACAAAACTGTAGTTAATTCACCCGCACCCTTATGGATGATACATTTAGGGGGATTACCCGCCGCTTACAACGATGGGATCATTAAATCTCTGCAAGATACTGGCGGCGGTGTTGCCAAAGATATTGCAGAAGCATTACCACGCATTGCGACAAAATTAGCACTAGGGGACTCTGTGGTGAGTGTAGTTGATGGTTACGCTTGGTATCTGCAACAACAGGAGAAAGCCACAGCGAATAATTCTCAACCCGCAACAGATTTACAAGCATTAGCCGCCCGACAATTAATTTTAGGCTTGAGTAAAAAAATTAAACTAGACAACCTCGAAAGCTTAGATGCAATTCACGCCATCGCTAAAAAGTACGAGATTGTTAGCCCCTATTCTTCCATGTTGGTGTTAGTCAACGAAGAACAAAGACAATTACTCAAAGAAGCCGAAGCCGCAAGCGATCGCTTTGACCGCAAAATAGAAAATGGGAAAGAAGACCTCACCAAACCCAATAATCCTTTTAAAACCAGCATCCCCGAATCCTCCGGCGGCTGGATTTTATTCCTCAGTGCGGCTGGAATGTTGATGTTTGTAAATCGTCGTAAATTTAGGGGGTATAGGGCATAGAAAATGGGGCATGGGGCATTGGGCATGGGGCATTGATGTTTCCTCTCTACCCCTACACCCCCATACCCTTACACCCTTTCCCCCTGCCCCCTGCTCAATGTGTCCCCTGTTGCAGTATGGCTTGGCAATATTTAACTACCAGTAGTAGATAACTCAACTATGGAAATATACCTAAACGAATCCATAGTTGGCGCGCCATGATTTGTGGCTGACCGTTCATTTCCAAAGCATCAACAGTGACTCTACCAATAGAACTTATACCTTGAATATTTCCCGATTCTATATCTGCTAAAAAATGATCACTCCATTTATCTTGTCGCGGATGAAAAAGGCGAACCTCCGTATTTGATTCGGGATCATTTCCACTAATTCGAGTTCCCTTGCGAAGATTACAGGAGCGACAAGCAAGGGCTAAATTGGAATCAGCATCCGTACCTTGTATGGAAAGCGGAATGATGTGTTCAACTTCAAAAGCAAGATTAAAAATCAACTCAGGCGCATGACAATATTCACAGCGATGATTAGCCCGGTCTGCAACCAAACTATAGTAAGGATTCATGGGCTGATTTGCTGCAATAAAGATGCTGTCCGTGCTGCAGAAGCTTTAAGTTCAGCCTCTACAAGACTATCTAATTCTGCTTGTTCCTCAAAAGACAGTGCTTTTCCTTGGTCGCGTGCTGTACGCCATAAACTCATCAGTTCAGATAAGCGTTTTTGCTGTTCGGCACTAAAGAACTCATCAGGGCGAAAACTTTGAATCACCAACAAAGCACTAAATTCGGTTTCACCTAACTCAGCAGTTAAAGCATCTAGAGCCTGTCCCGCAGTTTTACATACAGAAGACTTATCGCCTGCGATCGCTTGATAGCATTTTTCACCACTAGCATTTGATATGGGCAATATCACAACTGTAGTCATAATTTTTATTCTTGCTCAACCCATAATTATAACTCAAAAAATGAAGCATAAGTAATTCCCCCTGCCCCCTGCCCTCCACCTCATTGTGTTCCCTGTTGCAGTATGGCTTGGCAATATTGCATTAAAGTAGAAAGGCGATCGCTAATTGTTTTCACTCTGGCTTGTGCGGTTGATGTTTGCCGCGCCCCTTGCAAAAACATGGCATCTACTGCTAACAAGCGCAGCTGTTTGCTCATTTCTGTATGGTAAGATTGCACTCGTGAGCTGACATCTACTGTTAAAGGGACAATCTCTTCGCTAAAAAAATTTTGCAAGGCATTTATACGCTCTTTTAATTCAGATGTACTTACTTGAAGATTAGTGACATCTGTATGCAATTGTTCAAGTAAGTTGACTAGGATGGGATATTTATCAGAAGTTAAAGACATTCACTTCTATTTAGGATAGTATTAGTTTCAAGAAAAATTTCTTCTACAATAATTCATCTTACGCTTTCCTCGATGTTCTCAGCCTCAAACTTTGCTTTGAGGCTGTGTTTGCCATCTACATTTTTTCGTAGATTATGCTGATCAAAGCTCGGAGTGGATGAGTACCATAGGCATATAGGGAATCATCCTATTAAGACAAGTTTTATTTTCCATTGAGACAGCAACATCACTCGTGGTGATGCTGTCAGTTGCATCTATTTCTCACTTAACCCACAGATCACTGTTCCTATTGTATGAGTAGTATAGCGATAAGTTCTCCAACTGATATTTCCCTTCCCGACTGGCTGAAGAAATGTATGCGAGAAAATTCAGCCGAAGGTAAGCAAGGAGAGGATGTCCATCATAGTGATAACACTTTAATTTGCCGGGCGTTTGATTTTGCCTATCAGCTGCATAAAGGTCAATATCGTAAGTCTGGGGAACTATACATCAGCCATCCTGTGGCTGTAGCCGGATTACTGCGTGATTTAGGAGGTAGTCCTGCTATGATAGCAGCTGGATTTCTTCATGATGTAGTTGAAGATACAGATATCACAATTGAAGAAATTGAACAGCATTTTGGCGCGGAAGTGCGCTGTTTAGTAGAAGGTGTCACTAAGCTTTCTAAAATTAATTTCAAAAGTAAGACTGAAAGCCAAGCAGAAAACTTTCGGCGAATGTTTTTGGCGATGGCGCAAGATATCCGCGTCATTGTGGTGAAATTAGCAGACCGTTTGCATAATATGCGAACTCTGCAATATATGTCAGAAGATAGCCGCCGCCGTTCCGCCCAAGAAACACGAGATATCTTTGCACCTTTAGCCAATCGTTTGGGGATCTGGCGGATTAAGTGGGAATTAGAAGATTTAGCTTTTAAGTATTTAGAACCTGAAGCTTTCCGACAAATGCAAAAGCACGTTTCAGAAAAGCGGGATGCACGGGAAGAAAAATTAGCCAAAGCCACAGCAACTTTACAAGAACGGTTACACCAATCAGGGATTCGCTGTTTAGATATTAGTGGTCGTCCCAAGCATCTATACAGTATTTATCAAAAGATGCAGCGACAGCAAAAAGAATTTCATGAAATTTACGATTTAGCAGCCCTCCGCATTATTGTGGAGACGAATGAGGATTGTTACAGGGCTTTAGCGATAGTCCACGATGCTTTTCGCCCGATCCCCGGCAGATTTAAAGACTATATCGGCTTACCGAAACCTAACCGCTATCAATCGTTGCATACAGGAGTTATAGGTTTAACCGGTCGTCCTTTAGAAGTGCAGATTCGCACAATGGAAATGCACCGCATTGCAGAATACGGGATCGCCGCCCATTGGAAGTATAAGGAAACGGGTGGATCTAACAGTCAGCTAACCACCAGTGATGAGAAGTTTACCTGGTTACGGCAACTCCTGGAATGGCAAAGCGACATGAAGGACGCACAGGAGTATCTGGATAATGTCAAGGATAATCTGTTTGAAG